>NZ_JBBHKC010000010.1:0-164188 GCF_037482985.1 Pedobacter immunditicola | reverse complement strand
CATGAAGACAGGCCCTTTCTTTTTACCTGGTTTTTAATCCCTTATTCAATCATTGAGGATAGCTTAAGCATGATTTGCCTATCCATAAAAGAATCCTTAAAAATGGGTTGTACCAAGGCTTGATCCAGCAGGGGTTTGACTTCGGCCAACTACCGGATTTCCGCTACGAGGTCGGTAGCAGGTCCGGCGCAGGCCTCTGTTAGCCATTCACCGTTTTCAAGTTTTCCATGCCTAAACCTTAAGCTTAAATTAACCATGCTGTACAGCTTTATCTAATAATTGAGACTTTTCCTGACTTCAGCAGTAATTCCTCGGTTAATTGACAAATGTCAACAGCAGAATGACGCCTGTCAGCGGATTAACGGCAAAAACTAATGGTTATTGACAAATGTCAACGGATGAATTGAATCAAACTTCAAGTGTAAAGAAACCACAGGGGTGACCGCTTTTTAAAAGAATGGGGCGTGCGACATTGAATATTTTTACGCCGCCGGGAGCCTGGCCTTCAAGGGTACCTGAATGTGCATGGCCGTGAAATGCTGCCATTACATTTCTCCTGGTCAGGGGTTCTGCAAGTCTGGAAGAGCCAAGGAAGGGAAAAATGATTTCCGGTTCACCTTTAACCGTTTCAGAAACTGGCGAATAATGCATAATGGCAATCTTTTTTATCTGCTCATTTTCTTGATCTAACCGCGCAAGGGCACGATCCAGGTGAAGCGCTTCATCCACTGCTTCCTGTACAAAGGCTTTCATTGCACCTTCGCCAAACATCGACAGCATGTGCTTATCAAAGCCGCCACCAAATCCTTTCACTCCGGCGAAGCCTATGCCCTTAATAACAATAGATTCTCCATCAAGCACATGGATATTGCTGTTGATCAGCATCTGCCGGATAAGTTTGTGCCGGCCTTTTTCATAATCGTGATTGCCAAGCACACACACAATGGGAATAGAACATGGTTTTAATTCTTCAATCAATACGGCAGCTTCGCCTTCATCACCAGTATCGGTGAGGTCGCCGGCGATAACCAGGATATCGGCACTGGCCCCAATTTGTTTAAAACAATCAACCCATTTACCCTTATCGGTTTCCCTGACATGCAGGTCGGCCATTGCGGCTATTCTAATTGGTTTATGTTGTGAGTCTTCCATCGTTAAGTAGTTTTTATCGTACTTACCTTATAATTCCATAGTTTTATATCAACCTCATATTGAGTTTGATCAATAACTGGACCACGACAGACTTTTTCTACGCAGGAGGGGAGGTCATATTGTTCTTTGGCTCTTTCGATTAAATCGTCAAACAACCATTGGGGAATGATTTCCCGGTAATCTGCAGGATAAACAAACTGGAAGATCAGCAGTTGTGCGAGTAACAAGTGCCAGTGCTGATCCATTCTAAAGAGCAGCCGGTCCCAATCCAGCGTCTTTCCATATTTTAACAGAAGGTGGTTAACATCAGCACCATCGTATCTTTCGCGGTTCTGCACATAAAGCTTGCACCAGGTGAGTTCTTCAGCGGGAACATATTTAATGGAAATCCCCTCGTACTCGCCCTCAGCAGCATGCTGATACCAGGAATCATCTACTTTGCAAATATTGTTTACTGTGTCAAAAATGATATCAATATAATTTCCATCCTTTATTATTTTGGCGAGCCACCGCACATCTGTAAGTTCAGTCTGAAATCCTTTCTCGGCAAGCAGCTTCAGCATCTTTGGATATTCTGAAGCCTTACAAAAGATATCCAGATCTTTGATGTCTCGTTCAATTCCTGTGTAGTGGTACATGGCAAAGCCACCACCAAGCATAAAGTTTAAACCATTTTGTTGGAGAACCTTTAGAACCTCAGTATAAAATGCGGTAGTTTTTAATTTCTCCTCTTCTGAAGTGGCCATATTGTATAAGTACATATTGATTGACTTATAACAACCAAAAGCCCCCACTTTCTGTTTTTATTTGTTGAGTGCCATCTTTAATTTTGTTGAATTTAATTTGATGTGAGTCGTCAGGTAGGCACGGATTTGTTTAGCCACCTGATGGTGGCCATAACAAGACCAGTGGCCATCAACGCTGCTCACCGTCCAGCTTTTTTCATCACCTGCAGTATTTAAGGTAATAGACTTGAAACCTGCATTGTTGACCATGGTTTCTACTGTTTTGGATGTGCCCGGATGTAATACCAATACTATTTTTTCAAGTTCATAGTTTTTCATGCAGAATTCAAGGATGCTGTTTATGCTTTTTACATCCACTTCCTTCGTCTTTACTTCTGTGGTGGTGGTATGGGATTCTTTGTTTTTACTATCCACGAACAAAGGGAACCTTAAATATAAATAGTATAATACTTTACAGTTGTATAAAACTCTTTTTATCCCGGGGGCTTTCAGTTCACCATTTACAATGGTATTGCTGGTGAGGTTCAGCTGCATTCTATCTTTGAACCGGTAAGTAGCATCACTTTCATAGAAATCATCCTCAGCAATATAAATAAGATGCATCTTTGGCTTAATCGTCGAGTCCAGTAATTTTGTGATCTGCATGGCCTCAATAAAAGTGACGCCCGATCTGCCTGCTTCAAAGAATCCGAAATCCTTGAAATAAGATTTAAGAATGCTGCCTTGATTGCAGGAGATGGGGTTCATCATGTTTTCTATAAAGGAATCCCCAATGATGGAAATGATGGAGTCATTTTCAACATCAGCGATCCCCAGCCAGCCGTAGTTGTTCACCTCCCATTTTGAATTTGCCTTAGAATAGTAGCCCGTTTGCCCCGGAATGTACCGTTGTATGCCGGTATGGTCAACGTATAAGTGTGGTATGTCAGGCGTAAGTTGAAAGACCCTAACAATAAGCTCCCCTGCAATGGTGATAAATGTGATGAAAATGAGTATCCTGATGATAAATCTTTGCATGGTGTTTTAAAATTGAAAGTAAATAAATGCCTGTTCTTTTCCCTGGAAGATGAACATGAGCACAATGAGTCCAAAATATACCGACCAGCTAACCGATGTAGGAAATATTGAAATCTTGCTGATTGCAAAATTTCCTTCTCTTCCAAACCATTCAACGACGAAAAACAGGGCGACCAGCAACAAAATAATAAAGGCTGATTCCGGCAGCACTGGCATATGGAATAAGGAAGCAGAAAATATGCCCCCGATATATTGAAAAGCATGGGCAAGATCAGTAGCCCTGAAGAATATCCAGGCAAATACCGTTAAAGAAAAGGTGAGTAAAATCTGCAGGAAATCCTTCAGTGAAGGCAGTAATTTGCCCTTCGCCACAATATCTAAATTACTTCTGTTGGTGTTCAACAATATGGATGGCATGATATAAAGGGCATTTAATAATCCCCAAATGATAAACGTCCAGTTTGCACCATGCCAGAAACCGCTGAGGAAAAATATGATAAAGGTATTGCGGACTTTCATCCAGTTGCCCCCTCTGCTGCCCCCGCAAGGGATATATACATAATCCCTGAACCAGCTGGACAGGGAGATGTGCCATCTTCGCCAGAATTCCGCAATATCCCTGGAAAAATAGGGGAAGGAGAAGTTCTTTAATAATTCAATTCCAAACAGACGGGCGGTACCGAGGGCGATATCAGAATAGCCGGAAAAATCTCCGTAAATCTGGAAGGTAAAGAACAGTGCTCCAAGAACTAATGTGCTGCCAGACTGCTCAGCTGGATTGTCAAAAATGATGTTTGCGAAATAGGCACAATTATCAGCAATAACGATTTTTTTAAATAAACCCCACAATATTTGCCTCAGTCCATCAACGGCCCTTGAATAATCAAACGTTCGCTTTCTTTTAATTTGGGGTAAAAGATGTGTCGCCCGCTCAATGGGGCCAGCCACCAGTAGGGGGAAAAAACTCACAAAGAGGGAATAGTCTATAAAATCCTTTTCGGGTTTAATCTTTTCTTTATAGATATCGATCACATAAGACAGTCCGTGGAACGTATAGAAAGAAATACCGATAGGTAAAATAACATTTAATGTCCATGGATTGACTTGCAGGCCCACATTGGATAACGCTTCTGCAAAAGATTCAGAAAAGAAATTGAAGTATTTAAATACACCCAGAAAGCCCAGGTTAACAGAAACACTCAGCCAGAACCAAAACTTCTTTAGTCTTACTTTTGTTGCTTCTGCTATTTTAATGCCCGTATAATAATCTAATACCGTTGAAAAGATTAACAAAAACAGGAACCGCCAATCCCAACAGGCATAGAAGAAATAACTGGCACCTAATAATAAGAAGTTTTGAAGTTTAAGATTTTTTTGCAAAATAAACCAATAGAGCGCAAAGACAACAGGTAAAAAAAAGGCGAAATTGATGGAGTTAAAGAGCATTTGTTACATATTTAAAAGGTTAAACATCTGTTGAATCCCTGGTCTGTACATTTCTGTATAATTAAGTCTAATATACAAGTACCCGTTCAATAAAAATATTATTTTTTTTAAAAATAATGTTAACAAATACTTATTAAATGTTTTGGTTTATAAAGATATTGGTTGTAATTTGAAGCTGTAAAAGTGATATTTATAGTTTTAATTAAGTTTGTTAATTAAATAATCCGGGCTGAGCTGGCAGGCGCATCAGTTGCCATTTCCTTCACAAAGATTTCTTCTATTTGTCTTAATTCTTCTGCATAAATTGTTTTTTTCCTGGTCCCCAAATAGAGTGTGTTTTCAATCGTATGGTAGCCTTCCCATATCACTTTGATATTTCCACTGCTAATTTCTTTTTTTGACAAAAAATCGGGGACCACCGCAATGCCATGTCCACTGCTCAAACAGCGAACAATGGAACTCATATTGGGAACGATATAATTTGGTTTAAAATCCGGGCGTTTTCCAAAGTTAATATGCCAAAACCTTCTCAGGTGTTCCATGTCGCCTGTTGTACCATACCAGGTTTGTTGCCTCAACCACTGCTGTATGGCTCCAAGATCTTTATCTTTTAAAAATTGCGCCAAATCATCGGTCGCCGTATGCACGCCACCAATAACAATTATTTTTTCCTTGAAAAAAGGTTTGTATACTAAATTTTTATAATCACCTTTTTGCGGCGTAATGATGAGGTCAAGTATGCCATTGTCGAGGTCTTTTAACATTTCCGGGTAATCACCAAATTTAATGATGACGTTAAACGGGAGGGTAGGGAGATAAGATTCCAGTGTAAATTGAAAAGTTTCAAAACACATCCCGATGCTGATGGTTGCCATTTCTTTTTCCGTGCTTTTGTGGAAGTGCTGCTCTGCTTCTTCCAGTTTGCAAACTGCTTCCTGGATAAAATTATACAACACTTTGCCTCTTTCGGTTGACACCATTTTTCTGGAGGAACGGTCAAATAATTTATGGCCTACATACGCTTCTAAAGAACCTAAATGTAAGCTTACCCCTGGCTGCGAAATGTAAAGTAATTCAGCTGCACCGGTAAGTGAGCCTGTCTCATATATCGCTTTAAATGTTCTGAACCATTCGAGATTTACCATATTTTGTCATCATTATTATGATGTAAAGGTATAACTTATCTTATTTTAATTATAAGAAGGCGCCCCGTATTTTTGCAGTGATCAGGATAGCAGGTTGCTCATGATCATTTCATCATAAAATAAGAAAACGATAGGATATGAATCAACCAGAAAGAATATTTATAATTAATGGAGGCCAGATCTTTGAACACTCTGGTGGCCTTTTTAACAAAACCCTGTTTGAAGCTACACAGCAATTTTTTAGTAAAAGCCCTGGATACGAGATTCGATCAACGGATATCAACAAAAGTTATGATCCCCAGCAGGAAGTAGAAAATTATGTCTGGGCTGATGTCGTAATTTACCATACCCCCATATGGTGGTTCCAAGTACCGCATGGTCTGAAGAAGTACTTAGATGTGGTTTTTACCGAAGGACATCAAAAAGGTATTTATCGCAGTGACGGCAGGTCAGCTGCAAATCCAGCAATTAATTATGGTACTGGAGGTACTTTGCATGGTCGCAGGTACATGGTTACTTCTTCATGGAATGCTCCCGAAACCGCATTTACTTTGCCTGGTGAATTCTTCAACCAGCACAGTGTTGATCAAGGCCCTTTGTTTGGTTTCCACCGCATGAATGCTTTTACAGGAATGCAGCCTTTAGAGAGTATCCACTTTTATGATGTGGAGAAAAATGCTGCTATCGTGAAAGACCTGGAACGTTACAGGCAACATCTTCATCGTATTTTCGCCCCGGAATCAAAGGGGCATGTGAGTTTACTTAATCCGGAATTAACCGAAAAAATGTAGCTGGTGGTTAAAAACAATAGGTATTCGGAATTTGTTATAATCTTTCCGTGACCTCTACCAGAAATGATCTTAGAAAACAATCCGCCAACTGAAAAAACGACGAAAAAGGAATTAACTTATATTCAAAAAGTCTGGCAGACTGTAATTATAGTAGCCTTATTAGTGGTATTTATCCTTATTGCGAGGGTTGCTTTTAATGTGCTGCTGATGGTGCTAGCCGGCTCCCTGGTTGCCTTATATTTTCATGGTGTTGGAGATGCCATACAAAGGAACACCAATTTAGGGAGAAGGTTGAGCATGCTTTTGTCGATTGGTGGATCTTTTGTCTTTATAGGCTTACTGATGTGGTTCATGGGAACCAAAATACAAAACCAGATTTCCATATTAAACGACACTTTGCCCAATACCGTAAACGATGTGAAGTTGAGGCTTGCTGAAACACCCACAGGTCTTAAGGTACTGAATTATCTTTCTGGAGAGAATTCTGAGAAATTATTTAATACGGCACAACGTTTTTTTAGCACCAGTTTCGGGGTAATGGGAAACCTATACATCATCATCCTGCTGGGAATTTTTTTTACGGCCAATCCAAATCTTTATAAGGAAGGGATATTGAAACTGATTCCCTCCAGAAACAAACTCTTTGTAAGAAACATCATGGAACGCATCAGCCATGATTTAAAAGGCTGGTTAAAAGGAACCGTAATTGCGATGATCCTGATCACCATTTTAATCACGATCGGGTTAACCATTATGGGTATCCCTGTAGCGCTTGTTTTAGGCTTACTGACCGGCATCCTCAAGCTTATCCCCAATTTTGGATCTTTAGCGGCCATGATTCCCGGTGTGTTGCTGGCCCTCACAATAGGAACAAATACAGCGATAATCACTGCCTTAATATATATTGTATCACAAACTATTGTAAGCAGTATCATTACACCTATTATACAGGAAAGAATTATCAAATTACCTCCGGCATTAACTATTGTGAGTCAGGTCATTATGGGGACTTTGTCTGGTGCCTTAGGCATTATACTCGCAGTGCCTTTACTGGTGATTGTCATCATCCTGGTTGACGAGTTATATGTCAAAAAGATCCGTTGATTGGACTGATTCAGGCCTTCCATCACATCGCTAAATTTTATTAACATTATTAAGTAATTCTTAACGACTTATAAAATAATTTTAATATGTTTGTTTAGAAGGAATTTCGTGAGGGGTAGTTAACTACGTTGACTAAAGTAAAGATTTTGCAATAAACCTATACCATATAACCAAATATTACCTGAATGAAAAGACTTACAAGGAGCCTCTTTTTTATTCTCCTGATCATCTTTAGTGTAGAGAAATCTAACGCACAAGGGAGAAATACGAACATGATCATCTGCTCAGATGGCAGCAATGATATCGCAGCAATTTTAAAGGCAAATAATTTTAATTACAGGAACATTCCTGACCAGTTAGCTGCGGTAAAGGCGGCAAAAAATGGGTCAGGTGTGTTGTTTGTTGCTAATGACTATCCGCAGAAGCGCTTTTCCTTTGCAAAAGGGGTGCGTGAAATGATTGCAAAAAAGAAATTAAAGGTTTTTATAGAATTCCCGCAGTCTTATACAGACTTGTCTATTGGAAATGATACGGTTAAAACCCAATTGGAAAGAGCTGTTATCAATACCAGTCAGATCAATGGAATTGATTCTTTAGACCTGATCGGCATTCACAATGCTTACGTGGTAGAGTCGACAGCTAAAAACCCGCTGATCATCGTTGCTAAAGTTGCTGGTTTTGATAACGCGCAGTACGGCATCAGTGATGTTAAGCCAGCGCCATTATTATTTAAGCAGGGTAATGTGCTGGTCGCAACCACGCGTTTAAGTGCATCAGTTACTTCCAGGTTCGGGCCGGTCGATCACCTGAAACCGGTATGGCAGTATATTTTTAAATACCTTGATCCATCGGTTAACTGGCAGTTTCCAAACTGGCCTCTACAAGTTAAACCGATGCATGAGGCTGCAGGGAAACTTTCTGAAAACGATTATAAGAATGCCATTCAAAAAGGAACAGACTGGTTTTATAAAGGTAAATTTTTCGTCCATCCAGAGTGGGAACCACTTTTTCTAAAAAGACAAGGTGATGGAAGTGATGTTGCCGGGCCTCCTTTAAGTCAGACATTGCCAGTTGGCGATGGAACTTTAGGTGTGCTTGAAGGGCATCTTTCCCGCATACAGATGGATGGTTCGCAAATATACAGGTATTGGATGCGTGCAGATTGTAATGCAGAAGTGGCTTATGCCTTAAGCGCGGTAAGTGATACCTCTGCCAAACAAAGGCAGGTTGCAGCAAATCTGCTGGATTATATTTTTAAAAAATCAAACCTTCGGGGAGATCAAAGAAACGATCCAGCTTCTGCTGCTTATGGCTTAGTTGGCTGGAGTACCACCCATCCACATGTTTTATATGGTGACGATAATGCCCGTGTAATACTGGGCGCTTTGGGTGCGGCAGCACATTTAAAAGATGGAAGCTGGGATAAATATATTGCTGAAGCGATCATTGCAAATTTCAGGACATCAGGTAAAAACGGATTTCGTGGAGAACGTTTGGAGCAAGCCAACCTGATAAAGGCAGGCTTACAAGCGATCAATGATAATGATATGGTCAATCCTCATCCGCATTTTGAAGCCTGGATGTGGGCCTGTTATCTTTGGTTATATGATAAAACGGGTCACAAGCCTTTCCTTGATCAATCAAAGAAAGCGATTGCGCTAACCATGGAAAAATACCCGAGCTGGAAGTGGACAAATGGCATTCAACAGGAAAGAGCCAGGATGATCTTGCCTTTAGCCTGGTTAGTACGTGTGGAAGATACTCCGCAGCACAGACAGTGGTTAGCCTTAATTGCCGACAGGTTATTAGAAAATATGGACTCAAGTGGTGCAATTCGCGAGGAGCTTGGCGCGGCAGGTGATGGACGATATGGGGCTACAAAATCTAACGCTGATTATGGTAAGCACGAGGCTCCGTTGATTGCTGTCAATGGTGATCCTGTAGCTGATATGTTATATACTACTAATTTCGGCTTTTTTGCCCTTAATGAAGCAGCGGCAGCAACCGGTGATATCAAATATAAGGATGCGGTAAATAAAATAGCTGACTTTTTAGTCAGGATACAAGTGGACAGTAAAGTTCATCCGGATCTGGATGGCGGATGGTTCAGGGCTTTCGACTATAAACGCTGGGAATATTGGGCTTCTAATGCCGATGCAGGATGGGGCGCATGGGGAACGTTAACTGGCTGGACTCAAAGCTGGATCGTTACTACATTAGCCTTGCAACAAAAAAATCAAAGTCTTTGGGAAATCTCTAAAGAATCTAAAATAAACGGCGAGGCGAAAATAGCTATTAAAGCGATGCTGCCTGGAAAGTAAAATACGAAACAAAAAAAGGTTAGGTTAAGCGCCTGACCTTTTTCAAAATAAAACACGGGATGCGTTATTAATAAATTAAATTTAAGTGTATTACGTTTTTAAAATATTTTATTATATTTAACTATTGAACCACAATCAACCTAACCAATTAAACCCAGACCTATCGAAATGACTTTACCTTCTTTCACGACCTAGCTTGTTATTTCCACATTTTAAAGTGGATTAAGCTACAACTCAATCAACACATTTAGTTACCATCAGGATCAGTAAAGATCATGGCATAACTATGCCCTTAATTTATCAATTCAATTAAAATATGGCAAATATCCCTGTGCAGGCATCGGTTCTAGAAGAACCTTCTACTGTTGTAAAGCCGAATTATAATTCTGCATTAATATCCCTGGCTGTTTTGTATTTTATGATGGGTTTTATTACCTGTTTAAATGATACATTAGTCCCTTTTTTTAAGCAAGGATTTACTTTAACTTATTCCCAATCTGCCTTAGTTCAATTTTATTTTTTCCTCACCTATGGTATTATGTCAATACCTGCAGGAAAAATAGTGAGCAGGCTTGGTTATAAAAATGGAATGGTACTGGGATTTTCCATTGCGGCATTCGGTGCATTTTTATTTTTCCCTGCAGCCGTTATGCATCAATATTATTTATTTCTGGCCGCCTTGTTCGTCCTGGCAATTGGCATAGTGATACTGCAGGTGGCAGCAAACCCCTATATTACGGTTCTAGGTCCGGCAAAAACAGCCTCCTCCCGGTTAACCTTAATACAAGGCGTAGGTTCAATTGGAACCACTGTCGCCCCGCTGTTTGGTGCTCACTTCATTTTATCAAAATTACATGATTCCAGCTCATCTAGTGATGCCGTAAAATATCCTTACATCGGTATTGCAGTATTATTAGTGGTCATCGCTTTTGTGGTTTACCGGATTAAGCTTCCCCAAGTGAAAACTTCCGGGGACGTAACCGTTGGTGCGGATACCGGAAAAGATAAAAGCATCTTTTCATTTCCCAACCTCAAATTTGGCGTGTGGGCATTGTTTTGCTACGTAGGAGCGGAAGTATCAATCGGAACTTTTTTAACCAATTATATCGCCGATGTTTTGTCGGTAGCAGAAGAACAGGCAAATACTTATGTGGCATTTTATTGGGGAAGTATGCTGGTGGGCCGCCTGGTGGGTGCGCTGGTTTTGAAATCATTGAAACCTTCCGTGATGCTGAGCTACAGTGCCGCGCTGGCTATCCTTTTAATTGTTTTATCCGTGAGCACAACCGGGATGCTGGCCGTATGGTCTATGATTGGCATCGGGTTATGCAATTCCATCATGTTTGCTATTATCTTTTCCTTATCCGTAGAAGGTTTGGGGAAACAGACCACCAAGGCATCCGGCATTTTATCTACGGCAATTGCAGGAGGGGCGATCATCTCTTATTCACAAGGATTATTGATCGACCATTATACCTGGATCATTTCATTTATGCTCCCTTTAGCATGCTATCTCTATATATTATTTTATGGCATTAAAGGGTATAAACCCACGACCGCAATTCAGCAAACCACATTAAACCTAAATACTAATCAATAATCTTATGAAGAGATTAATCTCAAAAAAATGGCAATGGAGCTTTTTGCTCTTGTTGGTTGTGAGTATCCTGCAACAACCTTACGCTTGGGCGCAGACTCAAGCGCTCAGCGGAAAAGTAGTCGATCAGCAGGGAGTACCACTCCCAGGTGTTAATGTTTCCATAAAGGGGACAAAAACCGGGATGACTACCAATGATGACGGGCGTTTCACGCTGTCATCCACACAAGAAAACAATACGCTTGTCTTCACTTTCGTGGGCTATCAAACTCAGGAAATTGCTGCCAGGAGTGGCGCAAACATTACTGTCACCTTGTTAGAAAATAACGAGCAATTGGGTGAAGTAGTGGTAGTGGGTTATGGTACGCAGAAAAAAGTTAACCTGACAGGTTCCGTATCCGTGATCAGTGGAAAGGCCTTAACAGAGCGTCCTGTATCTTCCACATCCCTTGCTTTACAGGGTGCAGCGCCAGGGGTTACCATCAGGCAACAATCGGGTGTTCCCGGTGGTGATGGTGGAGGAATTAGTGTAAGGGGAGTTGGATCCATGAGTGCGGGTTCCAATCCGCTGGTCTTGGTCGACAATGTTGAAATGAGCCTGGATGCCATAGATCCTAACAGCATTGAAAGTATTTCGGTATTAAAAGATGCAGCAGCATCGGCTGTTTATGGATCACGTGCAGCAAATGGTGTTATTTTAGTAACGACCAAAAGAGGTGGCAACGGCGTAAAAGTGAGTTACAATTCAAATTTCACGAAACAAGAGGCTGTAGATTTACCGGTAAAAGTTACCGCATTAGAGCACATGCAACTTTGGGATGTAGCACAGGCCAACAGTGGTTTGCCTTTAACTTTTACGGCTAAGATTGCAGAATTTCAAAATCTTGGAGCGGATAATTTTTCACGGTTTGATACAGATTGGAAAGCATTGGTATTAACCAATAATGGATTAATGCAAAACCATAACCTCAATGTATCCGCCGGCACAGAAAAGATCAAGATTTTTGCATCGGGCGGGTTTTTAGATCAAAATGGATTAACAGCCAATACAAATTACAAAAGGACAGATCTGCGTTTCAATACCGATGTTGCCTTAACCAGTAAGCTATCAGCTTCCATGGACCTGGTATTGAATAAAAGTGACCGCAACTGGCCTGGAAACTCTTCGCCAACGGCTATCATCAGGTATATGCTTGGTTTGCCAGCCACTGCGCCGGGAAGATTTGACGGCGGTGAATGGGGTGAAGGCTGGTCGAATACCAACCCTGCAGCACAGGCAGCAGACGGAGGATTTGAAAAATTCGTCACTGATAGCCGGATCATCAGCGGAACGCTAAACTATAAACCGCTTGATGGTTTAGAATTGCTTGCGAATTACAGTTCAAATTCAGCGGTTTCCCGTAACCGGAGGTTACAAGGTCAATATGATATCTATGAAGCTGATGTGGCGAATAACCAGTTGAAGTTCGCCAGGTCATGGCCGCTCAACAACGCCATCACTGATAACTTTGGTCAGACTAAAATAGACATGTTCCGCACGCAGGCTACTTATACCAAAGCCCTTGGCGTTCATAACTTTAAAATATTAGCGGGTTTTTCTACAGAACAAATGTCAACAGGCGGTGTGAATGCCACCAGATTGAATTTAATCTCTGAAGATTTCCCATACCTCAATGCAGGTGATGCCATTGGACAGTCGATGACTGGTGGTATCAACGAATTAACTATGGCATCCGTTTATAGCCGTTTCAATTATGACTATAAAGAAAAATACCTTTTGGAATTAAATGGCCGTTTTGATGCTTCATCACGTTTTATTGAAGAAAACTGGTGGAATCTGTTTCCTTCAGTATCTGCCGGATGGAGAATATCGAAAGAAGACTGGTGGAGTGGTTTATCGAACGTGATCAATGAAGCCAAAATCAGGGGATCTTATGGTTCTCTTGGAAACCAGGCTTTATCCGGTTATTATCCTACTTATACCAACTATAGCACAGGGTCAGCCTATGCTTATTATTTCAATAACGTCCTGAATTCCGGTTATGCATTGACAACCGCTGCTAACCCCGGAATCCAATGGGAAACCTCTAAAATATTAGATATTGGTGCGGATTTCTCCATGATGAATAACCGGCTGAATATCACTGCTGACTATTTCAGAAGGGATATTACGGATATGTTGCAGCCGGATCTTATTCCAGCCTATGTAGGTTTAGGTGCTCCATTCATCAATATGGGGACCATGAGAAACACCGGTTGGGAATTAAGCCTAGCCTGGAAAGACAAAATAAGAGATTTTAGCTACCAGCTGACCGCTAATCTATCAGATGTTAAAAATGAAATCACTGACCTTAAAGGGCAGGAAAAGATCGCTGGATCCCGGATTTCAAAAGAGGGATATGCCTTTGAATCTTATTACGGTTACCAGGCTGATGGTTTATTCCAAACCCAGGCAGAGATAGATAACGGGCCATTTCATTATGCAACCACCAAACCAGGTGATATCAGGTACCAGGATATCAATGGCGATAATAAGATCGATGCCAATGACCGCGCCGTTCTGGGAAACTATTTCCCTCGTTATGAATATAGCTTTAACCTTGCTGCACAATTCAAAGGATTTGATTTTACAGCCTTTTTTCAAGGTGTAGGACAAATGGAAAATTACCTGTCAGGCACGGGCACACAACCCTTCTATTCGGCAAGTTTCCAGGGTAGTATGTTTGAACACCAGATGGATTACTGGTCGCCGGAAAATACAACTGCCGCTTATCCTCGATTAACGGCTAACAGCAACACCAATAATTACCAGACTTCTTCCTACTGGATGGGTGACGCTTCATTTCTGCGCTTAAAAAATGTGGTATTGGGCTATACCTTGCCTGCAGCAGTAACTAATAAAATTAAGATTGCTTCTGCAAGGATTTATGTGAGTGGGCAGAATTTAAAAACATGGAGCAACTATTTCCCTGGATTTGATCCTGAACAAAGAGATACAGCTGGAGAGTTTTATCCGATCATGACCACTTATACTGTTGGTTTAAACGTTAATTTTTAAGAAAATGAGAAAGAATAAGATATTATATATCACCTGCTTGTGTTTTTCTTTAGCAATTACAAGTGGATGTAAGAAATTTTTAGATAAAGAACCGCTGGAAAGTCCTTCCCAAGGAACATTTTTAACGAATGAGAAAGCAGTAAATGTTTCCCTGAACGCCCTTTACCGCTCTGTTAACTGGGATTTTGGCCTGGTGCCTTACCAATCGGCAACAGATGCCTGGACGGATCTTGCCATTTTAAGGGCAAATGATTTAGGAGAGGGAATCTTTGATACTTATAATTCTCATCCTCTCAGTATCTGGAGGCAAGCCTATATTACGGTTCAACGTGCCAATACCATTTTAGAAGGAATGGAGCCGAATAGAGACAAGATTCCTGCAGCAGCCTATGACCGTATGCATGCTGAAACACGCGTATTGAGGGCCTGGGCTTATCATTACCTGGTGTTTATGTTTGGTGATGCGCCTTTGATTACGAAAACCCTTACTCCAGCTGAGTTTAAGACACAGGTACGCACACCAAAAGCAGAATTGGTTAGTTTTATTTACAAGGAACTGGATGAAGCTGGTGCAGTACTGGCCTGGGCACCGACCGAACGTGGAAGGGTGAGCCGCGCCATCGCATTGGGATTAAAAGCCCGTACGGCACTTAATAACAAAGAATATCCCTTGGCAAAAACAACAGCCAAACAAATTATCGATAACGCCAACTTAAGTCTAAACCCGCAATTTAAAGATCTGTTTACCCGCAGTGGTCAGAAGCCTAATGCCGGTGGTGAGATCATGTTTGAGATTTTATACACGGATGCTGAAGTATCAGCACGTACCAACTTACCATTGGGTAACGCTTCGAGAACTGCCGGCGGACAATCGGGCAGGTTCCCTGCGCAGCCTCTGGTAGATATGTTTGAAGCAACGGATGGTAAACGTATTGATGAATCAGCTGTTTATAATCCTCAAAAACCACGTGAGAAACGTGATTTAAGATTAAAGTATACGGTTGCCCTTCCTGGGGATACCGTGTCCATGAACCTTGCCACTTTTGTATATGATATCTACAGCAATAAAACGCAGATTAGAGGCGCAAATGGTACCTGGGCGGTGGGAACTAATTTAGACTTTGATAACGCCTTCGGACCAGCAAAAAGCGGTGTTGGCTATTTATGGTCTAAATACACCATGACAGATGAGAATGCATTTGCATCAAAGGTGAGTTTCATTTTAATGCGCTATGCGGAGATCTTATTGACCTATGCCGAAGCGAGTATAGAGAGCAATACCATCGATGCGCAAACGATTCAAGCGATTAACTTAGTGAGGGCAAGGGCAAAACAACCAGCCGTGGAAGCTGCCATTCAGAACGACCAGAATGCATTGCGCAAATTGATCAGAAGAGAGCGTACGGTAGAATTGGCTGTGGAAGGCTTCCGATGGTTCGATGTGCGCCGATGGGGTATCGCTGAATTGATCATGCCTGGGAAAGTAGTTGGAATTTCCAAAAGTGGAACAGCCTTACCGCCGGTACCAAATTTTAAAACTAGCGCAATACATGATTTGAATAGTATACCAAATTACACAAATCAACTTGATCAACGTTTTACCAGGGAAACCCGCTTTTGGTTTCCGAGGTTAAATTTACTTCCTGTGCCGCAGGCTGAACGTGATATCAATCCTAATCTTACTCAAAACGAGGGTTGGAATTAAATAACCTCGATTAGCATAAATAACACATAAAGCCGTATCATAGGTGCAATTTGACCTATGATACGGCCTATTCAAAAACAAGAACACACCTAAATGAAACGTAGAAATTTTATTGAGCTGCTCACCGTTACTGGTGGAGCAGTTGTTACCGCATCTCTAGTGAATCTTCCGGCAAAAGCCCTCGCAGAAGTTAAAAGTTCGACCACCGCAAAAGGTCAGGAAAGTTTAACTGCTGATGTAGTCATTATTGGTGGCGGCTTAGGTGGCTTTGCTGCGGCAATGGCTGCATTGCGAAATAACCAGACCGTAATTCTTACTGAAGAAACAGATTGGCTCGGCGGACAAATTACAAGCCAGGGGGTACCTCCTGACGAACACATGTGGATAGAAACCCATGGTGGCACACAATTATACCGTGATTTTAGAACTGCTGTCCGTGAGTATTATAAGCGTAATTATCCCTTAACAGCTGAAGCCAAGAATGACCCTGTGCTAAATCCCGGCAAAGGAACGGTATCGCGTTTGTGTCATGAACCAAGGGTAGCAGTTGCGGTACTAAATGATATGCTCGCTCCATACATCAGCTCCAAAAAGCTTGTCCTATTGCTGGAACATAAAATCCAGTCGGCTGACGCCAAAGGGAATAAGGTAAATTCGGTGATGGTAAAAGAATTAAGGTCGGGTAAAATGAAATTGTTAACCGCACCTTACTTTGTCGATGCTACAGAGCTTGGAGATTTATTGCCGTTGACAGGAACTGAGTTTATTACCGGCACGGAATCAAAAAAGCAGACAAATGAATTGCATGCACCTGAAAAGGCAAATCCAAATAGCAACCAGGCATTTACCATGTGTTTTGCTATAGATTATGTACCCGGTGAGCGTCATGTAATTGAGAAACCACGTGATTATGAATTCTGGGCCAAACATGTTCCTGATTTAGAACCTGCATGGGCAGGCAAATTACTTGCATGGCATTATTCGGATCCCAGAACTTTAAAACCGAAGAGTTTAGGATTTGATCCTGAAGGTCGCCCAACCGGCGACTTGTTAAACCTCTTTAACTACCGCAAAATCATCAACAAGGATAATTTTAAAAAAGGAACCTACAAAGGCGATATCACGATTGTAAACTGGCCTCAAAACGATTATATGTTGGGTAACCTGGTTGGTGCTTCAGAAAAAGATTTCAACAAACATGTGGACAGTGCCAAACAATTAAGTTTGTCGCTTCTTTATTGGATGCAAACCGAGGCACCGCGCCCTGATGGAGGTAAAGGATGGCCTGGGATACGCCTGCGTAAAGATATCATGGGCACTGAAGATGGACTGGCAAAATATCCTTATATCCGTGAATCCCGCAGAATTAAAGCTGTTTTCACTGTCCTAGAAGAGCATGTGGGTTTTGAAAACAGAGCTACGGTCGCTAAAACCAACAAGCCTACAGCAGCACATTTCTACGATAGTGTAGGAACGGGTTATTATCATATTGATTTACATCCTTCATCCGACAGGGTGAACTATGTAGACTTTCCATCTTTACCTTTTCAGATTCCTTTAGGGGCTTTATTGCCTGTAAGAATGGAGAACCTGATACCTGCTAATAAAAATATCGGCACCACGCATATCACCAATGGTTGTTTCCGCCTGCATCCCGTAGAGTGGAACATCGGTGAATCTGCAGGTTTGTTGATCACTTTTGCTAAAAATAAAAATGTGTTACCAAGGGCGGTGCGTGAGAATAAGGAATTATTGAAAGAGTTTCAGCAATTTATCGGCTCAGAGGGGGTCGAAATATCCTGGCCAAAAAAATAAAACATCATGAAATTTAGCCAGCCCCTGTTTCTACTTCTTTTATCCGGATTTTTCCTTCAAACAATGGGGTGTAAAAATCAGGAGAAAGATTTTGGAGAGGAAGAGATCTTTGCCATTGATTCAACGATTTTAAGTGTGAGTGTGATTGCTGCACATTTAAACGTTCCCTGGGATATTGCCTGGGGCCCTGATGAAAGTATATTTATGACGGAACAAAGTGGTACGGTATCACGAATCAATGTCCGCACTGGTGAAAAACAACTGCTACTGAACATTCCGGAGGTGTGGCGCAAGCGTACCTCTGGCTTGTTAGGGATGGCTTTGCACCCTGATATGAAAAACCATCCTTTTGTATTTGTGGATTATACCACCAGAAAAGGCAAAGACAGTGTGATCTTTACGAAGCTTGTCCGCTATAACTATGAAAATGACACCTTGACCAATGCCAAGGTTTTATTGGAAATAGAAGGGGCACAAAGTCATAATGGCTCCCGATTAGCATTTTCTAAGGACGGGAAATTGCTTTGGGCTACCGGCGACTTACAAAAAAAAGGTTATGCACAGGATTCTACCAACTTGTTTGGTAAAATTCTTCGTATCAATATTGATGGCTCTGTACCTGCTGATAATCCGATTAAGGGAAGCCTTGTTTATGCCTGGGGTTTTCGCAATATGCAGGGATTGGCGGTGGCGAGAAATGGTAATATATTCACTTCTGAGCATGGCGATGCGTTGGAAGATGAACTTAACCTGATCAAACCACTGCAGAATTATGGCTGGCCGGAGATAGAGGGCTTTCATGATCAGCCGCAAGAACAAATCATCGCCGGAAAGCAAGCCCGATCGGAGCCTGTAAAATCATGGACACCCACAATTGCTCCTGCCGGAATTGACCTGTTTGAGTCCATAGCGATTCCCGAATGGGAGAATTCTATACTGCTCACTACCTTGAAAGGTAAGGCTTTGAGGGTACTGCAGTTAGGTGCGGACGGTCAGGCTATTTCTGCTGATCGTGTTTACCTGGAGGGCAGGTATGGCAGGTTAAGAGATGTTTGTGTGTCGCCTTCAGGGGATATTTACATCTCCACAAGTAATCAGGATTGGAACCCGTCGCCCGGTTTTCCAAAAGAAACTGACGACAGGATCCTTCGCATCAGAAAAGTAAGAACGTCAAAAATGGAGGCTGCTGATTTAAACAAACAAGCTTCCCTGCAGAAGAAAAAGCCCGCAGGACTCTTGCTGTATAATCAATATTGTGCGTCCTGTCATAAAGAAAACGGTATTGGCGTTGAGGGAACTTTCCCACCGTTACTTGGCGCCAAAAAGGTGTTGGGGAGTAAATATGACTTAGCAAGCATCATGCTAAACGGCCTCCCGGCTCCAGGTATGGTGAAAGACAAAAAATATGAACAAAATATGCCTGCATTTAATTTCCTGACAGATTTAGAAGTGGCTGAAATTGCTACCTATATCAGAAGTTCGTGGGGAAATAATTCTACCGCAGTAAGTGTCGCTGATATTAAAAAAGTTAGAAAATAGATGAACAGTTTTTTAAACAAAAAAGGGTATGGTGCACTGCTTGTCTTCATGGCATTAAGTGTAATCAGCAATGCCTCCTTCGCTCAATTTAAGGTACTGAATAAAGGGATTGCAGGTAACAATACGCAGAACCTGCTTGCACGCATTGACAAGGATGTTATTTCTGAAAAACCTGATCTGGTCATTTTAATGGCGGGAACCAACGATATGGTGAACTCCAGAAAAATGATTGCCTACGATCAGCTGGAGCAGAATTATCGGCAAATTATGGAGAAGCTGCGCGCTAATCATATCACCATTGTCCTGATGAGTCCGCCACCTGTTGATACCGGCTACCTGTTTTTGAGGCATGATCCTAAATCGTACAGTGAAGATCCAAACGCTAAAATTGATTCCCTGAACAAGCTCATCAAAAAACTATCAGAAGTCAATAATTCACATTTCATCGATCTCCATGCGGTATTTAAGGCTGCGGGTTCCCCAAACCGGACGGTAAGTTCGCTCACCGTAAATGAAGCCAATATGGGTCTTGCCGATGGCATACATCCCACGAAGGAAGGTTATGAATTGATCGCAAACACCATTTATACCTATTTACAAAAGAACAGGCTGTTGAGAAAGAACAGGAAGATCATCTGCTTTGGTGACAGTATGACCTATGGAAGTTTTATGAAGAACGCTGGAACGGTGGAAGGAGAAACTTATCCTGCAGCCCTAAAAGAATTATTAGAAGGAACGCCTTAATCATTCATCCCTAAGGGTGAATAAGCGATTTCTGACCAATAGGCATGCCCCAACTACACCAGCACGTTCACCAAGTTTGGATACTTTAAATTTTGTATCCGTACTCACTATGTTTAGTGAGTACTTGTTAATGGCGCTTTTAATAGCCAGTTGAATGTATTCATCTGCATTGGAAAGGATACCCCCAATGACAATAAGTTCTGGATTAAAGATGTTGATCAGCAAAGCAATTCCTCTACCTAAGTTTTCCCCGATTTCTGAAATGAGCTCTATCGCAAGCATATCATCGTTCTTTGCCGCCTGAATGATGTCTTCCAGCTGTATGTGTTCGGGTTTTTTATAAATAGAGGATACAGACCCTTTTAGCAACCGTTCTCTAAAAATCCTTTTCAGCGCCCATCCCGATGCTTCAGTTTCCAGGCAGCCTTTTTTTCCGCAATGGCAAATGATCTCATTTTTAAAGATGGGCATATGCCCGAATTCGCCTGCGAAGCCAGATTTTCCATAATAAAGTTGCCCGTTCAGCATAATTCCCATTCCTAAGCCATAGTCGAGGTTCAAGAATAACACATCCTTTTCATCATTGACCACACCAGAAGAAAATTCTCCAAAGGCCATTGCTCTTGAATCATTTTCTAAAAAGACCTTTATACCGAGTGAAGCTTCCAGTATTTTACTGAGAGGTTCTTCACTAAAATGGAAGAAATTATAACTATGTCCGGTGGCGTTATTGATGCGGCCCGTTAAATTTATTCCAATCCCCAAGATCTTATCTTTTGGGACAGGAAGACTGTTAATAAAATTAGAAATTAAGGAGCACAACTCATCTAATGACTCTTGTGTATTGTTAAGCTCGTAGGGTTGCCGTTCGGTGTATTGAATGATGTTCTTTTGCAGATCAGAGATTCCAATATTTAAATGATTGGTTTTAACGTCTACCCCTAAAAAAAAAGCAGATTCAGGAACCAGGCCATATATACTTGGCTTTCGACCCCCGGTAGAATCAAATTTCCCATAATCTTTAACTAATCCATCTGTAATCAGGTCGTTTAATATACTATTTACCTTAGGTGCACTTAAAGTAAGCTGTTTACACAAGTCGGCAATGGTGGAATTGCCGGTGTTGGCGAAAAAAGATAGGACTGATTTTTTAATGTTAATATTTTTGTAGGCAACTCCGGTTAGGTTTTCGTTATTTAATTCTTGAAAGAAGGTCATTTTAGGCTTTATATAAAGTTTACTGTCAGAAGTTGAACTCCATAAGTTCCTACAGCCAGCCAGTTGGTTTAGGATAACAAGATAAGAAATGCATCTTGCTCAGCCAAGACATTATTAAAGTATCCCTCAAAAGAATATCATTGGGTTTAACCGCTAAAGCGTTTTGGAAAAAGGTTTGTAAAAGTAAATCGATGCCGGCTACTCAAAGGTTAATAATGAATGCTGACTGGCGGTGTGAAGATCTCTCCAGACCCTGTTGATTTCAGTTTCCTTTTTTGCAGCTTCTAAACCACAGTAGGGAAACAAATCATCGGCTGCCCTGCGCGAACAGTGTGCCAGTTTACGGCTTATTGCACTAACTGCCGACAATAATTCCGCTGTAATGACCCCGTTATCAATGAGCTGAGCCCAGGACTGATCAAAAATAGTGTAAAATTCTTCTCTCACTAATTTAACTTCACTTTCACAACGGCGGAGTTCTTTCTCGAAAAAAGATTTTTGATCATCACTGTATCTCTTCTGGCCAGAACGCCTTGTAAATGAGTCTTTTGTCAGGTTAATGAAGTGCTGCGCCATGCCGAGGCTATTGACTGCCAAAGTTGTTTCAGCAAGCTGTAAAAAAGGATAGTCGAAGCCAGGTGTTTTAACCTTGATGTGTTTGTTGATTTCAAAAGTTCTGTTTCCTGGGACGATGACGTCCTCGACTGTAAAAGAATGACTTCCTGTGGCCACCAGTCCAAAGTATGACCAGCCTGAAAGAACCGTTACTTCGTCCTTTTTTAGAATAAAAGATTTAACCTGCGGATTGCCGTTGTCGTCAGGAAGATCTTCCCCGTTTGAATTTTTTAATACACAATTAGCGGTAAAGATGGTCGCATGCAAGGCTCCGCTCGCATAGTTCCAGCTTCCATTGATCAGGTAACCATTTTCATGTTGTATAGCTGTGCCAGAAACAGCGCCACTGCCGGCAAAACACACCTTGGGGTCAGCGAAAACCGCTTCTGCAAGTTCAGGATTTAAAAATCCGGCAAACCATCCAGCGCCACTGCATAAGGTAACTGTCCACCCGAGGCTGCCATCCGCGGCAGATAAGGCTTCTTCCAGGCGGAGTATTTCTGGTAACATCAAACCTGGGCCACCATAAACTTCCGGTACAAAAAGCTTGAACCAATGATGATCATAAGCCAGCTTTAAAAGTTCAGGATGCAGTTCTCCCATTTCTTCAGATCGTCCTGCATAATCGCTAATGATTTGTAAGGAGGTCTTGCTTAAACTATTGCCCATGTGATAATTTTGTTTTTAACGTTAAAGAAGCCACTCCAAGCTTGCGTTTCCATTCCAGGAAACCAAAAATGGCAACTATAAAAAGAACGGTTGTTAACACGGCGAACATGGGCAGCTTTTTTTGGATCAATAAGGGGATGGCGAAGAAATTTGAAATGTTAAGGAATATCCAGTTTTCTATTTTACGTTTAGCCAGAAGCCACATCCCTGCCCATGCAGTAGAAGAGATAAATGCATCCCAGACAGGCACATCAGAGTCCGTAAAGTTTTTCAGGAATAGGTACAGTAATAAAAATCCTCCTGTAGAAATAAGGATCGCAATTTTAAGTTCTTTGTTACTGCACCAGCTGATGTCAACTATTTTCAGGGTGCCGCGCTTACGCCAGGCAAGCCAGCCATAAACACTCATCACCAGGTAATAAATGCTCAATAAAGTTTCTGCGTAAAGGCGTACATTGAACATCATGTACATGGATAGCAGGATAGCGATAATGCCCGTTGGGTAAAGCAGGATGTTATTTCGTTTTGCTAAAAGCACTTGAACGACTCCAAAACCAACAGCAAGCCACTCGATGAGGCCGGTATGAACGAGCTGTTCTGTAAACATGAAGTACCAATTTTTTATTTCCATATTTTCTTACATTATCATCAGCCGCTGTTTCTATCAGCAGCATAAAAAATAAGGTAAGGTGGATTAACCAGTACTTACCTTTCCTAACTGGCATTATCCGGTCAAGGTTCTACGGGTTTGTTCTCAGCCTTACAGTATGGCACCCCGAGGTTGTTGAAATTTTAGATTTCTGGACAAAGGTAACAATAAGTTTTATAATAGCCGATTTCCCTTTATTACCTCATCATTTGTTAACAATTTGGTTTTTTTGACCTAATTTGTTCTTAACCTGATCAAAGTAACTTTGCAAGAAATAGATTCTGAAAAAAACATCATTACGATCGCTTCATCACCTCTAAAATCATATTATATTCAATGAAAAAAATTCTATTATTAATTAGCCTTTTAACAACTGCGCATCTTGTCAGTGCCCAGGAATATGCAAAAGGAACGGTTTATCATGATCGCAACAATAACAACAAACTTGATAGAAATGAAAAGGGGATAGCGGGCATTGCTGTCAGTAATGGCGTTCAGGTGGTACAAACAGATAAAAAAGGGAAATACCAATTGCCTGTGGGAAAAGATAATATCATATCTGTAAGTAAACCTGCAGGTTATGAACTTCCGCTAAATGAAAAAAAGCAGCCGTTATTTTATTACATTCATAAGCCAGACGGCTCTCCAAAAGGCAAGTACGCCGGTGTGGTTGCTACGGGTCAATTACCTAAACAAATTGATTTCCCCCTCTTAACGGGAAAAGCTGAAACTGAATTTACTGCTTTTATATTTGGTGACCCTCAGGCTTATAACCTGGAAGAAATGGACTACTTTAAAAACGGTATTGTTTCTGAAGCCAAACAAGCGAAAGGGCCGGTATTCGGTATCAGTTTGGGTGATCTTGTAGGTGATGACCTCACCTTGCACCAGCCCTATATCAACACCATTTCTGAACTAAACTTACCTTGGTTCAATGTGATGGGTAACCATGATATGAACTATGATGTAAAAGCAGATTCACTTTCCGACGAAGGATTTGAAGCTGCATTCGGACCCAACAATTATTCTTTTAATTATGGAAATGCACATTTTATCGTGCTCGATGATATTATTTACCCTAATCCACGTACGGGAAAAGGTTATTTAGGTGGATTTAGGAAAGAACAGCTTGATTTTGTGGAAAATGACCTGAAGTTTGTTCCTAAGGATAGACTGATCGTGTTGGCTTTCCACATTCCCTTACAACACGAAAATTCAAATGTATTTCGTGGCGAAGACCGTCAGCGTCTTTTTGATCTGTTAGCTGCCTACCCCAATACACTTTCTTTATCCGCCCATACACACTACCAAACACATAATTTCTACCATAAGGCTGATGGCTGGAAACAAGAGAAACCACATCATGAGTATAATGTGGGAACAACCTCAGGCGACTGGTATTCGGGAGCTTTCAACAAGCAGGGCGTACCTAGCTCAACCATGAGAGATGGAACACCTAAAGGTTATGCGTTCTTGAAAGTCAAAGGTAATCAGTATGAATTTGATTATAAAGTAGCAGGTGAAGTTCCTTCTTATCAGATCAGGTTGTTTGGGACCGATATCGTTTCAAAAAAATACGTTCAGCGCCATCCCATTTATGCTAATTTCTTTATTGGTACAAAAGACGATAAGGTAGAATATCGTGTAAATGATGGCGACTGGAAACCGATGAAATATACGCCAGAAATTGATCCTCATTACACCTCCAATCTCTATCAGTTTGACGGTGCTACTACTTTGCAGGAGGGCAGACGTCCTTCTGATCCGGTAAACTCTACCCATTTGTGGAGGATCAACCTTCCTAAGCTGGATGTAGGTTCGCATACCATAGAAGTAAAAGCTGTAGATATGTTTGGTCGCCAGCACAAACAATCTAAAACAGTTAAGGTTGTGGCAGACAAGTAGGTATTCTTGAGTTATTGCAAAATGCCGGATCATTGTATTAAAAATGACCGGCATTTTTTTATGCGATTAAATTTCAATTCCTCCTGCCAATAGAAGTAAGATTTATTTTATTTGAAGGTTTTTTGTCGTTATCTTTCAAAGGTTAACCAAAGCCTTTCAAATCGTTTCTAACCAGATAGACCTGAATCCTATGCGTATTTCAACTTTTTCCTCTTCCTTATCTGCGTTAAAAAATGCAGGTTTCGCCCTGTTTACAGCCTTTTTTATGCTAATTATCGTACTGATGCTAAGTAGCTTTAAAAAAGAAAAACGCTTTACGATCACTGAAAATAAAGCACAGAAAAGAGTTGATATCCTGGTGGATGGTAAGCCCTTTACTTCTTATATCTACCCGGATGAATTGATGAAACCTGTATTGTATCCGTTGCGTACCACAAAAGGATCATTGGTAACCCGTGGCTGGCCTATGGATGCCCGTCCTGGTGAGCGCATTGATCATCCGCATCATGTGGGAATGTGGTTTAACTACGGAGATGTTAATGGACTTGATTTCTGGAATAATTCCACTGCAATTGCTGCTGATCAGAAAAGTAAATACGGAACCATCAAACATGTGGCGGTAAAAAGAATGAGTGCCAATGATGACCGGGCAGAATTAGAGGTAACCATGCATTGGCAGAAGCCCGATGGTACCAACCTTATCAAACAAGATAGTAAGTATATTTTCACGACTAAAGGAGGGCTACGCAGCATTGAACTCCTTACTAAATTGACGGTTTTAAAGGAGGATATCGATTTTAAAGATAATAAAGAGGGATTGATCGCTATTCGTGTAGCGAGGGAGCTGGAGCATCCATCCAATAAACCTGAGCTATTTACCGATGCCAACGGGATAGCTACCGGAGTAGCGAAAATGAGCAATGATGGTGTTACAGGTAAATATAGGAATCATGAGGGTATTGAAGGAGATAATGTTTGGGGGACGCGTAGCAAATGGGTGAATTTAAATGGGAAAATTGGAGATGAACTGGTGTCGCTTGTGATTATTGACAACCCAGAGAATGTTGGCTACCCGGCCTACTGGCACGCCCGTGGGTATGGCTTGTTTGCAGCAAACCCACTTGGTCAGAAAGAATTTAGCAAAGGCAAAGAAGTTCTGGACTATAAATTGAAAGCAGGGCAGTCAGTGGTTTTTAAATATAAAGTGTTGATCAATTCTGGCAGCCATCTTTCGGATGAGCAGGTTAACACGGAGTTTAATCAGTTTAGTAAACCAGGGAAGAAGTAAGCGATTAGCGGCTGGTTTTTTTATTTTCGACTTGTGTTTGGGTAGCTTGGGATGTTGAACCCTAAAATAATATCGTGTTCAGCAATTTGTAAATTGCCTGAATTCTTGATTTTTAGTACGCCACTGCCGCCACGATTTTCAAGCCCCGTACGTTTCGATGCAGTCAGTAGGGGATCATGGTCAAACACAAATTCGTCAATGTAATACTCGTTTCCAGGTCTGGTTCTTTGATCAAGGCGTGAATATGTGCAGGAATATCACCATTTGGATAAGGTGAAGGCCTGATGGTAAAAAGCGAAGCCATCACAGTCGCTGCCGATGCGCTGGCTTTGATCGCTTTGCGGAGGTTGCAGGCCGTTGTTGTTGGTTTGTCCCTGACAACCGGTTGCAAAATTGACAAGAAATATCAAGAGTCCCAACTGAATTAGCTTTTTCATTTTTTGACCTTTCTAAAATTACTTTAAAGTCAATTCATTCTTTTCAGCTCCTTTAATGACTGCTTATCCATTTTTGTAATGAAGCTTTGACGGTATAATTGATTAGCTTAGCAGATAAAATGAGTGATAAGTTAGAAAAATAACTGTATTTCCTTTATAATCAGCTAATTAAATTACTTTGTCAAGATCCTTTATTATTCAGCACATAGTTTCTGATTATAAACTGTTCTTTGAAACCGAATTGCTCATATATCCCTTTTCCCACTCCATGTACACCAGCGATTTTTCCGGTTTGAAATAAAATAGCTGTGCCAACAGGCTGGTTTTTAAAATGAACCAAATAGAACGGAATATATGGGTCAGATAGAACTATAAAACATGTCATTTTAAGT
This sequence comes from Pedobacter immunditicola, assembly GCF_037482985.1. Classification (NCBI taxonomy): domain Bacteria; kingdom Pseudomonadati; phylum Bacteroidota; class Sphingobacteriia; order Sphingobacteriales; family Sphingobacteriaceae; genus Pedobacter; species Pedobacter immunditicola. The sequence goes on along the minus strand of NZ_JBBHKC010000010.1, from coordinate 136,835 downwards.
AATAGCAGATTTTCGTAAATTAGAACAAATTTTACAGCCCATTTGTGATACTCAGGTTGAAACAAAAAAAGCTAAAATGCTCCTACAAAATAGTTAAAAACCAATCATATGTCTTTAGAGAATTCCCTTAATAGATTTGTAGATGCACAAGAAACTGAATACCAGGTGGCCTTGGCAGAAATAAAAATCGGTAAGAAACGAAGTCATTGGATGTGGTTTATCTTTCCTCAAATAGAAGGTTTGGGCCTTAGTGAGACCTCCAGGCGCTACAGTATAAAAGATTTAAAAGAAGCTGAAGACTATTTGCAGCATCCTGTCGTAGGAAAAAGGCTGATTGAAATCAGCAATGAGTTGCTTAAGGTTGACAACGATGACGCAAATGACATATTTGGAAGTCCTGATGATTTGAAACTCCAATCCTCCATGACTTTATTTTCTTCTCTTACAAACACTCATCCAGTCTTTCAATTGATCCTTGAAAAGTTTTTTAAGGGGGCTAGAGACGAAAAGACTTTGCAGCTTATTGGCAGACAAGTTTAATCATGATGAATTACCTTCAAATTGCACCACCCGAGCATTTGAAAGCTTACATCAGGTACATCTGGACCTGGCAAGGCAGCACCCATACTCAAAATTTCAAGATCATAGCGGATGGTTGCCCGGGATTGATTTTTCAAAAATCAGACAGGCGTTCTTTTTACCAGAATGGAAAACTAGCATCCAGCTTCTTTGTGTACGGCCAAGCCACGAAGTATGCGGAAGTATCGTTCTCAGAATCCATTACCATTGGTGTTTGCTTTCGTCCTAACGCTTTAAAATCCATCTTTGGGATCGACGCATTCGAGCTTACCGATACTTGTATGGACCTTGACGACTTTGTTGGTGAGGATGGTGATTTTCTATATGAACAGCTTGTTCACAATAATTCTGTTCAAGCCCAAATCACTTTGCTATTGTCCTTTTTGGAAAGCCAGATTCAACAAAATGCCGCTGCAATTGATCAGCAAATAGCTTATGTAATAGAAACAATGATCCGGTCGAAGGGTACTGTTACTTTGAAATCACTGGAAAGTAACCTGCAGGTGAGTCAAAGAACCCTTGAACGCAGATTTAAACAACAGATAGGGCTCTCACCAATTAACTTTTTAAGGATTTGCAGGTTCCAGGCATCCTTAAATCAATTAAAACATAAAACCTATAAAAAGCTCAGCGATGTTGCTTACAACTATGGATATGCTGATCAATCCCATTATATCCGGAGTTTTAAAGAGTTTGCAGGTTTATCGCCTTTTAAATTTCAAGATTCATCCAACAACTTCAGTCAGGTGTTTCCACTATTAAAAATCTAAGCTGCCTGTCGGTTTTGTTCTATTTTAAAAGTTTTGTGATCAGCAATTTTGTTGAAAATTTAAATTATGAAACTTCAAGAAAACGAAAAAGGAAAGATCTTAGTGTTGGGCGGCACCGGTAAGACAGGAAGCAGGGTAGTTGAGCGGTTAACAAAAATGGACTGGCCCTTGCGGATCGGATCGCGTACGGCGGAGATCCCCTTTGAATGGAATAATGACCAATCCTGGGCGCCTGTCCTGAAGGATATTGATTCTGTTTACTTGTCCTTCCAGCCAGATCTTGCCGTTGATGGCGCTGTAACTATTATCGACCGGTTTACTCGCCTTGCAGGGGAATGTGGTGTTAAAAAAATTGTTTTATTGTCTGGAAGAGGCGAACCCGAGGCGGAGCGCTGCGAACAAATTGTGATGGATTTAGCTGGAGATTGGACCATCGTTCGAGCGAGCTGGTTCTTCCAGAATTTCAGTGAGAGTTATCTGCTGGATCCAATTCTTGCCGGAATGGTTGTCTTGCCAGTGGGGGAGGTAACAGAACCCTTCATTGATGCAGAAGACATTGCGGAGGTAGCTGTTGCTGCTTTAACCAACGATTTGCATTCAAAACAGTTGTACGAAGTCACCGGACCACGATTAATGACTTTTCAGCAAGCGGTTAATGAGATTGCTCAGGCAACAGGTAGAGAAATCCAGTTTCGATCCGTTTCCATAGCTGATTATACGGTTTTGCTCAAATCCTTTGAGGTGCCGGAAGAATATGTATCCCTGTTAACATATTTGTTTACCGAGGTGATGGATGGACGAAGTTCCAGGTTAACGTATGGTGTGGAGCGGGCTTTAGGTAGAAAACCCAATGATTTTACATCTTATGTGAATAAGGCCGTAGAAAGCGGGACTTGGAAATAAATAAATGGCTGAAACAATTGTCTTGTTAAAAATCCTGAAAATCAAAAAAGCCTCTCAGTATCACTGAAAGGCTTTTTTGATGGTGGGAGATACTGGGTTCGAACCAGTGACCCCCTGCTTGTAAGGCAGGTGCTCTGAACCAGCTGAGCTAATCTCCCCAAGGTTCTTGCCGTTTTACTGAAACAATAGCTGGCAAACTATTGAGTTTATTGAAATCCTTCAATCCTGAAGGCTTTGGTGGGAGATACTGGGTTCGAACCAGTGACCCCCTGCTTGTAAGGCAGGTGCTCTGAACCAGCTGAGCTAATCTCCCTAAGGTTCTTGCCATTTAGTACTAATAGTTGGCAGCTATTTCCCTGTTCGGGGAGTGCAAATATACATCTCTAAGTCAAAACTCCAAAACTTTTATTGAAAATTACGACAATACATCTTCTAAAATATGATGAGAATGAATTTCTCCAAAAGAAGCCGTATGTAAGGTGTAGAAAATCAATATCTTATCTAAAAGGTTCCTTCTGGTGCTGTTGCTAAATTTTATTTCATTTAATTTTTCAAAAGGCGTAGTATACAATAAAATAAATAATACAGCATCGTCTTTATTGATGTAATGAGGATGTATAGGTGGTCTTGATTTAAATTCTCCCTCCTGTAAATCAAAGAAATTCTGATCACTTTTACTTTCCATACTCGGCGCAAAACCAAGAAAGCGGCTGAGCTTTAACAAAAATGCGAGATGAAAACTTGCATCTGCAGTTTCAATAGCGTCAAACCAGGAAATCGCATTAAAAATAAAACTGAACAGGTTTTCATCCGTATGCTGTTGGCGGATGCTTTTATACAATACCTCATCGAGGAACATCACGATAGCGCTCTTCACAATGTCGTAAGGGATGCTTCTGAAAACAGGGGAGGGCCTTAAATCGGAAACCCGTTGGATGCCGATATTTATTTTGTGGTAAACCACCATATCCAAGAGGTGCAAGGGTTGCAGCATGTTCATCCTGATTTTGGCCTTCGGTTTCTTAACCCCGTTGATCAGGTAGGATTGTATTCCGAATTTCTCCGTAAATACCTGCACAATTACACTGCTTTCGCTGTATAATGTGGTTTTTAAAACGATGCCCCGGGTCTTATGTAACATTACAATATTTTTGGAAGAAAAATAATCAAGCCAATGACTACTGCAATGATGGCAGCAACCAGCACTGCTGCGGCTGCAGTATCCTTTACTATTCCTGCTTTTTCATTGTGGGCCGGCGAAACAAGATCCACCAATACTTCAATCGCGGTATTGAATAATTCTGAAATTAAAACCATGGCGATAGCGGCCAAAAGCCACAACCATTCTGAACCGTTCAATTCGAAATACCAGCCGGCAAGGCTAACCATTACGATTAAAGCGCTATGAACTTTAAAATTAACCTGTGTTTTAAAGGCATATAAAATACCATTTAAGGCAAAGCCGAAACTTTTTGTAAATCTGGACATATCCTATAATTTTACCTTAAAACACATTTTTAACACCTACTTTTGTCTTGTAAAGATAGCAACACCAAAGACACAATCCATGGATACATCCGCAAAAGAACTGAAGAAACTTTTACATCCCAGGAATAAACACCGTTCCAGGTATGATTTTGCGCAATTGGTAAAAACACTCCCAGCATTGAGAGATTTTGTGGTCATGAATCCGTACGGCGATGAATCCATAGATTTTGCTAACCCTGCTGCGGTTAAAATGCTCAATAAAGCTTTATTAAAGCAACATTATGCCATCGAGTATTGGGACATTCCCGAAAATTACTTGTGCCCGCCAATTCCAGGCCGGGCAGATTATATCCATTACCTGGCTGATCTTTTGGCTGCTGACCAAGATGGAAACATACCTACAGGGAAATCCGTTAAAGTGCTCGACATTGGTGTTGGGGCCAATTGTGTGTACCCTATCATTGGCCATCAGGAATATGGCTGGACTTTCGTAGGATCAGACGTGGACAAAAGAGCGGTGGAATCAGCAAAGAACATTGTATCAGCTAACGCTAATCTAAAGGATGCGGTGAGCATCCGCTTACAAAATGATGCGGCAAGGGTGTTCCTCGGCGTTGTAAAGCCAGGGGAAAAATTCGATATCACGATGTGTAATCCTCCTTTTCATGCTTCAGCCGAAGAAGCAGCTGCAGGTTCGCAAAGGAAATTGCATAACCTCGGTAAGCAAAAGAAGGTACTCAATTTTGGCGGACAACAAGTTGAACTTTGGTGTAAGGGTGGAGAAGTAGGCTTAATTGAAACCATGATCCAGGAAAGTATCGAAATTGCGGATCAGGTGAAATGGTTTACCACGCTCGTTTCTAAAAGCGCTAACCTTGAAGCCGTCAATCATTTCCTGAGAAGGGCAGGTGCCCTAAAGGTCAAAACTGTAGAAATGGCCCAGGGACAGAAAGTCAGTCGCTTTGTAGCCTGGTCTTTCCAAAAGTAGTATTTTCATTTTTTTATTAATTTTTCGTCATCCCGGACTCCGTTCCGGGATCTATAATTCCAAAATCCTAAGCGTCAGAAGCGTTTTAAATTAGATGCTGAACTGAATTCCGCATGACGTAACCATTTATGATGTTATCATCTTATTTTCACCCTTAAGTTTTGTAACATTAAGGGATTTTAATCATCAAAAAATAAAACTTAGAGATATGATCAGCAACCACGAAATCGACTATTGTATTCATGGCGAAGAAATGCAATATGTAGAGATTGAACTCGATCCACAGGAAACGGCCGTAGCGGAGTCAGGTGCCTTTATGATGATGGAGGACGGCATACAGATGCAAACCATATTTGGCGACGGCAGTCAGCAGCAATCTGGCTTTATGGGCAAGCTTTTTAGCGCGGGTAAACGCCTGCTTACCGGCGAGAGTTTATTCATGACCGCTTTCACTAATATCGCCTATGGTAAAAAGAAGGTAAGTTTTGCTTCTCCCTATCCTGGTAAAATAATTGCCTTAGATCTATCACGCCACGCAGGAAAAATCATCTGTCAAAAGGATTCCTTCCTATGCGCCGCAAAAGGCGTAAGCATCAGCATTGAGTTTCAAAGAAAATTAGGTACGGGTTTATTCGGTGGGGAAGGATTTATCATGCAGAAGCTCGAAGGCGACGGGATGGCGTTTGTTCATGCCGGCGGACATGTAACCGAGAAAGAGCTCCAGCCGGGTCAAATTCTTAAAGTTGATACCGGTTGTATTGTCGCTTTTACACAGACGGTAGATTACGATATACAATTTGTCGGCGGAATCAAAAATACCATCTTCGGCGGCGAGGGTTTGTTTTTTGCCACTTTGCAAGGGCCAGGAAAAGTCTGGATTCAAACCTTGCCGATCAGCAGGCTGGCCTCCAGGATATTAGCCTATGGAACAGTCAACAGAAAAGAAGAGGGTAGTATATTAGGGGGTATTGGGAACCTTCTTGATGGTGATGGTAGGTAATATCACTTGTTTAAATGGGTTGATTTTAGCAATCGGCATATTAAATACAGTGTCATCTGACGGCTTATAGCCATTAGGGATCTTTACAGGTGCACCACGATGTGCTCCATATCTTGGTTTTATTACAAAGTCATTTGAACAACTTCCGGTGTCCATTTTTAACGCCGGAATGTTTTCCTTGTTAGTTTGAGGTTCTTGCGTGACGCTCAATTTGGATTGCGCCTTGCTGTTGATTACAAATGCAAACAAGCCAGCAGAAAATAAAATAAAGATTTTAAATACTTTCATATTGAAGCCGTTAACTCAATTAAATATAGTATAAAATTATGGGAATTATAAATATTCCATCATTTACTCCCAATCAAAAACTAAAACAACATTTGATTGATGATATGACTATTGATAACTGGCAAAAATAAATGTTTTCGTGTTACGTATTTAAGGAGGCTTTTCTAAAGCGATATAATTGAAACTATAAGTATTTAATATCATCATATGGAGGTAGACTGTTGCAAAGGTATCCCGTCATTTTAAACGGGTGATTTTTGGGAAGTTTGGAGTGCTGCGAATCATTAATGTGGAGTTATCCCATTCGATAGGGCATACCTGAATTTTTTCCGGTCTCATGATTAACACGAAGATTTCTCTTTGCGTAAATCTGTTAATCAAGCGAGAATAACTGCAGACGTCTTAAAAAACGAGGTTACGTTGTAAACAAAGCTCTTACCTAAGACGAAATTGTATGCTAAGCTATTTGTAGATCTCAAGAATACTTATGTATCTTTAGATCTATTAGCTACGCCGACATTTTCAACCTCTCAACCCCTACTAAATGGCCAACAAGTTCAGGTTTGTGCATTGTTTTTTTAAACGCTGTGTTTTTGCTCTAATTAGCTATTCAACTAAAACGCAATGACCTTTACCAAACGCTCATCATGATTGGTTTTTTTCTTTTAATCATCGGTTTATTAATAGTTTTTCTGACAACGCCAAACGCGAGGAAGAAAACGAAGAAATTTTACATGAATTACTTAGCGGTGTATAGTGATTCGAGCCGCTGCCTTAACCAACGTGACCGCCGATTGTTCGAACAAAAAGATCAGTATATTAACAGAGATTCAGTTGTGGATCTCCTGGTAGCCAAATCTGTTGCAGTCGAGGCCAGCGTCGAAAACGAAAGTTTTAGGACGCTTGAAAATGTAATCAATAAGATCCCATTATCTATTGAAACAACATTCACGGCTTATACATCCATTTCTTCGGTTGAAACCGAAGCAGACACTAAACTGAGTACTATAACTAAGAATTTATCTTATTTAGTGCAAAATGCTCCCCAAACTCAAGAAAAATCTTTTTCAGGCACTATTCAGTGTTCAGAAAATGAGTTAAAAGAAAAGTCTGTAGGCGGCGAAATTGGAGTAATTATGGCATGGCTTATTGATGCAATCTCCGCAAGAGCTGATGCTGAAAATAAAGCATATGATATTGCTGATGGACATGAAATCGCCACTATTAAAGTAGCTGATGTTCTTCGCTTTCCCTATAATAAATTACACCTCGAAATTTTGAAAGATAATAGTTTTGACTCGACTGACATCAACGGGGGAAAACAGATGAGTGACTTTTTGAAACAACGACAGAGCGAGATTCACTTCCCAGATTTAGTCAATGTGAGAAATAATTTAATCGAAAGCAAAATACGGAAAACAACAAATAGTGTGGAGTCGGCACATTATGATGAGGAAGAAACAATGGAAATACAAAATATTAGCTTGGAAGAAAATGAGTGTTTGGCCGTTAAAAACATTGATGAGGTAATTGATATTGATGAGGAAGATGAGCCTATAGACCTTGAGAAATTATCATTCGATCCGAACTTAGTAGTCCCTAGCTGGCCACACCGGTATATTTATTCTACATCTGACCTAGATCATGCTTCCCAAAAGCAAAAGGATTTTTATAAAAAATTTAAGGACGCATTTTATGAGGGTAGCTGCATTGACACCGTTGGTAACAGTAATTATTATTTTGTATTACTTTTTGATCTTTTGGAAGATTATGAAAAACATGGTGATTTGACAATACTTGAAAAACGGATTGATCGCCTTTCTGCCGCCTACCCTAGGACTAGAGGCTATGCAAGAAAGTTTCTATTGGGAAAGATGCGTGAGGCTGCATATACCCTCGGAATTACTAGGCTTGAAAGCAGAATGTCTGAAGAGAGCACATCTATGTCATGGGATTGGCGAAATCAATACAGGGACAAGCTCAATCTCAGCAAAGAAGACCTTCAGATTCTCGAAAAAATATATTTACCCTCAAACACATTTGTCAGTAATGCTTTTTGTGCAACAGAGTTGGTGAAGCTCTACATACGTTCAATTAAGTCGTTAGACAAGGCATATCAAAGTAAGGGACTCGAAAAGGATAAGGAATTCAATATTGTACTCGACCTTATTGCAAGAAAAGAGTACCGCTACCATCGTAACAGCTCAAACTATAACTACCAACTTAAGCATGGCTCAGGTTCTATTTGCGGATATATCTTGAAGTACTGTGAACAGCTATTACGCACACACTATCATTTCAAAAAACTTTCCGGTTTTGAGCGTCAATTCACGCATGTAATGGTCAATGAGGCGATCAAGGAACATATTATGATCCATATTGAAGAATCCCTTCCAGAGCTATTGATTGAAATTGCCCCACTGAATGAAGAGACGGAAAGAGCACTCTACACTCTGCACCATACACGTTGGAAATCGGTGCTACTTTTGGAGGAAGAGTGCTTCCAAGAGAAAGGACGGAAAAAATTCTTACAGTACGCAGAACACATTATTGAACTAAATAATAGCAATGCCTCATTAGAGAACATTTACCTTGAACTCTCCAAGTTCCTCGTAAACCTGGATAGCCAAACGAGCCTGGAATATTATCTTAGGTATACTGCACAAAATATCTCGGAGCGGAAGCTCGTACTTAAGGAAATGTCAAAGACGATGTCCAAGAAGCTCTTTAAGGAACCGAAATCACATACCCGATTTCTTCACACGTTGATCAAATTGATCAAAACCGAGGTCAGCATAGAAGAGGCGTTACTGGAAATCAAGGGATTTTACGAGCCTCTCCGAAAAAGGATCAAGCTTGATGAAAAAGCTATAAAAAAGGTACAAATCGAGTTTTCAGGGACGGTTGGTCTATTAGGAGAATTTCTGTCCTATGAGGATCTCATACAAGAAATTGTCGCTCCAGAAGTAACCGCAACACCATTAATCGTGGATACAATTGTGGAACAAATAAATCCTGAAAACAATAATAACTACAAGATCGATTTGAGCCAAATCGAATCGGGTCTGCTTGACCTGTTCAGTGAACATGCACTTTCTTTAGATAAGGTCCAGATCGCCGATTACTGCCAATCTACCGGTTCTATGCAAAATGTGTTGATCAACAGCTTGAATGAAAACTGTTACGATTTGATTGATGACCTGCTCATTGAACGCAACGACGACAGTTACAATATAAATGAAGACTATTACGCTCAAATAAAGAATATATGATTACTGGATTGAAACCTAAGGAAGCTACGGCCATTATCAACTCCCTTACTGGTGGGGTAGTTCCCAAGATTGGCCTCCAACATATTACCGTAGGTAGATCAGCAGAGGTAGATGCATTTTTACAGGCCTTAAGCGATGTTAAGAACGGACATAGCATGTTCAAGTTCTGGATTGGCGACTTTGGATCCGGTAAATCATTTATGTTACATCTGCTCAATACGGTTGCGCTGAAACAAAAATTTGTAGTAGCTAATGCTGATTTTACACCGGACAACCGCCTTTATTCAAACGATGGAAAAGGAGTGGCACTATATACTGCAATCATGGACAATGTTGCCATACAGACCATGCCTGAAGGCGGTGCTCTCCCTATCCTACTGGAGAAATGGATCGAGCAGATGCTGACGGAAGTATCCGCCGAGCAAAACATCAGTTTGATGGATATAAGAAGTGAAGAGCATTTGCCAAAGGTAGAGCAAAAGATCATGAAGATGATCAACACCATTACCGAGGTGGGCGGATTTGACTTTGGGTTTGTGATCTTAAAATATTATAGGGGCTACGTTACCGGCGACGATAAGTTGAGAAGAAATGCCCTAAAATGGCTCAAGGGCGAATATCGAACCAAGACGGAAGCCCGTGCAGATCTTGATGTTAGGGACGTGATCAATGACCTAAATTATTATGATATGCTCAAGAACTTCTGCAAGCTCTTTGTAAGCATGGGCTATAGTGGTTTTATGATCAATCTGGATGAGGCGATTAATCTCTACAAAATCTCAACCTCGACTATGAGAGAAAAAAACTACGAAAAAATTCTTACGATCTACAATGACTGCTTCCAAGGTAAGGTGAATAATCTGTTCTTCAACCTTGCAGGAACCAATGAAGTGCTTGAAAATGAGCGACGCGGACTCTTCAGTTATCATGCCTTGAAATCAAGGCTAGAGATCAACAAGTTCGAAACAGCAACCATCAGAGACTTTGCCCAACCAGTGATACGTTTGTTGCCCTTGGACCACAATGAGATCTTTGTACTGTTGAAAAACCTAAAGGAAATATTTGAGTTTAATTTTAGTACTAAGATTACCATAGAGGAACACGAAATTCACCAATTTATGGAAGAGCTTTTCAATAAACCTGGAGCTTCAGAGTTTCTGACACCAAGAGAGGTAATTAGGGACTTTTTGAACATCATGAGCATCCTTAGACAAAATCCAGATATGGACAAAAAGAAGCTCTTCGGCGGTATTCAGGTTCGAGATGAACGTCCAGTGGAAATGAGTTTAGATGATATAGAGGAACTATGATCGAGCTGCTATCTGAACCCATCCGCAGGTACATCCGTGACAAAGGTTGGGAAAGCCTGAGATCCATCCAGAAACATGCTATCAGGCATATCATGGAATCGGAAAAGAACATCATACTATCGTCAAGGACGGCTTCTGGAAAGACAGAGGCGGCGTTTCTGCCCATGCTTTCCAAAATCGATTTCCATCTGCAGGGGGTCAAAATACTCTATATCTCCCCCCTCATTGCGTTGATCAATGATCAGTTCAATAGAGTAGAGGAACTCTGTGAATATCTAGATCTTCCGGTCACTAAATGGCATGGAGAAGCAATGCGCTCGGCAAAAAAAAAATTATTGATGAATCCGGAGGGCGTTGTACTCATAACCCCAGAATCCATAGAGGCTATGTTGGTCAATGCTCCACAGAATGCAGCAAAGCTTTTCATCAATCTCCAATTTCTGGTCATCGACGAGATCCATTCCTTTATAGGCACTGATCGAGGTATGCAGTTGGCATCGCTCATCTCTAGATTAAGTCAGCTCAACAAAGGCACTTTCAGGGTGATCGGCTTATCAGCAACTATTGGAGCCATATTAGAAGCAAAGAAGCTTACCGGCAATGCCGATGGTACCACGTTGATACGGGATAAATCCCCAAAAGAAATGGAGGTGTCTTTTAGATATTACAAAATGGAAGGCGTAGACCTGCCCATTAATCTTATGAAAAACCTTTACTTAGAGGTAAAGGACTCTAAAGTACTAATCTTTCCCAATAGCCGCGGCCGAGCGGAAGAAGTGGCTGTGAAGCTCAAAAAGATATCCAACCGTGTCAAGGGACACTCTTACTATTTCTCGCACCATTCCTCAATCGATCGTGAACTAAGGGAATATATCGAGCACTTTGCAAAGAATAATAAGCGTTATCCATTCACCATATCCTGTACTTCAACCCTTGAGCTTGGCATTGATATTGGCTCGGTGGAAAAGGTCGTACAAATTGATGCGGCACATTCCATCTCATCGCTGATCCAGAGAGTTGGTAGAAGTGGTAGACGCGATGAGGAAAAAAGCAGTCTTGTGTTTTATGCCACCGATCGGTGGAACCTGGCACAGTCACTGGCCTGCCTATTGCTCTTCAGGGAAGAGTTTATAGAACCAGTACTCTCATCTGAAAAGCCATACGACATCCTGCTGCACCAGATCCTCTCCATCATAAAACAATTCAATGGGAGAACATTTTCACAATTGAGCGACCATATTAGGATAAACTTTGCCTTTAACCATATTACAGAAAACGAAATAGAAGAGATTGTAAGCGAACTGATTCAAAGGGAACAACTAGAGCTTATTGGAGGACAGCTGATCATCGGCATAGAGGGTGAAAGGACGGTAAATACAAAGGACTTTTACAGCGTATTCAAATCGGATCCAAGTTTCAAGATTATCCATCATGACAAAACCGTTGGGGAACTTCCCCTAATATCAACCTTGCAGCCTGATGAAAATATACTTCTGGCAGCGAGAATCTGGAAGATCGTAGAAATCGACTATAAGGCCAAAAAGATGTTTGTCATCCCTGCCAAGGACGGGAAGAGACCTATCTTCTTTGGAACAGGAGGAGAGGTCCACCATAGGATCCGCGAGAAAATGCTCGAGATCATCTCAGGAACATTAGTTTTTGAGGAGCTCAATGAAGAAGCTACCGAAGCTCTCAGGTTACTGCGACTTGATTTCAAATGTTACCAAGTACAAAATATTTCCATCCAGCGACCACTGATGGCCAAACATGCAGAAACCATTTTTTATTCCTTTCATGGAACTTTGGTCAACAGGAGTATACAGTTTTGGCTCAGCCTTGCGGGAGTAGAATCGGAATACAATGAGCATGAAAGCAGTTTTATCTTTAAGGCAAGCCCAGCAGAGGTAAAAACAATTCTTAAGAATCTTTCAGCCTCAAAAGATCAAATAGACTTAGCCCTAGAAAACCTTCTTGTGTCAAATCCTGCAACAATAAATTTCTCAAAATGGGGATCCTTATTGCCGCGAAGACATCAGTTAATCATTTTAAAGATGAAATATTATGACTTTGACCAAGCAAATTTTTTTTTAAGAGAATGCCTCTTTGTAGAGGCAGAGATAAATGATTTGTAAATAAATATACCCTGGTAGATCGAAGTAAGGCTTCGTCTAATGCATCCATATTTTATTTATGGCTAATTTTAGCCTTTTCTAAAAGGGCATTTCTGCGAGGCATTTTAGTGAAAAACTGAAGCTTATCCATATCCGACCGAAATACATCCTTGCGTAGGCGTTCACTTTCTGATGCATAGGTGATAAAATCAGCCTCGGTGTTTAAAATATGATTCTCGCCCTTTTTCATCTCGTTCGTTCCATTTACATTTATATGATGCAATTTACGAATCAAATATGTATTAGAAGTATCGTCTACATACATAATCTCAAAATGCCTGTGTCAACATTTGTAAATATACACCGTATGGTGTATATTTACACTATACGCCCCATCTATGATTAAGACGATTAAAAGCAAGCCTTTGCGGTTATTATGGGAAAAAGGGGATGGCAGTAAGTTGCCACCTAATGAGTTAAAAAAAATACGTCTGGCTTTGCAAATTATAGATGATTTAGAAGAAGTGCCTGAAGATCTTGCCCGTTTGGTGTCATGGAGACCACATCCTCTTAAAGGAAATATGCATGGCTTTTGGAGTTTGGATATAACAGGTAATTATCGGGTAATATTTAGGTTCGAAAATAAAAATGCTTTTGATTTAGACTACTTAGATACGCACTAATGAAAAGAGAAATGGAATTACAACATCCTGGGGAAATATTAAGGATTGAGATTGTAGAAGGGCGTGGATTAACTATTGCCAAGGCTGCGGAACTCTTAGCTGTTACACGTTCAACCCTGAGCAATATTTTGAATGGCAAGGCAGCAATTACGCCTAACATGGCTTTGAGAATTGAAACTGTCTTCGGTGGTACTGCCAGATTTTGGGTGCGCTTACAATCATCCTATGACCTTTTAATTGCTAAAAAAGTGTTTTTAGAAAATCCCCCGAAAATAAAGCAAGTGGATTTGGCTTAAACAGTAAAAAGTTTGAAAATAAAGGCAGCTTGAACCTGGGTTATACACAGCGTATCCAAAGACCGGGAATTTACCAATTGAATCCTTTTGTTGACCGCTCTAATCCCAATGTGCAGATCAGCGGCAACCCGAATCTTCGCCCCGTTACAGCCAATGCGCTGCAACTGGTTTATAGCATCCAGGGAGCAGCCTTTGTTAATAAGCCTTGATTACACTTCATTTAATGCGCTGATTAACCAGGTTGCTGCATATGATCAGGAGAATAACATCACAAGAATTGCCTACGAGAATACTGGTAAGGCAAGCATGCTCGGTACAAGCTTGAGTATTAGCTATCCTGCGACAAAGTTTTTAAGTTTAAATGTGAATGCAAAAGCTGCACTAGCGAGGGTAGTAGGAATCAGTAAGGGACTTCCAATCAGCACGGATGGCTTAATGTATTCGCTTTCGTTGTCGCCGGGTTATAACTTTGGTCAGGGTTGGAGAGCCAATGCAAATTTAAACATCAGAAGCAAAAGCTTTAGCCTCCAAAGGGAAACTAATGCTTATACCAGCTCATCTTTAGGCCTCAGCAAAGAACTGGTGAAAGATAAATTAACATTTTCTTCTACAATCAGTAATCCATTCAACAAATTCCGAAGTAGCACGGTGAATCTCACCGGACCAGGATTCGAGCAAATCAGTATCGACAGACTTTATTCCAGGTCTTACCGGATAAGCCTGAATTATAATTTTGGTAGACTTCGTGAATCAATTAAGAAAAATAAGCGGGGAATTAAAAATGATGATGTAAGCAATTAAATTTCTATAGATTTATTACTTGATCAGGTAGCTCACAAAAGCAATTTTTTGACTATCAGGACTCCATGATGGAACATTTAACGTGCCTTGACCGCCACAAAAAACGGGGGTGAGGTCCTTTATGGTTTTAGTCAGGGGATCCATCAGCCGCAATTTCACATCTTTGCCAAACAAATGCTCTTGCTTTTGATCGGATGTATAAGCAAGGTAGATGACCGACTTGTTATCGGGAGAGGGATGAGGAAACCAATTTGAATTTTTGTCAAAAGTCAATTGTTCAGGCATTGTTCCATCAGCCAGCATCCTCCAGATCTGCATATTCCCGGTGCGGTAAGAATTGAAATAGATATATTTACCATCTGCCGAATAATCAGGGCCGTCATCCAATCCCACCGTGTTGGTTAATCTCTTTTCGGCCCCTCCTTCGATTGAAATTGTATAAACGTCAAAATTACCATTGCGTTCTCCACAATAAGCTAAGGTTTTTCCATCAGGGCTCCATCCATGCCAGAAGGAAGGAACTTCAGCAGTCAACCTTCTTGGTTTTCCACCTGAAATTGGAATAACGTAGATAGCTGATTTGTAAGATTTGGAAGAAGTATCACTTTTATCGTTATGGCTCAGTGCCAGCCATTTTTTATCGGGTGAAATCCCATGATCATTGTTGTTTGCCGTAGCAAAGCCAGTATTGATGATGTTGAGCTTTTTTGAGACTAAATCAAGGGTATAAATCTTACCCTTACTATTTAATATCAGATAATTGTCGGGATGCCAATTAGGTGCTTCGAAGTGTTGACTCGTCGATAAAACAGTATCAATTTTCCCGGTTTTTAGATCGAGCGTATTTATGAAAGTTGTCGTGTCTTTCCTATTTTGCGCAAAAACTGAGATGGAAAAAAATACAATGCAGAGGATACCGATAAAACACTTGGTGCGAATAAGGTGAGCCTGTTTCTTTAGATTTAATTCCATATGATACAGTGTTTCTAATATATTTGGCTGGGTCACGACCGAGTGGGTCGAACGACAGTTAATTTACAGTAATTTTCCCACAAATACTTAATATATTGACCACTATGAGTGGTTTAAAATTAAGCTTTCAGCAAATAATAATATATGTGCTTAAAATGTTTTGAGCACGAAATTTGCAATTAATTCCTTTTATAAATCATTACCTCTTAACGCCCTTATTTTTTCTAATTCAATCACATCAATCTGATCTTTAGGTCGATTTACTGCCTTTTTGTTTTCTATCAATTGATTGATATGCAAAAACGGGATCAAGATGCCACCTAAATCTGCTATAGATGCAGCATTTAAACACTCTAGGAAAGATAAATTCTCTAAACCCTTCATGCTTGTCATAATATCTAATTCAATTTCATTAGCCACATAAAACGTTGTCCAGCCCGGCACAAATTCCATGTTTTCTATTGTAGGGAAATCTCCAAGGCCGAGATCCTTGAATGACTTTCTTAAATTTCTTCTATTTTCCAAGGTGTCATAAAGCCAAAGATCTAAATCATCAGTACTTCTATTAAAACCATGAAATCTGGTTGCAAAACCTCCAACCATAATATACTTTACATCGTTGTTGTTTAAAGATTCCCAAAATAGAAGTAAGGTTTCATCTAATGCATCCATATATTATTTGTGGGTTATTCTAGCCTTTTTTAAAAGCGCATTCCTGCGAAGCATTTTAGTGAAAAGCTTAAACTTGTCCATATCCGACCGAAAAACATCCTTGTGCAGGCGCTCACCTTCTGAAGCATAAGTGATAAAATTAGCCTCGGTGTTTAAAATATGATTCTCGCCCTTTTTCATCTCGATGATTAAATTTATTTAATGCAATTTACGAATCATATACAGATTAACCATAACAAAGGGTGCCTTTCCAGCTATATCCTACTATTGAGGTGAATACCGGTATTACTCCAACAACAACGGCTCGTCATCATCATCGGTTAAGCTAAACCTGATGTTTTCTGTCCCTGAAATTCCTTCAATAGAACCCCTGATATGTGCTGCGTTCAGCATCACTTTCTCCAGCTGCTTCTCGCGCGACTTCCAAAGTCTTTCCATCGCATCACGTTCTTTCTGTATGGAAAGTTTCATGCTCATAAAACCTTCCCTGATGGCCTTCCATTGCTCATTAAATTCAGTGCTGGTCAGGTAATCATACAGCATATGCATTTTATCACCTTTATTTTCCTGCGATTTTGAAGCGCTGAACAATTTAAGGATACCATCCCTCAAAATATAAGAAACAGCTTTTACCTCATCAAAAGAGCAGATCCAGACACCGTCTTTCTCCCCAAAGCAATCCATCCCTTTCGGATAACACTGGGTCACGATAACGGCTACATCAACACCCATGCTCCGCATGTCTTTCTTCAGCTTTTCGATCCAGTCCAGCGAGAAATCCTTGGTGCGTTTACTCTCATAGATGATTTTCCCACATTCCTGTCCGAACTGGTTGCGGATATGGTGAACGCAATCTGCACCACGTACGCCCTTGCCAACTTCAGTGACCAGGTCAAAAGGAAATGCGTTACGTAACAATTCTTCCAGAATCAACTCCTGCACTTCACCCTGTAACTGCATAGAACCTTGCTCAGCCTTGCGTTTCATTTCTTCAGCCAGTTTCTTTTGGTCCTCGAGTTGCTTTTCCAGTTCCTTTACCCTTAACTGGTGTTCGGTATCTTTAAGGTTGTTTCTTTCGTTTTCCTGCTTTCTGATCTGTTCAACGAGTTCGGCACGTTGTTCCTGCAGCATCCTTTGCATTTGCAGCTCCAGTTCTTCTTCTTTTTTAACAATTTCCTGCTCTTTCAGCAGAAATTCAAGCTCCTTTGCGCGTGCCAGCTTTAATCGTTCTTCCTGCTCTTTATTGGCATTGTTTAATACCTGCAGTTTGTTTTCAAAATCACCAGCTATGGTTTTCCTTAAGCTTTCCTCCATGGTCGCCTGCATTTGCTTCTTTTCTTCAGCAAGTTGTTGCTGGAAAAGTTGTGCCTGCACTTTTTGTTGCTGCTCAAAGGAAGCTTCCAACTGCTTGTGCTGCAGCAGAAATTCTTTCTGCTTCTGTTCCATGGCTAATTCCAGCAGCTTCTGCTGCTGTGCCATTTCCACTTGTTTAAGCTTAAATTCCTCTTCTTTTTGTTTGGTAAAAGACAGCATCTTTTCACGAAGGTCTTTTTTATATTCTTCTGCCATCACCTCCTCCATGGGGAAGGAATGTGCACAGTTAGGACATTTTATTTCTGTTGCCATAATTCAATCTCAACAATTTATTTTAATGTAGAAGTGATGATGTTACCTGCAAGATGAGCCATTTATTGCTTATTTGCGAACATACAGACTGTCTGCGAATTTCAAGGATACATTCCGGGCCGCTTGCCCCTCAATCTCCATCAGGAAAGAACCATCAAAGGATACCTTTTCAATAATTTTAAGGCGACTGCCAATATTGATACCCAGTTGCTCCAGGTATTTCAGAAATAGGATAGAGGTATCTTTAACTGCTACAACCATTCCACTTTCACCGGGTTTTAATGCCGATAAAATCACTTTATCAATGGCAACAATCTCCCCATTGGCTTTAGGGATTGGATCACCATGAGGATCAAATTCCGGAAAATCCAGGTACTCCTCCAGCTTGCTGATCAGTTTCGGCGATTTGATGTGCTCCAGTTGCTCTGCTACTTCATGCACTTCATCCCAGGTAAAATCTAGCTTTTGATATAAAAAGGTCTCCCATAAACGGTGTTTTCTTACAATATTCATTGCGTTATTCCGCCCGTTTTCCGTTAATGATATCTTTCCATATTTCTTGTAATCTACTAAATTCTTTTCTTTCAATTTCTTAAACATATCCGTTGCCGTGGCCGGTTTAACCCCCAGGTGTGCAGCCAGTTCATTAATTCCCGCTTCGTCTGCACCTTCGTTCCTGCTGCCTATTTTAAGCAAGGCTTTTAAGTAATTCTCTTCTGTAGTGGATAACATCGTGTAAATATAAAACAATATATCTCAAGATTTATTTGTTAGACTAGTCTAACTATTGTAGTTTTGTTTACTGAACCATAAGGTTAGAAAACCAAAACATATGAGCTTGAATCCAACATATTCGCTGTCTTTAACATTAAAAACCCTGATGCTCTTTTTATTCATGAGTTGGTTTGGTATGGATGCAAATGGACAAACCGGCACCATCCGCGGTCAGGTGCTCGATGAGGATGAGGCATTGTCGGCAATTTCCCTTCAAATAAACGGCACCAACTATGCTACTAAAACCAATGACCAGGGCTATTACGAGTTTGCCGATATTCCTGCACAGCGTTATACCCTTGTTATTTCAGGGGTAGGTTATCAAAAACTAGAAAAAATAGCCTTGCTAAAAGAAAACCAGGTATTGGTTGTCAACGCTAAGCTGTCTAAACATCATTCTAATTTGGATGAGGTAGTGGTTACCGGGATGAGCAGGAGTACCGTATTGCGCAAGAGCCCGGTTCCTATTGCCGTGCTGAGTAAAAGGGCAATGGATCAGCAGGTGAGCAGTAACCTGATTGATGCCATTGTAAAGGGCATTCCAGGCGTGAGCGCGGTAACGACCGGACCTAATATTTCCAAGCCTTTTATCAGGGGTTTAGGATATAACCGGGTGTTGACCCTATTTGATGGCTTAAGGCAGGAGGGACAGCAGTGGGGCGATGAGCATGGTATTGAGATTGACCCTTACGGAATTTCAAGGGTAGAAGTGGTCAAAGGGCCTGCCAGCTTAACTTACGGTTCCGATGCCGTGGCGGGCGTAATCAACATGATCCCCGATCAAAGCCCTTTGCCGGAGGGAATGTTAAAAGGGGATTTTACGACTGAATATCAGCACAATAATGGCATGTTTGGCAACTCCTTAGGCCTTGCCCTCCATAAAAATGGCTGGCGGTATGCTGCCCGTGCCAGTGGTAAAATTGCCCATAGTTACCGAAATCAAGTGGATGGTCTAGTGTATGGCACCGCTTTCCAGGAGTATAACCTTTCTGCAAGTGCTGCCGTTCATAAAAAATGGGGACACTCCAAAATAGCCGCCAACTATTATAATAACCTGCAGGAGATTCCTGATGGTAGTCGTGATTCTTTAAGCAGGAAGTTTACCAGACAGGTACTGGATGAGGGTGATGATATCAAAAACCGGCCAGTTGTGCCGGAAAACGAGCTGAATAGTTATCGCATTGTTCCATTGCACCAGCATATCCAGCATTATAGGATTTATAATTCCGGTCAGTACAAACTTGGTAATTCATTGCTCGATGTATTGGTGGGTGGGCAGCAAAGTGTGCGCAGGGAATATAACCACCCTACTACACCCGGACAGGCGGGCTTATACCTGGTATTGAATACCTTGAATTTTGATGCTAAATATCATTTCCCCGAGTTCAACGGGATACAAAGCACCTTAGGCTTAAGCGGGATGTACCAAACCAACCGTAACAAGGATGCCACAGATTATCCTATTCCCAATTATGACTTGTTTGATATGGGTGCCTTTTTCTTCGCCAAGAAATCTTTTGGGAAGTTAGATCTTTCTGCCGGGGTACGTGTCGATGACCGCAAAGTGGATTGGAACGATTTTGCGCAGTTTACTGCTTTTGACAAACGGTACCAGGGCGTTTCAGGCAGTGCTGGCATCACTTACAACTTAACAGAGCGGATCTTGTTTAAAGCTAATATTGCCCGTGGCTACCGTGCGCCCAACATTACCGAAATTGGTTCCAATGGTCTGGATCCCGGTGCCCATATTGTTTACCTTGGTAACCGGACTTTCGTTCCCGAATTTAATTTGCAACAGGATATTGGCTTTATGGCCTACCTTAAGAATATTGACCTGAGCCTCGAGTTGTTTAACAACAATATTCAAAATTATATTTACCAAGCCAGGTTAACTGACGAAAATGGCGAGCCGGTGGTGGTGGTTCCCGGAAACCTGACCTACCAATACAAGCAATCGGCAGCAAGGTTATACGGTCTGGAGGCCAGTGTAAACATTCACCCCACTGCTGTTCCGTGGTTCACTTTAAACAATAGTGTTTCCTATGTGGTTGGTAAAACCAATGGCCAGCACCTTCCATTACTGCCTCCCTTACAGCTGCGTTCAGAAATGAAGTTTGCCGCACAAACCAACAAAACCAGTATCTTCTCCAAGCCTTATATTAAATTTGAAGCAAACTACCATGCTGATAAAAATCGTTTCTATGCCCTCGATGATACAGAAACGTTCACAGACGGTTATGCCCTTTTTAGTGCAGGTCTCGGTACGGGATTGAAAAACAAGCAACAAAAAACATTTCTGGAAGTGTTCATCCAGGGCGAAAACTTATTCGATACCGCCTATCAAAGCCATTTGAACCGTTTAAAATATTTCGAATACTTCCAGTCATCGCCAAATGGCCGATCGGGGATTTATAATATGGGAAGAAATTTTAGTGTGAAGGTGATTGTGCCAATTGGTTTATAAAATCATATCGCCGGATCTGGTGGTGTATTCGGATTATTTACTCTTTCCTGATCAGGATAGGGATAAAAATTCCTGTTCCGCTCGGTAAGGTTGGTTGGAGAGAAAGGACGGTTAAAACGACGGGAATCTTCCAACCTTTGTCCGCTCAGGTACAATTCTGCAGAACGTTGCTTGTAAACTTCCAACAACAAAGCGTCTGGCGTCATGGGGCCGCTATAAGCAGGAAGGCCTGCATGCACACCGAAAGGATCTCCCGCGGTTTGTGTTCGTACCAGGTTAATCTGAGTCAGTGCCTCATCAAGGGAACCATTTGTTCGAAGCAAAGCTTCAGCAATGATCAGTTTAATTTCATCAGGTAAATAAACCGGTATAGTTGCTGCCTGACTGCCGCCAAAACCGGTCAGCGTGCGGGTGGTGGTGGTGCCTGAAGTAGTGGTACTGATGTAAAAAGCCTCCCTTCGGTCGCCTGGTTCGAATAATTCAGCAGGTAAACCAAAGCCTGGCCTCGGCGCATAAAACCTTAGGTTGACAGTAATATTCCAGATTGGGTTTACACTTTGTGAATTATATTCAAAGACATTGGCCTTACTTTGATCTGCAAGGAGCGCATTGCTCAGCGCAGCAGCATAATTACCTGCCATTAGGTTATAACGAGCATTGTAAGTATATAAAACACTACGTAAGTCAAAGCGCGGACCTGTAATCAGCGAAGTGAATTCTGGCGTAAGTGGTGTGGCATTGATTTCAGCGATGGCTTCATCCAGCAAACGGATGGCCTCTGCTAAAACCTGCGCCCGGGGTACGAAGGTTACTTTCTCCGTTTTACTGGTGGCAATATTGGCCTGCTCAAAGGAGGTCGCCAACGTGCCCAGGGAAATGGCCTTGAAAAGTTTCGCATTAGCATTAATGCCAGCCAGTAAACCGCCGGTCAGTGTGGTTACATTGGGTGCATTGGTGATTACATCCTGACTCATGGTCATCAGGCGCTGCATGTCAGACCATAAAGTCAGAATATTACCATTTGCAGTCGGCAAGGCTGTTCCTCCAGCCTCCAGTTCCAGGGTATTGGTAAAAGTAGCCACCCCTTGTATTTCCCTGGCGGTTACTGCCGGGTAGAAATAAGCTGATGCAATGCCGTTGCTGGCATAAAATTGCCGCATCCCTATACTCAGTCCGATGAGCCCCTCACGTGTGGTCAATACATCGGTTTCATTAGGTGCATTGGGGCTCACCGTATCCAGCTTGCAGCTGCCTGTAAATAAGAGCAAGGTAATCAGTAAGCCTGTCTTTATCGTGTAAACGAGCTTGTTCATATTTTTATAATTGATCATATTCATCTGCTTATACCTGTTAAAATGTGACGCTTAAACCGGCAACGATCATTCTCGGGATAGGCACTTCCACAAAATCAAATCCGCGGACGGCAGAACTCTGTCCCGCCGCATTTACTTCCGGATCATAGCCACTGTAATCATCGAAAGATAAGAGGTTCCGTCCGGCGATGCTTACACGCATGCTGCCCGATTTCAAAAATGCAGGCTTAAACTCATAAGTTGCCGAAACTTCCCTCAACTTCACATAGGAGCCATCCTCAATCCAGTTCTCGAAAATAGAAAATAAAGCCGCAGAGGTTCCCTTGGGCACTTCACCCCTAAGCTCAGGCTCATAACCCTTCAGACCGCCGTAGAGATCCCGGTCGCCAACCCTTTTCGTAAAGTTAAATACATCGCCACCGATGGAAGCGTCAAACTGAGCACGGAAAGTCCATTGCTCACCAACGGACACTTCATTAATCAAGGAGCCGATCCAATCTGGATTAGGATCACCGATCACCTTTCTCAGGGTAGCACCAACAGGCTGCCCGTTTGCATCGCGGCCTACTTTCTCTGTCTGTGGTAAGCCCGATGCGTTCAACAACCTGGAGCCATCCGCATTGCGTGCAAAATAAGTAGAGTAAAAGGTGCCCAATGGCTGGCCATTGATGGCAGCTACTTGTCCGAAGCCACCTGCAAAGGTCAGCAGGCCACCGGGTATGTCGTCCACCTTATTCCTGTTCCTGGAGTAGGTAGCTGTAATGTTCCACCTTAAATTATCCTTATAAATAGGTACGCCCCGCACCATCAGTTCAACCCCCTTATTGGTCATGGTACCCACATTGATAAACTGGCTTACATAGCCGGTAGTGGGGGCAAGGTTAGCCAGGATGATCAGGTCTTTCACATCTTTTTTATAATAACTAAATTCCAGGCTCAGCCGTTCACTGAAAAAACTCATGTCTGTACCAATCTCAAATTCCTGCTGGCGTTCAGGCTTAATGTCTGCATTGCCCAGTAGCGGCGGAGAATAGACCCCCGGTAAGCTGGAAACGTTCACTGGTACATAGGATGTGGTTTTATCATAAGCAGAAATGGCCGTTAAATTACCCGCCTGTCCGTAGGAAGAGCGGATTTTAAAACTGGAAATCACCTTTGAAAGATTGGAATTCTTCCAGAAATCCTCATTGGAGATGACATAACTGCCGCTTACTTTCGGATAAAACTGCCCCCTGAACTCCTCACCAAACACCGAGGAAACATCATAACGCGCCGCACCGGTGATGTATATCTTATCTAAGATGCCAAAAGTCTGCTGTGCAAAAGCACCCATGATGTTGATGTCACTACGAAACTCCGTTGGTACAGCAACCCCGTTGTTAATAGTTTGTCCGATAGGGCCCAGTAAGGTGGCGGTAATGGCAGTCTGGTAAAGTTTTTCGCTTTGGGCGGTAGCGCCAATCCCAGAAGTGGATTCCAGCCAATCGTTTATTTTAGTTTGATAGGAGATATTGATGTCATTGTTGAGCAGATAGGTCGTGCGGTCGGCCCTGCGGGAATACCCTGTATTGTAGGAAGGTGTGGTGTTACCCACTGGGATATAACCCGTGCCTATTTGTGTAGAGTTATCATAACCAAAAACATAATTAATGTTCAGTCCCTTGATAGGGTTGGCAGTTAATTGAAGATCCCCTATAAAGCGGTTGGTCCTTTGTCTGAAATTAAAACGGTTAATTGCTTCCAGGGGGTTGGTTCTGGCGATGGCAGGAGATAAGGACGGGTAGACCCCGGTTACAGGATCAGGGTATGGGCTGATATGGTTATTGCTAAAGATAAAGCCTGTTAAAGCGCCGTAGGCCTCTACTAAACCCCCGTTTGGTATTTCCTTACTTGTGCTCAATACATAATTTGCACCCAGCGACAGTCGCAGCCAGTTATTTAATTTCTGGTCGATCCTTGCCCTGCCACCACCTCTTACAAAGTTGGTCTGGTCAATAATTCCCCGGTTATCAAGGAAGTTTGCGCTCACATAATATTGGGTGAGGGCACTACCTCCTGATACGGAAATATTATTATCGGTACCGATAGCGCCAATAAAAATTTCATTCTGAAGGTCATAGCGGGTAACGGGTGTCTGGGTATTATCGGTTGCAATAAAATTGTTGAAGCGGAAACCATACCTGTTCACCTCCAGTTTCTTTCTTAAATCACTTACACTGAACTGTGTAGAAACGGTGAAAGAAGGTTTCCCTTCCCGGCCTCTTTTGGTAAAGATCTGCACAACGCCGTTGCTTGCCCTTGAGCCATAAATAGCTGCTGCTGCAGCGCCTTTGATGATCTCCATGCGGTCGATATCATTCGGGTTTAAATCAACCAGGCGGTTTTGTGAATAACCACCCAGATCCAGCAACTCAGCTGAGCTGTTATTGATGATCACTCCATCCACAATGTAAAGGGGGTCACCGGCGCCGGCAACCGTACTCGTGCCGCGGAGCCTCACACTGATTCCGCCGGCAGGGTTTCCTGAGTTTTGGGTAATCTGTGCACCCGAAATTTTACCACTCAATGCCTGGTCGATAGAGGTCGCTGCACTGCTGGCAATATCCCTGGAATTTACCGTGGATATGGCGTTACCTAAAGTTCTTTTGGTCCGCCCCCCGGGGTTACCGGTTACCACCACCTCATTCAAACGCACCAGGTCTTCAGCAAGGCTGGCATCCAAAGTAACCTCAGTCTGTTGCCCCAATGTCAATGTCTGTGTTTTTGGCGTATAACCCAGGTAGCTGAAAGTCAGCGTATAACTGCCCGGAGCCAGTTGCACGCTAATCTGATAGGCGCCATCGTTGTTGGCCACATCGCCTGCATTGGTGTTGTTAATTCTGACACTTGCTCCTGGAATAAGTTGATTTGTTCTGGAATCTCTGACCACGCCTTTGATCGTGTATTGTTGGTTCTGAGCCAACACAGCTCCTGAGAAAAACAGCAGCATAAATGCGAGTAGTTGTGTTTTCATCCGTCTATTATTTGGTTTTCATAGGTGATGAAGCTATCATAAGCCACATTTCCACTTAAAGTTAAGCAATTGTGAAGAACAATTTCCTAGTATTTTAAAATTGGGAAGTGCTTGTTAACCAGCATGTCTATCTCGCTTGCCGGCGCCTCATGGACACGTTATGTTGTGTGCGCACTCCCTGCACTCATGGTGGACTCACCCTTATCGAGCGCCAGAACGACACCCATTTTGATAAAAGACAAAAAGCAGATATTTTATAAGGATGATTATGCTAACTTTAAACCATGATTTACCAGTCGACTTATCAAGCAGCCAGAATTGTTGCTCCGAAATTGGAGGCCATATTTGCAGAACACCTAAAGACAGCAAAGGAAAGCGGAGAGGACGACCTTGCCCCCCTGCCCGAGGCTCATTTCGTAGAACATATATTGGATGCCACTTTTTGGGCTAGTTTGCGTAAAGAAGAGGGGCACCCCACAAAGATATCTTTGGCCTTCGTCTCTCCTGAACAGGCTGGTAATCCATTGCTTCTAAAACATCATTTGCCTTTAAACCCCAGCGTTTTAACCAAACTGGCACCAGGTGTAGAGCGGCCCGGTATACATATTGGGGTCTGGCATGATGGCAATGACCTGTATGTTTGGGGTACAACCATCATTATTCCGAATTATTGTTTCGTACTCGATGTTTCTGAACCTGGTCTGCTGGTCATTAAACACCGCAGAATTTATGGCTTCGGAAAATATACCAATGTGGCTGTGCTGAAGGGTGAACAGATTAAAATTGTTGATACCACGTCGCCTCGTTCTCACGACTGGCCCACCATGTTACTGACGCTACTTGATTTGATGGCGCCTTCTTACTGGAACGATTCCGTCAATGTGCTCATCCAGATTGCCGTTTCCATGCGTGCGCACCAGCGCGGGGGTATCATGCTGGTGGTTCCATCAGAAAATAATAATTGGCTGCAGTCTATTGTAAAGCCCATCATTTATAGTGTGCAGCCTTCTTTTAGCGGCTTATCGAAGTTACTGATCCAGGACAGGAAAGAGGCCAGTCAGATTTTTTGGCAAACGGCCTTAAGGCGTGAAGTAGATCACTTAGCCGGTTTAACTGCGGTTGATGGTGCAACAGTAGTGAACGAGCGGTTTGAATTATTGGCTTTTGGTGCTAAAATTGGCCGTGCAAAAGGGAAAGATATTCTGAATGAAGTCTCCTTCAGCGAGCCTATTGTTGACGGTGGTGCCATCAAGATTCCTGCAGCCAAAATTGGCGGCACGCGCCACCTTTCAGCAGCACAATTTATCAATGATCAGAAAGATGCCCTTGCTTTAGTCGCATCACAAGATGGCCATTTCACCATTTTTTCCTGGTCTGAACAAAGTAATTGTCTGCAGGCACACCGTATCGATACCCTGTTGTTATAACATCGCATACCTGAATATAGGGCGTAGAAAATGCAAAGCATTCGTCAGCTGGTTTTCTACCGTGCGTTTTGAAATGCCCAAGTGCCTTGCGATCTCGTCGTTGCTCAGTTGTTTCCTGCGGCTCAGGATGAAAATTTCCCTGCATCTTTTTGGCAATTGCTTTAAGGAAGTATCTATGGTGTTTTCCAGTTCTATCCGGCAAAGTTTTTCCTCGCCTTCATTGACGCTTTTCTGCCGTGGCTGTATTTTTTCATAATCAGCGATGTAGGAAAGTGACGCTGATTTTTTCGCTTTCAATTGTTTGTAAACATGATACCTGGCTGCACTTTCCAGGTACTGCTTTAAGCAGTGAATCTCATACACATGCCTTTTCTGCCAGATCCTTAAAAATATATCCTGCACCACTTCTGCTGCTGCTGCTGCATCTTTCAAAAAATAAAATGCAGTCCCGTATAAGCTGGACCAGTAGCGATTAAACAAAGTGTCAAATGCTTTGTGGACGTCTCTTTTCATGGCCTCCAACAATTCCAAATCTGAATACTGATGTAATAACATACAATGTTTTTGAATGGTTATTCAATTTACTTAAAATTTAAGTTGGGAGCAAATTTTAAATTTTATGTGTGTGAACCCGGAAAATGGTCTCTATAGTAAGATATCATTAAACCAATCTATTATGAAAAAAGATTATCTAACCATGAACATGATCAGGGTCATACGGCTTATGCTGATCTTATTCTTCACCACAGTTTTCCAGGCTAAGGCCGGCAATTATTTTCAGGAACAGCCCTTTCGGGTTACAGGGGTAGTGAGCGATGAAAACGGACAACCCTTGCCGGGGGTTGGTGTTAAAGTGAAGGGCGCAACTGTTGCTACGGTAACCGATACCGAAGGCCGGTTCGGACTGCAGATTCCAGGGAATAGCACCTTGATTTTCACGTCAGTAGGGTACGCAGCCCAGGAAATAGCCCTCAATGGGCGGACTTCCCTCAATGTAAGAATGGCGGAAGCTGCTGCGGCATTAAGTGAGGTGGTGGTTATTGGTTATGGTACCGTTAAGCGGGCCGACCTCACCGGTTCGGTGGCCACGGTAAAAGGTGCCGACATTAAATCGCAGGGTGTGAGTGATATTACACGCTCCTTGCAGGGTAAAATGCCCGGTGTAAGCATTGAATCAGCAGGGGGTGACCCCGGTTCGGGAACAAGGATTTTAATCCGCGGTGTGGGTACTTTAGGAAATGCGTCACCGCTCTATATTGTTGACGGTGTACAGGTATCTAACATCAATAACCTGAACCAAATGGATATCGAGTCTATTGATGTGCTGAAAGATGCTTCTGCAGCAGCTATTTATGGTTCCAGGGCTGCCAATGGCGTGGTTTTGGTGACCACCAAATCAGGCAGGGCCGGCGCTCCGGTGGTGCAGGTAACGGCCAATTATGGTGTTCAAAAAAAGGCCAGTAGTGTAGATGTGCTTAACGCACGGGAATGGGCAATAGTGAGTAACCAGGCAAATGCCAACGCAGGTTTCCCGGGCTTAGAAATTGCGCAGAACCCTGATCAGCTGGGTGAAGGTACAGACTGGCAGGATGCCATCTTTAGAACCGGAGCCGTGCAGCAATACAATTTATTGGTAAGCGGAGGTGGGGAAACCACCAAGTACAGTGTTTCTGGCGGTTATAACGACCAGGAAGGAATTGTGGATATCACCAATTACCGGCGTTATAATTTAAGGGTGAAAACAGAAACGACTAAGGGTATATTGAAATTCGGACAAACCGTATTGCTTTCCCGGGAGAAGTTTGTGACTATGCCCGGTGGCTGGGGCGGACAGGGAGGAAATCCGGTAGGCTCGGCCATGCAAATGATTCCTGCTTTTAGCATCTATGACCCTGCTGCTCCGGGCGGTTACGCCGGTGCTTTTGGTCCGGTGGTTAATATTGCCAACCCTGTTGCACAGTTGTACCTTGAAGATATTAACCGGGTCAATACCAGCTTGCTGGTAAATGCTTTCGGTGAATTAAAGATTCTGCCGGGCTTAACCTACAGGCTTAATGTCGGTTATACCAATGCTTCCAATTCTAATTACGACTATTACAGGCGCCATACCGTAGGTGCTTTGTTTTCGCACCCCACAAATGATATTTCTTTAAGTGAAGACAGGAATATCTTGACGCTGGTTGAGAATACCCTTAGTTATAACAAGGAGGTTGGAAAACACAGCATTCAGGCGCTGGCAGGTTATACCTATCAGGATAACGACTATAAATTTACCGAAGCCGCCAGAACAGATTTGCCTGATGGCATTGACCAGATTGATGCCGGTGGAGGTATCTCTACCAACTCTGGTAATAGCCTGGAGAGCAAGCTGGTTTCTATTCTTGGCCGGGTGATTTATTCTTATGATGAGCGTTATTTGCTGACAGCCAGTTTCAGGCGTGATGGTTCTTCCAGGTTTGGTCCGGATAACCGTTATGGTAATTTCCCCTCAATAGCTTTGGGCTGGAATATTTTCAGGGAGAATTTCTTTGAGCCCGTAGCAGATATTTTCTCCAACATGAAATTAAGAGCGAGTTATGGGGTGTTGGGAAATCAGGAAATTGGCGACTATCAATATAGCGCAGCTGTGGCGTCAAATATTAATTATGTCATCGGTGCTGATCAGCAGCGATGGTTTGGGGCCATCCAGACTGCCTATGCATCGCCAGACATTAAATGGGAGACTACCAAGACATTTAACTTCGGTGTGGATGCAGGGTTCTTTAAAAATAAACTGACCTTCAATGCTGATTATTTCATCAAAAAAACTTCTGATGTTCTTTTAAATGTGCCGATACCTGGTTCTGCCGGTGCAGTTACCAATCCGGTGGTGAATGCGGGTACACTGCGTAACAATGGCTTTGAGTTTGGAGCGAACTTTAACAGCAGCTTTGGTAATTTTAATTATGGTGTTACGGGTACCATCTCAGCAGTTAAAAATAAAGTGATCGAACTGGGTACAGGCTCCCAGCAGATTTTTGGCGGTCAGCCTTCCCACCATGGTGCTTCCAGTACCCTAACTGAAGCAGGTGGTTCTATCGGTTCTTTCTTCCTCATCGAGGCCACAGGTATTTTTAATTCGCAGGAGGAAGTGAACAACTATGCCAGGAATGGACAGCTGATACAGCCTAATGCAGGGCCTGGAGATATCATCTTTGCTGACCATAACGGCGACGGACAAATCAACGATAATGATAAGGTCAACCTGGGTAGTCCTTTTCCAGATTTTGAATATGGAATAGGCCTCAATGGCTCGATGTACAACTTTGATATCAGCCTGTTTTTCCAGGGTTCACAAGGCAACAAAATCTACAATGGCCTGGCACAGGTGCTGCAAAGTACCAACCTGGGGATCAACTATTCTACAAAAATGCTGAATGCCTGGACCCCGGAAAACCAAAGTGATATACCGAGGGCAATTTCCAGTGATCCCAACTCCAATAACAGAACCTCGTCAAGGTTTCTGGAAAGCGGATCTTATTTCAGGATGAAAACTTTGCAGATCGGTTATACGCTAAAAGAAGAGCTTGCGAAAAAAATCCGTGTGAATTCATTGCGGGCTTATTTCAGTGCCGATAACTTGTTTACCATCACCGACTATAGCGGCTTTAACCCGGACCTTGGAAGAACCGGGACTATCCTGGATCGTGGGGTGGATTTTGGTCATGTTGCTTATCCGCTGGCCAGAACCTTTTCCTTTGGTATTCAATTGACCTTGTAAATACTGTGCAAAATAAATGCATGACCATTGAAACTTAAACTACATACAGATGAAAAAATTAATCATATTTTTTTTAGCAGCAGCCCTGTTCGGCAGTTGTAAAAAAAGCGTTTTAGAACTAGAAAATCCCAATCAAATTACTGAAGAAACTTTTTGGAAAACTGAAGCTGATGTTAACAGTGCCTTTGCTGCAACTTATACTTTGTTAAGGAATGTGGATGGCGGCTTCTGGGGGGTAAGGGGAATTGAACTGGCTAATGGCAGGGGAGATGACTTTTACATCAGAAATGACGTTGCTGATCTGTACCAATTGTCCACATTTACCAATAATGCCGATAATGGTGTAGCTGCTAACCTGTGGAACACTTCTTACCGGGCTATTTTCCGGGCTAATCAAATTCTAGAGAAGATCCCGGGGATGTCCCTTGATGCCCAAAAAATGACGGAATTTACTGCTGAAGCTAAATTTTTAAGAGGGCTGAATTATTTTATTCTTGCCATCAATTTTGGCGATGTGCCTTTGATTCTTGCTGTCCCTAAAAACAAAGATGAGTATTTCCAGCCTAAAGTTCCTGAAGCGGAAATATGGAAACAGGTCATTGCAGATTTTACTGCTGCAAGTACTGATCTTCCGGCTTCCTATTCAGCACAATGGGTTGGAAGGGCTACAAAAGGTGCAGCCCTGGCATATCTTGGCAAATCTTACCTCTACATGAAGGATTATGCTAATGCAGAAACCACACTTACCCAGGTAACGGCTTTGCCTTACCAATTGATGCCTGATTATGAGGCTAATTTTATGGCAACGACAAAGAACAATGCAGAGTCAGTTTTTGAAATTCAGCTGGCCGATGTTGGTGGTACAGACCCTTGGGCAGGTGAAGTTGCCAACCAGGCTTTAGGCGTAACCACGGCACAGGAATTTGCGCCTTCAGAAGTGGGCGGCTGGTTTGAAATCGGGCCAACAGATAAGCTCTTCAACGAGTTTCAGAAAGAAAAAACGGTTGATAATGATTTCGATCCGCGGATGTATGCCACCATCGTCTGGAATTATCCTGGAGCAACCTTTTACAGGAAGCCTTTCAGTAGTTTCAACCTGGTATTCGGCTACCAGAGTTTACTTAAGAAATACCAGAATTTTTTGCAGGAGAATGAGTTGTCTGGTGCCAGCGGTGCTTCCAACTTTACTTCCAGCAATAATGAAAGAGCCTTGCGTTATGCCGATGTGCTGCTGATGCTGGCCGAAGCTTATACCATGCAGGGCAATGTAGGTGCAGCTTACCCGCTGGTGGAACAAATAAGAACAAGGGCCAAGCTTGCTGCCTTACCTGCTGGTTTTACCCAGGATCAAATGATGACCGAAATCAGGCACCAGCGGATGATTGAGTTTGCAAGGGAAAATCAACGTTTTTATGATTTAAAACGCTGGGGACTGCTACAACAGGAAATTGTCAATAGTGATAAGGTTGGAAGGCAGTTCTTTGTTGGTGGAAAACATGAATATTTCCCTATTCCACAAAGTGAAATCAATGCAAATCAGGCAATTCAGCAAAACCCTAACTGGTAATTTGCTGCCAATGCTCATAAAAGGGGCCTTTCCTTAACCGGAAGGTCCCTTTTATATTCTCACGCTGTTAAAACTTAGCGGCTTGTTATGAAAACACGACAGCACCGATGATGGCCAATAAAAAAAGCAGTGCCATTACAATGCGGTCGATTTTTATCCATTCTTCATGGGTTAATGATGTCTT
The DNA here is from genome assembly GCF_037482985.1 of Pedobacter immunditicola. Taxonomy (NCBI): domain Bacteria; kingdom Pseudomonadati; phylum Bacteroidota; class Sphingobacteriia; order Sphingobacteriales; family Sphingobacteriaceae; genus Pedobacter; species Pedobacter immunditicola. The sequence continues at coordinate 104,574 of NZ_JBBHKC010000010.1, read as the reverse complement.
CGTACTTACTTTTTTTTCCACCCTTTGCCTGGCAAACGTTGGGAAGAGATAGTTCAATTTAAATAACATATTGGACGTAAAGAGATGTACTCATCTCTCGCAAACCTTAAGCCAGCTTTAAGAAAATCTATTAATTGTAATAAAAACTGCTCACAAAGGTGTGCAGTGTGATATATAGTTAAAAGCTGTGTATTAGATCTTTATACCTCAGATTCTTGCTTTTTGTGTAGCGCCTTTCTTAGGACACTGTTCTTTTTACCGTATAGAAAATAGATGGCCAGGCCGATGGCTAACCATACAATTAACCGTAACCAGGTGTCCAGTGGCATGAAAACCATCATTGCCAGACAGGTAACAATCCCTAAGATGGGAATTAAAGGAACGAATGGCACTCGAAACGGCCGTTCAGCATTTGGGTCAGTCTTGCGTAGAATCAAAATGCCCACGCAAACCATTAAAAAGGCCAGTAAAGTGCCTATGCTGGTCATTTCACCTACCACACGCATGGGTACAAAGGCTGCGAACATGGAGATAAATGCACATAAAACGATATTTGATTTATAAGGTGTCTTAAATTTAGGATGTATTTCTGAAAATATCTTTGGCAGCATACCATCACGGCTAATGGAATAAAACATGCGCGACTGTGCCATCAGGTCGATCAGGATGACAGAGGTATAGCCAATCAGGATCGCTAAAATAATGGCCTGACTCAACCAGGCATAGGGTGTGTTTTCTATGGCAATGGCCACCGGGGCACCGCTATCCCCAAAATCTTTATAATTTGCCAGACCGGTCATCACATGTGCAAACAAGCCGAACAACACAGTACACACCAGTAAGGAGCCTAAGATTCCGATAGGCATATCCCTTTTCGGATTTTTAGTTTCCTGCGCTGAGGCCGCAACGGCATCAAACCCTATAAACACAAAGAACACTAATGCTGCTCCCCTTAGCACACCACTCCAGCCATATTCACCGAATGTGCCTGTGTTTTGAGGGATATAGGGTTGGTAATTGGCAGGGTCTATGTAATTCCAGCCCAAGGCAATAAACACCACGACCACACCAACCTTTAGAAAAACCACAATGGCATTAAATATTGCCGATCCTTTAGTGCCCCTCATGATGATCATGGTCATCATGATCACAATCAGCGCCCCGGGTATGTTGATCCAACCCTGGACAATACTGCCATCGGCAAGTTTGGCAGTTTCAAAGGGCGACATGGTGAGCTGTGCCGGCAGGTAAATGTTAAAAGAGGCGAGAAAACGGGTGAGGTACTGCGACCAGCTGATGGCTACCGTGGCACAGCCGACGGAATATTCCAATACCAGGTCCCAGCCAATAATCCAGGCGAAAAACTCACCCATAGTGGCATAAGAATAGGTATAGGCACTACCGGCAACCGGGATCATCGAAGCAAATTCTGCATAACATAAAGCAGAAAAACCACAGCCCAATGCCGCAATAAGAAAAGAGAGGGTAACAGCCGGACCTGAATAATTAGCTGCGGCAATGCCGGTGATGGAAAATAAGCCGGCTCCTAAAGTTAAACCTACCCCAATCAGGATGAGGTTGAAGGGGCCCAAGGTCCTTTTTAAGGAGTTTTCTGAATACTCGGCCGCCTCTTCTTTGATCAGCGCAATTGGTTTCTTTAACATCTGCGTTTAATTGGTTTGCAAAAGTACTTTATTGTTGATATAAGTACGACAAAATAAGTCGTTTAAATCGCTTAAAAAAATTAATAACTTAATTATCAAATGGTTATAAAATTTATTTATCTTTATATAGTACTATGTATTGCATATTACTATATAAAACATATATCTTTGTGATATGATAGCAGAAAATACGCAAACGCAAATGCGAAAGGGCATACTCGAGTACTGTGTGCTGCTTATAATATCAAGGGGCGAGATTTATGCTTCGGATATCATCGCAGAATTAAAGTCGGCCAAATTACTGGTGGTAGAGGGAACGCTCTATCCATTGCTGACCCGTTTAAAGAATAATGGCTTGCTGAGTTATAACTGGGTAGAGTCTACATCGGGACCGCCGCGCAAGTATTACACCTTAACGGAAGAGGGTAAGGGGATGGTAAGACAACTGGATACCACCTGGAAGGAATTGGCTTATGCAATTGAAACATCTAAACAAACAAAACAATGAAACGAACGCTAAACATAAATATCGGCAACTCCATTATCCATATCGAGGAGGATGCCTACGAGCTGTTAACCAGTTACCTGAATGAGATCAAGGCTCATTTTGCCAGAAATGCAGATGATTTTGAGATCGTAACAGATATCGAAAACAGGATTGCCGAAATGTTCCTGGAGATTTTGACCATCCAACAAAAGCAGGTGATCAACATCGATGATGTGCGGGTGATCATGGCGCAGATGGGTAGTGTGCATGATTTTGAAACTGGTGAAGAAGCTGCAGAGCCTATTGATTCTTCCTATTCAACAGGGGTTAAAAAGTTATACAGGGATACCGACCAGGGTATGGTTGCTGGTGTTTGTGCAGGTTTAGCTCATTATTTAAACGTGGAAGCGCGATGGGTAAGGCTGTTTGCTTTAATTACGATATTTTTTGGTGGCGCTGGTATATTAGCTTACCTGGTGATGTGGATCATGGTACCGCGTGCGGCAACGAGGTCAGAGAAAATGTACATGAAAGGGGAGGCCGTAAACCTGCAAGGTTTTATACGCAGTTTCCAGGAGGAGATGGAAAGTAACCAGCTGATTAAAAGGTCTGGCGGATTTCTCAGCGAAATGGTAGACTGGCTAGGCAAGTTTTTAGGCGGGGCGGGCTCTGCACTCTTTAAAATCTTCGCTGCCATCATCATCTTTATTGCTTCGGGCATGTTATTAAGCCTGGTCGCTGCATTGGCTGCTTTTCTAGGAATTTTTGATGCCAATACCAATGAGGTCTTTCCTTTAAGTATGGTGGATCCTTCCTACCTTTCCCCGTTATTAATTGCGATTTTTCTAGCCTTAGCGATCCCTTTATTGGCCCTGGTGCTTTTCGGCGTCCGTGTGGCATTTAACGGTAGGCCGATGAACAGGTCTGTTTCCTTCGGACTGCTGATCATCTGGTTACTTGGGGTTGCAACGAGCATCTTCTATATTGCCAAAGTAACCTCTGAATTTAAGGAAGAGGCGGAGTTTACACAAATAATGCCTTTAAAGCCTTATCCGGTATATACCCTGGAGCTGAATAATTCACGTTTTTTCTCTAAAGAAGATAGCATCAGGTACAAGATCAATGCGGAAGGTTATAAAGGAAAGATTATTCTGGATGACCGGGAGGGGCCTTTCAATAACCGCAATAATGTGCGCATTGATATCGTGAAGAGTCTTGATAGTGTGGTTTCCGTTTCACAGAATTACAGTGCACATGGAAAGACTTTTGAGCTTGCTTTGAGAAATGCACAAAATATAAAGTACGATTTTCAACAACAAGATTCACTCTTGCATTTCAGTTCGAGCTTACACCTGGATAAGAATGTAAATTGGCGCGACCAGGAGGTACGTTTAACGGTTAAGGTTCCTGTAGGAACTAAATTGATATTGAGTGAAAAGCTGGACCGCTATTTAAATCAGTATGGATCCTGGGCATGTAACGAGGAGGGAGAGCGTAACCGCGATTATATAGAATGGGTGATGACAGAAGAAGGTTTGAAATGCCAGTATGAATTAAACCAGGGAACACATCAGCATGATCAGTGATGATGTGCTCCCCGGTGGAGAATTATTTAACGGTATAACGGTAGACAAAACGGCCAGGGTTGCCGTTTTTGTCTAGCCCTTCTACTACTGCTTTATAGGTTCCTTTACCTTCAGCATTATAAAAGTCAAAAGATATTGTGCCTGTGGCATCAGTGATCACCCTTGGATTCCAGTAAATGGTGCTCCTCAAGTCTTTAGCTGTTGAATTAGGGGTAGTATATTTCGGAGAATAGAATTCTCTGTGTTTGCTGAACCCTTTAGGGTTAATGGTGACAATATTGTTTTGAGGCAGCAACTTTTTAAGGTCTGCCAGGCTCATTTTTTCTTTCTTGATTACTTTCATGTTAATGGAGATCACACCATTAGTACCATAGGTACGGTTAACGGTCCCCAGTTCATCCTTCAGGAAGATTTCAATAGACTCCATCTCTGCAATATTCACCGAGCTGATTGAAAAGACATCTACCGGTGTACCTGCCAGGAATACCTGCATAGGCGTTCTTCTGCCAGCATTATAGTCCCTGGTGATATAAAAGTAGCCTTCATCATAGGTTACCCCTGTGGCCATGGTTCTTAAACAAGAAAGCAGATCGTTACAGCCAGCAAAGCGTGAACCATCGATCTGGTGATCGGCCATCATAGAGAGTGAAGATAAGGCAGAGTAATCGGAGTGATTTACCTTTTTAATTGGCGCACCTTCAATTACCACCTCTTTTAACTGGCGCATATAGCTGTATTGTTTTTTGCTGTTACTCAGGTAATTGTTTAAAGTGCTGTCGATGTTCTGAATTTCTTCAGCTCTATTTTTGTTATGGGAAATTGCAGCCATCGGTGCCTGGTCTACCATGATCATTAAATTATTGCCAGCAGAGCCATATTTAGCACTGATCACCACCTGTGAAGAATCAGGGAAGTTCAGGTTCTGGAAGTTAAATATTCCCGAAGGACTGGTCAGTGCCTCTGATGAGTAAGTTCGTTCTGGAATGGTTAGGCGTAAGCCTGCCTTTTTCACAGGCATCCCTGTGCGGTCCCTTAAGGTTCCGGTAATGTTCATGCCCTGTTCCGGAAGAAAGTTAACCTTCGGATATTTATCGGCAAGGATATCCTTGTAATTAAACCTGCGGTATCCCTGGGTCAACATCAGTATATCGAGTTCAGCCAGTTTTTTATCATCAGTTTTATTAAAATAATAGTTCGGTTTTTCTATGTATCCTTTCAGGTCGGAACTTAAAAGTAAGGAACTGAAAATAGTAGTCTCTGTGTCTTCATTTGTAGGTACTTTCTGTTCATCAGTAACCGCAACCGAGAAATCGCCGACCAGTTTTTCCGTTGCATTTTTTGCTGTAACGGTCATCTTCACTTTCTGGCGGGGCTTATAGGTTGGCAGGTCTGTTGCAACGGTCAGTTTTAGCGAATCCGGATGTAAAACAAATACCAATCTCTCGCTCACAGGCTCTCCTGCTGCAGAAAACAAGGTGATCTGAACGATGCCGGAAGGGAATTTTGCTTTCGGGATTTTAGCCGTAATCACCTGGTTTTGCAAACCAGTTTGTGCGGCATAATAAATTATTCCGCCATTTTGAGCAACAATGTAGACCCCTTTATCTTTATGCTGTTGGAAGAAAGCATCATTGGCCACGATTTTAAGGCTGATGTTTTCAGGATTGCTATTGTTGATCTGTAAGGTAACACCGGAGGCTACAGGTTTAGGCAGTTCTATTGTTTTTTTACTGCCATCCTTAAAGCTGATAGTGGCTTTATAGGTTTTAGCGGCATCTGTATTCAGGTAAAAAGCACCCATGCCCGCATGGCCAGACGTAAACGTGGTAATCTGGTTGCCATCCTGATCGGTAACTGTTCCTGTTGAACCAATACCAAGGCCTTTAGAATTTACTGCTTTAAAGGCTACCTGAGTAGGGACCCCTAATATAAGATCTCCTCCTTCAGGAAAAAACTGGATATCATTTTCGCCGGTACTGGGTTTAATATCAAAGCTGGCGCTCAAAGTTTCTTTATCGGCAACCGTGATGTCGGTAACCAGCTGGCCATTTTTGATGGCTTCGCTTTTACGCGGACTGATGTTTAACGTCAACACCCCGTTTTGATCGGTGGTGCCTTTACCCTTATCCACAACATCGTAGGATGATATCATCTTCCAATTGACGGTTTTATTGGCATAAGCCACTTTATCTGCGTTTTTGTATTGAATGCGTGCCTTGATCACCTGGTCTTTGGCTGTCTTTTCGGTGTCGTAACTGAAATGTGTTAACAATTCCTTGTCGACAGCCTCTCCAATGGCAATATTCTTTGTAAAAAAATAGTCGGGATCGAAATTAAGCATCCATACGGTGTAAGCCCTTACATAATAGTTCCCCTGTTTAAAGTTCAATGGATCTAGCGGAAGGTTGCCATAGGCAACACTGTTTGTAACGGGGAATTTTAACGAAGAAACCAGTGAATCCTTGCTGTTCATCACGTCTACGTAGACAATTTTGCTGAGCAGTGAAGGAAGGTTTTGCTCTGAAGTGAGGTATGCTTTGAACCAGATGGTATCTACCACACTGTAATAAGGTTTATCAAAGTGTAAATAAACCTTCTCCACCGGATACAATTCCGGAAGCTTGCTGGTTTTATTGATAATGTTCGTTAAAGTTGTCGTGTCTAGCTGCGAAAATGCTGAAAATTGCAGGCCAATTACCAGGATGATCAAGGCAGAAACAAATTTTAAATACTTCATGAATATAATTTAACGTTTATTTTCGCTAATATATTCATTTAGCCTCTTAGCTGCTTCATATAATCAAGCCTTTAACAAATTTTTACATTTTGATAAGGGGAAGAAAAAAAAAGGCAGGCTTGATCATATGATCAAGCCTGCCTTGGATATATATTTAAAGATCTTAATTTAATTCAATCACAAAGTCAGTTAAAGGCGTGCGGACTTTTTTAAGGTTCACTAACCAATCGCCGTTTTCTTCACGGTAACCCAAAGGTAGCAGGGTAGTGCTGCCCAAGTTTTGTGCTTTAAGATCTAACAGTTCATCCAGTTTTTCGGCGTCGAAACCTTCCATTGGTGTTGCATCAACTTTTAATAAAGCTGCTTCTGCAATGGCCGTTCCGAAACCAATATAGGCTTGTTTAGCTGTATGATGAAAGTTTTCTTCAGCAGATCTGGTGGTGTAGTTTGCGATCAGCATATTTACATAACCTTCAGTAGCTGAATCAGGCAGATTTCTTTCTGCATTTGCATGAGCAAATACTTCTTTGATGTTTTCTTCGGTGTAATTTTTCCAGGCTGCAAAAACCAATAGGTGTGAACAGTCGATAATTTGTTGCTGGCCATTGGCAACTGCAGCGATTTTTTCTTTCAGTTCTGGATTGGTGATCACCAAAATTTTGAAAGGCTGTAAACCTGAAGATGTTGGTGCAAGGTGTGCTGCTTTAACAATCTGGTCTACTTTTTCTTGTGGAACGGCATTGCCATTCATTTTTTTAGTCGCATAGCGCCAGTTTAAGGCTTCAATTAAACTCATAATTTTTTATAATTTATTAAAATTTTTCTTAATGATTACTTCATCACCATATATGAACAAACTATAGGCTGATGAAGATGTTATAGAGAGGTATTGCAAAGATAAGCGTTGAGATCCCTGCATAAGGAATGTGGCGCCTCTTTTGACTTTTAAATGAAAATGGTCGGTTTATGACGAAAGCGAAATATTTAATATAATGGCTTCATTGCCCGTAAAAACAACTATTATGAAACAAATATTACTTAGTTTTTTATTGATCATTCCTGTTTTGGCTTTCTCACAATCCTTCCAGGTCAACCTGCATGGACAAAAACAAATTGGAATGTCAGGCGCCGGAACCGGCGTAGTGTTAGACGAAGCGGCCTTGTTTTTTAATCCGGGTGCGGTTTCATTTCTGAAATATAACGGCGTACAAGGCGGTGTGAGTCCGATTTTCTTGAAAGCTGCATTTAATGAATTTGGTTCCACCCTTGTAGAGCACAATAAAAATAAAGTGCCTACGCCAATACAGTTATATGCTGTTTTTGGTTCCCCTGAAGGTCGTTTAAGGTTTGGTTTAGGTGTGTACACCCCTTTTGGCGGTGATATGTTCTGGGATGAAAACTGGAGCGGTAAATACAGCATTACTTCTTTAGACTTGCAGGCCATCTTTATCCAGCCGACTGTAAGTTTTAAAATTACAGATCAGATTGGTATTGGCGCCGGCTTGGTTTATGCCATGGGGAAGGTTGATTTAAGACGTGCCATTCCGTTGACGCTTAACAATGGGCAGACTGCTACAGCACAATTAGAAGGCGACTCACATGATTTTGGCTGGAATGCCGGCATTTATGTGGAGACCGTATCTGGTGTGTCTATCGGTGTTACTCATCGCTCGCAGGTTACTGCGTCTGTAGATGATGGTGATGCTATCTTTAACGTTCCCTCGGCACTGGTTGCTGGCTTCCCCACCAAGTTCTCTGCGAAGTTACCCTTGCCGGCAACGACTACCATTGGCTTTGGTTTTCGTCCTTCAGCGAAAACCACACTTGCCCTGGATGTGAACTGGGTGCTCTGGAATAAATATGAGGAGCTGGCCTTTGTTTATAACAACAATGACAGGATTGAAAATACGAGGTCTCCCCGCAATTACAAGGATGCAGCAACTTTTCGTTTCGGCATAGAAAACCAGACTACGGATAAGCTTGCGCTGAGGGCTGGTATCGGTTATGCGGTTACGCCAGTAAGAAAAGGTTATGTAACACCCGAAGTTCCGGATGCGGACCGTTTGTTACTAAGTGCTGGTGTTGGTTTTAAACCTACAAAAAGGTTGGGTATAGATCTTTCCTTTCTTTATGAAAACCTGGTGTCAAGAACGGAAACGAATATAGAAACGGGCTTAAATGGCACTTTTAAAACTTTAGTTTACATTCCTGGGATAGGTATTTCTTATAAATTTTAATATCAATCAGAAACATCATGAAATCATTATACTTCAATAAAATATACGCCCATAAGATAATGCTGGCAATAGGTGTGTTCAGCCTGGCCGCCTGTAAGCCTTCTATAGATACGGTCGCTCCTGATAAAGGTACAGCAGATTTCTCCCGTTATATTGCGGTTGGCGATTCCTATACTGCTGGTTTTGCTGACGGTGGTTTATACCTTGAAGGGCAAAAGAATTCTTTTCCTGAAATGCTGGCTGCACAGCTGAGAAATGTTGGTGGCGGCGAGTTTGCTACGCCGTTTTTTACGGAAGCCCAGGCAAATGGCTCGGGGTACCTGAAGCTAACCGGTTTTAACCCCAACGGTACGCCAATCATCACTCCGGAGACAACAAATTTAGCTATACGGGGGCAGGTTGCCATTCCTGGTTTTGGCGATGTAACCCTGTATACCAAACACACAGGTGCAATTAATAATTATGGTGTTCCCGGATTGAAGTCAACACATGTCAATTTCGCCCCATACGGCAACTTAAATGGTTATTATGAACGGCTGCTTCCAGGGAATGCAGGTGCTAACAATACCGCATATCTAGATTTTATAACTGCCGAGCCGTTTACATTTTTTAGTTTGTGGTTGGGCTATAATGACATTGCAGGTTATGCGAATTCTGGTGGTGCTGGTGATGTGCCAACACCTGCGCCTACATTTTCTGCTTTATACCATGCGACAGTGAACAAGTTGGTGGAATCGGGTGCCAGGGGAGTGCTGGCTACAATTCCTGACCTGGTAAATTTACCCTATTTCAAGACCGTAACCCTTGAATCGTTGTTGGCGGCAATCCGTGCCACACCTGCAGGTGCTTCGGTAACGGCTTTGTATATTAAAACCGGCGCTAATGTGACCAGAGCGGCAACTGTGGAAGATTTATTTACCTTGACTTTAAGTTCTGCCAATGTCATTGGTGTGCCCAATCAATCACAAATTCCCTATGGCTTGCATCCTTTAAACCCTATTGAAAGCAAATGGGTGCTGGATCCTGCAGAAGTTGCTGTAGTCAACAACTTTGTCAATGACTACAATGCGACAATCAAATCGGCAGCAGCTTCAAAAGGCCTGGCGCTGATGGATGCCTATGAATTGCTGAATACCTATACCACTAAAAATGAGCAGGGTGAGTTAGTGGGCGCACCAGTAAATGGTGCCGAGGTAAGCTCGGCCTTCATTACAGGTAACCTTTATTCATTGGACGGCATTCATTTAACGCCCCTCGGTTATGCAATTATGGCTAATGGTTTTATCAAGGCTATTAATAGCCAGTATGGGTCAAGTATCCCGATCGTAGCGGTGTCGAAGTTTAGCGGGGTAAAATTCCCTTAATTTCTGATATAATATTACTTTTTCAGCTTATCTTTTTTCAGTTTGTCTTTGAATACTTTTTCCAGTTTATCCAGCTTTGGTAAAATTACCGCCCTGCAATATGGCTGATTTTTATTATTGTTGAAATAATCCTGGTGGTAATTTTCAGCCACATAAAATGGCGCTGATTTTTGAATGGCAGTAACTACGGGTTTCCCAAAGGCATTGCTTTTGTTCAGCTCATTTTTGTATTTCTCTGCCGTTGCTTTCTGCTGTGCGTTGTGGTAGAAAATTACCGAGCGGTATTGTGTGCCCACATCGGCACCCTGACGGTTTAATGTCGTCGGGTCGTGGGTTTTCCAGAATACATTCAGCAATTCATCGTAGCTGATTTTAGCCGGATCGAAAGTAATCTCAATGACTTCTGCATGTCCTGTTGTGCCGGTGCACACCTCCGCATAGCTGGGGTTTGGCACTGAGCCACCCTCATAGCCTGATCTGGTGCTGATTACCCCTTCTAAACGTTGAAATACGGCTTCTGTACACCAAAAGCAGCCATTTCCAAATGTTGCCTTTTGTACCTTTTTCTGCTGGGCATCAGCATTGATAAAGGATAAAAGGACCAAAACTAGAATAGATAAATATTTCATCTTCAATTATTTTTTTAAAGTTACGTATCAGGTGGCATTTTTGTTTTATAACGCTGGATTCTTATGATTAATTACACGCTGCTGATATAGTTTGATTTGGTTTACTGCTGTCGTTTTTATTTAGTAAGGCCTGCAGGTGTCTGGGATTGTTAATAACTTAAAATGCTGATTTCAAAAACATTACCAGCCTGATATGCGTATAATAAATGTTTATTAACAATTGTTCCTAATTTTGAGGCCTACATGATAAAAGCAAAACCGATGTCAACACCTTATATACCTTGTTTAGATCTGGGTTCCTATATCAATGGAACTGAAGATGAGCGTAAGCAATTTTCTGACCAGTTGGGCAGAGCCTTTAATGATTCAGGTTTCGTAACCATCACCAATCATGGTGTTAGTCAGGAATTGATTGATCAGCTTTATGAAAATATTAAAGCTGTTTTCGCTTTGCCGCGTGAAGTGAAATTAAAATATGAGAAACCTGAACTTGCTGGTCAGCGGGGTTACACTAGTCCGGGTAAGGAAACTGCTAAGGGGGCTAAAACGGCCGACTTAAAAGAATTCTGGCAAATTGGCCAGGAAGTAACTGATGGTGACCCGATTAAAGCGTTATATCCTGACAATGAGTACCTGGAGGAAATTCCGGGATTTAATACGGTGACACGAGAGATCTACGAAAAGTTGGAAAGCAATGGGAAGCATTTGCTGCGGGCTATCGCCACTTACCTGGGGCTGCCGATTAATTATTTCGATGCGCAGGTTCATAACGGAAACTCTATTTTAAGGGGGATCCATTACTTCCCTATTGAGCACCCCGAAACTATTCCTGCTGATGCAGTACGCGCCGGTGCGCATGAAGATATTAACTTAATTACTTTGTTGATTGGTGCCAGCGCGGACGGTTTGGAAGTGCTGACCCGGAGTAAGGAGTGGCTGCCAATTAAGGCGCATCACTCGGATATTGTGGTGAATGTGGGGGATATGTTACAGCGATTAACTAATAACAAATTACGGTCAACTACCCATCGTGTGGTTAACCCTCCACGTGAACTGATGAAAACTTCCCGTTTTTCTGTGCCTTTCTTTTTACATCCCAGAGCAGATATGGATCTAACGAGCTTGTCTTCCTGTGTGGATGCTGAAAACCCGAAAGTGTATGAGGATATGACGGCTGGGGAATATTTGGATGAGCGGTTGAGGGAAATCGGACTCAAAAAATAATTTTACTCCGGAAGTAACAGGTATGGTTGGCGTTTGGTTTGGTTGTTTGGTTAGTGTGGTTTTTTGGGTTGTTGTTTTAGGTTGTTTGGTTAATATATTTTTTTTGCGGTGTTTGGTTCTCGCAATTTGCTCAAAGCCGTTTTTGCAACCTGCCAGAAGAAACTTTTGTTTGGTCCAGCCACCCATAACAACAAATATGCGCCAACTCTTTGCACCCTGTCGGAAAGACCTTTGCAATAAGGCCATTGGCCGAGCCTGACCATAACATTAACTATGTTCAACTTTCCAAAAAAAAACAATGTCTGTGAAAAGGCCTAGAAATCTTTTGCCTCTTCCGGCAAAAGATTTCAGACTTTGAATAGACATTGTTTTTTTACTGTTATTGGAGTATTTTACTTTTATTTTCGGCCGGCATCAATTGCCTTATTGATCACATCTTGAATTCTTCCTCTGATTTTCAATTTACCCAGCATTTCAGATACCCCCGGATGTACCCGGTTGGACAGGAAAACATACACCAACCCTCTTGATGGATCTACCCATACGCAAGTTCCGGTGTAGCCTGTATGACCAAATGTTTGTGGTGAAGCCAACTCTGATGGATATTGTTTGGTTGCATCTGGATCCCAGCGGTCAAAACCTAAGCCTCTTCTGCTGAGGTTGGATTGCTTGATCGTAAACTTTTCTACAGTTTCCGGCTTAAAGTATTGATGACCACCGTAGCTGCCTTTATTGAGCAACATCTGGTAAAAAATAGCCATATCATTTGCGCTTCCGAATAAACCGGCATGACCTGATACCCCGCCGACAAGTGCAGCACCCTGGTCGTGGACATAACCTACAAGCAGTGTTTTTCTAAATTGTGTATCATTTTCTGTGGGGATAAGTTGTTCCCTTGTAAAGCGGTTGCGTGGTACAAAACCTGCAGTCTGCATGCCGAGTGGTGCATAAAAATTCTCATCTACATATTCATTTAGCGGCTTATAGCTGATCCGTTCCACGATATCTTTCATTACATACATGCTGATGTCGCTGTAAACGTATTTTCCGCGTGTTTTAATGGGAGAGTTTAACATTTTAGGCCACATAAAGTCTTTAAAAAAGTCTTTTCTGACAAAATAACCATCGGCTGCCTTGATAGGGTAAGCGGCTGACGAGTCTGCACTGTTGTCTGTTGGTTTAACCAGGTTATGGAACGGGATAAAAGGGATGAACCCAGCCTGGTGTAACATCACCTCACGGACATGGATGTTGTTCATGGGAGAAGTTCTTGCTCTTGGAATATAAGCGCCTACATTCGTGTCCAGATTTAATTTCTGCTCTTCAACCAGGCGCATCACCGCTGGTGTGGTTGCTGTCGTTTTTGTAACGGAAGCCAGGTCATAAATATCCGTTACTTTATTTTGCAGGGAATTGCTGTCGTAAGTATGGGTGCCATAAGCCTTGTTGAAAATTACTTTACCATCTTTGGCTACAAGGACAACCATGCCAGGGGCCGCTTTGGCTCTAATCGCTTCGGCAACAATTTTATCGATGTCTTTTAAATGGTCGCTATTAACGCCTGCATCTTCAGGAACCGTATACTTAAAACGAATAACGGCGGTCATAAACCCTGAACCCAAGGTGTATTTTGGCGAATAAGCCTGGGTTAATTTACCTGTGGTGGCGATGCCGCCAAAAATCATCTGTGGAACAATGCCCGCTGCTTCAACATTGTTTGCTGAGCACCAGATGATGGGTGCAGAGATGGCATCAAAAGAAGCCAAGCTTTTACCTTCGCCAAATAAGGAGATGATGACCTTTTTGCTTTTGGCTATGTCTCTGATAAAATTCAGATACTGACCATTGGTGGCATCCTTGTCTGCAATGGAGATGATTACCGTATTGAAAAATTTAAGGTCATCTTCCAGGAAGTTCAACGTGTCACCATAATTGGCTGCGGAGAAAGACGTGACTTTTGCATATTTGTTCAACAGGCTGTCTACTGTTAACTGTTTGTCGTAACCAAGGCTCACAGAAGCAATGGTATTGGTATCCAGTGAGAGAATAGGGACCAGGTTTTCCTGGTTATTTAATAAAACGGTATGGTTAATGGCATTATTGATTTGGGCAAGTCTGCTTTCATTTTTTCTATGCTCCTGTGCGCAGGCACTAAAGGCAAAAAGAGCGATAAAGCAAATGGTAAGCAAGCTTGTCAGGTTATTTTTTCTCATAGACTTTCTCTCCATTGATATAGGTTTTTATTACTTGTGTTTTTAAAATTGAGGGTGCTGCCACGGTCATGATGTCCTGATCGAGGATAATGAAGTCTGCGAATTTACCTTTTTCAAGACTTCCTTTTTCATTTTCTTCAAAGTTAGCTTTTGCGGCCCAGATGGTCATCCCTTTGAGTGCTTGTTCTTTCGTAAGCGCATTTTCCATTTGGAAGCCGGCTTCAGGATAGTTTTTTGCATCTTTTCTTTCTGTTGCGGCATAAAAGGTGTTGATCGGGTTGATGTCTTCAACAGGGAAATCTGTTCCTAATGCTAACCAGCCATTTTGCTTCAATAACTGCTGATTCGCGTAAGCGCCTTTTACGCGTTCATGACCAAGTCGGTCGGCTGCCCAATACATGTCTGATGTGGCATGCGTTGGCTGTACAGAAGGAACGATGTTCCCTTTTCCAAATAGCTCAAAATCTTCGGGGGCTACCACTTGGGCATGCTCTATGCGCCAGCGTTTGTCGTTTTTACCACCCAATACTTTATTATAAATTTTGAGGATGCTGCGGTTGGCAGAATCACCAATGGCATGGGTGCACATCTGAAAGTCATGATCGGCAATTTTCCGGGCTACAGTTTCGAAATGCTGAGGATTGCTGAGCAGGAAGCCTTTTTTATTGGGCATATCCTGGTAAGGTTGCATTAAACAAGCACCACGGGAACCTAGAGCGCCATCCGCAAAAACTTTAAAAGAGCGAACATTCAACCGTTCAGTTTTAACTGCACCACGTTTGAAAAGATAGTCGTAATTTGATTCTTTGTCTGCCAGCATTAAATATAAGCGCATCTTTAGGGCATTGGAGGCCTGGAGTTTTTCGATCACCTCAATCAACCTTGAATCAACACCGCAATCATCAATGGTGGTCAATCCTGCGGCAAAGCATTTCTCTTGTGCATCCAATAACATTTTTTCAACCTGTGCTGCGTTAACAGGAGGGATTTTACTGCTGACCAGGTCGATGGCATTGTCGATCAGGACGCCAGTAAGTTTTCCGTTTATTTTGATAATTTCTCCGCCTGTTAAGGCATAACTTTCTTTAATTCCGGCAGCTGTTAAAGCATGCTGATTTGCAATGGCGGCATGTCCATCGATACGGGTGAGCAGCACAGAGCGGTTAGGGAACATTTTATCCAACTGTGATTTCTCAGGGAATTCTTTATTTTTCCAGTCATTTTGATCCCAGCCCCTGCCAATCAGCCAGCCTTCAGGATGAGTTTTTGCAAATTCAGCTAGTTTCTGACAAGCTTCTTCCCAGCTGGTGGTTCCGCTTAAATCCGCCATTTGCAAACTTTCGCCATAACCGTAGAAATGTGCATGGGCATCAATAAAGCCAGGGAATAACGCTTTTCCTTGTGCATCTACTTCTTCAGTAGCCGAAAACTGTTTACGGATTTCCTGGTCGGTGCCCAGGCCGATAATTTTACCATCTTTAACGGCCATGGCCTGGGTGATGTCGAAATTATCATTAACCGTATACACTTTGGCATTGTAAACAATCAAATCTGCTTTTTGACCTGCGCAACTGCAGAGCAGAATCACGCATAAAGTAAGGATGGGTAAAAGTTTATTCATATTTCGAAGGTTATAGAATTAATGTTATTGTTAAAGGTATAAAAAATGGTGTCTTTACCTTCCAAATTACATTCAAATTAGAGAAAAGACACTAGGGTAAGGCTTATTTTAGCTAAATTAGCAACCTTTACCGAAGATAATAAATGTCAGATATTATACAACTTTTACCCGATAGTGTTGCGAATCAAATTGCAGCAGGAGAGGTGGTTCAACGCCCCTCCTCGGCAGTAAAGGAACTTTTAGAGAACGCGATAGACGCCGGGGCGAATAAAATACAATTAATACTTAAAGATGCAGGGAAGGCCCTGCTGCAAGTGATTGATAATGGGTGTGGTATGAGTGTTACCGATGCACGTATGTGCTTTGAGCGGCATGCCACTTCTAAAGTCCGCAAGGCGGAAGATCTTTTTGCCATCCGCACGATGGGTTTTCGCGGGGAGGCCATGGCCTCCATTGCAGCCATTGCGCAGGTAGAAATGAAATCCCGCAGGCATGAAGATGAAATCGGAACGCTGATTGAAATAGAAGGTGCAACCTTTGTTAAACAAGAGCCTGTGGCCACCGCTGCAGGAACAAGTATATGCGTTAAGAACCTGTTTTTTAATACACCGGCACGCCGGAACTTTTTAAAAAGCAATCCAGCGGAGATGCGTCACATTATTGATGAATTTCAAAGGATATCAATGGCTAACCCGCATATTGCTTTTACCCTACATCATGATGGTATAGAGATTTACCGCCTGCCGTCGGCCTCTTTGAAGCAGCGGATCATCCATTTATTTGGAAATAACTATAACGAGCGGTTAATTCCCGTGGAGGAAGAAACTTCGATCATCAATATCAAGGGATTTATAGGTAAGCCAGAATTTGCGAAAAAAACCCGTGGAGAGCAGTTCTTTTTTGTCAATAACAGGTACATTAAAGATGCCTACCTGAACCATGCGGTGAATAAAGCCTACCATGAACTTTTGTCTGAAGAAAACTTCCCTTTATATGTTTTGTTTATTGACATTGACCCTGCGAAGATTGATGTGAATGTGCACCCTACGAAAACAGAAATTAAATATCTTGAGGAAAAATCAATATACGCCATCATTCATTCTGCGGTAAAACGTTCTTTAGGCAAGTTTAATATTACGCCAACCATAGATTTTGATGTGGAGACGGGTTTCAGCAATATGATTACCAAAAAAGCACCTGAAGATATTGTTCCGCCGACGATAAGTTTTAACCCTAATTTCAATCCTTTTGCAGGGGAGAAAAGTTCAGAGCGAACACATTCCTATGTAGGGAATTTAGAGTCAAGAAGTGCGAGCAGTAAAAATTGGGGCTCACTTTATGAGATAGCCAATAACCAGGCTCCGGAGCAGTCAACCATGGATTTGACCGGCAACGGGGAAGAAGATACTTTTAAGCCCCTGCAGAAGCAATTAATGCAGGTGCATAACCGATATATCGTCTCCCAGATCAAGTCTGGATTGATGGTGATTGATCAACAGGCTGCGCATGAGCGGATACTATATGAACGCTTTATCGTACACCTGGAAGACCGGAAAGGCGCTTCTCAACAAAGCTTATTTCCGCAGACGGTCACTTTAAGTCCGAACGACTATGAGCTGGCAAAAAGCCTGCTTGAAGATATCAAAAGCCTCGGTTTTGAAGTGAGGGAATTTGGTAGAAATACGCTTATAATTGAAGGAATTCCTGTAGATTTGGGTAGCAGTAATATCAATGAGACACAGCTGTTTGAGCACCTCATTGAAGGCTTCAAAAACTCACAGCAGGAGCTAAAACTGGACAAACGAGAT
Source organism: Pedobacter immunditicola (assembly GCF_037482985.1). Taxonomy (NCBI): domain Bacteria; kingdom Pseudomonadati; phylum Bacteroidota; class Sphingobacteriia; order Sphingobacteriales; family Sphingobacteriaceae; genus Pedobacter; species Pedobacter immunditicola. The sequence goes on along the minus strand of NZ_JBBHKC010000010.1, from coordinate 87,004 downwards.
GCACTTGCCCGCAGTTTGGCAAGAAACAGCGCTATTAAAGGAGGTATTAGTCTTGGTCAGGAAGAAATGAATACACTTATTGAGCAATTATTTGCTTGTAAAACACCTAACTTTAGCATTAGTGGTAAGCCGGTTATACAAACTATTACATTAACAGAACTTGATAAGAAATTCGACAGATAAAAAATGAACCAAATAAATATCCCGCCAATTGTTAAAAATTTACTGATTATCAATGTTTTGTTTTTTGCCGCCACATTTGTATTTGAAAGCAAAGGAATCAGGTTAGCAGAATACTTAGGCGCTTATTATTTTGATGCGCCGAATTTTCAGATCTGGCAACCTATTACTTACATGTTTATGCATGGGGGTTTTACACATATTTTGTTCAATATGTTTGCTTTATACATGTTTGGCGGAATTTTGGAAACAAGGTGGGGGTCTAAAAGGTTTATTAATTTCTACCTGATTACAGGTCTTGGTGCTTTGGGCTTACAATGGGCTGTCCAGGCTTATGAGGTGTTCCAAATTACCGGCAGTCCGATTAATCAGGGAGCCGTTCTTTTAAAATCACTGGCTGAGGGTATGTATAACCCTGCATTACTGTCAGAAGTACAGGCAAGTACGCTGCATGGCGTTTATTTCACGCCAATGGTGGGTGCTTCAGGTGCCATCTTTGGCTTGCTGGTTGCTTTTGGAATGCTATATCCGAATACCGAATTGTATATCATGTTTATACCTGTTCCTGTTAAGGCAAAATACATTATTCCTGTGTATATTGTGTTGGAACTTTTCCTTGGTGTTGCCAGTTTCCAGGGAGATTCAGTAGCCCATTATGCACACCTTGGCGGTGCGCTTTTAGGCTTCATTCTTGTTAAACTTTGGAAGGATAAAAATACTTATTACGATTATTATGAATAAGACACTTTTTGAGGACTTGAAATATAAAGTATTACATTCCGGTAATCCAATATTTTTATATATCGGGATCAATACTTTTATTTTTGTGTTGGTCGCTTTTATAACGGTGGCGATCTTCCTGTCGGGTAATTCGGCTGCAGGTTTGCAGGCCTTTATCAATGAATATTTTGCCTTTCCGGTAGCGCTTGAAAAATTACCTTACCGGTTCTATACCATCATTACCTATCAATTCTTCCATAGCGGGGTATTTCATCTGCTGTTTAATATGCTATGGCTTTATTGGCTGGGCAGGATATTTCTGGACTTTTTGAAGCCGCGTCAGTTTCATTTTGTTTACCTGGCGGGTGGCATTGCAGGTGCCGTGCTTTTTAGTCTGGCCTTTCATTTATTTCCGGTGTTTGAAAAAAACATTGCGGAGGCTTCCGTTATCGGATCTTCTGGCGCTGTGATGGCCATTGTTGTGGCCACGGCCACCTTGATGCCAAATTTTACCATTCGGTTGTTGTTTCTTGGTGATGTTAAATTGAAATACCTGGCATTAGCTTATGTTGTGCTGGACATTATTGGCGTTGCTTCTGTAAATGCCGGAGGAAGTTTTGCGCATTTGGGAGGTGCTGTTCTTGGTTTCAGCTATATCAAAGCGTTAAAAAGTGGTTACGACTGGAGCAACATCTTTAAAAGAAAGCCTAAGGCGCCGAACATGAAGGTAAATAAAAATGAAAACTACAAACGCAGCAGCAGCAGTTCGAAAGCAGACGTTGTAGCTCAGGCTGAAATTGATGCTATACTGGATAAGATTTCCAAATCCGGCTATGATAAATTAAGTAAAGAGGAGAAAGAAACCTTATTTAAGGCAAGTAAGCATTAATACTTCCTGATCTTTGAAAAACGAATTAATACGAATGAAAAAAGTCCAACCTACGTTTGTGGATAAAGTTGTGCGCATCGTTGCCTTGTTGATGGCCATTTCGCTTTTGATAGGTTGTTTTGCCGGAGATGTGGATCCACGGGAAAATAGGGTAATTCCTTTTTTTGGCCTGGCTTATCCATTTTTATTATTGCTGAATATCTTTATGATCGCCTGGTGGTGTATCCGGGGGAGGTGGATGTTTGCCGTTTTAACTGTTCTCGTGATTACCGTAGGTTGGAGAGCGCTCACCGCTACTTTCAGTGTTACTGGTGATGGCGGAAAGGGCCCTAAGACTGATGTTTCCATGATCAGGATGATGACTTACAATGTTCACAGTTTCAGGCCCTATGATGCTGGTCTGTTAACGGATAGCTCTGAAGCTATTAAATCGAAAATGCTGAAACTGATTGAGACCGAGAACCCGGATATCATTTGTCTGCAGGAATACTATACCCGCAATAAGGGTTCTTTTCACCTCACTGACAGCTTAAAAAAGATTCTAAAAACAGCTCATTATTATTTCCGACCGTTTTCAGAGAACGACTATGAAGCTACAGGACTGGCTATTTTCTCAAAATACCCCATTAAGAACAGAGGTAATATCACTTTTGAGCCAGGCAGGGGAGGTAACGAAAGTATCTTTGTTGATGTAGAGGTCAATAAAAAATTGATACGTGTATACAATGTGCATTTACAGTCTATCGCTTTTAATAAACAGGATTACCAATATTTAGATAAGGTTACCAAAAAGATGGATCCAGAGCTGGTGCCTTCAAAAAGAATTTTGAGCATGCTAAACAGTGCTTTTTTAAAGCGCAGCGGCCAGGTGGATATTATGAAAGCCCACATGGATGACTGTGAAATGCCCTTTTTAATTGCTGGTGATTTCAATGATACCCCTGCGTCATATGCAGTAACCCAGTTGACCGGCTCCCTCAATAACGCTTTCGTGAAGAAGGGAAGGGGCTTCGGACGCACCTATAATGGCAAATTTCCTAATTTCCAGATAGACTATATTGCTGCTACAAAAGATTTCAAAGTCATTAACCAGCGTATTGTGGAAGCAAAGCTTTCAGACCATTTCCCTGTTAGAAGTGATTTAAGTTTAAACCCTTAATTTTTTTACCTTTGTGAAGGCTATCTACCTATGATAGCCACCTTTAGAAAACAATATTATACTAATGAACAACCCTATACAAGTTTACAATACCCTTACCCGTAAAAAAGAAGTATTTGAACCGCTTAGTCCACCGAACGTGGGCATGTATGTTTGCGGCCCAACTGTATATAGTGATGTGCACCTGGGTAATTGCCGAACCTTTATTTCTTTCGATTTAATATTCCGCTACCTTAAATTTTATGGCTATAAAGTACGTTATGTACGCAACATTACGGATGCCGGACACCTGGAGGGCGATCGTGATGAAGGGGATGATAAATTTGCGAAAAGGGCGAAGCTGGAACAGCTGGAGCCGATGGAGATCGTACAAAAGTATACCTTAGGTTTTCATGAGGTGTTAAGGCAGTTCAACACCCTGCCACCAAGTATTGAGCCGACTGCAACAGGTCATATCATTGAGCAGATTGAGATGATCCAGGATATCATCGCGAACGGCTTTGCTTACGAAGTAAATGGTACTGTGTACTTTGATGTAGAGAAATATAGCAACACCTTTAATTATACCATCCTTACCAACAGGAACCTGGAAGATATGCTGGCCAATACACGTGAACTGGGTGGACAGGATGAGAAAAAAGGCCGTTTGGATTTTGCTTTGTGGATTAAGGCCAAGCCTGAGACATTAATGAAATGGACCTCTCCATGGGGCGTTGGCTTTCCGGGATGGCATATTGAATGCTCTGCCATGAGTGCAAAATATCTTGGGAAGGAATTTGATATCCACGGGGGCGGAATGGACCTTGCCGCAACACACCACACCAATGAAATAGCGCAGTCTGAAGCCTGCAGTCACGTCATGCCTGCCCGATACTGGATGCATACCAATATGTTAACCGTTAACGGCGTCAGGATGTCTAAAAGTGCGGGTAATGGCTTCCTTCCGCAAGAGTTATTTAGCGGTGACCACCCTTTGCTGGCCAAAGGCTATAGTCCGATGACGGTTAAATTCTTTATGCTGCAGGCACATTACCGCAGTACCCTTGATTTCTCCAATGATGCCCTTGATGCTTCAGAAAAAGGCTTCAAACGTTTAATGAATGCTGTTGCGTTGCTGGAGAAACTTGTCCCTGCTGAAGAAAGTGATTTTGAGATTGAACCGATCAGGGCTAATTGTATCCAGGCAATGAATGATGATTTCAACAGTCCGGTAGTCATTGCCGAGCTTTTCGAATGCGTCCGTATCATCAATAACGTATACGATGGTAAGGCGAAAGTCTCTTCCGCTGAATTGGGTAAGCTGAAACAGCTGATGCAGGACTTTGTGTTTGATGTATTTGGACTGATGGATGAAGTAAGCAGCAATGGCGAATTAAACGCTGTGCTGGACATGGTAATTGATATCCGCAAATCTGCCAAGGAAAACAAAGATTATGCAACCTCAGACCGGATTAGGGTGGGGCTGCAGCAAATGGGTATACAGCTTAAAGATAGTAAAGAAGGTACCAACTGGAGTAAAATATAAATCATAACTTAGCACGATACAACATCTATTATGAAGATTAACAAGTTAATTTACACTTTTATCGCGGCCTCCCTTACTTTAGGCGCCTATGCTCAAAAGTCTGACGGCACAACGAAATCCCTTGTGGCTGCAGAAAAAGCTTTCGCAGAAAGTGCTGCGAAAAACGGTGAGAAGTCTGCCTTTCTCTCATTTGCTGCGTCTGATGCCATCGTTTTCAGACCAAACCCGGTAAATGTTAAAAGTTTTTATGCAAATAAAGAAAACAATACCAACCTGAGCTGGACACCTGCTTATGCAAGGGTATCTAAAAGCGGCGACTGGGGTTTTACCTCAGGTCCCTATATATTTGATGCGGCAGAAAAAAACTACGGACAATATTTGTCTGTCTGGAAAACGGTTAATGGTAAATGGGTGTTGGTTTTAGACATTGGAGCGGAACACAATAAGCCATTAAATGCGGTTAAGACACATATTGTAGAGCCTAACGGTTTTCATAAGCCTAAAACCAATAAGGAACAGATTGCTGCAGGTAATGATATCATCATGACCACAGAGAAAACCCTGAATGCGACCATTAAATCTTATGGTGCGGCTGCTTTTGCTGGCTTCGTTAACAAGGATGCCCGCTTGTTATTTCCCGGTCGTGAGCCAATCATTGGAAAAGACAACATCGTTGCTTTCTACAATAGCATGGTGAGTAAAATGACCTTGAAAACCACAAAGGTTGAAAAAGCTCCCGGTGGTGACCTTGCTTATACTTATGGCGTTGCAACAGTTGATTATAAAGCAGATCTTAGAGAAAGCTTTAATTATGTGAATATTTATGAGCGCCAGGCAGATCATTCCTGGAATCTTGCTTTCCAGATTTACACACCAGCTGAACGTTAAACATTAGGATAAGAAATTCAAACAATTGATATCGTACAAAAAGGCTTCTTAAATTTAAGAGGCCTTTTTTATAACTATTTTACCCCAATTACGTTAGCATTAAAAATGAATTCAATGAAGCACACTTTACTTATTACTTTACTTTTCCTGGCATTCCAGGTACAGGCACAGAAAAACTTCATGCTTATAGGCCACCAGGGCGCCCGTGGCATCATGCCTGAAAATACCATTCCGGGAATGCTGAGAGCGCTTGACCTTGGTGTAAATGTCCTTGATATGGATGTAGTGGTTTCCAAGGACCAGCAGGTGGTGCTTTCTCATGAGCCCTATTTTAACCATGAAATCAGCACCCTGCCTAATGGCAAAGCGATCACTTTTAAAGAAGAGAAGAAATATAACATGTTTAAGATGGATTATGAGGAGATCAGGAAGTTTGATGTGGGCACAAAGGTGCACAGGCGGTTTCCCGGGCAGACTAAAATGAAAGCTTACAAACCCTTGCTTGCTGAAGTGATCGACTCTGTAGAAGCTTATGTTAAACTGCATAAACTACGCAAGCCTACCTATAACATCGAAACCGCTTTTATCCGTAAGGGCGATGGCGAATTTCAGCCGGAGGCTGCTGTGATTGTTGAGCTGATCATGGACATCGTAAAAGAGAAGAAACTAACCAAGAGGGTTATTATTCAATCGCTGGATCTTCGTACACTGCAATACCTTCATCAGGCTTATCCGAAAATAAAAACCTCGCTGATGGTGGATGAGAAGCAGGATTTTGAAGAAGGAGTGGAGAAATTAGGATTTACACCAACTTATTACAGTCCTTATTATGTGTTAGTAGGGAAGGGCCTTGTAGACCGCTGTCATGAGGCCGGTGTGAAGATCATTCCCTGGACGGTCAATTCTGTAAAAGATTTAAAGTACCTGCTGAACCTTGGTGTGGATGGTGTGGTGACTGATTTTCCCAACATCATTAATCATTTAGACTAGGCTGAAAACAGGAACAGCCTGCCGAAGCAAGCTGTTCCTGTTAATTCAAAACCAGTACTATTTGATTATTCTGGTTTGTTCCGTTAAGCTGGTTTAGAATATTGAATTCGATTATTCAATAATCCTGGTTATTCAGTTTCAGTCGATTCTGGTTTTGTCCAGATTTTCAACTCTTCACAAGTGCTATATTCAGGGTCAATTTTGATATAAGTGCTTTCCCTGCGTTTTTCAAACCACTCGCTCAGCACTTTGTCCATTTTCTGTTCCTGTGCTTTTTCTTTAAACTTAGCATAATCCTGCTCCAGGTTTCCTTTATGTGGTGGAATCTTCGATTTCAACAAAAGGATTTTGTAACCTTCTTTACCATCTGCCCCTGTAAATGGCACTGGTTCAGAAACGCCTCCAACCTGCATGGTATCTACCACCATAAAGATTTTTGGATCTACTTTATCAGCAGGAATGAATGTTGTTCTTGCGGTTACGTTGTCTGCATATAACATCATCCCACCATTGTATTTGGATTCTTTATTGTCTGAATATTTTGATGCAGCAGTAGAGAAAGGGATTTTTTTAGCTAAAATATTTTTGTAAATACTGTCGGCATGCAATTTCACACGTTCTAAACTTTGAGGAGTAACTAACGGACGAACCAAGATATGTCTTGCATGTACCTGTTCACCACGGCGCTCAATTACCTGTAAAATGTGGTAACCGTGTTCAGTTTCAAACACTGGAGAAATCTCCCCTGGTTTTAATTTAAAAGCATAAGCCGTAAATTCTTTCACCATCATGGTACGATCGAAGAAACCTAAATCACCACCATCAGGAGATGATCCCGGATCCTCTGAATAAGTTTTGGCAAGGAAGCCAAAGTCTTCTCCACTTTTAACCCTTAGCCTGATCGCATCCAGCTTATCATAGTATTTTTGTTTCTCTGCTTTAGTCAATTCGGGATGCAATACGATCTCACCAATTTCGAATTCCGTATTGATATCCGGCAAGCTGTCTTTCGGATAGGTGTCAAAATATTTCTTCACTTCCAAAGGCGTAACATTCACATTTTGAGTGATTGTTCCCTGCATTTTATTAGCGATTAAGGCATCTTTAATGTCAGGTCTGATTTCATCCTTGTATTGTAGCACCGATTTGTTCAGGAATTGCTCCAGGCGGTCCTGACCACCTGCACGCTGGATGCTCGAACGCATTCTTCTATCCACTTCTTCGTCAACCTGCGGGTCATCCACCATTACCGAGTCAATTTCAGCCTGTTGCTTCAAGAGTTTCTGCACGAGCATTTGCTGTAGAATATAGCATTTTACACTTTCGTTATTTGTATTTCCTGAATTCAAATATTGAGCATACTGCTGGTTAAGTTCAGATAACAGGATTACATTGTTGCCCAATACAGCCACAACTTTATCTATGTTTTTTTTCTGTGCCTGTACATTCAAGAACAAACAGAGTAATCCGCCTGTCATCCATAATATTTTTTTCATTGATATTTAGTTTGTTATTTAATGGTGATGAAACTATCATAAGTTCATGATCGCTTCATTGTATTTTGTTCAATTTTAATTTTGCAAATCTAATCAAATTTAATAACACGCCTCATTAACAGCTGCCTTACCAAATCATTGATGGTCTAAGAAGCCATATCAGTCGCTTACGCAGGGGTGTTATTGTATTTTTAAGGTATAAAAGTAATAAATAAAGGCGCTTTAATTAGATATTTAACTAATTTTAACAGAAAAATGATTCCCCCTAAAAAGATTTTAATGGCAGCGCAACTTACCAGCAATATGGAAGCCTTACGGTTATTTTTTACGGATGATATCTACCTGATTGCCAATGATGTTACTTCAGTTCCATCTGTGGCTCAGGAAACTGCAGTTGTAAAAGAAACACCGGAGGTAAAGAACGACGTTCCTGTGATAGAAACGTCAGCTCCAGTACCGAACTATCAATTCCTTGGTGAAAATTCAAGGAAGGTGCTTATTCTTGTCAATGATGCCAATAACCCGGTGAGTTCGCCGGCTGGTACAGCTTTGTTATGGAAAATTGTGACAGCTATAAAACTCAGCCCAAATGATTGTGCAGTGCTCAATTACCAGCAACATCAGGGTGTGAGCTTTGAGGAATTAACTGCTTATTTCCAGCCCCAGCTCCTGCTTTCTTTTGGAATAGCACCAGCCACCATGGGCCTGTCGGAACAGCAAACCGAGCTGATTGGCCTGCAGGGGACTGTCAAAACTATTTTTTCTTCAGAACTGGATGCACTTGAAGTGGACATCACTATTAAAAAAGCCTTGTGGAAGAGCCTGCAACAATTAACCTTATCATGAGAGAACTAGTTTTCGCAACAAACAACCAACACAAAACAGCAGAAGTTACCCAGCTTTTAGCCGGACAATACAAAATATTAAACCTGCGTGATATTGGATGTACAACTGACATACCCGAAACTGGCAGTTCATTCGCCGAAAATGCGGAACTAAAAACCACTTATGTGCAGGTGCATTACCAGCTTGATTGCTTTGCTGACGACAGCGGACTGGAAGTAGAAGCGCTGAACAATGAGCCGGGAATTTATTCTGCCCGGTATGCTGGTGGTGGTGGAGATGAGGCTAACCTCGAACTCGTATTGAAAAAAATGGAAGGTCAATCCAATAGAAATGCCCGTTTCAGAACAGTCATATCCCTGATCCAAAATAATCAGAAATACCTATTCGAAGGCGTTATTAACGGCAGCCTTCGACAGGAAAGTGCGGGCGTGAAAGGCTTTGGCTATGATCCTATTTTCCAACCTGATGGTTACGAAATCACTTTCGCAGAAATGAGTATGGAGCAGAAAAATGAAATCAGCCACCGTGGCCAGGCAATGAAGAAGTTGATTACTTTTTTACAGTCGGCACAGGTGTAACCGCTTTCTTCACTGTATCTACTACTTTCTTCGTGCTGTCCGATGCAGTTTTCGTTGTATCCAGATTCACCCCAGCTGTATCCGTCTTTGAAGGTGTTTTAGCCGTTGTTACGGGTGTTTTTGCTGTCGTTGCCGGTGTTTTTGCGTTGGTCTTGACTGGTGTTTTAGTCGCTGGTTTGGCACCTCCTTTAGCTACTGCCGTTGTTTTCGCCTTGGGTTTAGCTGGGGTTTTTGGATTGGTGATCGCCGCTTTTGACGTTGGCCTGTTCTCCGGTTTCCAGATAAAGCCCGTCAGCAGCACTTCTTCTTTTACTTCATTAGCCTCAGTAGCAGTTCCTTCAACATCCTTGATCGGTACAATTTCGCTGATCTCATCGTTTTTGAACAGAATTTTTATCCTGCTGCTGATGGTGCGGTTCATCTTATCATACTCACCATTATCCTTCTTGCTGAAGTAAACACTTTCTGAATTCCCGTCCACATACATCCTGCTTAACTTGCCATCTTTAAAGAAGCCGGTCATCAGTTTTCCTTTGATCTGGTTAAAATTGGTAGAATCTTTATACACATTCACTGTAAAACCATTTTCCAACACCTGTACCGAATTCAACTTTTTATTCCGGAGCTGTAAGTAGATTGTGTCGCCGGTCTGTTGAGTCCCCTCTGCCCACAAAATGGGGTTGTGGAACCAGCGAAGGGTGGAGTCGGCACTGGTATAAAACAATGAATCAGCCCGTGCCTGCAAGTTGGACTTGTATACTTTCACATTGTGGTAAGCCTTGATCGTCCTGGCTTTAACCGTATCCACAGGGTTTTTAACCGTATCTTTAATCGTGGTCTTTTTTGCAGCAGCCTTTTTTGCAGCGACGGCTGTCTTTACTGCGGCAGGATCTTTCCCCGGAACTGCTTTTTCCTTGCTGTTATCCGGCAATACCGATACTTTGATGGTGCTGTCTTTTTTCAAGGTAGCACTATCCGTTTTTAAAATGACCAAATCCTTTATTTTAACAGCAGCCCGGTCAAGACTGTCTTTACCAATCAAGCTTTCGTTCCTGGCAATACTGTCTTTAAGTGCATTTCTTTCTTTTCTGGTCAGTCTTTTTTTCTTTACAGCTTTGTCTTTACTGCTCACCACTTCTTTAGGCGCAACAACGTCTTCAGGAGCAACAACGTCCTTGACAACATTACTTTCTTTTCTGATCACACTGTCTTTCGTCAAACTATCCTTTGGAATTTTAGGAGGTTCAACTACCGGAGGGCCTTCTTTCTTATCGGTTTTAACCGGCTCCTTTTTATCGGTAACCGCTTGTTTAGGGCTCTTTCGTGCTTCTATTTCGTTTGCTGCTTCTGCCTCAGTCAGCCCTAGCGCTTCGTCATCAGGAAGCACTTCCCCCAATTCATTGTCTTTTTGGATCACCGGCAGGGCCAATAATTTCAAGGTATGCCGCGGCACCATCACCGTCTCCAGTGTATCTGCGCCAAGCCATAAACTATCCGGTCGCTTCACATTATTCACCATTAGCGAATCATTGGTGCCAAGGCCCACATAAGCGTTTTTCGTTACAATCGTTCGCTCGTCAGCCTTGTAATAATAACCCAGCTGTCCGTACATGGAAGTTTTATCGGTCGTATCCAGAAAGACGATGTTACGCACCGCCTTCCCATAACCCGCCACGCCATCATAATACAAACTGTCGCCCCTTAGTGACTTACTGCCTGAAGTATATAAGTTTTTCTTACCGAAATAAGCGTATTCAGTTTTGGTATTATAAGCACCGTTCTCCGTGTAAAGGTTGTCGTCCTTACCTTTGATATTGGTAGGGCCATAAAAATAAGTCCAGTTGGTTAAGGTGTTATAGCGCAGTGTATCAGATTTGATTGTTGTTTGAGGCGTAACCACCACTACATTATATCTAAAGTAAGCATCGCGGGTGTTAGCGAAATAATAGCCGTTTTTGCTGGTCAGGGTTACATCCTTATTGACAATCTTTCCGCCATTTACATAAGTACCAATTCTAGTGCCCATGTTATAGTCTAAAACATTGGTGGTCAGCACCGACTCCTGGTCCAGCATTTTAACCCTGTTGGTCAGGTGGGCAACTTTGGTGTTGCCATTGTAGTTTAAACGATCAGAATAGATGTTCAGGGTATCTGCCTGGTTAATGTGTACATTATTGAAAGCTTCAAAAATGTTCTTATCTTCATAAAATACCGCGCTATCACAGGTTAGGATAGCATTATCGTGACGGAAAACCGGTTTCCTGATATAGGTGGTTTTCGTTTTATTATCAATGATTCCCCGTTCGCTTTTGATTAAATATATTTTTGTTCTTTCCTGGGCAAGTAAAGAAGCTGGGAATAAAAAGACCAATAACAATAAAAGGTATAATTTCTGCACTTTACAAAGTTAGTTGTTTGCTAACCATTTTAAATTAAATATTTTTGAAAGATGTTTCCTTTACAAAAATTCCGGGATTATATTGATCAAAATTCCCTGTTGCGCGCTGACCAAAAAGTATTGCTCACGGTAAGCGGAGGTAGAGATTCAGTGCTCCTGGTACATTTGTTTAAGCTTGCCGGTTATAGCTGTGGTATCGCACATTGTAATTTCAACCTTCGTGGTGATGAATCCCAAAGGGATGAAGCATTTGTGAGAATGCTGGCTGCAACCATGGATATGCCTTTCTATGTGAAACATTTCGACACTAAAGCTTACGCTGAAGAGCAAAAAATTTCTACCCAGATGGCTGCCCGGACTTTGCGTTATGACTGGTTTGAGGAAACCAGAGTTCAGGAAAACTACGACTTTATCGCTGTAGCGCATCACCAGACTGATGCTATAGAAACGATATTGCTCAACTTAACCCGCGGTACCGGCATTGCCGGCCTGCATGGTATTTTGCCTAAAAGAGGCTTCCTGATCAGACCCATGCTGTGTTTGTCGAGGACTGAAATAGATGAAGTGATAGAAAAGGAGCATCTTGATTTCGTTGAAGATAGCTCCAACAGGGCAGATCATTATGCGCGCAATAAGATCAGGCTTCACGTGCTTCCCCAGCTGAAAGCGATAAACCCAAACCTGGAGCAGACTTTTGAACAGAATATTGAGAAGTTCAGTGAAACGGAAATGGTGTTGCAGCAAGTGGTCAACACCCTGCGCTCTTCCATTTGTAAGACACATCAGCACCTGACGACGCTGTCTCTGGCTGAAATAAAAGCCCTAAAGCCCCAGCAGTTATTGCTGTTTGAACTGTTGAGGCCATTTAACTTTCAGGATCCTGTGGTGAGGGATATTTTGTCATCGCTGGATAAACAAAGCGGTGTCTCCTTTTACAGCCATAGCCATAGGGCTACCATCGACCGCGGTGAATTACTGATATCTCCTGTTGAAACTGCCGCTGATCAATATGATCTGGCGGTGCATCCGCATGATGAGACTGTCGTTTTTGGTAAGCAGCAACTCCTGATCAGCCATACCGATAACCTCAATTTTGAAAAAGTAACTCATAAAGCTTTCGTTGATGGGGATAAATTGATGTACCCCTTAATTTTACGGTGTTGGCAGGATGGCGATCGTTTCATGCCCCTGGGGATGGCAGTTTTTAAGAAACTGAGTGATTATTTCATAGATGAAAAGGTGCCGCTCCCGCTAAAGGCGCATATTCCAATCCTGGTTAATGGCAATGGAGAAATTATATGGGTTGTGGGGATGCGTGCAGACAATAGATATAAAGTAAGTGCTGGTAGCAAAAAAGTGACTATATTCGAATTAAAATCTGCTACAATTGAATAATAATGAAATGGTCAATAATTGCGCTTTTTTAGAAAAGCAGTATATCGGAAGGGATTACATCAGAATTCTTATCCGGATGGTTATCGTTGCTTTCTGCTTTGCCGCCTATGTTTACGAACGTGACCGCAACAATACACAGAGTCTTTACCTGATTGTAGGCTTTGGAATTATCGGGATTTCTATCATCCTGATGTTTTTGATCCAGTACCAAACCTGCATCTACAATAAAAGTATCATCATTGACGGACTGTGGACGGCAAAAAGAGTGAAGATAGACTTGAACAGCATTGTGAAGGTGCGGAAGGACAAGTACAACAACTTTATTTTGAATAACCCGGTTTATAACCTTCACAGAAAGGGCAGTATCCGCTTTTATTCTTCCGGAAAGGATGCTGTAGTGCTTACCGACCGCGATGGCCTGGAATATTATATCGGCACCCAAAGACCTAACGAAATGTATATGGTGATCCTAAATGAGATGAAGCAGTAATGGCCTTTACAAAATAATTGCAATTGTTTAACACAAAGCTCAATGGAAGTGTGGTAATTTGCATCGCTTATGATAGCATCATCACCAATTAAAAACAATAATATTTCAATGAAAATAGGTATAGTTTGTTACCCAACTTTTGGCGGTAGTGGTGTAGTTGCTACTGAATTAGGTAAAGCACTTGCAGATGAAGGACATCAGGTTCATTTCATTACTTATAGTCAGCCGGCGCGTTTAGACTTTTTCTCTGCAAATTTATTTTACCATGAGGTATCCGTAAGAGATTACCCCTTGTTTGATTACGCCCCCTATGAATCTGCCCTGGCCAGTAAACTGGTAGATGTGGTCAGGTTTGAGAAACTAGATATTCTACATGTTCATTATGCCATACCCCATGCATCTGCAGCCTTTATGGCGAAGCAGATCCTGGCTACCTATGGTATTCATATTCCTTTTGTAACCACTTTGCACGGTACAGATATTACCCTGGTAGGGAAAGATCCAACCTATAAACCAGTGGTTACTTTTTCTATCAACAAATCTGATGGTATTACCACGGTTTCACAAAGCTTAAAAGATGACACGCTAAACCATTTTGACATTACCGGGGAAATTAAAGTGATCCCTAACTTCATCGATTTTCACAGGTTTAGCTTACAGCCAAAAGATCATTTTAAAAAGGCCATTGCACCGAATAACGAAAGGATTCTGATTCATACTTCCAATTTCAGGAAGGTGAAAAGGACAAGCGACGTGATTTTGATGTTCCATCGGATTTTAGATAAAGTACCTTCAAAGTTATTGATGGTAGGTGATGGGCCGGAGCGTGCGCCGAATGAGCAGTTGTGCAGAGACCTCGGTATTGGTGAACATGTAAGGTTTTTAGGTAAACAGGATGCCGTGGAAGAAATTCTGTCGGTATCTGATTTGTTTTTGATGCCTTCAGAATCGGAGAGCTTTGGTTTGGCCGCCCTTGAAGCCATGGCTTGCAAAGTTCCTGCTATTACATCGAATGCCGGTGGATTACCCGAGCTTAATATAGATGGATATTGTGGCTATATGAGTAATGTAGGCGATGTTGAAGATATGGCTTTGAAATCCATCTCCATCCTGGAGAATGACGAAGTACTTCATCAGTTTAAAGAAAATGCTTTTAAAAGAGCACAGGATTTTGACCTGAAGAAAATCCTTCCCATCTATATAGATTATTACAATAGCATTATTGAAAAGCAGAAGGTGTTGACGAAATGTTAGTTATTATCGTCGAATACAAGGTTTACAGGTGCACCTACGGCAATTCTTTTGCCTGAATCGGTTAAAGCGCCGGTAGTTTGATCTCTGTTAAAGATAACTACTTCATTGCTTTTTTGATTGGCAACCAGTAAGTATTTTCCGCTGGGGTCTATGGCAAAATTCCTTGGCCCTTCACCTAAAGTACTTACCCTGGATACGAAGGCCAGTTTGCCCGTTGGAAAAATAGAAAACACCGAAATGGTATTCAGATCGCCACGGTTACTTTGGTATAAAAACTTGCCATCCGGAGATACATGAATATCCGCGGCATCAACTTTTCCTGTAAAGCCTTCTTCTGTAGAGGCAATTTCCTGGATGCGGTTTAAATTACCGTTAGCATAACTAAAGGCAGTAATACTGCCGTTAAATTCATGGGTAAGGTAAGCAAATCCACCATCCGGACTAAAAGTCATATGCCTTGGTCCGGTACCAGGCTGTGTTTTGTACACCGTTTTTAAGGTCAGCACCTGAGCACTGGCCAGGGGGTAATAATTGTAAATGTAAACCAAGTCTTCACCCAAGTCGTTACAAATCAGAAAGTTCTTGTCTGGTGTAAACTGAACCATGTGCACGTGCGAACTTTCCTGTCTTTTTGGGTCGATGCTTTTACCGGTATGTTGGATAACCTGCTTGGCGTCGGTTAGCGATCCATCAGGGTTTCTACCAAAAACAGTAATGGTGCCCCCAGAATAGTTGCCCACAATCACGTTTTTATTATCGGCCGTAATATAACAAGGATTTGCACCCTCGCTGTCCTTTTTATTCTGCAACAGCAATTCAGCTGCTGTCGCATTATAGCTAAAAGCACTTACAGCACTTTTATCGCCCGATTCATGGACGCTGTATACAGATCTGCGGTCTGGAGAAATTGCAAGGAAACTAGGGTTATCCACATCTTTTGTGGTGCTTTTTAAGCTGGTTTCCGCGTTTAAAGTATTGAAGTTATAAGTATAGATCCCCTCACTCTTACCAGTATTTGTATATGTTCCAATGAGCAGGTTAAAATTAGTTTTTTGTGCCTGGGTGTTAAAGCTCAATAAAATTACAGGTAACAGGGAGAAGATCTTATACATATATTAATTAATTATTTGATCAGGTGTTTGATTTGAATCAGTTCATGCTCTTCCAGGTAGCGCCATCTGCCGCGTGGAAGGTCTTTCTTGGTTAGATTACCATACACAACACGGTCAAGCTTCACTACATCATAACCCAGGTGTTCGAAAATCCTGCGTACAATTCTGTTTTTACCACTGTGTATTTGTATGCCGATTTCTTTTTTGCTGCCACCGGCAACATAAGAAACGCTGTCAGGTTTAATTAAACCATCTTCAAGTTCTATACCAAATTGAATTTTATTCAAGTCACCCTGGCTTAAGCTTTTGTTAAGTTCTACCTGGTAAATTTTAGTAATGCCATTTTTTGGATGTGAAAGTTTATCAGCAAGATCACCATCGTTAGTCATTAACAATAAACCAGTGGTATTTCTATCTAAACGGCCAACGGGGTAAATGCGTTCTCTGCTGGCTTTTTCCACCAATTGCATCACGGTACGTCTTTCCTGAGGATCGTCAGTAGTGGTGATGTAATCTTTAGGTTTGTTCAACAACACATAAACTCTTTTTTCGCGTTTCAACAATTCACCGTTGTAACGGATGCTGTCTTTTGCCGGGTCTACTTTATGGCCCAGTTCAGAAATCACTATATTATTTACGCTCACTACACCAGCAGCGATCAGCTCATCTGCTTTACGGCGGGAACATATTCCTGAATTGGCTATGTAACGGTTTAAACGGATCAGGCCATCATCTGCTTTCGGTTCAGCAGGTTTCCTGCTACGCATAACCGGTTTGTCACCGCGAGGTGAAAAGCTAGGGCGTCCTTCTCCACCTTCTTCTTCTCTTTTTCTAAAAGGCCTGCTGTCCGTACTTCTTGACGCGGAGCCTTTTTTATCATCGAACTTTCTGTAAGGCTTCTCAGCTCCTGCAGCAAAGTTGTCTTTTTTAATGTAACCTCTGGTTTTAGGCGCAGCACTGTCACCATCTCTAGGGGTACGGGGTTTGAAATCTTTGGCATCGCCAGTGCGTGGTTTAAAACCTCTTGAATCACCATCTCTGGTTTCTCTTGGTTTAAAATCTCTTGAGCCAGTGCTTTTGCCCTGGTAACCTCTTGAATCACCATCTCTGCTTTCTCTCGGTTTGAAATCTCTTGGGCCAGTGCTTTTGCCTTGGTAACCTCTTGAATCACCTTCTCTGCTTTCTCTCGGTTTGAAATCTCTTGGGCCTGTACTTTTTCCCTGGTAACCGCTTTTAGGAGCTTCTTTGTCGCCTCTTTCTCCAAATTTGCTTTTCTCCTTGTAAGTGCTGTCTGCACTACTTCTGCTTCTGCCAGTTGTGCTTCTGTTGCCCGGTTTGGACTTGTCATCCCGACTGTTCCTGTTGTTATTTTTAATCATGATACTGTGTTAACCACATAATTATGCGGGCTGCAAATTTAGCAAAAAAACATGGATTCTTAAATTCATAATTTCAATGGTTTTGATCGATAAAAAATCGCTGTTGAGAGATGTTTAAAGGGCGATTTCTGCATTAAGTTTCGTAATAGCTTGATAATTAGGTTCATATAAACTATATTTGCAGCCGTTTTATATTATTAACCAAAAGAAGGAGGAAAATGATAAAGAAACACGGAGTAACATGCGCAGTAATTTTAAGCTTATTGATCATGGCAACAGTGTTTGCTTACCAACTGCCCCAAGCAGAAAAAAGTGTAGTAAAAGTAGATAAAAAAACAGTTCAAATAACCTCTGTAAAACAGGAAACCCCTGCGAGAGAGGTGGCACCGAAGGTAACTAAGGTGGTTAAAGTAAAAGCCCCTAAACAAGTAAGGGTGCCCTTAAATTTTGCAAAAGAGACTTTACCCAAAGGAGATAAAAGGGTGGAGGCTAAAATGAAAAAATCTCTAAAAAGGTTTTCTTATGCAAAAATTCAAAGTAATGGCTTGCACCAAAGAGCAGCAGAATGGTTTCCTGTTATTGAGCCAATTCTAAAGTCTTACGGCATTCCTGAAGATTTTAAATATATGCCACTTGTAGAATCTGGCATCAAAGGCGGAGTTTCTCCCAAAGGTGCAGCAGGCTATTGGCAATTTATGCCCGCTACTGCCCGAGGTTATGGCTTAAAAGTCAATTCTAAAGTCGATGAACGCAATAATCTGCGTAAATCTACCATCGCTGCCGCTAAATACCTCAAAGAATTACATAACATTTTTGGTAACTGGACCTTAGTTGCAGCAGCATACAATGTAGGTGATGGTCACATGAGAAAACAAATCAACCGTCAAAATCAAGATAATTATTTTAAAATGAAACTTAACCGCGAAACGGCTGGTTATGTTTATAAATTAATATCTATGAAACAGATTATTAAAAATCCTGTTCGTTATGGCTATAAAGCCCCCAAAGAATTATTGGTTTGGAACGAACAGAAAAAGAATATGAAATTATAATCTCTTGTTTTGAAAATTATTAGCTGAGTATATTTAGCTCGGTATTACGATAGATGAACCCACTTATATGAAGAATGTAAGTGGTTTTTTTGTTTAAACCACTATTGTCTATCTTTTCGCCCTGGTTTTCTTCCAGCACAATTTCGAAAAAGCGAAGCCGATAAATTCAGCATTTTTAGAGGAGGAGAATATCACACCTAATAAAGTAAGTATACCAGATCAGGCATTGATCTGCCCTGCATCTACCTTTCTCCACAAAAAGGTAGATACAACGTAGATCCATGGTAGATCCACCCTAGATCCACTATCACTTCTTATCAACTTGTCTTACTCTTATATAAACAAGCCTCTTTAATTTCCAAGCCCCTAAAAAGGATTCGATATAGGACATTCCATTAACAGAAAAAACGGTACTTTTGTGGCTGAAATTTTGCTGTCTGATACAAAGATTTATAGCAGTTTTGAATAACATATGAGTAAGAATACTGTTGACCTTGGTGAGCAAAAAGATGTAGAAGTATATGGCGCCAGGGTTCATAACCTTAAAAATATAGATGTATCCTTTCCCCGGAACAAACTGGTTGTCGTAACCGGTTTAAGTGGAAGCGGGAAATCGTCCCTTGCCTTTGATACCATTTACGCGGAAGGACAACGCCGTTACATGGAGACTTTCAGTGCTTATTCCCGGCAGTTTATGGGTGGCATGGAAAGACCTGATGTAGATAAAGTTTCCGGCCTAAGTCCGGTTATTGCCATCGAGCAGAAAACCACCAGTAAAAACCCCCGCTCTACCGTAGGTACCATCACCGAAATTTACGATTTCATGCGTTTGCTCTATGCCCGTGTGGCCGAAGCCTATTCTTACAATACCGGTGAGAAAATGGAGCGCATGAGCGAGGAGCAGATTATAGAAAATATCTTTAAAAAATACGACCAGATGCCGGTTAATATCCTGGCACCTGTGATAAAAGGTCGTAAGGGCCATTACCGCGAATTGTTTGAGCAAATTCGTAAACAAGGTTATGTAAAGGTCCGCGTAGATGGAAACATACAAGACCTTGTCCCGAAAATGCAGCTTGACCGTTACAAGATCCATGATATTGAAATTGTTGTCGACCGGCTGATCATTGACAGAGAAGATAAAAAGCGCCTGCTTGACTCTTTGCAAACTGCGATGCGTGTAGGCAAGGGCATTATCAAAATCAGCGATAAGGATAACAACGTATCCCATTTCAGTCGCTTTTTAATGTGCCCAAGCACAGGTATCTCTTATGATGAACCGCAGCCCAATAGCTTTTCCTTTAATTCTCCTTATGGCGCTTGTGAGCGCTGTGATGGTTTGGGTTATATCTTTGTCGTAGACCGGGAGTCTGTGATGCCTAATCCTAAATTAAGCATCATGAACGGCGGCCTGGCCCCAATGGGTGAGTACAGGGATATATGGATGTTCCAGGTGCTTAAAGCACTGGCCAAAAAATATAGCTTCTCTCTTTCTACACCGATCGAGAAATTAAGTGAAGACATCATCCACCTCCTGTTGAACGGCAGTCCGGATTTACTTTCGGTCGCTGTAGAATATAATAAATGGAATGTCCAGAATTACCAGGTTACTTTTGACGGCATCATTAAGCTGCTGGAAGAACAACAGGAACGTAAAGGCGAAGGCCCGGCAGATGATATGGACAGTTTCCGCAAACTGAAAACTTGTCCCGTTTGCAATGGTGCCCGTTTAAAAAGGGAAAGCCTGCATTTCAAACTTGATGGCATGAACATCTTTGAGCTTGCCGAAATGGACATTGTGAGCGTTAAAGCCTGGTATGAAAATTTGGAACACAGGCTGAATGAAAGACAAAATACCATCGCCAAAGAAATACTTAAAGAAATCAGGTCTAGATTAGGCTTTTTAAGCGATGTAGGGTTAAATTACCTTACGCTTGACCGTACGGCAAGAACTTTATCAGGTGGTGAGGCACAGCGCATCAGGTTGGCTACACAAATTGGTTCACAGCTGATGAATGTAATGTATATTCTGGATGAGCCAAGTATTGGTCTGCATCAAAGAGATAATGAACGGCTGATCAATGCATTAAAGAACCTGCGTGATCTTGGGAATACGGTTTTAGTGGTGGAACACGATAAAGAGATGATTCTGGAAGCGGATCATGTGATTGATGTTGGCCCTGCTGCAGGTTTTAAAGGTGGCTTTATTGTTGCCCAGGGAACACCCGCAGAAATCCTGAAATCTAAAACACTGACAGCAGCTTACCTGAACGGTAAAAAGAAAATTGAGATCCCCAAGAAAAGAAGAAAAGGAAACGGGCATAAACTCTCCATTATTAAGGCCAGCGGACATAACTTAAAGGATGTGTCGGTAGATTTTCCATTGGGGAAATTTATTGCGGTGACCGGTGTGTCCGGCAGTGGTAAGTCGAGTTTAATTACTGAAACCTTATACCCGATTTTAAACCACCATTTCTTCAGGGCCAAAAAACACCCCCTGCCTTACGAGAAAATCTCGGGCTTAAAGGAAATTGATAAAGTTATAGAAATTGACCAGGCGCCAATTGGCAGAACCCCGCGTTCTAATCCTTCGACTTATACCGGTGTGTTTTCTGATATCCGGAACCTGTTTGTGCAGTTGCCGGAAGCAAAAATCCGTGGTTATAAACCAGGCCGTTTTTCTTTCAATGTAAAGGGCGGCAGGTGCGAAACTTGTCACGGTGCCGGACTGAAAGTGATTGAAATGAATTTCCTTCCTGATGTGCAGGTGCCTTGTGAGGAATGTGGCGGCAGAAGGTATAACCGCGAAACTTTGGAAGTTCGCTATCGTGGGAAGTCCATTAGCGATGTGCTGGACATGAGCATCGAGGATGCTTGTGATTTTTTCGAAAATATGCCCGTGATCTACCGTAAAATAAAGACGCTGAAAGATGTAGGCTTGGGCTATATTACCCTTGGTCAGTCGTCAGTTACTTTGTCTGGTGGTGAGGCCCAAAGGGTAAAGCTGGCAACAGAATTATCAAAGAAGGATACCGGAAAGACTTTTTACATCCTGGATGAACCGACCACAGGTTTGCATTTCGAGGATATCAATGTATTGCTGGGTGTATTGAATGAGCTTGTTGAAAAGGGTAATACCGTATTGGTGATCGAGCATAACCTGGATGTAGTGAAAGTTGCCGACTGGGTGATTGATCTTGGTGAAGAAGGTGGCGCCGGTGGGGGAAGGATTTTATTTGAAGGTACACCTGAAGGATTGATTCAAAACCCGATTAGCTTAACCGGTAAATTTTTGAAGAAGGAAATGGCGTAGTCATGTTAAGCCATCAATTGAGTTGCTTTGATCTGTAATCACATAAAATATAATTCTTTTGAAGAATTAACTGTTTAAAAATGAGGGTGGTAATGCCCTCATTTTTTGTTGCTGCCATTTTCTCATTAAAATGTTACCTGACTTTCCAGTAAAAAAATGCAGTTTTGCGGTGTGAAGCCCCATAAAGGAAATATATTTTTATTGGCTGCAAAGAGATTTGTCACTGTGCTTATGGTGCTCCTTTTTGCCGGGGCTCCGGTTATGGATGTGCTTCACCATCATGAGGACTCTGTAAGTACACAGCTGCAGGGCGAAAACCTGACTTCACACCAGGTGAAATGTGAGCTATGTGATCACACCACCCATCACCAACCCATTCCGTTACTTGATATGGCAACAATGACTTTAATTCATTTTGAAGGAAATGTTCAAACCATCAATACGCAGGTTAATCAAAAACTACTATCCTTAGCTGGCCTCGGCTGGTCCAATAAGGGTCCCCCTTCTTTACTTTAGTCTTTTCAAGACTTCTTGTCGATGCCATTAAACGAAACGTTTAAGGCAAACCCGTGCTGTTTTTTCCAGCCGCTTTACGCTATTTAATTTCCTTTTCTTATGCGCAACAGGTTATTTTTTGTAATCGCTGCGATGCTATTGTTATCCCCGGATGTGTTCGCACAAGCCCGGCAGGATACTTTGCAGCCGCAAATTGATTCCCTTAAAAAAACAGATTCTTCAACTATTGGGTTGAATGAGGTCCACATTCATGGTTTAGCACTTCCGGTTAGGCGAAGTGCTGTTTCCTCTACTTTATCTTCCAAACAGCTGGAAACCTCAAAAGGTGCTGCATTGGGAGATGTTTTAAAAGCAATAGCTGGTGTAAATGTATTAAAGACTGGTGCTACCATTTCAAAACCTGTGATCCACGGACTGCATAGTAGCCGTATCCTGATCTTAAACAATGGCATCAGGTTAGAAAGTCAGCAATGGGGCACGGAGCATGCACCTGAAATTGATCCTCTGATGGCAGAAAGTATGCATGTCATTAAAGGCGCAGAATCTGTTAGATATGGTGCTGATGCTATTGGGGGAGTCATTATCGTAAATCCACCTGCACTTCCGGTGGAGAAAGGGATGGGTGGCGAGTTTAACCTGATCAGATCAAGTAATGGCCGTTCGGTGATTTCATCAGGGATGCTTCATGGCGGATTGGCGGCTTTGCCGGGATTTGGGTGGCGCATCCAGGGGTCTTTTAAAAGAGCTGGAAATGTTCGCAGCGCAGCTTATTATCTGGGAAACACAGGACTGAGGGAGTTGAATTACAGCGCCGCATTAGGGTATCGGAAGAACAAGGCGAGTTATGAAGCCTATTACAGCCAGTTTACTACCACTTTAGGTATTCTGTACAGCGCCCATGTTGGCACTAAAGAAGATATTGAGGCCCGCATAGCGCAGGGCAGGCCTTTGGAAGATTACGGCTTTACCTACGATATTTCAGTACCTAAACAAAATGTCGTACACCAGCTCTTTAAATTAAAGACGCACTTTGATCTCAATGACCATCAATCGCTGAACCTGGTCTATGGTTTTCAGCAAAATCATCGCCAGGAATTTGACTTCAGACGTGGAAACAGGGAAGCGCTGCCCATTACCGACCTGGTGTTAAACACCCATACCATTGATCTTGACTTGGAGCACCGGAAAGAAAATGGCACTGCAAGATCCTATGGCTTCAATGGAACGGCACAGGTCAATAATAATATTCCAGGCACATTGGCCAACACTTTTATCCCCAACTACGATAGCATGACCGCCGGTTTT
The DNA here is from genome assembly GCF_037482985.1 of Pedobacter immunditicola. NCBI lineage: Bacteria > Pseudomonadati > Bacteroidota > Sphingobacteriia > Sphingobacteriales > Sphingobacteriaceae > Pedobacter > Pedobacter immunditicola. The sequence goes on along the minus strand of NZ_JBBHKC010000010.1, from coordinate 63,519 downwards.
TTTATCATCCAGAAATGGGTAAAAAAAGCTTTTGAGTGGGAAGCAGGTTTAAGGTATGACCTCAAGGTGTTTGATGCAGCCGGATTTCGGTATGCAAACCAGGATGCTGATCAGGATGTTGCTGAGCAGTATTACGGCGGCCGCAATGATTTTCACAATGTTACCGGTTCTGCAGGCGGAACATGGAACCTTAACCATTCCTGGAAATTAACTTCGAATATAGGTTTGGCCTGGCGGGCACCTACAGCAAATGAACTTTACAGCAATGGTTTGCACCATGGTGCCGGCATCTATGAAATTGGAGATGCTCATCTAAAAAGTGAGCAGGGCTACAAATGGATCAATTCGGTAAAGCACTTCAATGAGCGTTTTTCGTTCCAGCTTGATGCCTATGCGCAATATTTGAACAATTACATTTTTAGCGAAGCCGAGTTAAACTTTAAGCAAACCATCAGTGGTACTTATCCAATATTTCGCTATAAACAAAGCAATGCATCTTTCATAGGTGCAGATCTGACGATGTCATACCGGCTTTTTCAGGCGCTTTCTTACAAAATTAATGCAGCTGTAATACGTGCAAAGAACTTATCAGCGGACAAATTCCTTCCCTATATCCCGTCAGACAGGCTGGATCATAGTTTAAAGCTGAGCCTTCAGCCTCGCACTTTCAGCGCTAGTTTTCTGCAGTTTGGCCATAGCTATGTGAGTAAACAGGCACGTTACGAAGCGGGAAGTGACTATGCTGCTCCACCACCGGCTTATCAGCTGTTCCACCTTATTGCAGGCACAACATACACCCATCAACAAAATGAGCTCGCCATTAACCTGAGTGTCGACAACCTTTTCAATAAAAGTTATAAAGAATACATGAACAAATACAGGTATTACGCCCATGACATGGGCAGAAATATCACCCTCCGCTTAGCCTACAAATTTTAATTATTAATACATAAAAACAATTTAACATGAACAAATTACGTAATTACAAAACACTGATCCTGACTGCATTTATTGCCTTGACATTTAACGCGTGTAAGAAAGACAGTCCGACACCGGAAGTTCCGGAAGAAGAAATTGGCAAGGCGGAACTCACTTTCCTGGAAGTAGTTCGCGAAGTCCATGGTGATCACTATCATTACAATGAAATTGCCGGAGCGGAGCCTTTAAAGGTAGCTTTCGACGCCAGTGGATTGGCGCCGGTTGGTACGCATGCACATTTAACGGAAGGTAAGACCTATAAAGTAACGTTAAAATCTTTTGACTTTGCCGGTCGGGAGATGGAGGCAGAGTTTGTGGAGAAACATGACCTGCACCAGGCTTTTATTCTAGGTGCGCCTGCAGGTGTTTTAACTTATGCCTATGGGGACAGAGATAAGGATAATAAAAAAGTAAATGTGGGGGTGACTGGTTATTTAACCGTTAATGAACACACGGCTACAGGCTTTACTTTTCGTTATGTGCTCCGTCACCTTAACCCTGGTGTAAAAGCCAGCATTACTGCAGAAAATTGGAATGACATTGACTTTTCTTCCAAGTTTGCAGGTGCCAATGATCTGGACTTAAAATTTGAAATGCACCTGGTTGAGGCGGGTGGACATGATCATTAAGCACTGACATTCTTGGTGAAAGCGAATTCTTCTGTTGTCTACTTTGTTTAGACAGCAGAAGAATTTTATGATTTACGATAATCAGTTTTTTTGTGTAATTTTTGTGAGCTCATCCTAGCTTCATAACCTCTTAAAAACGATCTGCTGATGAAAACCTTGATTTTAACCCTCCTTTTCACCTCGTCCCTTATTGCAGCACAAGCTCAGGGCCTTCGAGATACGAATTTTATCGAATCAAAAGTCCCTGCTTACACCTTGCCAGATGTATTGAAGACAAGAAACAACAAGGCTATCAAGACCAGCGAAGATTGGGAGGCCAATAGGTCAGCGCTCCTTACCATTTTTGAAGATAACATTTACGGGCAAATGCCCAAATCTTTCGATGACATCAAATTTGCTGTTGAAAAGGAGGATAAGGCAGCCATGCAAGGGAAGGCCACGTTAAAAGAAGTGGTGATTACGGTTGTTAAAGACAATAAAGCGGTGAAGTTAAAACTTGTACTCTTTGTGCCTAACAACCGAAAGAAAGCTGCGCCAGCGTTTTTACTGATCAATAACCGTGGAAAAGAGCATATGGATCCCACAAGGGTGACGAAAAGTGGCTTCTGGCCAGCCGAGATGCTCATCGACAGTGGCTATGCAATTGCTGCTTTTCATGTCAGCGATGCGGCTCCTGATCATCGGGATACCTTTATGAATGGTGTTTTGCAATTGTATCCAGAACAGCTTCAAGCGGATAATGGCATGAGGGCAATCGGTGCCTGGGCATGGGCGGCCAGCAGGGTGATGGATTATTTTGAAACAGATCCTGCTATTGATGCTAAAAAAGTAACCGTTGTGGGCCATTCAAGGGGTGGAAAAGCATCCTTATGGGCTGCTGCGCAGGATAGGCGTTTTGCCATGTGTGTTTCTAATAACTCTGGAAATACGGGTGCTGCACTTTCCCGCAGACACTTTGGTGAAAGTATCAAAATGATCAATACCTCTTTCCCTCATTGGTTCAATACCAATTATAAGAAATTCAACGATAAGGAGCATTTACTGCCTGTTGATCAGCATATGCTGGTTGCGTTAATTGCACCAAGGCTAATTTACGCAACGAATGCCTCAAAAGATCTTTGGGCAGATCCAGTCGGTACTTTCCTTGCATTAAAGCAGGCTGAGAAAGTTTATGCTTTATATGGCATCAAATCACTTCTGCCAGACCTTCCTCCGCAAATTAACGTACCCATTGTGAATGCACAGTTAGCTTACCACAATAGGGAAGGGGCACATGATCTTACTCCCTACGACTGGAACAACTTCATCAAATTTGCGAATTATCATTTTAGCAGGTGATCTTAATTTCAGCTTGTAATTTAGAAGCTGAAATTACAGTTGCTGTGTTTCCAGGTTACTTTTTTCTGCTTTCTTGTTGGCTCTTTCAACTGCTAACCAACCGCTGTAAAGTAACTTTTTATCGATAATAGGTTTAGGAAAGTAAAAGCTTGCCAGGTATCCTACAATCATCACGATGAGGTGGCTATACACCCCTAACATCAATTTGTTGTGAGTATAATTAAAGCGTCCCATATCTAAAAGGATGGACTTATTAGCTCCGACTCCTATCTCTGTAGATGTAAGTACCGCATAGGCCGTGAAAATAATACAGGTAATAATTGCGATGGTGACACCTTGGTTGTTGGTTCTGGTGGTAAATAACCCGAGTAAAAAGATGCCGACAATGCCACCGGAAAAAATGGCATACAACGTAAATACAATCCCCAGAACACCATCACTCCCAGCATTGATATACAACATGGCGATTGCCATGGAGATCACACCGGAAAGAAAAACAATCCATTTGGAAGCCCTCAAGTAATGTTTATCAGATCTTTCTTGCTTTATCTTTTTATAGTAATCTTCTACGCCGACAGCAGCAAGTGAATTTAAGTCTGCACTTAGACTGCAAATTGCAGCAGAAATCATTGCCGAAAGAATTAATCCAACCACACCGACAGGTAATTTCGACATAATAAAATAGGGGAAAACGGCATCTGCTCTTATTCCGTCCGGGATAGGGTTCTGCTTATAAAACACAAATAAGGCTGTTCCTATGAACATAAATAAAGCCCAAACCGGAACAGTTAATAAGATGCCTAAAATAGATGCCCTGATCGCTTCTTTATCGCTTTTTGCTGTTAGGTACCGCTGTACCACCGTTTGGTCAGTTCCATATTTTTGGATTGCATAAAAAGCACCATTTATGGCCATCACCAGAAAAGTTAATTTGGTGAGGTCCCATTCATAGGGTCCAAAGCCTGTTCTGTCATTTGCTGTTGCCACCTTCCATACTTCCATCGGTCCTCCTTCCACCGAAAAGAGTAAAACACCGATGCAGATGAGTCCGCTTGCAAACAACATAAATCCTTGAAAAACATCCAGCCAGATTACGGCTTCAATCCCACCGAGCAAGTTAATAATGATAATGATGAGGCCCACCACAAGGATAATCACAAAAGTGTTGATATGAATCATGCTGTTGAGCGCCACTGCCAGTAAAAACAAGACGGTTCCCATTCCTGAAAATTGCCTGAGCACAAAGGCGATTGAACTGTAATAACGGACAAAAGAGCCAAATCGTTGTTCAAAGTATTCGTAAGTACTTAAATTAATCACCTTTCGGTAAATGGGTACAATAAACCAGATGACGCCAAATAAAACTATGGGGACCATGAGTCCTTGAACCAATAAAATCCAGTTTGAAGAATAACCCGTGCCAGGATAAGCTAAAAAAGTAACACTGCTAATGAGCGTGGCAAGAAGAGAAATGCCTAATGCCCAAGAAGGTATTTTACCTTTTGCTAAGAAATAATTATTGGTTGTTTTCTGGCTTTTAGAAAATTTAAGGCCAAAACACAGCGTCCCTATGAGAAATACAATAATAATAATGTAATCTGCTACGTGCAATGAATTCATACCTGGTTAGCGTTATATTTTGGTTTTATTGTTTAGGTTTTATATCAAGGTTTTTCTTGTGAGCGCAATTCAATTTATCCAGTACTTTTTAATGCGGCACTACCTACATCAAGGTCATGCCTGCATTATTATATCTCAATGCTTTTGTTGTAATTCCAGATTGATGCCGGCCAGTGATAGCTTCCAGGTTTCATGGTTATAAACAGGTCCTTGTTTTCTTCAACTTTCATTCTGATGACACCAACTGCCAGTTCCTGAACCGGATAAAACTTTTTGTATTTTAATTTTTTAATAATCGATGAAGCTGTTGCACCACCCTCTATTATTAATTCCTCAACTTTAATCCGTAGCATCACCCGTTCAACAACTGTGGCAATAACTTTGCTGATATCAGTGGCCAGGTTAGCTGAACCCGGGCATTTAAGGTCATCGATTGCAATGATGACTTGTCCTGTTTCGCAAATGCCTTTAATGATTTTGTCTTCCCATGCCATCAATAGGGTTTCCATGTTCGCACTTTCGCAAAACATATCAGAAGGCATATATGCAACAAAACGGCCGTTATTAAATGATGCTGCAACAACTCGCCTGCTAAATGGAAAAGCACTGCCGCACACATATATTCTATTTTTTCCAACAACTAAACTTTGTTCCGGATCTGCAATAGGATGTAACCTTATCTTTCTTAGAATTGCATTGAAGAAGCTTGAGCCACCTGCCATAAGCGTTTCGTTATCTAGCTTCTCTGCCCAATGTGTTAAATCTGTTTCATCCACTGTGTTACCAATGATTAAACCCTCCGCTGGAAGCGAATCGCCATTGGAGATGATGGTGGTATAATGCGCTGATTTTTCACCAATTAAATCCAGAACTTTAGAAGAATTGTTTTTGATAGCCGATTCCATAGAAAAATTCGAGCTATTTAAAGGAGCACCTTCATAATAATAAATCCCATCTTTAATGATACGGTTTAATGAAGGATTTGGAGGGATAATCAAAGCTCTTTTTTTAGAAGATACCTCCATTTGCTCCATAAGTTCCTCTCCAACATTTCCACGAAGTACAGAATCAATTTTCTTATAAATCAGTTCAGGACCGAGCTCTAGCAGTTGTAGTGTCAGTTCCCGAATTATTTCCCTTGCCTTCTCCGGGGGCTCAGATCTAGTGTCTGTTGCAATAATCAGTACATCGGTATCATAGCGCGTCTCTAAATTGGTTGTAAAAACAGCATTGTAACCATGCCTTAAGGCGATTCCGCCTATCTCAGCAGCTCCAGTAAAATCATCTGCAATAACAGCTATCATTTCCCTGCTTATTTAATACCTATGATGTTCACGGCATATTTGATGGCCAAGTTCATTGCATCTGCACTTGCAAAACCTTTACCAGCGATTTCCATGGCCGTACCATGGTCTACGGAAGTTCTGATGATCGGAAGGCCCAGGGTGATGTTCACGCCTCTCACGCTTTTCATTCGTGCGGACTGTTTATCCCAGTTAAATCCGACCATCTTAAATGGAATGTGTCCCTGGTCATGATACATGGCAACAATACCATCATATACACCGCCAATAGCTTTGGGGAAAAGGGTGTCAGCAGGGACTGGCCCTTCCACATGATATCCCTTTTCTCGTGCCATCTCAATAGCAGGGAGAATTTCCTCTCGCTCTTCATCACCGAACAAACCGCCATCACTTGCGTGAGGATTTAATCCGGCCACACCTATTTTTGGGTTTTTTATACCTAACTGTTGGCATGCGCTTACCAGGAGATCTATGGTATCAACAATCCTGTCTTTTTTGACAAGGTCGCATGCTTTTCTTAAAGAAACATGTGTTGATACGTGAATAACACGTAAATCATCTTCAACTAGCAGCATACCATACTTTTTAGTGTTGGTATAATGTGCATAGATTTCAGTATGGCCTGAGAAATCATGTCCTGCCAAATGAATGGATTCTTTATTAATCGGGCCGGTTACTGTAGCATCAATTTCCCCTTTCATGGCAAGATCGATCACTTTAACCACACTGTTGAAGGCCGCATGGCCTGCAGTAATTGAGTTTTCTCCGATTATTATTTCAGGACTAGCATATTCCAGGTCATAAACGTCAATTGTGCCGAACTCAAATTTGGCGTCTTTTACATTTTTTACAGCATTAACTTTTAAATCCAGCTTGCAGAAGCCGATAGCCGTCTTGCAAGTCTGTGCATCTCCAACAAGGATAGGCTTACAGCTTTCGTAAATTGAAGCATTTGCCAAGGCTTTCACTGCAACCTCTGGTCCTATACTCGCAGGATCTCCCATTGTTATACCTAAAATTGGCCTGTTAACTTTCATTCTCTATATTATTTATACTGTTTAAATTGCCAAAGGTCATTAACACTTCATTCACAACTGATTCGGCTTGTTGGTGCTCTAATGGATGCAAGGGTGGCAATACAGTTGTTTCACAAAGCTGGAATGCTGACATCATGGTTTTCAATACAGGAAGTGATCTGCTTAGTATTTTGTCTTTTTGATAGATTTCTGAAATGAAATCTGCCTTAATTTGCGCGTTGAGGGCTAACTTTTCATTTCCCGCTTTACCTGCTTCAAAAATTGTCTGGTAAAGTCCAGGACTTAGGTTTCCCGTGCTGGGTACAATTCCATCAGCCCCTAAAGCCATTGCTTTTTGAGACATCAGTGCCCAACCCAGCAGATAGGAGAAATCTGGCCTGTTTTTCCAAAGTGCAATTGCATTGACTACCCGGTCAATTCCTTTCTCAGAATCTTTAAAGCCCATAATGTTATCATGATAACTTAGTTTATCTGCAATAGCTAAAGGAATAGATAGATGCGTCGTTGATGGAATATTGTAAATAATTAAAGGTAAGCTAACGGCATCAGCCAGCGCTTCAAAATACCTTAACATCTGATCTGGATCTACCGGGTAATAACAAGGCATTGTAGAAACGAAGGCATTAACACCCAGATCTGCAAATGCTTTGGCTTCTTCTATTACTTCTGAAAAGCAGTTTCCTGAGATGCCTGCGTACACAGTTTTCCTTCCGGCTGTAGCAGCTACCGTTGCTTTAACCAGTTTTAATCTTTCCTGTTTGGAGATGGAAACGGATTCGCCCGTCGTCCCCAATACAAAGGGATGTGTATTGTGATTAATCAGGTGTTCTGCGATGTTAACTACCGCATTGGTATCAACTTGAAATTGTTTTGTAAAAGGGGTGATCATGGGAACCACTACTCCACTAAATTTTTTCTCCATAATAGTTTTAGAATGCTGATAGATAAATTTTTTCGGCGTCTTTTAAGCTAACTTCTCTTAAATTATTTTTAAGCAACCTTTGGACTTTCATTGCGTCGGCCGCCATCGTTGCTACAGCATTTGTCGGAATATTTAGCTCGGAAAGTGTTGTTGGTAATCCACAATCTTTAATTAGTTTCCTTAGGATTTTTACACCTTCCCTGGCTGTTTCCAGATCTGAGGCCTGCTTTTTGGCACCCAATGCTATTGCGATGGTTGCATATCGTTCTGGTGCGACTGTCAAAGTGAATTCCATTACAGCAGGAAGCAATAAGGATATAGATAATCCATGGTTAATGTGAAAGTCAGTACCCAAAGGGTAAGCTAAGGCATGCACGGCTGCTGTATTTACAGGGCCAAGACACATGCCTCCATACATGCTTCCCAAGGCCAGTTGGGTTCTTGCTTCCAGGTCTGTACCATCATCGCAAGCCTTTTTTAAAGATTTAGAAACTAGGCGGATGCCTTCTAAAGCAATTAAATCAATTACTGGATGTGCAAACTTATTGGCATAGGCTTCAAGACAATGTGTCAGAGCATCTATACCTGTGGAAGCGGTGATATGTTTAGGGACGGATAAGGTTAAAACTGGGTCAACATAAGAAGCATCAGGAACTAAATACGGACTGATTACACCAACTTTGTTTCCATTGCTGTCCAGCAAAATTGAATTTGGCGACACTTCACTTCCTGTACCCGCTGTTGTTGGAATACACGCCAGGTAGGTTCTTCTTTCAGACAGGTTTCCTATCCCTGTAATGGCCGAAGTTGGTTGAGCATTTAGTAATTGTGCGGCTACCAGCTTGGCAACATCCAATACACTTCCTCCCCCTATACCCACTATAGCATCTGCTTCAAAGTCCCGTGCTTGTTTTAGTATTTCTTCAAAACCTTCGAATGAAGGCTCTTGTTTAATGGCATGATTTGACTTTATAGTGATGCCATGGCTTTCCAGTTTGTTTAGCCCACACGACAATTCGCCTTGCAGTTCTTCAATAGAAAGCAGATAAAGCCTTTTAAGGCCGAGTTTAAGAAAGTCTTCAATAAATTCATGGAAACAGTTTGCTCCAAAAACTAATTTATTTGGGTTTAGCAACGATATTGAAGTTGTGCTTTTCATTGGTATTTGGTTATTTTTATTAGTCGTAAAACTATCACCAGCTTATAATTCTGGCGCAATCTCATTTTCCACTATAGCCTATCAAGGTTTCTTGACAGGTCATCTCCTTACAATGATAATAAAAATGTAATCGTTTACATTATTATTTCAAGGAAATTTTTATTCTATACTTATTGATTTCCCTTACTTAAATCCACATGATTTTCTGACCATCAATTCGGTCTTCAGAATAATACTGGCCACGGATCTTTTCGGATCATTGATGCGCTGGATAAGAAGTTCACAGGATCTTTTGCCTATTTCAAAACCTGGTTGTCTCACTGCTGTCAGGGGAGGATTTAAGGAGTTTGCCCAATAAACATCGTCAAACCCTACAATTGCGATTTCATCTGGAATTTTTAGGCCTCTACGGTTAATGGTGTCTAATGCTCCTAATGTCAGAAGGTTATTTCCGGCAAAAATTGCCGTAGGCGGATGATCAAGGTCTAACAGGTAATCGGCGAGTTCTGCGCCACTCTGATAATCTGACTTTTTGCTCACTACAATTTCAGGATCTATTTTAATGTTATGCTTTTTCAAAGCTTCTTCATATCCTGCAATTCGCTCTAAAGTTGTAGGTATACGCCGATTTCCGGTAATGTGCGCGATTCTTTTATGGCCTAAGTTAATCAAGTGATTGATGGCGTTAAAAACTCCAGCCTGGTTATCTACCTTCACCAGATCGACTTCAGTGTCCTTTAAACCCCTGTCAATACAAACTATTGGAAAGCCTTCTTTAAGAAGTTCTTTAATATGTACATCCTTTTCATTGGAGGGCGCTACAATGAAGCCATCAACAGATTCAGATTTTAAGATATCGATATAAAGTTTTTCTTTTTTATCATCCTGCGAGAAATTGCCAATGATGACTACAGAATTGTTAGCATAAGCATGATCTTCAATTCCCCTAATGACATCTACATAAAATGGATTTTGGATATCCGGTATGAGCAGGCCAATTATTCTGCTATTTTTCTTTGTAGATCTTAAACGCTGGGCAACTCTATTTGGTGAATACTTTAATTTTTTCATGGCATTCATCACCTTCACCTTCGTTTCGTATTTTACTACTTCGTCAGAATTCAGTACCCTAGATACTGTAGCGATAGAAACGCCGGCCATATCTGCTACATTTTTTAGCGTTGACATTTTGTTTTCATAAGCGGTGCAAAAAGAAATCAGTACGTCATCAAAGATAACCTGAATTTGTTAATATTCAGGTTATCTAAAATAGCGTATCTTGACTTACAAAGCCTCTGTTTTAAGATGAGGAATGTAAAAAATAGCAGGTTCGATTTTTGTATCTGCATTTGGCAAATCATACTTTTGGTCAGTAGGGGTGTCAGCATTTGGAAAGCGACGGGTATGGCCAGTTCTAAATGATATGCGGGAAACATTTTCAAGGGGTGCGAATAATTTATTTTCACCGTAAGCCTGACCGTTTACCTTAATGATGTATAACCTGGTTTCGGTATTTAATTCCACATCTATATCATATTTTTCTCCGGGCGTGTAGGCTGTTAAATTTTTATTCCTATACCCTGCTTTGGTGTGGATAAACCCCTGATCATCAAAAGAAAGTCTTATTCCTGGAGTGCCTTTCGCATCTTGAAGTTCAATATCAAGCATGCCGTTTTTGTTTTGTTGCGGAACCACAGAGAATGACAACCGGAGCTTTTTTGTCGCCGGAATAATTCGTTCTGCTTTAGCGTAATCAAAAGGGTCAAAATCGGTTAAGGTAAGTGCTTTTTTACCATCTTTCGTTTGTTGGATATTCACAGGAGCACGTAACGGGCTATACGTATTCCAGCGTAAAAGCGCCTCACCATCGACCATCGTATCAAAGATGTCATTTGCTTGTTTATCTGCCTTGTCGGTAATCGGTACGGGAATAGATGACACCCAAATGTCTTCCTTATTTACACTATACGTAACCCACAATTTTTGATCAGGGGGCACGCCGTTTCCTTCCAGAATTCCACGAACATATTGAGGGCCATAGGATTTATATTCTCCACCGTAACGCATCTCCGTAATTTCTCCATGTACCAGAAGAAGGTTTTTATAGTCCAATCCGTCCTCACTCACGGAGATAGCGAGTGGCCACCTGAACTCTGAGGGGTTATATACGGCAGCAAATTTACCGTCAGTTGTTTGTTGACCCCATATTTTAGCATTGCTGTTGACAATTCCTGGTGCCCGGCGTGGCTTAAATTCCCAGGTCAGGCCTTCGTCCTTACTGATGCTGGTAAGTCCCTCTTTCCAAAAGCCGACCACTTTACGATCTGGAAGGTGATAATAATTAAACGCTTTGTATTCACCTTGCAACTTAATAAGGGTGTCGTCTCTATCAGATTCTTCCGACCATTGCTGAACCATCAGTGGATTGGCGAGCAATTCCTTGCAGGCTTCTACAAATCCTTTGTCCTTATTCGTGGTGAAATTGGGATAATTTGTGTTTTTAGGCGAAAAAGCATGATTATATCGGATGAAGTAAATAGGGCCATATCTACCGTCCGGTAAAATCTCTCTAACCACTCTTCCGATGCCATTTCCATCATTCGGTCCATCTTTGGGGCTAAAGGATATTCCATAATAGGCTACTGCGAGTAATCGGTTCTTTTTGGAGATAAAGAAGCCCATACGCTGATGCATGACAGCGGATAGATTTTTAGCAACGTCGTTACCTCCTTCTTTTTTAGTGCCATCAGCGATTTTATAAGGCGGAAAGATCACGACAGGAGTTGACCAATGGGCACCATCAGTAGAAGTCGTGAGGAGCGTTTGCCCAGGTGGGACATGTTCACCAACCGGATTACTCAAGTATTGAAGATAAAATTGCTTGTTCCAGTAGGCTAGCATAGGGGCGTGGTTATAAGTCCAATTTAACCCACTTTTCTTGTCTTCATTCGAACGATCTGCTCTTACTACCTGAATGTTGTGCACTCCAACCGCCGGCGACAGCTGGCCATTATGGTAATCTATGTTTACCAGGGTTTTACCTGTGTACTTGACAATATCCTGCGCTGTGGTGGTAAAGAAGCACCCCAGGAGGGCAGTAATTGTTATTTTAAAAAGATTAGATGTCATTATTTCCGTTTTCTAATAGCCTGGATTTTGTGTGATGTTACTATTTTGAAGTCTGACAATTTCGGGAATTGGCAATAAAAGCTTTTCTGCGGTAACCGGCTTTCCTTTCGCAGTGAGCACCTGCACAGCCCGGCCTGTCCGTTTCAAATCGAACCAGCGGTGAAACTCTATTGCCAGTTCTACTCTTCTTTCATGTTCTAGAGCCAATTCCAGTGTTGGATATTTTGCAGACGGATAAGCGGCGGTTCCAAATAAAGGCAATCCAGCTCTTGCTCTTACCGCATTTAGGTAAATTGGATCACCAGTTGCTTCAGAAAGCATTAACAGTACATCGGCATAACGGTAAATCATGAAATTATTATTCGCTAACACTGTATTGTCTACTTTGGTAGCAGTGAGGTCAACCCATTTTATAGGGTATTTCTGCTCTTGAAACACAGCGCCGTTTTGAAAGCCTAAAGCTATGCTCACCTCACGTCTTGGATCACCAGACTCATATTCATTGTATAAATCGTCAGTTACCTGGTTCATTCCAATCCCTCCAAATCCGAAAAGATTTACATTTGGAGAATAAAAACGGTAATATTTACTGTAGGTATTTGTAGATACACTGCTTGCTCCACCGAGGTGCTGAATTTCAAAAATTGATTCCTGTGTGTTTTTTACATTAGGTCCAAATACAGCCGAATAACTTGATTGTAACTTATATAAGTTGCTTTGGTAAACCGCATTTAAGGCAGTTTTAGCATTTTCTTTATCATTCCGCGTTAAATATACTTCGCCCAGCGCTGTCAATGCAGCTGCTTGACTTGCTCTTCCTACGACAGAAGCCGGAAGTTTTTCAGCTGCATATTTAAGATCGTCAATAATTAATTTATAAACGTCTTCTTGAGGGGAACGCAGGACCTGGTAGGTTTCTTCAACGGTTAATGGTGTGGTTACAATCGGGATTTCTCCCCAATGCCGTACCATATTGAAGTAATAAAGGCCTCTTAAGAACAGCATTTGTGCTTTTACGTTCTCCTTTTCGGTAGCATTTAAATCCGAAGCTTCAAGTTTGCTAATTACAATGTTGATGCTGTACAGCGCAGCGTAATAAGACTTCCAGAAACTGTAAACCAGTGTATTGTTGGTTTTAACATTATAGTCTTTAAACGCAAATTTGTCCGTTTGATTTCCAGCGATGATGTAAAGCGTAGTGTTATCTCCCATCATTTCACTGGTGTAAGAAACAGGTCCTTCGGGATCATAAATAGTATATAGAGTTGAATATGCGGCATTTACCGCAAGCTCCATATCAGCTTTGGTTTTATAGAAAATTTCTGCATTTGCATTAGATGCAGGCGCTAGCTCCAAAAAGGACTTTTTACAGCTGGAGGCCGTTAGGACAATGAAAAACAGGAGTAGGTATGTATGTTTGATGTTCATGATTTCTTTTTTAGTGATTTAAATAAAATATGCCGACTTAGAAACTAGCCTTTAATCCTGCAGTAATCACGCGTGGAACCGGATAAGAGCCATAATCTAATCCGATCATTGCACCCGGAGGGACTGCCGAGGAAACTGTGCCAGCGTTGGCAGCGGTACCGTTAGAAGAATAAGAAGTGGCACTGAAAGTCGTGTTTTCGGGGTCATAACCAGTATACTTACTGAATAGATAAACATTATCAGCATTGACATACAGACGCAGACTTTTAACTGGTGTTTTTTGTAAGATGCGTTGAGGCAATGCAAAGGAAAGATTTATATTTTTTAACCTGAGATAGGAAGCATCTTCCACCCAGAGCGTAGAGAAAGCAGATTGAAATGCTTTTCGTTCCATCGTTGGTCGTGGATTGATGCCATCGCCAGGTTCACTTTCTGATTTATAATAGTTATTCACCTTCGCATATAGATTTCTTCCGCTGTTCCAAAAGCCTAAAAACCTGTAATTTTGATTTACAATTTCGCCGCCATAAGAACCCTGGAACATAAAAGAGAGTTCTATGCCTTTGTAGGAAAATGTATTCACAATTCCAGCTGTGAATTTTGGTTGGTAATTCCCGATAACCGTTCTGTCATCCGTGGTAATCTTCCCATCACCATTAACATCCCGAATAATAGGATCGCCGGGTACCGTACTTGATTCACGAACACTGTTATTGATCTCTGTTTGGTTTTTGTAAACCCCATCAAATTGATACCCGAAGAAATTAGAAATCGGTTGGCCTACTTCTGTTTTGACCATCGTTTCATTGTCGGTGAAATAAATTGGTGCATTATTTGGTCCTAATTGCAGAACTTCATTTTTGTTATGTGAGAAGTTAAAATCTGTACTCCACTTAAATCCGCCAATCAGGTTCTTTGTGTTTAAATTAAATTCAAACCCACTATTTTTCATTTTACCAATATTGGTAAGCTGAGTTCCAAAGCCTGATATATCTGGTATCGGAACATTCAGCAACATATCGTTAGTGATTGATCTGTAGTATTCAGCTGAAATATTAATCCGGTTCTTAATCAAGCCTAAGTCAAGTCCCAGGTTCAATTGTGTAGTCTTTTCCCATTTTAAATCTGCATTATTAAGATTTATGGTAATAAGACCACTCGAAAGAGTATTTCCAAGTGCATAATTACCCTGACGAAGCAGACTGCTTGATCCATAGTTAGGAATCTGGTTATTTCCTGCAATGCCATAACTTGCCCTTAATTTCAATAGCGAGACCGCCTTTAAATTAGCCATAAAATGTTCGTCAGATACGATCCAGCCAGCTGATACCGAAGGAAAGTAGCCCCATTTGTTATTGCTTCCAAAGCGTGAACTTCCATCCCGGCGAATTGTTGAGGTAAGAAAGTATCTATCTTTAAAATTGTAATTTAACCTTGCGAGGTAACTGATCATTGACCATTCTGTAAGTGTGGATGTTCCAGAGGTGACTGTGCCGGCATTCAAGGTGTGCACCAGGTCATTGGGGTAATTGGTAGCAGTGGCCGATTGAAATTCATCGTGCTGTTTCTGTACGGTAAAGCCAGTTAAGATGTTGAAGCTGTGGTTCTTAATTTTAGCATCATAAGTTAACGTATTCTCATTTAGCCAGTTCAACATGTATCCGCTTGATGCTGTGCCTGTCGCCGGGGACAAAGATTGATTATAACCATATCCCTGGTTTTTATATTGATAATAATCATAACGATTGTTACCTAAATTTCCGTTGATGCTGGTTCTAAGTTTTAAGTTTTGCAGGATTTTATATTCAGCATAGCCGATGCCCAATGTATTGAAGGCCTTATTTTGTTTGTCGGTAAACCTTGTGGTGGCATAAGGGTGCCATAGGTTAACTGGGTTATATTGTAAATAGCGATTCCAAACGGAATTTGGGTCAGCGATGCCAAGATTTCCATTCTCATTATATAAAGGGAAAATGGGGTCACTTTGTAAGGCAAGACCAATGACATCACTTTTTCCTTGCGTACCATCTGTTCTATCCTGAATGCCCGTAAAACTAAGATTGAAACCGAGGGTAATTTTATCAGATACCAAATGTTTGATGTTTGAACGCACAGCCAAACGTTTATAATAGTTATTGTCTAACACTGCATCCTGATCTAAAATGGAGCCTGAGAAAAGGAATTGAGTTTTTTCTGTTCCTCCTGATGCTGACATTTGCATGCTTTTCATAGGGGCAATCCTAAACATAACATCCTGCCAATCTGTACCGTTACCAAATTGCGCCGGATTGGTTATAAATTCTTCAGGAATCTTATAGGTCGATGCATTTCCCCTCACGCTGTTGGGATCCGTAGCACTTCTTCCTGCGCCTGAGGCCGTCCAGGAATTGTTTTTGGCTGTGATGTAATATTGTATCCATTGCTGAGCATCCATCATATCCACCTTATTCATGACCTCCTGGACACCGTATTCTGCATTGACATCAATAGCTGTTTTCCCTGCCTTGCCTAACTTAGTGGTCACCAATATGACGCCACTTGCACCCCGGGAGCCATAAATAGCTGCTGACGATGCATCTTTTAAAACCTCAACCGAAGCAATATCCTGTGAATTGATCAGGTTTAAATTGAAGTTTTCAAGTGGTACACCATCAACTACAAATAAGGGGTTGGTGCCAGCGGTAAGTGAACTTACTCCCCTGATCCTGATGATAGGTGCAACTCCAGGAGCGCCTTGACCTTGACTTATATTAACACCTGCCACTTGCCCGGCTAGTGATTGTACGACGTTACTATATGACCTATCTTTAAATTTGTCATATCCGATAGAGGCAACGGCGCCCGTAATGCCTTTTTTAGACTGTGTTCCGTAACCTACAACAATAACTTCATTCAGCACTTTGTTGTCTACGGACAGTTTAACGTTGATCTTACTTTGTTTATTAATTTGAATTTCCTTGGCTGTGAAGCCTGTATAGCTAAAAACGAGGACACCATTATCAGGAACACTGAGTACGTAATTACCATTTAAATCTGTGCTAGTCCCAATTGTTGTTCCTTTTAACTTTACACTAACGCCAGGTAAACTCATATCCTGATCATCAGTGACACGGCCGCTTACCCTGATGTCATTTAATGTTGTTTGAATGGGTTGAGAAGGGGAAGGTTCAAACCCTGCTGAGGCGTACAATGTGGATATACCAAAAGATAGAATCAATGTAGTTAAGATCTTTTTCCTGATATTTCCCAGTACCATTGATTTAAAGCAGGGTTTATGTACCTGATTTACATTTCTAGAGGTACACGAGGGTGATGGGGGTAAATAGATTACGTTCATACTCAATATATTTGGTTAGATAAAGTGTTACTCCTGGCGTATTTTATTTAATCAAATGAAATACAGTTACTGTTCAGCTCCATATTCGTTTTATTCGAAAATGCTTTGCGCTTCTGACCAGTGATTTTAATGAAATATATTTGGTGCCTTCAAGTACTGCGGGCTTATGTAATCGTTTACATTACAAATGAAACTTTTAAATATTGAAATTCAAAATTTAATTATTTAAAATATTTTCGGCACGATTAATCAGTCCAGGAGAGAGAGCAAGGACTGATTAATCGTGCCGAAAATCAGGATGAGAAATTGTTTGTAATCGTATAGGGATTAACTTGAGCCTAAAACGACTGATCTATTAGTTTTCAACCAACAGGTTGTAATAGCTACTATTTAAATTGCTATTCTTTTTTTCTGCTTCTTCGATAATTGTAAAATCGGAAAGAATTTCCGGCTTACCTTTCTTTACACAAACGTTATGCTCGAAATGTACGGCTGGAGAACCGTCTTCAGTAACAATGGTCCAACCATCATCAAGCGTATATATTTCACGGTTACCCATGGTAATCATCGGTTCAATGGCCAAGACCATATTCTCCATTAATTTCTTGCCGCTTCCACGTCTGCCATAATTTGGCACCTGCGGATCTTCGTGCATTTCCCTTCCAACACCATGGCCTACCATTTCACGTACCACACCATAGCCATGTTTTCCATTGGTGTAATTTTCAATGGCATAACCAATGTCTCCAGTACGGTTTCCGGTTACCGCCTGCTGAATACCAACGTAAAGCGACTCTTTTGTGATCCTTACGAAATCCAGAATCTCTGGTGTGGTTTCCCCGATAATGAAAGTGTAGGCATGGTCACCATGAAATCCATTCTTATAAACCACGGTATCAATCGTAATCAGGTCTCCATCTTTTAATTCATATTTCCCCGGAAAACCATGTACTACTTGTTCATTTACGGATATACAAAGGGAATAGGGGAAACCGTGATAGCCTTTACAAGATGGAATTCCACCATTATCTCTGATAAAAGTTTCCGCCATGGTATCTAGTGATAAAGTGGTGATCCCTGGCTTTAGTATTTTTGCAACTTCAGTAATTGTTGCACTCACCATTAAACAACTTTCACGTTGAATTTCTACTTCTTCGTTTGTTTTATATTGCGCCATTTAAAATCCTTCTTTTTGCAAAAATACGAAAGTTAAATTTAAGCCTGTGTGTTGGCAGTCTCCTATTTCAAATTACCTGCCAGTGGAAGGGATGGGCATCGGTACATTTTCTTTAACAGGTTGACCAAAGTTTGGTGTGCCATCAGCATGCCATGAAAAGCGCTGTGCCCTCGGCGAACGGAAACGTGCGCAACCCTGTCCAGGTTTGGAATTGGCATGGTAAAGGATCCAGTCTTCCTTGCCATCCGGAGATTTAAAAAATGAATTATGGCCAGGGGCATAGACCCCGTTTTCTTTCGATTGCTTAAATACAGGCTGCGGACTTTTTACCCATGATTTAGGGTCAAGGATATCAGTGCCCGTTAAGGTAAGCATCCCTAGGGCATAAAAGTCTGTCCAGCAGCCACTGGCAGAATAGATCAGAAAGGTCTTATCCTTGTTCCTCAAAATTTGGGGACCTTCATTTACGGAAACATGGGGTGGGTTGTCAGGGTCGTTCAGGTCGCCGTGTTTTTCCCATTCATATTCCGGGCTGGATATTTTTGACCTCTTTCCTTTAATCGTCCAGGGGTTTTCCATCGCTGCGATGTAAATCTCCTGTTTTTCGTTGATATCACCTTCCCATCCGGCCCAAACCATATAAAGCTGGTTCTGGTGGTAAAAAACAGATCCATCAATCGCCCATTTATCTGATGGATCAGTTATCTTTCCCTTTAAAACAAAAGTTCCTGAAAAGGGGTCTTTTGCGGAGTTTTCCAGCACATAAAGTCGGTGGTTTTTATTCTTTCCATCATCAGCAGCGAAATACACGTACCATTTGTTGTTTAAATAATGGATCTCCGGTGCCCAAAGTTCTTTCGAATAAGGAGTGCCTGGAGGAGGGACATATATGGTTTTCTTTTCTGCTGTTTTCAGATTAGCAATGTTCTTTGTCTTCCAAATCACCAGGCTATCTTGTAAAGTATGGGTATAATAGTAATAGCCATCGTGGTAAATATTCCATGGGTCAGGGCCGGACGGCAACAGCGGGTTGGTAAAAGTGTAAATATTCCGCTGGAAACAGCCTGGGTTAACCATAGCCGTGATGAGCAGAGCAAAGATCAAACTTAAAAATCTTCTGTTCATGTTATTTATCTCCTGATGGTTTGTTGATTTGCAGTCCGGTAGCTACCGGTTCCCCTAAGTTAGGAATTCCATCGGTGCTGAAAGTAAATTTTTGCATCCTCACGTTTCGTTTGTCGGCACAACCCTGGTTGGCCGCCGAGTTTGCATGATAAATGATCCAGTTCTCGGTATCGTCTGGCGACTTAAAAAACGAATTATGTCCGGGGCCATAAGCAAAACTTTGTGGCTTTTTTGAAAATACAGGTGCTATGAATTTGATCCAGCTGGAGGCATCCATAGGATCTGTTCCGGCAGCAGCTTTCAGCATTCCCAATGAATAATCATCAGTGCCACAATAACTGGCAGAATAAACAAGAAAAACATCATTAACCTTATTCTTTAAGGTGACTGGTGCTTCATTCACACCGAAACCGTGTTTTTCCCAGTTATATGCTGGTGCAGTTAACGAGGTCACTGAACCCTCCAGGGTCCAGGGGTTGGTCATTTTGGAGATGTAAATCTGCTGCGTGAGGTCCGTATTGGTGACATCAGGCCTGCCACACCAAACAAAGTAGCGGTTATTGTTGACTTCCAGTATAGTGCCGTCAATTGCCCAATAATCTGCATTTTTATTATAAATTCTGCCTTTATCGACCCATGTGCCGCTCGTTGGATCGGCACTGTCGTTCTCAAGCACCCAGGTACGCTGACTGATGTCGGTTCCATTGCCGGCAGTATAATAAATATACCACTTGCCATCCAGAAAGTAGATTTCCGGTGCCCAGATGTTTCTCGAATTCTCCGCATTTTGTTCTGGGGTGAATACGGTTTGTGAGGCTGAGGAGGCTAATTTTGACATCGAAGTCGTTTTCCACAAGCGGATAGAATTACCAACGGTTTGCAGGTAATAATAAATGCTGTCGTTCTGGTAAACCGAAGGATCAGCACCATTCATGATGGGATTGGTAAAGGTGGTTATTGCTGCAGGTGGTTGTACCGGCGCAATAGGATCGGGGTCGCTTGATTTACTGCAGGACCACTGTGTAAGGACCAGTGATGTGAATAAGTATAACCAGAACCCGGGACGACGAAACCTCATGATACAAGCTCGCTAGTTATTTAATAATTCGGATTTTGTGTTAAGTTTGGATTCAAATCAATGTCGCGCTGTGGAATAGGGTAATATTCATGTCTGCCGACAATAAAGTTCCTGAACTCCGGATCCCTTTCGGCAAGTGTCGGACTTAAATCTCCCCAACGCAGCAAATCTGCCCAACGCCAGCCTTCACCAGCCAGTTCCACGATGCGCTCATGTTTGAGCTGTGTTAAAAATGCTTCAGCAGTAAGGCCTGGTTTAGTGGCGGTTAATGTTGCCAGTCCTGCTCTTTGCCGTACCCTGTCCACATATGGATAAGCTTCCTGGGTTCTGTTCAGGCCGTTCAAGCATTCCGCATACATCAGCAATACATCTGCATAACGAATCATTCTGTAGTTATTCGGCGACCGGAATCCCTCTTCATTCTTCCAGTGATCATTTAATAGCTTCCTGAACCAAACTCCGTTCGCGTCAGGCGGGTTAGGGTAACGATCAGCGAAAGTACGTCCGTATACTAATGTTGCCGTTGGGCCCGCGGGATCTGTATTGTTGTATATAAAGGATGCGGCAAGCCGGGGATCCCTTTCTCCGGTGATGGTTTGTTCTTGCAGGAACTCATCAATCAACCATCTTCTGGCCGCACCATCATTGAAGCCAACACCCGGAGGTGCATAAAACTGGGAAATGGAAGTACCTGTATTATTCACACGGGTTTCATCCACATCGTCATCGGTACTTTCTGCTATATTCTCACTGAACTGAATTTCGAACACAGATTCTGCATTATTCTCTCTGGTGATGATGAAATTATCACGGTAGTTGGGCACTAAATTATAAATACTGCTGCCTTCGCCCACAACGAGCCAGTTAAAAGCTTGTTCAGCAAGTTGATAATTCTTTTGCTGTAAAAAGGCTTTTCCTAATAAGGCATAGGCAGCTCCTTTGGTTGCCCGCCCAAGATCAGTGCCTGTAAAGGAAACCGGAAGGTCAGGAATGGCTTCGTTCAAGTCTTTAGCAACTTGTGCCCAGGCGTCTTCCGTAGTCGCATTTGCAGGTACGTCTTGCAGTTCTGAAGGTTCCAGCATGAGCGGAGGTCTGGCAAAATACAAGGTAAGGTTATAGTAAAATAAAGCCCTCAAAAACTTAGCTTCCGCCATTAACCTCGCCTTTAATGCGGCATCCATCTCTATGGCAGGTACGTAAGCAATAACCTGGTTTGCCCTGAATACGCCGACATATAAGGTTTGCCAGGTGAGTGCAGTCAGGTCCAGGTTATAGTTTGTCTGGTTAAAACTCATCAGGTTGTTCAGATTCCCATCCCCACCGGAGCCAAAGCCTTCATCAGATTTAAGGGTCCCATGATAATAAAGCCACCTGGAATATAAAGAAGCTGTACGGTAAAAGGTTCCGTAAATGGCATTTACCCCTTTTACGGCATCGTCACTTGATTTCCAGAAAGTAGCCAAAGTTGGTGCATTCGGATTTGGGTCATCAAAGTCCCGTTTACAGCCACTCAGTATAATGATCGATATGGTCATAATAATACTAATTAATCTTTTCATAATGCGCTTTCTTATGTTTCTACAAAATCAATTAAAATCCAAGGCTTAAACCGAATGAAATAATCCTTGAAGCAGGATAATTACCATTATCAACACCTGGTTCGAGGTTAATATTAGCGCCAACCACATCCGGGTCTATACCACTGTAGCTGGTAATGGTAAATAAATTTTGAGCACTGATGTAGAGCCTGGCGCTTGAAACATGCACCCTGCTCAATAAAGAAGCAGGTAAAGTATAACCAAGCTCTATATTACGGAGCCTTAAAAAAGAGCCGTTTTCAATCCACCTGTCTGAATTGCCCCTGGCATTGGAAACAATGCCCCTATCTGCGGGTTCACCACCTACACCATAACCTACGCCCATCCGCGGATCGCTTGTGCCCGTGTTCGTCGGTGTCCAGGGATTAAGGTCCTGACGATAATTGGAATAGCCATAGCTATCCAACTCCCTCAGGACATCATTATAAAGCTTTTGTCCGAATGAGCCATACAGCTGCAGGTTGAGCGAAAAGTTTTTATAGGAAGAGTTAAACTGCAATCCTGTTGTTAATTTGGGCCATGGAGAGCCTGCAAATTGCCGGTCCTGGTCATTGATATCATCGTCTGTGCCACCGTCCACCAGGTTCTTGTACCTGATATCCCCGGGTTGTGCATAGGCCGCCTGCGCCCGATGGGCATTTATTTCTTCCATGCTCTGAAAAATACCCTCACTTCTCAGCACATAATATTCCCCCACCGCACCACCCACTTGTGTGCGTGTATTTCCAGAGGTAATATAGGACCTTTGTTCACCTGTAGCTTCATCTATACCCAGGTTTCCCAATTCGAGCACTTCATTTCTGATGATGCTGAAATTGGCGGATATATTCCATTTAAAATTACCGGTTGTTTGTGGATTATAGCCGAGCTCCAACTCTATACCTTTATTCTCGATGGATCCGATGTTCACCAAAGGGTCGCCCTGTAAATTTCCAAGGTAATTTGGAAGGGCCTGCGGCACCAGCACATCTTTGGAAACAGACCTGAATATATCGAACACTACGGTAAAGCGGTTATCTAATAAGGCAGCATCGAATCCAAAATTGGTCGTTCTCTTTTCCTCCCAACGCAAATCTTCGTAAACCAGTCTGGCCTGTGTAGCACCATTGAATGATTGCTGATCAGGACCGAAGACAACCGTCGGGCCCTGGTTAAGGAAACCAACATATTGATAAGCGCCAAGATTTGCGTTACCAAGCACCCCATACGATCCCCGGATCTTTAAATCTGTGACCCAGCTCAGCTTGAAAAAATCTTCGTTGGAAATTCTCCAGGCAAGGGCTGCCGAAGGAAAGTTACCTGTTCTATGATCAGGCGAGAAACGGGAATCCTTATCCGACCTGAAGGTTAAGGTTGCCAGGTATTTGTCAGCATAATTATAGTTTAACCTTCCTAATATAGAGTTGATTAAATATTTGTTCAATAAACCGGAGGAGGTCATATCTCCTGTAGCCGAATTGATGGTGGTAAAGTAATTACCGCCGAACTGGGCAAGGTTTAACCTGCCACCCGAGATACTGTCTGTTTGGACGGTTTGTTCTGTATAACCCACAACACCATTTAAGTTGTGTTTACCACGTGTGTAATTGAAGTTCACAGTATGTTCCAGCAAATAACTCAAGAACTGCGACCTGATATCTGCTAACTGACTGACCTCCGGACTTTGGTTTTGATACCATGAACCATCTTTCCTGATTGATTTTATTTTACCGTAGCCTGTTTCCAGTCCTGCATTAAACCTATAATTCAAGCCATCCAGGATTTTGAAGTCTAAATAGGCATTGCCGATCAGCCTGAACAGATTATTTCTTAAGGAAGTGATATCGGCGATAGCGACCTGGTTACGGGCAAAAGTATTCACTGTGGAGGTGGATCCATAACCCCAGCCACCGGGATTCCCGTTACTGATCAGGCTATTGCTTCGAACGGGGATGATCGGTACGCTGCTCCACATGTCATACCAGGGATTGCCGGCGAAGTTGCCTCCCAGAAAAGGAGTTTCACCGATGGAATTCGTGAAAGAGATGTTCTCTCCCAATTTAAACCTTCCCCTGGTGGTTTCGGTATTTACGCGCAAGGACTTCCTGTCGAAATCTCTAGCGATCAAAGTCCCTTTATCATTGAAATATCCCGCAGAAATAAAATAATTTGAGCTGCTGCTGGCACCGGAAATACTTGCATTGTAATCCTGCACGGCACCTGTCCTTAATAATTCATCGGACCAGTTGGTATTGACGCTGCCGTCATAATTTGCCACAGCATTCTGCAGGGGAAAATTGCCTGCCTGATAGGCGATGGTATTCATCCTCACATACGCAGGGCCATCCATCATCTCATACTTTTTAGGAATCTTGGATACGCTGAACCGTGAGCTGACTTCGATTTTAGGTTCCTCGCTTCTTCCTTTTTTTGTGGTGATGATGATGACTCCATTGGCAGCCCTGGATCCATAAATAGCCGCCGCTGAAGCATCCTTCAGTACTTGTATATCTGCAACATCGTTGGGATTAACAGCGGTATTTACATCGGCATACATCCCATCGATAATATATAACGGACTTGCATTACCAAAAAAAGTGTTCAGGCCCCTGATATTGACTACCGCTTCCTGGCCTGGTGCACCGCCATTACGGATGGTTACACCGGGTGATAAACCTTGCAGGGCTTCAGGTACAGAACGGGAAACAATCCGATCCGCATTTTCTGTATCAATGGTAGCAGCAGATCCGGTTAAATCTTTCCGCCTTACCGTTTGATAACCAATCACCACCACATCGGCCAACGTTGTTTCAGATGGGACTAAAATGGCGTTGATCTCTGTTCGTCCACCTACACTGATTTCCTGGGTCACATAACCGATGGAAGTGAAAACCAGGGTTGCATTTTCTGGGGCGGCAATGGTGTAGCGGCCGGCGGCATCGGTAACAACAACTATTTTAGTGCCTTTAACACTTACCGATACGCCTGGTAGTGTTTCTCCGGTACTGTTTGTTACCAAACCCCTGATTTGTACATCAACATTTTGAAGGATGATCAATCTATCCTTGTTTTCGATTATTCCGGCATACACATGACAAGCCAGGAGGCCTAAAAAGAATTGAAAGACCAATGTTTTAAGTAGAAGTTCCCTTTTCATACGAATGTAATTTGATTTTTAAAGATCATGAAGCTATGGAATGCAATCATGCCTGGGAATGGGTTAGTCCACAGGCCTTTAGAAAATAATTGGGCGCTTTATCTCAGATACATTATATAAGTTAGGAAGAAATATATTCACTTTTGGAAATAGTTTTATTTTGTAACCCCCTGTATATTTAAGGGTTAAGTGTTTTAGAAAAAGGAAAGAAATACGAATGGTAGCAAATTTGTCCTGGAACAATTGCACTAAACCAACTTTCAATTAACTTAGTGTTATGCAAACACTGCTTACCGCTGCCCAAATGAAAGCTGCCGATGCTTACACCATCAACAGCAAACCGA
Organism: Pedobacter immunditicola; assembly: GCF_037482985.1. Lineage (NCBI taxonomy): Bacteria > Pseudomonadati > Bacteroidota > Sphingobacteriia > Sphingobacteriales > Sphingobacteriaceae > Pedobacter > Pedobacter immunditicola. Next base: position 38,180 of record NZ_JBBHKC010000010.1, on the reverse strand, counting down.
TTTCTTCTGTCGATTTAATGGAAAGTGCGGCAGAAGCCTTTTTGGTTGCTTTTTTGCGCGAGGACATCAGTAAAGAAAAAACCATTGCGGTGTTTTGTGGGAAAGGAAATAATGGGGGAGATGGCCTGGCCATTGCCCGCTTATTGCTGAACAAGGGATATAAAAACCTGCAGGTTTTTGTGCTTGACCTATTCCCTAAACAAAGTCCCGACTTCTTGGCGAACTTATGGCGTTTAAAGGAATCATTGGTCAAGATTACTGAACTTTCAGAACCGGAGGAAATTTTAGGACTTGAGGCAGAAATTCTCGTCGATGCCATCCTGGGATCCGGCTTGAATAAACCTTTGGAGGGGAAGCTGGAACAGGTGGTGCAGCAAATAAACGGGTTGAACAAAAAAGTGTATGCTGTAGATGTTCCTACAGGTTTTTATGCCGAAGGTGTGCTGCCGATGCCTTATAATGGCATCAGTGCTTATAAGACCATTTGTTTTCAAAGACCAAAGATCAACTTTTTTTTTCCTGAATCCGTAGCGGCAACGGAACACTTTGTAGTGGAAGACATCGGGTTGGATGAACAATTCATTCAATCACAAAAGCCGGCCTATCAACTCGTCGAAATTCAGGATATAAAAGGTTTTTTAAAACCCAGGAAGCCTTTTAGTCACAAAGGAACTTATGGCCACGCACTGCTGATTGCCGGGGCCACACAAACCATGGGTGCTGCGCTTTTGAATGCCAAAGGTTGTTTATATACCGGAGCGGGTTTAACCACCCTTTCTGTTCCTGAAAGCGGCCTGAACACCTTAAATACTGCCCTGCCCGAAGTAATGTATATCGATCGTAAGGAGGTGTTGGCGAAAATGGATAAGTATGACGCCATTGGCATTGGCAGCGGACTAGGGACCTCCCCAGTGGCCAAAGATTTACTGCAGGAAGTGCTGCTTTCAAAGAAAGCACTGGTCATGGATGCAGATGCGCTGAACCTGTTGGCACAGAACAAGGGCCTTCAGGATTTAATCAGTGCGGGATCTGTTTTAACGCCCCATATGAAAGAATTCGATCATTTGTTTGGTGCACACGCTTCCTGGTATGATCGCTTAGAAACAGCTCGCTTACAAGCTGAAAAACTGCAAATTGTCATCGTGCTTAAAAACCGGTACAGTTTTATCGTATCGCATGAAGGCATAGTTTATATTAACCCGACGGGTAATCCCGGAATGGCCCAGGGTGGGATGGGAGATGTGTTAACGGGCGTAATTACCGCCTATGTTGCAGAAGGGTTTTCAGCGGTACAAGCCGCGATCACGGCCTGCTATGTGCATGGAATAGCAGGTGATGATTTAGCCGTTGATCACTTTAACAGCACGGCATCACAGGTTGCAGAAAATATACCCAAGGTTGTCAGGCACATTACTGGCTGAAGTTTAAATCGCTTAAATTTAAATCACTGCGGTTTTAAGATCGGAAATAAACAGCGGTTGGTTTAACCCTAAAAGTCAAATAAATGCTTTTCAGCATGGTAAGAAGAACGCACCAATGGTCCGCTTTCCACATACCTTAAACCTTTAGCCAAGCCCACTTCCTTGTATTTTGCAAACTGATCAGGATGGATCCAGTCAACAACAGGATGGTGGTTGCGGGTAGGCTGTAAGTACTGGCCCAGGGTTAAAATATGAACGCCATTGGCCACAATATCATCCATCGCTTCAAAAACATCTTCTTCAGTTTCTCCAAGGCCAAGCATGATCCCTGTTTTGGTCCTCACACCAGATTCAGAAATACGTTTCAAACATTCAAGGCTCCTGTCATATTTCGCCTGAATCCTTACTTGTTTGGTCAGCCTTTTTACAGTTTCCATATTGTGTGAAACCACTTCCGGTTTTTCTGCCAGCACCCTTTCCAGGTTAGGCCAGATACCCCTGAAATCAGGAATCAAAGTTTCCAGTGTAGTTTCTGGACTTTCGCGGCGGATCGCCTGTAAAGTTTCAGCCCAGATAATGGAACCACCATCTTTCAGGTCATCCCTGTCAACTGAAGTAATTACGCAATGTTTCACCTGCATTAACTTCACAGAGTTGGCCACACGGTTAGGTTCATCAACATCCACAGCAAGGGGTCTTCCTGTCGCTACAGCACAAAAGGAGCAGGAGCGCGTACAGATATTTCCCAGGATCATGAAGGTTGCGGTACCCGCACCCCAGCACTCACCCATATTAGGGCAATTACCACTTTCACAAATAGTATGCAGTTTATGTGTGTCCACTAAGCTGCGTACCTGAGCATATTCTTTCCCTACAGGAAGCTTTACTCTAAGCCAATCTGGTTTACGCTGTGTTTGGTTTGCTGAAACAACCGGAAGTTCGATCATAGGGCAAAGTTAAGCAATAGGATTGAATTGTTGCCTGCTCAAGGTTGATATCCAAAAAAATTAATGGTAATCTTGTAGTCAAAAAACGAATATGGCAACTTCAAAAATAACCTATAACGGAGATTTAAGAACTACCTCCATCCACGAACGCTCTGGAAATGAAATTATTACAGATGCACCTTTAGACAATAAAGGCAAGGGCGAGGCATTTTCCCCATCAGATCTTTTAGCTACCTCTTTGGGTAACTGCATGCTCACTATTATTGGCATAGCCGCAAGAGAACATGGTTTTAATGTTGATGGCACCACCTGCGAAATTACGAAGGTGATGGCCGAAAACCCAAGACGCGTTGCAGAAATTAAAGTGAACTTTCAGTTTCCTGCAAATGAATATACCGACAAGGTGAAAACAATCATCGAAAGATCTGCGCATACTTGTCCGGTTGCCTATAGCATACACCCGGACATTACCAAAACAGTAACTTTTAACTATTAATCACCTTATTGATCACCTCGGCTACCTCTTCTGCAGAGATATCGCCATGGGAAGCATCAAGGATACATTCGCCATCTTTAATCAATAAGATTTGCGGTGATTCATGGTGAACCTGGAAAGTGTCAGCTATTTGCGCAGAAATGTCGCGATAGCTGATTAAATCCAAAAAGTATAAATTAGTTCCTGCAGGAATAGCATCCCAATCCAGTTCAAATCTTCTTTTAGCCATCGAACTTACCGAGCAACGGGTACTGTGTTTGAATATCAGGCTATAACCGGCCTGTTGTTTAATGTCAGCAATTTGTGCAACATCAGTTATTTTCTTCCACTCCATCTCAATTCTTTATTAATGTTTAAATAAATGGTTGCTACACCGTAGCAGCAAGTTCAGCCATTTTAATGGCAGTTATTGCTGCCTCATCTCCTTTATTGCCATGTTTACCTCCTGCACGGTCAATCGCCTGCTGCTGGTCGTTGGTGGTAAGGACACCAAAGATAACCGGCTTGCTGTGTTTAATGCCTACCTGGGTAATTCCTTGTGCAACCGCATCACAAATAAAATCAAAGTGTTTGGTGTCTCCCTGGATCACACAGCCCAGACAAATAACAGCATCAAGCTGCGGATGTTTGTTTAAAAGTATTTCTGCAGCAGCAGTAAGCTCAAAGCTTCCCGGAACAGCGACAGAAATAATGTTTTCTTCCTTAACACCATGTTGTCGCAGGGTGGCCAATGCGCCATTGTATAAAGCACCGGTTACTTCTGCGTTCCATTCTGCAACTGCAATAGCAAAATGATAAGAACTGCCGTCAGGAACTGTGGTATGAGAGAAATCACTAAGGTTTTTTAGTTGTGTTGCCATGAGGTAAAGATAAGGATTGCCTACAAAAAAGGCTAACCTGTGCGGTTAGCCTTCTTAAATATTTTGGTGAATGTTATTTAATTTGTGCCTCTGCGCGTGCGATGTATGCATCAATCATTGCCGCTTCCTGACTTGCAGGATATTCTTTAAGGATTTTAGTATAAGCATCCTTCGCAGACTTAAAGTCTTTTAACTGCTCATAAACCAATCCCAGTTTTTTAAGGAACATCGGAGAGGTAAATTTATTGCTGGCTTTATCAGCTGCTTTTTTATAATAAGTAGCCGCTTGTTTATAATCTTTTAATTCGCTGTATGCATCACCCAATAAACCAAGGGCCAATGGATCTGCAACAGGACTGCCTGTTTCAGCATATTTTCCTAACGCTTCAGTTGCTTTTTTATATTCACCCTTACGTAAATAGATACCACCTAAATAAAGGTTGGCAAGGTTTGCCGATTTTGTGTTATCATATTCCGCTGCAATTTGTTCAAATCCAGGATAACCACCATCACCCTTTAGGGCTTTGTTAGCCAGAGAATCAACACCTAAGAATTGTTCAGCTTTATACATCTTCGCTGAAGCTTCCTCAGCCCTGTCTTTTAAATAGACGTTCTGATACCAGATATAAATACCGATCAATACCACTATCGCACCTACAATAAATAACAGGCTTTTTGAGTTCTCTTCTACAAAAGACCCTTTTTTAATAGGGTTGTTTAATTCTTTTTCTGTTGTGGACATTTTATATAAAAATATTAAGGATTGCAAAAATACGTTTTTCGTTCAAAGTATCAACCATTTTCCGCACTATTTAATTAAAGTTTAGTGTTTTAACCTAGTTAAAGGGTAACTTTGTGGTGTAAACTATGTGGTTAAAAAATATTACGCTTTTAAATTTCAAGAATTATGCTGATGCTGATGTCCGTTTTTCTCAAACAGTCAATGCCTTTGTAGGTAATAATGGCGGTGGAAAAACCAATCTGCTCGATGCCATACATTATTTATGTTTGTGTAAAAGCTATTTCAACCCTATTGACAGTCAGCAAATTAAAACAAACCAAGATCTTTTTTTAATACAGGGTGATTTCGAGCGCCAGAAAAAGAATGAAAAAATAACCTGCGGCGTAAAAAGAAATCAGAAGAAACAGTTTAAGCGCAATAAAAAGGAATACGAAAAACTCGCCAATCATATCGGCCTGTTTCCTGTGGTGATGATATCTCCGAATGATGTCAACATTATTTTAGATGGCAGTGAGGAGCGCAGGCGTTTCATGGATAATGTGATCTCACAAACTGACTCCAGTTACCTCGATGAACTGATGATTTACAACCGTCACTTGTTAAACCGCAATGCGCTGTTGAAACAAATTGCCCAGACACGCAAATATGATCCTGCCCTGCTGCAGATCTTTGATGAACAACTGGTGGCCTCTGGCAACAGGCTCTTCATTAAGCGCAAAGCTTTTATGGAAGAGTTTATCCCCTTATTTAATAATTACTATTCATTTATCAGCGATGGCAGCGAGGAAGTTTGTTTAACTTATGCGTCGCAGTTGAACGATCATGATTTTTCAGGCTTGCTGGCACAAGCGGCAGAGAGAGATAAGATTCTGGAAAGGACAACAGTAGGAATTCATAAAGACGATCTCCTGTTTACTATCGCAGACATGCCATTGAAAAAGTTCGGTTCACAGGGGCAACAGAAATCTTTTTTAATTGCACTAAAACTTTCACAATATGCTTACCTCCAGAAATATAAAGGCTTCAAACCCTTATTGCTGCTGGATGACATTTTTGATAAGCTTGACGACCGGCGTATACATAAACTGATGGAAATGGTATCACATCATGATTTTGGCCAGATCTTTATTACTGATACCGGGAAAGATAGAGTGCTTAATATTTTTAATAGCATTAATGTTCCCGTAACTTTGTTCGAAGTAAATAATGGAGCTGTAAATCATGCGTAAACCTAATGACATCACCTTAAAAGAAGGTATCGATAAAATGCTTTCTGTGTATAAATTGAGAAGCCGGTTCGACCAGACTTCCGTGGTTGCCTTATGGCCCGAGGTGATGGGGAAGGCAATTGCCAACCGGACTACTCAAATTTACGTTGCGCATCAAAAGCTCTTTGTAAGAATAGAATCCTCGGTTATTAAGAATGAACTCTTAATGGTAAGAACCGGTATCATCCAAAAATTGAATGAAAGAACCGGTTCTGAAGTGATTACTGATATTGTATTTTTATAAAGCTTAACCTCTTCCTCCAAATATCTTACTGACGATCCAGATGAGGAGTGCAAGCACGAGCACTACGATAATTATTCCGGACCAGAGCCCTGCTTTAAATATGCCTTCAATGGCGTCGCAACTTGTTAGCGTTGTGGCTATAAATGCCACCATGGCGAGAGGAAGATACTTTTTCATAGTTATAGATTTTGTTTCCCTAATAACAATGAAGCCTTCAAATGGTTTGTTTGCTGCGTTATTTACCCTCTATTTCAATCAGTTCAATTTCAAAAATCAGATCGCTGTAAGCAGGTATTTCTGGTCCGGCAGCACGTTCACCGTAAGCCAGATGGTAAGGTACAAAGAACTTGAATTTAGCACCTTTCTGCATCAATTGTAAACCCTCAGTCCAACCCGGAATAACGTTGTTCACCGCTAATGGCGTAGGCTCTCCTCTGTCGTAAGAGCTATCGAATTGTTTTCCGTTCAGCAAAGTACCTTTATAATGAACTTTAACCTGTGCTGTTGGCCCCGGTTTTTCGCCGCTCCCAGCTTTTAATACCTGGTATTGCAGGCCGCTGGCCGTAGTAATGACACCGGGCACTTTTTTGTTCTTCTCAAAAAAAGCCTTTCCTTCAGCAATGCTTGCGGCATTTTTCACTCTACTGGCTTCTTTGAAAAGGGTAGTGATGGCAGTTTCTGATTGCTCAGGAGATAACAGGGCAGTTTGGTTGCTGAAGGCATCTTTTAAGCCTTTCACCATGATATCGTAATTTAAAGTCGTTAACCCGTTAGATTTTAAGTTTGTGGCCATAATTAACCCAAATGCATAACTGGCAGAATCAAGCCCGTTGTTCAGTGCTGGTTTCTTCACTTGAACAGGTGCCGCTTGTTTCTTTTGTGTAGCGGCAACTGGTTTTTTCTGTGCAGATGCCGTAAAGACAAACATGGTCCCCAGCAGGCATATAAAGATGTGTTTCATTTTATAGTATCTAGTTGTATAATTCGGTTTTTTAGATTTCAGGTTGTCAACGGGCGCTAATTCATTCAATTAATAGATCCTGGAACAGTGCCCGGGATGACGATGGAACGGTGCCCCGGATGATGAAATATAAAAGGCTGTACCATGTTCATGTGATACAGCCTTTTAAATAGCTCATTTTAATATAGCTCAATTAAAGCTTAAAAACGTTCTTCAGCAGTAAAGAAGAAGTCGCCTTCAATTTGTGCATTCTCATCAGAATCTGAACCATGAACCGCATTGGCATCAATTGATTTAGCGTATTTTTGACGGATGGTACCTTCTTCAGCTTTTGAAGGATCAGTAGCACCAATTAATTTTCTAAAGTCTTCAATTGCATTGTCTTTTTCTAAAATGGCAGCAACGATAGGGCCAGAAGACATAAAGTTTACTAAATCAGTATAAAAAGGACGCTCTTTGTGAATTTGGTAGAATTTACCAGCCGTTTCCGGTGTAAGTTTAGTGTATTTTAATGCAATGATTTTGAAACCTGCAGCAGTGATGTCGTTGATAATTGCTCCGATGTGCCCATTAGCAACAGCATCAGGCTTAATCATGGTAAAAGTTCTGTTTGTAGCCATTTAATTTATAATTTTTTTCAAAATTACATATAATACACTTAATATTAAAGCTTGAAATAATATGAGCGTCATTTATCATTAAATTGTTAGCTTTGCAACTATATATATGCTATCTCTTCCTGAACTAAAATCATTGCTGGCAACGCCACAAAAAATCGTCATAACGACTCACCATAAACCAGATGGTGATGCTATGGGTTCTTCATTAGGCCTATACGCTTATCTGATACAGAAAGGGCATCATGTGAAGGTGATTACTCCTACAGATTACCCTTATTTTTTGCACTGGCTGCCGAACCATTCCGATGTGATCATTTACACCCAGGAACAGCAAAAAGCTGATGAACTGGTTGCTAATGCGGCCCTTATTTTCTGTCTTGACTTTAACACACTGAGCAGGATCAATGAACTGGGGGAGGTGATCCGTGCCGCTTCTGGTTATAAACTGATGATTGATCATCACTTGGATCCTGAAGATTTTGATGATTACAGACACTGGAATATCAATGCCTGTGCTGCTGCCCAATTGGTCTATGATTTTATCATCAACGAATTGGAAGATGGCGCCTATATGACAAAAGATATTGCAACCTGTCTGTATACAGGAATCATGACAGATTCAGGGTCTTTCCGCTTTCCTTCGGCCACTGCGGCAGTTTATCGCATTGCGGCAGACCTGATTGATGCAGGGGCAGAACACTGGCGAATTCACCAGCTGGTATACGATAATGCTACCGAAAACCGTTTACGTTTTCTGGGACATTGCATATCGAACAAGCTGGAAGTGATCAAAGAATTAAATACAGCTATCATTACGGTTACTGCTGAGGAATTGAAGGAATATGATATTGTTACCGGCGATACGGAAGGCATAGTAAATTATGCTTTATCGGTAAACGGCATTAGATTGGCCGCATTTGTTATTGAAAGAAAAGATAAGGTTAAGCTATCTTTGCGCTCTACAGGAGACTTTCCTGCCAATGAAATTTGCAGAAAATACTTTAACGGTGGAGGGCATAAGAATGCTGCAGGTGGTTTTTCTGAGAAAAACCTTGCAGATACAGTGGAGTACTTTAAATCAATTTTACCAGAATATAAAACGCAATTATTGCTTTAAAACATTGAATTTCGAAAGAGTTCAAGCCATAAATAAAAACAAAATAGATCAAAAGAACGCCATGAAGCCATCATCAACTTTTAATGGTTTCATAACAAATTAAAAAACAAATTATAACGAATGAAAAAGAGTTTAGTAATTATTTTAGCGGCAACCCTTGGTTTAGCTGCATGTAACAACTACAAAAAGGGACCGGGAGGTTTAATGTACACGGTACATAAATCAGAAGGAAAAGAGAAAATTAAAGAAGGAGATATCATTAAATTGAACTTTATTCAGAAAAATGATAAAGATTCAGTGATGGCTAATACCTATGACCTGGAACAACCACAAGTATTTCCGGTTGGAAAGAAAATGTATGATGGTGATATGAATGATGTGTTGTTCCTTTTTGGTGAAGGTGACAGTGCTACTTTCAAATTAGACCTTGATACCATGGCTAAACATTCTGGTCAGCCAAAACCAGAACAGTTTAAAAACGATAAATACCTGGTATTTACGGTTAAAGTGGAAAAAGTATTACACAAACATAAAGGTGAAGCTGATTCAACTTTCCAGAACAAAGCAAGAGAATTCTTCCAGAAAGATTTTCAGGCAGCAATTGAAAAACACAAAACTACTGAAGAAGGTAAAATCAAAAAGTATATTGCTGATAACAAACTTAAAGTTCAAACGACTGCTTCAGGGTTACAGTATGTAATTACTAATCCGGGTTCTGCTCAAAAACCTGTTATAGGCGATACCATCATGGTTAACTATACCGGTAAATTAGCGACTAAGAAAACAGACGGTAAAGACAATGTTTTTGATACCAGTGATGAGAAAATTGCGAAAGAATCAGGTAAATTTAATCCTGGTGCACAATACGGCCCACGTGAATTTGCTTTGGGAAGAGCCATTCCAGGTTTTGACGAAGGTTTGCAGTTATTGGGTAAAGGTGGTAAAGCTACTTTCATCATTCCTTCAAAACTAGGTTATGGTGAGAATGGTATGCCTCAGGGTGGTATCAATCCTTATACACCTTTGGTATTTGAAGTTGAATTAACAGACATTAAGAAACCTTCAGCAGCTCCAGCAGCTCCGGCAGCTTCAGCTCCTGTAAAAAAATAAGCATCCGGTAATTTTTACTGATGTGTATTAAACCCTGTCCAGCCATTTGGACGGGGTTTTTTTGTGGGTGGATTGGAAGATGCTTTATACCATTGAATTTATTCTTAGCCCGAATAGTTTTGAATATCATTAATAATATCTGCATCTTTATTTTTTATGATATAAACAATATGATACGCTCTCACTCTCATTTACTGCCAGAATATATTATTACATACAACTCTAGATTTCAAGTAGCTGAAGTTTATAGTAGTAACTTTCAAATCATTTATTCTTTCTAACACTCTAAATCAGTGCCATACCTTCAGGGGCTAAAAAGGTTCCCGAACGGGAGCGTGGCTTTAAGCAACAATTAAGAATTAATCCGTTAAATCTAGATAATATAGAAGTAATTTTATGAATTTTGAAAATGAACTTATAAAGGTAGTTAAACAAAGTAGAAAACAGGAGATGCCTATAGTAGGCGATGAATTCACCAACACATTAACAAGCAGGATAATTAAAGAGTTTAAATTATCTACTATTGAAGATATCATCTATTATTTTAGTTCTTTCTATTCCATAAACACAAAATTTGTTATCACGAATTACCAAATTGCTTTTACGCAAGGAAATGAGAAATTTAACTTTCAATGGGCAGATATTGAATCTATAAATTATGACAAAAAAACAGATTATTTAGTAATAACTGTTCAAACTTGTATACATCAAATCCCCATTAAGGATTGTTGCGACTTAAAGCCAAAATTTTTAAATGAATTTGCAGATCTTCTTAACAATAAGTCTCGAGGTACTTTTATTAGGATGGTTAAAAATGAAGATAGTTTGGATGAGGGAAATGAAATAGAGGTAGAAGACGAATTCGAACTTGAATCTTCTCATTATGTCGAGCAGGAACTTCAGAAAATCGAAGGTCTATTTCAGCTTGGTGAATATCAAGGTGTTGTAATAAATAGTGAGAGGTTAATTAATGAGTTAATAAAAACAAATGTCTTTCAGAGAAATGCCCATGGGAAATCAAATTATTTAGTTTTCATAAATCTTTATCTGTCGGCTAAATTATCTTTTTACATTCACAATGTTAATATTGAAATTCCCTTTGAAGAAATTGATGATGTTAATATTCGTTTAAGTGATGCTTTCAAGTTGCTTAGCTTCATACAAGGTAATTTGAAAGACATTATAAAAATCTCTGAAGATGAAAAATGCGACCATAATGAACTAAATGATATTTTTCAAAAGACTTTTCAAGAACGTTTGATAGAGAAACGGCATATCGGACGTAAGCTCGATTTGACAGAGGTGAGAGAATATATGCAAGAACTCATAAATCAATATGATACTTATAAGGAGACTTTAAATACTGTAAATGCTGGATTTAATGCAATAGGAAAAAAAGAAAACTTATGGTTTGATGCTCGAAAACAAATAATAAAAAAATTGGGTAATGATATAAACGATAAGTTTCATGCCGACCTTTATTCTATTGTCGAATCTAAAATTACTGATTCTGTCTGGGAGAAAGCTTTCGATTCTTGGCATGTAAGTAAGCGTCAATTTTTAGTTGTTTTTAAAGATATTGCCGGTAGATACTCGGATGAAATTTTGACTTTCGAACAAGACAGAGTGCCATCTTTTTTAAAGTTTCCGTTAAACCATCCAGTGCCAAATATATTATATACTTCACATCCTTATGATGCCAAATTATATGTTCCGTATGAAGAAGCTGAACTTTTATTTTTCGAGGATAAGATAAGCGAATTTTATTTGTTATTACAGGGTCTGGGAGCCACTCAAATAAAAGTTATTTCCCAGAATGGATTAAAAGTCAATGAAGCCCACACTAACGAAGTTAATGTAGGTGTTGAAGGTGCTGTAAGAATAGTCGGTGCGAAAATCAATGCGGATACAAAAACGGGAATAGAGGATGATTTATCCATAAATTCGGATCAATATTTATTGTATGAATTTAATCCATACAAAAAACCTTACGTCCCCACTGACTTGATATGGTATCCAAAAGAAACTAAATGGCAAAGATTGGCGTCTATGAGACTAAATGGTGACCAATTGTCTTTTACACAAAACATATCAACTAAAGAAGTTAAGTTCACTTCAAAAGAGTCGGAGCTAAATGTTTCAGCGGAATTTAATGCGCTACTATCCAAAGGCAAAGCAAATGCCGATGTCAATTCTAAAAGAACATTTCAATCAGATGCAGAAACAACATGGAAAATTGAAGTCAAGTTTAAATCAATCAATGAACTCAATAATTTAACAATTCCTATTGCAAATCATGCTTTAACCGAGACGGAACAACAATATTTAGAGGAATATCTTTTTGTTTGCGAAAATGGGCCGATTATAAATGAAAACGAGAGGTACTATTTAAACAGAAGAAGACAAAAATTGGGAGTTTCTGAAGAACGTGCTAACGAGATTGAGGCTTGCAATAATCCGTTTAAAATGACAGAAGCCGAATTAGAGTATGTAGAAGAATTAAAAGAAGTTATGATAGATGGTAAGATTCCTGAACAATCATGGAGAGTTTTAGATAGGTTAAGAAACCAATTAGCTATTTCTGATTTTAGAGCGCGCGAAATTCAGGAATCACTCGTACAGACAAGTGATTAATATATTATGGAAGAATTAAGACTAAGTATCCCTGTAGGGAAATCTTCATTAGACGTTATTCAAGTGTCACCAAATGAATGTATTCCGAAATTTGATAATCTAACTATCAAGGGCGATGATTATTCTAAAGAAGTAAATGAGGTGGTCCTAAGTGAACGAAGAAAACAAATGGCACCATATTTACAGTTCCCCACAGATGATAATCTTCAAAAGATCGGTGCAGCAAAATTGAAATTAGGTAAACAGTCATGTAGAAGAATCTTAGCAAAAAATCTGCTCGCTGCAATGGATCCACTTGCATGTAAAATCTCAAATGCTTTTGGCGGAAAAGAAGCACACCATGTTGTTGAAGGAAATGATATAAATGCAAATGGATCAAGGGATATTCTCGAAAAGTTTGACATAGATATAAATCATCCTATCAATGGTATTTTTTTGCCGGGAGATAAAAATAGTATTTACAAAGGAACATTACATAAAGGTAGTCATTCGAAAGAATATGCATATGCTGTATATAATAGAATAAAAAATGCAACTACAAAAGAAGAATTAATTACAGAATTGAATAATATTAAGCACGATCTCTTCAATGGAAGACTTAAATTGGAAGGAAAATTTCATTCAATAAATAAAAATAACATTTACAAATAGTCTTTACCCTTATTAGTCAAAATGATAGAGAATTTAATACCAAGATTGTTATTTCCGTTGATGTAAATTAAAACTGAAGTACCTTTGCCAGGTTTAAGATTGTGGGGCTTGAAATCATTACCTATTAGATACCATTAATGATCAGCAATTATGGCAAGTGTAAACGAATTTCATATAGACATCGCCTTCCACCCGGGTGAAACCTTGGGCGAAAAATTGGAAGAGCTGAATATGGGCCCTAAAGAATTTGCGGTACGTACAGGGAAACCTGAAAAAACAATAATAGCCATTCTAAAAGGCGAAAGTTCCATTACACCAGAAATAGCAGTGCTTTTTTAGAATGTACTTAAAATACCTGCTCGCTTTTGGATGAAGAGGCAATATGGCTTTGATGAATATAAAGCTTAAATTTTACTACACTTTTCTTTTTAACTTAGAAAGAAGTTAAGATACTGAGCATATGATAACCTATATTAACAATGTCGATGGTGAACGCGTGACAATAGCAGGCGGTGAATACAGAATTATTATCGATGGCAAGCAAACAAACGGGTCCTATGCTGTCATTGAGTTGAATGTTCCGCCAGGCAGTGGGCCTATGCCACATTCCCACCCGGATATCCAGGAAACCTTTTTTGTTCTTGAAGGCGAAGTTGAATTTCGTACGGCAGAGGGGAAAATTCAGGCAAATCAAGGTGCTTTTGTCAGCATACCTTTTGGGGGTGATGTTCATGCCTTTAAAAATACTTCAGACCGTATAGCCAAACTGATTTGCACGGTAATGCCGGCTGGACTCGAAGAGATGTTTAGGGAAGTGAGTGTGGCTGGTCCAGAAAAGGTTAAAGAAATTGCAGAGCGCTACGATATTGTTGTTTATCCGGCAGATTACTTTGGCTAGGTAAAGGACATCTCGTTCGTTCTATCGGTCAAAAGCCTGGTGTCTTCAGTCTTCTACCTTGCAATAATTCCCAGAGGTGTGCAGGACTTTCAACGCTGATGATGGGTAACTCCACCTTTACCCTCACGATGTGGACACCTAACTGAAAACTAAAGGTTACCAAGGCATTGGCAGGGCGTTGCTAGGGCCTTGCCAGGGCCTAACCAGGGCAAATGGCCCTGCCAACGCCCTCGTGACCCCCTGCCAGGGCCTCCCTAAAACCTGCCTAACGTTTGCCATCGGCAAGCTTAACCCTTCATCTCCCTTACCTTATCATTAAATAGTTTTCAATAACTTTGCGCCATGCTTTTAACAGATACCCACACACACCTGTATTACGAAAGGGATGAACAAAAACAAGCAGCCTTAATGCAGCGTTGCCTGGACAATCAAGTGGAACGATTGTTCCTACCCAACGTAGACCTAGCCTCCATACCCATGATCGACGAACTGTTAGCGCGATATCCCGAAAACTGTTTCGCTATGGCAGGTCTTCATCCCTGTGATGTGAAGGAAGATTATCAAACCCAACTCGAAGGGATTTATAACAGCATCCCTGACCGCAAGATCGTTGCCATCGGCGAGATTGGAATTGATTTGTACTGGGACAAAAGCACCCTTGCTATACAGGTTGATGCTTTTAAACAACAGATCTCCTGGGCTAAGAAACTGGATTTACCTATTGTGATTCATTGCCGCGAGGCTTTCGATGAAATATTTGAAGTGCTGGAAGCAGAGAAAGACGAAAAGTTAAGAGGGATTATGCATTGTTTTACCGGCAACCTTGACCAGGCCCTTCAGGCTATTGAACTCGGTTTTTACCTTGGTATTGGTGGGGTGGTGACCTATAAAAAAGCAGGACTGGATGAAGTGCTGAAACATGTGCCCCTTGAAAACATCGTGCTGGAAACCGATTCTCCCTACCTGGCTCCGGTACCTTTCCGCGGAAAGCCCAACGAAAGCAGTTACCTGGTGCATATCGCTAAAAAAGTAGCTGAAATTTATGCCCTTCCGCTGGAAGAAATTGCGGCTGTGACCACAGCCAATTCAAGAAATATTTTTTTAGTTTAGCACCACATGATCAAACTCCTCATCATTTATACGGGCGGTACCATTGGGATGGTCAACGACCCCAACACCGGTACGCTGATGCCATTTGATTTTAAACAAATCCAGCAGAACGTACCTGAAATGAACAGGCTAAATTACCACCTGGAGGTGCATTCCTTTGATCCTATCCTGGATTCATCCAATATGAACCCCGAAGTATGGGGCGAGCTGGCGAGAATCATTGAAAGCAGGTATACTGAATTTGATGGTTTTGTGATCCTTCACGGTTCTGATACCATGGCTTATACCGCATCGGCCCTAAGCTTTATGCTCGAGAACCTGGCCAAGCCTGTGGTATTAACTGGTTCCCAGTTGCCCATCGGGGAAATCAGGACTGATGCCAAAGAAAACCTGATCACTGCCCTGGAAATTGCCGCGACCAAGAAACAGGATAAAGCCATGGTGCCTGAAGTGTGCATCTATTTCGACGGCCAGTTGTTTAGGGGTAACAGGGCCATTAAATACAATGCCGAAAATTTTGAGGCTTTCCGCACACCCAACTATCATAAACTGGCAGTGGCGGGGGTACACCTTACTTTTTTCAAAAACTACATCAAACAGACGCCAGTGGAGCCTTTAAAGGTTCACGCAAACTTCAATGCCAACATCGGCGTGCTCAAAATCTATCCGGGTATCACCACAAAAGCCCTGCAAGCTGTTACCCGTTCTGAAGTGGATGCCATTATTTTGGAGACCTTCGGTTCTGGAAACACCACCACAGCAGCATGGTTTATTGATAGCCTGCAGGAAGCCATCGCTGCAGGTAAAATCATAGTCGACATTTCGCAGTGCCAGGTAGGCTCAGTAGAGCTCGGCAAATATGAAACCAGCAGGAAACTGCAGGAAATGGGGGTGGTCAGCGGCTATGATATGACCTTTGAAGCTGCGGTCACAAAACTCATGTACTTGATGGGAATGGGACTGCCGCCGGCAGAATTAGCCCAGTTAATGTCACAATCGCTCCGTGGAGAGCTCACGGTATAAGAATTAAAGGTATTTTTGTCAGCAATACGACGCCATGAAGATAGAACAAATTTACACAGGATGCCTCGCTGAGGCTGCTTATTATATCGAAAGTAATGGGGAGGCCGCAATCATTGATCCGCTCAGGGAAGTAGCGCCTTACCTAAAAAGAGCAGAAAAAGATGGTGCTGTCATCAAATATATCTTTGAAACGCATTTCCATGCAGACTTCGTGTCCGGCCATCTGGACCTGGCACAGAAATCGGGTGCAACAATCATATATGGCCCAACGGCTGATACCACCTTTGAATCGCATATTGCGGTCGATGGCGAGGTCTTTAACCTTGGTGAAATTACCATCACCGTTTTGCATACCCCGGGGCATACCCCTGAATCGGCCACTTTCCTGCTGAAAGACAAAGATGGCAAGCCTTACTGTATTTTTACCGGCGATACCTTATTTATTGGCGATGTGGGACGGCCAGACCTTGCACAGCAAGGCGAGCTGACCATGGAAGACATGGCTGCAACCCTATATGATTCCCTTCACGGAAAAATAATGACTTTGCCAGATGAGGTGCTGGTATATCCGGCACATGGCGCAGGCTCCGCTTGCGGTAAGCACATGAGTAAAGAAACTTTTGATACCCTGGGTAACCAAAAGCTGAACAATTATGCTTTGAAGGCCAGTACCAAAGAACAGTTTATCAAGGAGGTTACCGAGGGGATTTTACCTCCCCCTCAATATTTTTCAAAGAATGCTGCCCTGAATAAAACTGGCTACGGCAGTGTAGACAAGGTTTACGAAAAAGGCCTCAATCCTTTATCGCCTGAAGCTTTTGAGACACTGGCCAATCAAACCGGTGCTTTAATCCTCGATACCAGAGATCCGGAGGTTTTTGCCCTTGGCTTTATTCCTTCCTCGGTTAACATTGGTTTAAATGGCCAGTTTGCACCTTGGGTAGGTTCCTTAATTACCGACCTGGAACACCCTATTTTATTGGTGGTGGAAGAAGGTAAAGAACAGGAAGCACTAATGAGACTTGCAAGGGTGGGTTACGATAGTACCATCGGCTTTTTGGAAGGTGGCCTGCCGGCCTGGATTGCTGCTGCCAAAGATGTCGAAACCATTGATTCGGTGTCTGCGGAAGAATTTGACCAGATCATTAAGGAAAACCCAGGCAGCAACGTGTTAGATGTACGTAAACCTGGCGAGTATGAAGCTGGACATTTTGACTTCGCCTCCAGCAAGCCTTTGGATTATATTAATGACTGGACCGCTGAAATTCAACCCCGGGAAACCTATTATATCCATTGTGCCGGTGGCTACCGATCAATGATTGCTGCTTCCATTTTAAAAGCAAGAGGCATCAACCAGGTGGTTAATATAGCAGGTGGATACAGCGCCATGAAGAATATTATGCCGTATTAGCGGAATTTATTATATGTTTGTGAATAACTTTTTTAACCTGCATGCCGGGAATAAATCAAATTAAACAACCTATAGCAGCCGATATCTCGGTTTTCGAAAAGAAGTTCAAAGCTTCTATGCATAGCGATGCGCCTTTGCTTGACCGGATTACACATTATATTGTAAAACGTAAGGGTAAACAGATACGCCCCATGTTTGTGTTCTTTGCCGCAAAACTTTGTGGCGGCATTGTAGAATCTACACACCGTGGCGCTTCATTGGTGGAATTGCTGCACACTGCTACCCTGGTGCACGATGACGTGGTGGACAATTCTTATGAACGCAGGGGCTTCTTTTCTATTAATGCTTTATGGAAAAATAAAATTGCCGTGCTGGTGGGAGATTACCTCCTGGCCAAAGGGCTGTTGTTATCGATCAATAATGATGAGTTTAAATTGCTGAAGATCGTTTCTGAAGCGGTTAAACAGATGAGTGAGGGAGAATTGCTGCAGATCGAGAAAGTACGCCGGATGGACATCAGCGAAACTTTATATTTTGATGTGATCCGTCAGAAAACAGCTTCCTTAATTGCATCCTGTTGTGCCTGTGGTGCAGCTTCGGCGGGTGCCAGTGATGAAGATGTGGAAAAGATGCGTTTGTTTGGTGAAAAAGTGGGTATTGCTTTTCAAATCAAAGATGATACTTTTGATTTCGGAACAGATGACGTGGGTAAGCCGTTGGGAATCGATATTAAAGAAAAAAAGGTTACCTTACCGTTGATTTATGCGTTGAACAATGCTGATAAAGCAGAAAAAAAACGGATGATCAACCTGGTGAAAAACCATAAAGATGATCCGAAGAAGATTCAGGAGATCATTGATTTCGTTAACAGCAAGAATGGCGTTCTTTATGCAGAGGAAAAAATGCTGGAATACCAGCAGGAAGCTTTTGAAATTCTGAACAGCTTTGCTGATGGTGAGGCAAAAACAGGTCTGGAACAACTGGTTCGTTACACTACCGAAAGAAAGAAATAAAATATGAAGAAGGCTATCGCTGGTTTTTTACTGATTTGCTGCAGTGTTTCCTTGCATGCACAGGATAAATTTTATAACACCTTCTCCAGAATCAATACGGAAGTTCAGCAACACTCTCCGGTATATAACAATTTAAAACAAGCTTCAACGACCATTGGTCACCGTTTAACCGGTTCGCCTAATGGCGCTAAAGCTGAAGAATATGCTTATCAACTCCTCCAATCATATGGCTACCAGGTAAAATACCAGCCCTTTGAAGTGGAGAGCTGGAGCCGGCTGACCAATCTCACTAAAATTGGCGAGCTCAGCAATAACTTAAAGGAAGTGAAAACGGTCGCCCTTGCGCATTCGCCGGTTAAGGCCAGTGTAACTGCCGAAGTAGTGGATGTAGGCAATGGCCTGGCTGCCGATTACCAACGTGATGGCGTACAGGTGAAAGGTAAAATTGCCCTGGTATACCTTGGCGTGCTGTCCGGCTCTGCTGCAGGTACACCTTCTTTGCACCGTTCGGAAAAAACTGCCCTTGCCATCGAAAACGGTGCAGTGGGCGTTATCATCATCAATACCGTAAAAAATAATGTGCTTTTAACAGGTACAGCTTCCGTTACCGGAAAGTTGATTGCTATTCCTGCTGTTTGTATAGGACTAGAAGATGGGCTAAAAATTAAAACGGCCCTGACGTCGGGCAAGCAAATGGCAAGCCTGGAGATGACAAATTTTTCTGGCCTGATCAAAGCCCGTAATGTGATTGCTACTTTGAAAGGTAAAGATCTTCCTTCAGAAAAAATTGTTGTGGGCGGGCATTTAGATAGCTGGGACCTGGCCACTGGTGCCATTGATAATGGTATTGGTTCTTTTGCCGTGATGGATATGGCCCGTACTTTTAAAAAGCTGCAGTTGAAAACCAGGCGAACGCTGGAATTTGTATTATTCATGGGCGAGGAGCAGGGTTTACTGGGTTCTAAAGCTTATGTGGCGGAGGCGATTAAGGCGGGCAACCTGCAAAAGGTGAAATTTATGCTCAATTACGATATGACCAACGACCCTAAGGGGGCTGCGGCCAGCAGGAAAGAAATGCAGGAGCTGTTTAGTGCATGGGGCACTGACATGGCTAAACTGGATACAGGTTACAAAAATCTGTTCAGAGCAGGCGCTGGTTTACACAGCGACCATCAGCCATTTATGCTGCAGGGTATTCCAACAGGAGGGAGCTTCGGTGGGAAACTGCCCAATAATGCTGGTCAGTTTTATCATTCCAACGGTGATGATTTTGCCCTCGTAGATGAACAAGGCTTAAAAAATACAGTGCGTTATGGTGCAATGCTCAGTTATGCACTTGCAGACACGAAAGAAATACCCGTTCAAAAACAATCAGATCAGGAGTTAAAGCAGTTTTTACAGGATAGTGGCCTGGAGTTGCCCTTAAAGATTGCCGGCGATTGGCGCTGGAATAAAGAAACCGATGGAAAATATTAATATTAAACAGCTGGCCAAGGCCTTGAACTTGTCGACTTCTACCGTTTCCAGGGCTTTCCGGGATAACAGTGACATCAATAAGGAGACCAAGGAGCGCATTCTGGCTAAAGCTAAGGAGTTTCATTACCAACCCAATCATTATGCCAGCAACCTGCGCGAACAGCGCAGTAAAACGATTGCAGTGATTGTTCCCGAGCTGGGTAATAACTTTTTCTCCCAGGCCATCAATGGTATTGAGCGCATCGCACGTGAAAAAGGTTACCATATCCTGATTTATGCTACCGATGATGAGTATGAAAAAGAGGTTTCCTTTATCCGGCATTTGCACAATGGAAGGGCAGATGGCATCATTATGTCTGTTTCTGGTGAAGCAAACGATCATACCTACCTTAATGAATTCGGTAAAAAGCGTTTGCCCCTGGTTTTCTTCGACAGGGTGTATGAAGATATCATTACCCCAAGGGTCATCACTAACGATTATGACAGCAGTTTTTCGGCAACGGAGCACCTTATTGAGCAAGGCTGTAAGCGCATTGCTTACCTCGTGATCAATAAGAATCTTTCCATCGGTAAAACCCGCATGCAGGGTTACCTGGATGCGCTGGAAAAACACAACATTTCTTATGATGACCGACTGGTTGTAGATTGCAGTAACAGTTACGATGAAAACAATATGATCTTGAAGAAAATGCTGCAGGTGTTAAAACCTGATGGCGTTTTTACTTCCGTAGAGCGACTTGCTTTTGCGACCTATTATGCTTGTTATGACCTTGATATCAAAATTCCTGATCAAGTGAAGGTCATTGGCTTTTCAAGTCTGGTTATAGCCCCTTTGCTTAATCCTTCCCTCACTACGGTTACACAACCTGCCATACAAATTGGCGTTGAGGCGGCCTCGCTTTTGTTCAATATGCTGGAGGCCCCGGATGCTGTGGAGTGTGATAAAAAAGTGGTCCTGGATTCGAAATTAATCAAGCGCAGATCCACTGAAAATAACGTCTGAAAACGCCTGTTTTCAGCACCCTTAATCTCCCTTATTTTCGAGCAATATTTTTCAACTTTTAGCCTGAACGCGCAGAAATCTGACGTCTTCAAAGGTCAGCTAAATGTAAAAACACCAAAACCTTCGGGAACGATCCCGGGATCGTTCCCGAAAATACCTCCAAAATACCCTTAGTGTAAATTTCACACTTTTTTAAACAGAATCACTTTGTAATGAATTGATGATCAATTGCTAAAGTTAACAAATCCTTGTTTTTTAAAAAATGAACCTACAAATAATCAGGTGTTTATGGAGGGTAAAAAAGTATATAATATGGCGACAGAAAAAAAGCTGAAATTATATTTTGAATTACCGAATACAGCTGTAGATTTAGCTTAGTGTTATAAACGCAGTTTGTTAACCAAATATTTACACCTAAACACGAGTTCAAATATGAGAGTATTTTACCTACTTAAGCCTTGCTTATTGTTGCTCCTAATGATGTCAGCATTCATAGTAAAGGCACAAACCAGTTCACTGACTGGAACAGTTTTAGATGAAACCGGACAATCACTTCCGGGAGCGTCTGTTCAAATTAAAAGCCTTAGCAGAAGCACAACAACTGATGTAAGCGGGGTTTACCGCCTTACCGGTTTAAGCAATGGTTCCTTCCTGGTTACCGTAAGTTATGTAGGCTACAGTTCTACAGAGCAAACGGTTAATGTATCAGGAAACACCACCGCAAATTTTTCGGTTAAACCTGATGCACAAAACTTAAATGAGGTTGTGGTGATCGGTTACGGTACTGTAGAGAAAAAGAACTTAACAGGTTCTGTATCGACAGTTTCATCCAAAAATTTCCAGACCGGTAGCATTACCAGTCCTGAGCAATTGATTGCCGGTAAAGTAGCAGGTGTGCAAATCACCTCTAACAGCGGTCAGCCGGGGGCGGGAAGTGTAATCCGTATCCGTGGTGGTGCCTCTTTAAATGCCAGTAACGATCCTTTGATCGTTGTGGATGGGGTTCCAATGAGCGGATCCAGCATTGGTGGTGCCGCAAATCCTTTAAGTTTAATCAATCCTAATGATATTGAAACATTCACTATCTTAAAAGATGCAAATGCAACTGCTATTTACGGTTCAAGAGCTTCAAACGGAGTTGTTTTAATTACCACTAAAAAAGGTAAAGCAGGTGCGCCTGTCATTAATTTAAGCACAGTAAATTCTTATGGAACGGTTGCAAAACAGGTAAGTATGTTATCTGCGGAACAACTGCGTGCTTATGTTGCCGCAAATGATAAAGCCTACAATGATGACGGGGATACTTTTTCTTCTTTGTTAGGTAGTGCAAATACCAATTGGCAAAATGAAATTTACCGAAATACTTTCAGTACCGATAATAACATCAGCATTGCTGGTTCTTTCAAAAATGTTCCTTACCGTGTTTCTGTTGGTTACCTTGATCAGGAAGGTGCTTTAGTTACAGACAGGCTAAAACGTGCAACCGGTGGTTTCCGTGTTTCACCAAGCTTTTTTGACAACCACCTTAAAGTTGACCTGAACCTTAAGGGATCATTGAGCAATTCTAATTTTGCCAATACGGGAGCCGTAAGTGCTGCCTTGCAGTTTGACCCAACGCAAGCAGTTCGCGCGCAAAATGCCTATGGTAACTACTTTGAATGGATCGCTGATGGTGTTCCAAATCCAAATGCACCAAGAAACCCATTGGGTTTAATTCACCTGAGAGATGACAATGGCCAGGTTGACCGTTCTTTCGGTAATGCCCAAATTGACTATTCGTTCCATTTCCTTCCTGAATTACATGCGAATGTGAACGTGGGTTATGATATCTCCAAAGGACAAGGCTGGACCAGAGTTCCGGATTTTGCTGCGCAAAGTGCTGCTACGAAAGGATCGATGAGTCATTTCTTAAACAATCAGGAGAATACTTTCCTGGAGGCTTATTTGAACTATGCCAAAGATTTAACCGGTCTCAACAGTAATATCAATGTAACAGCGGGTTATGGTTATTATGATAACAATGATCAGAAAAACAATTATGATACTTACAACGCTGCAGGAAATGTGCTTTCAACGCCTAAATTTCCATTTGGCATTGAGCAAAATAAATTGCTTTCTTACTACGGCCGTTTAAACTACACCTTAGCTGATAAATACATCATTTCTGCCACCATGAGGGCCGATGCTTCTTCTAAGTTTTCTGAAGAAAACCGTTGGGGTTATTTCCCTTCTGCAGGTTTTACCTGGAGAGCGATTGGTGAAGATTTCTTGAAAGATAGTAAAGTAGTATCTGATTTAAAACTTCGTTTAAGTTATGGTGAAACGGGTAATAAAGATGGTATCGGCAATTACGACTACCTGTCTAAATATTACCTGAACTCAAATACTGGCCAGTACCAAGTTGGTGGTGTTTACTATGATTATTTCTCACCTGCTGCTTATGATCCTGATTTAAGATGGGAAACTACCCAGACTTATAATGCAGGTATTGACTATGGTTTCTTCAATGGCCGTATTTATGGTAGCGTTGATGTTTATTACAAGGAAACCAAAGATCTATTAAGTACCATTGACATCCCGGTAGGGGTAAACTTTAGCAACAGGTTAACTACGAATGTGGGTAACATGGAAAATAAAGGTATTGAAGCCAGTGTGAACATTGGTGCCATCAGAGGCGAAAACCTGAAATGGGACTTCGGCTTCAACATGGCTTACAACAAAAGAATGGTGACTAACCTAACTGTTAATCCTAATTCTGATTTTAAAGTAGATGCCGGTACGATTACCGGTGGTACGGGTATCAACATTAAATACAATACACCAAACCAGATCCCCGGAACTTTCTTTGTTTATCAACAAGTATATAATGAGCAGGGTACACCATTGGAAGGGGTTTATGTTGACCGTAACGCCGATGGCGTGATCAACACCAGTGACCAGTATTATTACAAATCACCGGAACCACAATTCCTGTTTGGATTTACCACCTCGCTTGATTATAAAAAATGGACGCTGAGCACGGTGTTAAGAGCAAGTGTTGGGAACTATGTATATGATAACGTTTCATCCAACCTTGGTGTGCGATCAAATATTTTGAGCCCGAGTGCTTTGGTAAACAATGCCAATCCGGATGTGCTTTTCACCAATTTCACCTCTAATCAATACCTGAGTGATTACTACCTTAAAAATGCTTCTTTCCTGAAAATGGATAACTTAAGCCTTGGCTTCAATGCAGGTAACATCTCTAGAAATGGTACAGCCAACCTGCGTGTTTCTGCCAATGTGCAGAACGTGTTTGTAGTTACAAATTATGATGGGGTAGATCCTGAATTGAGTAACGGTATAGATTACAATTTGTACCCTAGACCGAGAATTTTCTCTTTAGGTCTTAATGTTGGATTTTAATTAAAATGAAGAATATGAAACAATTACATAAGATATTAACCTTTTCCATCATTTTATTGGTGTCAGTTTCTTCTTGTAAAAAAGACGCGTTGAACTTAACTCCGGTTAATGATAAAACTTCAACAGATGTTTATGCTACACCAGCAGGATATAAAAACTCCCTGGTAAAATTATATGCCAGTTTTGGCTTAACAGGTTCCGGTGGTTCTGGTGCCAGTGATATCGGCGGATTAGATGCTGGTTTTGCAGATTTTTTACGCCTGTTCTGGATGTCCCAGGAATTAACGACAGATGAAGCCATCTGTTCATGGGGTGATGTGGGAATTCCTGAATTGAACACCTCCTTATGGTCAACAGACAATACTTTCTTAAGAGGTTTGTATTCAAGAGCCATGTACCAGATTACGGTGAGCAATGAGTTCCTTAGAGAGAGCACACCAGAAAAACTGGCCAGTCGTAATATCTCGGGTGCTGATGCGACCACTATCAATCAATACAGGGCTGAGGCTCGTTTCCTGCGTGCTTTTCAGTACTGGGTGTTGATGGATGGTTTTGGTAATCCTCCTTTTGTTACAGAAGATGATGCGATTGGTAAAGTAGCACCAAAACAAATCAGCCGTGCCGAATTATTCAATTACGTAGAGTCTGAGTTGAAAGCCATTGAAACGGAACTTCCGGATGCCCGCAGTAATGAATATGGCAGAGCCGACAAAGGTGCCGCATGGGCATTATTGGCAAGGTTATATTTAAACGCACAAGTATATGCAGGAACTCCTAAATATACAGAAGCCATTACTTATTCAAGTAAAGTGATCAACGCAGGCTATAGCCTGTCGACAACTTACAAAAACTTGTTCCTTACCGATAACCACATCACCAGTAAAAATGAGCTGATCTTAACGCTTAATTATGACGGCATGCGTGGTGAAAACTTTGGTGGTACGACTTACCTGATCAATGCTGCCGTAAATGCAGAAATGGTACCAGCTTCTTTTGGTATTCCAAACGGTGGTTGGGGCGGTAACAGAAGTTTGAGTAACCTGCCGCTTAGTTTTGCTGATCGCACTGGAAATACAGATAAACGCGCCATGTTCTTTGGAACAAAGGTAGCTACAGATGATCCGGGTGTGTTCTCTGATGGTTTAAGGGTTACTAAATTTAGAAATTTAAGTTCTACAGGTGTTGCTGCGCCTTCAAATGGCGGTTCAATGTCTTCACTGGATTTCCCTTTATTCCGTTTGGCTGAACAATACCTGATCTATGGTGAGGCTGTGGCCCGTGGTGGAAGTGGTGGTAACCAGGCAACGGCACTGACTTATTTTAATAACCTTCGTCAGCGTGCTTATGGCAATGCTACAGGTAATGTGACGTCACTTAACGTGAACTTGTTTTTAGAGGAGCGTGCCCGTGAGCTTTATTGGGAAGGTTTCAGACGTACAGATTTAGTGCGTTATGGCAAATTTACCGATGGATCTTATTTATGGCCGTTTAAAGGTGGTGTCAAAGCAGGTACTGCGCTTGCAGAAACACGCAACCTTTTCCCTATTCCAACAGCAGATTTAATTGCTAATACCAACCTTGTTCAAAATCCAGGTTATTAATCAATAATATTGAAATAGATATGAAATCATTCATCATAAAATCTGTAATGCTCGGCCTGATGACCTTGTCATTATGGTCCTGCAAAAAGGACGAAACCAAAGCGATTGCTGCCAATGGCACCGGAGGGGAGATCACTTCTTCAGTATCTGCTGTAACGATAAGTAAGGAAGGGCTAGCTGCGGATGTCATTTCCTTTAGCTGGAAAAACCCTTCTTATGGCTACCAGGCTGCTGTAACCAATACCCTGCAGCTTGCTGTAAAGGGCAGTAACTTTGCAACGCCAAAAGAATTTGTTTTGCCTGCCAATGTAACTACAAAAACATTTACTGGCAATGACTTCAATACGCTCCTCCTGGCTTTAAATCTTTCCTTTTCGGAAAGTACAGCTATAGAAGCAAGATTAAAATCAACGGTTTCAACCGCTGTTGCTGCTGTATTTAGTAGTGCACTTTCTTTAAATGCTAAACCTTATCCTTTAACTGCCTGGATATATGTTCCGGGAGCTTACCAGGGATGGGATCCGACAACTGCAGAAAGTTTAGTTTCTCCAACCGGCAATGGGATTTATAACGGTGTCGTTGGTTTTACTGCAGGTAATCTGATGTTTAAAATTACCCCTGAGAAGTCATGGGATGGCGCTTACGGCGATGCGGGTGCTGGTAAATTAAGTACCACTGGTGGCGATATTGCTGCCCCTGCTGCAGGTGCATATAACCTTACTGTAGACTTAAACGCCAATACCATTGAGTTTAAGAAAGTAGTTTGGGGACTGATCGGTGATGCAACTGCAGGCGGTTGGGACACAGATTCAGACATGACTTACGCAAAAGGGAAATGGTCAATTACCACTACGCTGAAAGCCGGTGAGCTTAAGTTTAGAAAAGACCATGCCTGGGATGTGAACATCGGCGTGAAAGATGGAGTGACCATGATCAATGGCGATAATATCAAAATTACAGCTCCTGGTTCTTATACCATCACCCTTGATACCATCAACCTGATCTATACTTTAGTTAAAAACTAATATTTTATATGAATAGCCCTGCAAAATTGATATCCATTTTTGCAGGGCTTTTTTTGGCCTGAATTCCCTGACATTAATACATAGATATGAGAAAGTTATTCGCAGTACTCACTTTGCTGCTATTCACAAGCATCGTACAAGCGCAACAATTGCAGCGTGTAGAACCCATGTTCTGGTGGGTAGGTATGCAAAATACCAAACTACAACTTTTGGTTTATGGTAATGATATTTCATCGCTTGAAGCACAGCTCAATTACCCTGGTGTAACACTGGAGAAGGTGCATAAAGTGGAAAATTCCAATTACCTGTTTCTTGACCTTGAGATTACTGCGGATGCCAAAGCGGGTAAATTTCCGATCACTTTTGCGCAGAAAGGCAAAAAGAAATTGCAATACCAGTACGAACTTAAAAACCGTGATCAGTCTGCCTCCAGGATTCAGGGCATCACCAACAAAGACCTGATTTACCTGTTAATGCCTGACCGCTTTGCCAACGGCGACCCAAAAAATGACGTAGTTAAAGGCATGGCGGAAACCAAACTTAACCGTGATTCGATGTATTACCGCCATGGTGGTGACATACAGGGGGTCATTAATCACCTGGATTACATCAAGGACCTGGGCGTAACCGCCATCTGGATGACCCCGGAAATTGAAAATGATATGCCTTTGGCTTCTTACCATGGTTATGCTGCTACAGATAATTATAAAATAGATCCACGTTATGGCACCAATGAATTATTTAAAACTTACGTAGACCAGGTACATGCCAAAGGAATGAAAGTAGTGAAAGATGTGGTGCATAACCATATTGGTACGGGTCATTACTTATTTAAAGATATGCCCATGAAAGACTGGGTAAATCAATGGCCTGCCTATACACAAACCAGCTACCGCGACCAGCCAGTGATGGATATCCATGCTGCTGCTGCTGATAAAAAGCGAATGCTGGATGGATGGTTCGTTCCCTCCATGCCTGATTTAAACCAGCGCAATCCTTTTGTACAAAACTACATCACCCAGAACCATATCTGGTGGGTTGAATATGCGGGCATCGACGGGTTAAGGTTAGATACTTATCCTTATAGTGATCCTGTTTATATGGCCGATTGGGCTAAAAAAATGCAGGCTGAATTCCCTACTTTGGGCATCTTCGGCGAAACTTTAGTGAACTCTGTGGCGAGCCAGGCTTTCTTTACTGGTGGCAATACCGTTAACGGTGGTTTTGAGACCAACTTGCCCGGTATAACTGACGCCGTTTTGAAAGACGCAATTTACGAAGCACTGAATGGCAAGTCGGGTTGGACCGACGGAATTTACAGGCTTTATGCCACCCTTGCCCAGGATTTCCTTTACAAGGATGCCAGCAAAAACGTTATTTTCATGGATAACCATGACATGAGCCGTTTTTATTCCATGGTGAATGAAGATATAAATAAATATAAAGCAGGCTTATCCTTGCTTTTAACCACCAGGGGCATTCCCCAGGTGTATTACGGTACTGAAATTCTAATGAAGAATTATTCCAATCCTGATGGATTGGTGCGGTCGGATTTTCCAGGCGGATGGAAAGCAGACAAGAGCAATAAATTTACGCCTGCTGGCCGTACAGCCGCAGAAAATGAAGCCTTCAACTACTTTAGGACATTAGCTAATTTTCGTAAAAATAGTGAAGCATTACAAACTGGTAAAATGACACAATATGTGCCACAGGATGGTTTATATGTGTATTTCAGATATAGCGAAAGCAACCCCTCAACACCAGTGATGGTGGTGATTAACACCGAAGACAAAGAAAACCAATTAAATACTTCCCGCTTTAGTGAGCGTATCGGCAAGGCCAATACAGCCAGCAATGTCATCACGGGAGAAACATTAAATGATATCAAAACCATCGTGGTCCCTGCAAAAGGAACATTGGTTTTAGCCATAAAATAAAATGCAAGAAGCTATACAACACCCAACAAATCATGCTGTAGCCTGCATCTTCGACCTCGACGGAGTGCTGGTAGATACGGCGGTTTATCATTTCCAAGCCTGGAAGAAGCTGGCAAATTCCATGGGTTTTGACTTTACGGCAGCACAGAACGAGCACCTGAAAGGGGTAAACCGGATGCGCTCCCTCGACATGATCCTGAACTGGGGTGGTGTGGAGAAATCTGCTGAAGAGAAGGAAGCCCTTGCCACTACAAAAAATGCCTGGTATGTGGACATGATCAGTAAAATGACTCCCGAAGAAGTTTTGCCAGGTACCCTGCAATTACTGGAAGACCTCCGCAGACAAGGTATCAAAATAGCCCTGGGTTCTGCCAGCAAAAACTCGGCGATGATTTTGGAAAGAACACAATTGACCGGGTTTTTTGATGCGATCGTTGATGGGAATGTGGTGTCGGCTTCTAAACCGGATCCTGAGGTGTTTACCAAAGCAGCTACTTTGCTGGATGTTCCGGTGGAGATATGTGTAGTTTTTGAAGATGCACAGGCAGGTGTGGCAGCAGCTATTGCCGGTAAAATGAAAGTGGTGGGCGTAGGTGCTGAAGAGAATTTGAAAGGTGCTGATTGTTATGTAGATGACCTTTCGCAAATAACAGTGCAGGAAATTAGAGCCCTTATTCAGGGATAAAGATTAGCAAAAGATGAAGAATTATATAAAAGCACAAGAGTGGAATATTATAGAGGAAGGTTTTGATCCTCATCTAAATAAGATATCTGAAAGTATTTTCAGCATTGGCAACGGCCGGATGGGTCAGCGTGCAAACTTCGAAGAACAGTATACCGGCGAAACCCTGAAAGGGAATTATGTAGCGGGTGTTTATTACCCGGATAAAACTCGTGTAGGCTGGTGGAAAAACGGCTATCCTGATTACTTTGCAAAAGTGCTGAACGCAGCCAACTGGATTGCACTCGATATTCGTGTCGATGGGGAAGTGCTTGATTTAAGCACATCGAAAGTTACCAATTTCAGGCGTTTGCTGAACATGAAAGAAGGTTGCCTGCAGCGTTCATTTACCGCAGAACTGAGCAGCGGTAAACAGCTGAAGGTTACAGCGACACGTTTTTGCAGCATCGCTGATGACGAAATCGCAGCCCTGCACTATCAAATTATCCCTTTGAATTTCGAAGGCACAATCAGCATCACTTCCACAATAGATGGTGATGTCGTGAACCAGGACTCCAATTATGACGAGAAGTTCTGGGATGAAGTGAGCAGGCAGACTGTAGGTCAGCATACCTATTTAACTTTAAGAACGAAAAAGACGGCCTTTGAGGTTTGTACAGCTACACAAACCAGCATTTTTGTGAATGGTGCTGCTCAAGAATTGCAGGCCGGTGCAGCTGATCAGCCTAAAAAGGTAAGTCTTTTGTCAGACGTTGCAGTTAAACAAAACGATATCCTAGATATCTATAAAATCGCGGCTAACATTTCTTCGATGAATTACGATAAAAGCGAACTGCAGGAAAAAAGCAGTGCTGCTTTAGGTCGTGCTTCAAAGAAAGGGTTTCAGCAATTATTGTCGGAACAAGCAGCGGCCTGGTTAACAAAGTGGGAAGGAAGTGACATCATCATTGAAGGCGATGTTGCTGCCCAGCAAGCTATCCGGTTCAACATCTTCCAGATGAACCAAACCTATACAGGTAAAGATGCTCGTTTAAATATCGGCCCCAAAGGTTTTACCGGCGAAAAATACGGTGGCTCTACTTATTGGGATACCGAAGCTTATTGTATTCCCTTTTATTTAGCTACTGCCTCTCAGGAAGTGGCTAAGAACCTGTTGGTCTACCGTTATAAGCACCTGCAAAAGGCGATAGAAAATGCAGAGAAGTTAGGCTTTAACAAGGGCGCGGCACTCTATCCGATGGTAACCATGAATGGTGAAGAATGCCATAATGAATGGGAAATCACTTTTGAAGAGATTCACCGTAATGGAGCTATTGCCTTTGCCATCTTCAACTACATCAGGTATACCGGCGATGAAAGCTACTTACAGGAATATGGTCTGGAGGTGCTTATTGGTATTGCCCGTTTCTGGAAACAACGCGTTAACTGGAGTATAGAAAAGAACAAGTTTGTGATCCTCGGTGTTACCGGTCCGAATGAGTACGAAAATAACATCAACAACAACTGGTATACCAATACCCTA
This sequence comes from Pedobacter immunditicola, assembly GCF_037482985.1. Classification (NCBI taxonomy): domain Bacteria; kingdom Pseudomonadati; phylum Bacteroidota; class Sphingobacteriia; order Sphingobacteriales; family Sphingobacteriaceae; genus Pedobacter; species Pedobacter immunditicola. The sequence continues at coordinate 7,003 of NZ_JBBHKC010000010.1, read as the reverse complement.
GCCGCCTGGTGTTTGACTTATACGGTGGAGGCCGCTAAAATTGTCGAGGCCAAAGCACCTGAATTGTACCAGGCGCTTTTACAGAAAACCAATTTACAGCCAGCAGAAGAGTTCGGCGAATGGATCAATATTGCTGATAATATGTTCTATCCTTATGATGAGCAGTCGGCCGTGTTTTTGCAGCAGGATGGTTACCTGGATAAGGAACAAATTATGGTAGCCGACTTGCCGGAAACGGAAAGGCCGCTTAACCAGAAATGGAGCTGGGACAGGATCTTGCGCTCTTGCTTTATCAAACAGGCAGATGTGTTACAAGGCATGTATTTCTTTGAGGATAACTATGACTTGGAGATGCTGCGCAGGAACTTTGAGTTCTATGAATCAAGAACGGTGCACGAGAGTTCATTGTCGCCCTGTGTGCACAGCATCCTGGCTTCGCGCTTAAACGACGGAGAAAAAGCCTATGAATTTTACCTGCGTACGGCACGCCTCGACCTTGATGATTACAACAATGACACGGAAGATGGTTTGCATATCACTTCCATGGCAGGTACATGGATGAGTATAGTGGAAGGCTTTGCAGGAATGCGGGTAAGGAACAACCAGTTGAGGTTTAATCCTTTTCTGCCAGAACAATGGCAATCGTTTTCTTTCAACATCAATTTCCGGGGCGCAACCCTGAACATCAGCATCAGTACTTCGCAGATCAGCATTACCAATCATTCGGCAGAACCGATAGAAATATATATTCTTGACCAGGCTTATGTTTTCCATCCGGGAGAGCAGACCATAAATATTAAACATGAGGTTAAAACACCATAAATACCCGCTGTTGCTTGTTGTGGTGCTGTTTTGCAGCATGCAAACCACCATTGCACAAAAAAAGCGTAAAATTGCCAATCATAAAGCATTAACTATGGGCCATCAAAAATTGATTATCTACCAGCTGTTACCGCGTCTGTTTGGCAACAGCAATACCAACAATGTGGTCTACGGTACCATTGAACAAAATGGCAGTGGCAAGTTTAATGACATCAGTGAGAAAGCACTTGATGGCATCAGGGAAATGGGTACCACCCATGTTTGGTATACCGGCGTGATCGCTCACGCCAGTTTGACGGATTACAGTGCTTATGGCATTCAACCTGACGATGCAGATGTGGTTAAAGGCCGCGCAGGCTCACCTTATGCCATCAGGGACTACTATGATGTAGACCCTGATCTTGCTGTTCATGTGAACAAAAGGATGGCAGAGTTTGAAGCCCTGGTGAAAAGAACACATGCTAAAAAGATGAAAGTCATCATCGACTTTGTGCCTAATCATGTGGCCCGCCGTTACCAGGCTTATGCAAAACCGGCAAATGTCATTGATTTTGGTGCTGCAGATGATGTCAGCAAAGCATTTGCACCGGGTAATGATTTTTATTACGTACCAGGAAAGGCTTTGGTGGCACCAACGCATCCGGATACCATTACCACGGCGCTTTCGCCTTTACAGGATCATCATTTTAAAGAATTTCCAGCAAAAGCAACCGGGAACAATGTGTTTTCGGAATATCCTCATGCGAACGACTGGTATGAAACCATTAAGCTGAATTACGGGGTTGATTACCTTGACGGCGACAAGAAATACTTTTCGCCAATGCCGCCTGTATGGGGCAAAATGAAAGACATTTTAATGTACTGGGCTGATAAAGGGGTAGATGGATTCAGGTGTGACATGGCTGAAATGGTGCCTGTTGAATTCTGGAACTGGGTGATCCCGGAGATTAAGAAAGCACATCCTGAAATGCTGTTTATCGGGGAGGCTTATAACCCGCAGGCCTATGAAACCTATTTTAACGAGGGTAAATTCGATTACCTTTATGACAAGGTGGGTTTGTATGATGGTTTGAAAAGACTGATCAGGAACGAGGACCATGCCGATGTTTACGAAATTACCAAAGCATGGCAGGTAGAACGCCATGCATTTTCACATAAAATGCTGCGTTTCCTGGAAAACCATGATGAAGAGCGCATTGCATCTGCTGGCTTCGCCGGAAATGCCTTGTTGGCTTTACCAGCCATGGTGGTCTCTGCAACTTTATCCGGCGGACCGGTCATGCTCTATTTCGGTCAGGAAGTCGGTGAGCCTGCTATTGGTAAGGAAGGCTTTGGCGGCGATGACAACAGAAGCACTATTTTTGATTACTGGGGCGTCCCTGAACACCAGAAGTGGATGAACAAGGGGGCTTTCAACGGGGCTTTATTGTCGCATGAACAGGTTCAGTTAAGGGATTATTACAAAAAGCTCATGCAGATTACCGCCACTTCACCTGCGGTTCAGCGTGGAGAGATCTTCGAAATACCGCGCAGTGGCAATATGAACAACAGAATGTATGGTTATATCCGGTACACCGCCGAACAGCGGTTGCTGGTTGTGGTAAATTTTGATCGCCATCAAACCATGGAAGTGGAAATTGATATTCCGGAGCATATCTTAAATGGTAAGGATGTATCAAGAGCGCTCCCATTGCTGGGTGCTACAGACTTGAGTCATGACGCAAAAACAATTACCGTTAAGTTAGACCCTGTTGATGCCCAGATTATCGAATTTTAACCAGATCATTGAATTTTAAAAAGGTATCATTTCCATAAAAAACAAATTACGCTGATGACAAGTAATAAGGTTAAAGTATTAGTGCAAAAACCACGGTTGTCTACCGCTCAGGTCTTTAATTTGAGTGCAGGCTTTTTCGGTATTCAATTTGGCTTCGCCCTGCAAAATGGAAATGCCTCCAGGATCTTACAAACTTTTGGTGCTGATGTAGAACATCTCTCCCTGTTTTGGTTGGCAGCCCCCTTAACAGGGATGATTGTACAGCCTATCATTGGTTATTATAGTGATAAAACATGGAACCGCTTTGGCAGGAGAAGGCCTTTCTTCCTGATTGGGGCAATTCTTACGGCCATAGCGCTGATGATCATGCCTAATTCAGGCTCCTTGGCGGGTTATATGCCGCCGATCATCATTGGCGCAGGGATGCTGATGATCATGGATGCTTCCATCAATGTGGCCATGGAACCCTTCCGTGCCCTGGTGGCTGATAAATTGCCTGAAAGCCAGCGCAGTTTCGGCTTTTCCATGCAGACTTTCCTTATCGGTGCCGGTGCAATTGCCGGTTCCTGGTTACCTTACATTTTCTCGGAATATATTGGCGTTTCAAAAACGGCTGCGCAGGGGCAAATCCCTGATAACGTGATCTATTCTTTTTATGCCGGTGCGGCGATTTTAATCCTGACCATCCTTTGGACGGTAGTCACCACCAAGGAATATCCGCCTGAAGAAATGGAACTTTACCATGATGAGCCTAAAGAAGAAGATGCTGGTCTGTTCTCCATTTTTAAGGACTTTTCAAAAATGCCTTTAACGATGAAGCAACTGGGGCTTGTACAGTTTTTCTCCTGGTTTGCCTTGTTCTCCATGTGGGTGTTTTCGACGCCGGCTATTGCACAACATATTTATAAAGTAATGCCGGGTGATACTTCTTCCATTGCCTTTGCTGATGCAGGTAACTGGGTGGGCGTGTTGTTTGGTATTTACAATGGTGTTTCGGCCATCTATGCCTTAATGCTTCCCACCATTGCACGTTTAACGAGCAAGAAAATAGCGCATGCCTTTTCATTGGTTGCCGGTGGAGCCGGATTGCTTTCCATCTATTTCATCACTGATCCTGATTATCTAATTATATCCATGATTGGTATCGGACTGGCCTGGGGAAGTATCCTTTCCATGCCTTATGCCATCTTATCGAGCTCTATCCCAGCAAGAAAAATGGGGGTATATATGGGGATATTCAATTTCTTCATCACCATGCCGCAAATTGTGAATGGATTTTTCGGTGGAATGATCGTGAAGCAGTTTTATAATGGGGAGGCCATTTATGCCATCGTACTCGCCGGAATATTTATGATACTTGGTGCTGTTTCTGTCTTATACATCCAGGATAACACGGAAAGCTGAGGAGATAACTGATGATCAGCTGATGTTACTTTTTAATTTCTTAACCTACTTCTAACCAAAAATTACAAATGAAACGATTTCATATAGCGCTGCTAATTTTAGCGGCATTGGCCACTGCATGCCAAAAAAGCAGCCTGCCGCCCGGTGAAATTGTTTCGCCGGTTACAGGCCAACCTGCATCTGAATTGCCTGCTGGCGCCAAAGAAGGGGTTGTTTACCTTAATAACGGCAGTTCTGCCATCGTTACTTTGTATGCCCCCTCAAAATCAACTGTTGCTTTAATAGGTGATTTTAACGACTGGCAGTCAACTAAAAACCCCATGAAAAATACCGCTGATGGTAAAACATGGTGGGTACAGCTTGACAACCTCGACCCTGCAAAAGAATATGCCTACCAGTTCCTGGTGGATAATGATTTAAGAGTTGCTGATCCTTATACGGAGAAGGTCCTGGATCCGCAGAACGATAGCTTTATCAGTGCTACAGTTTATCCCGGTTTAAAAGCTTACCCAACGGGAAAAACAACTGGAATAGTGAGCGTAATGCAAGGGCTTAAACCAGCATATAGCTGGAAAAATACAGCTGGCTTTAAACGTCCTGATCAGAATAACCTGGTTATTTATGAACTCCTCATTCGCGACTTTACCGCAGGTCATGACTATGCCTCCACTTTGCAGAAGCTGGATTACCTGGTGGCATTGGGGATTAATGCCATAGAGCTGATGCCAGTGAATGAATTTGAAGGCAACCTGAGCTGGGGTTACAACCCTTCTTTTTATTTTGCGCCCGATAAATATTACGGTACTAAAACTGCCCTGCAGAATTTTATTGATGAGTGTCATGGCCGTGGTATCGCCGTCATCCTCGATATGGTATTGAACCATTCTTTTGGCCAGTCGCCGATGGTGCAACTGTATTTTGACAAAACAAGCAAAAAACCTAATGCCAATAGTCCATGGTACAATGCTGATGCTACCCATCCTTTTAATGTAGGTTATGATTTTAACCACGACAAGCCCGAAACGCAGGCCTTTGTTAAAAATGTCATCAAGTTCTGGATGGAAGAGTATAAAGTGGATGGTTTCCGTTTCGACCTCTCCAAGGGATTTACACAAAAGAAATCTACTGATGATGCCGTTTTTCGCGTCTATGATGCTGCCAGAGTTGCCCTCTGGAAAGAGTATAATAACTATATCAAGACCATTGACAACAAGGGGTTTTACGTGATCCTGGAGCATTTTGCTGATGTGCAGGAGGAGAAAGCCCTTGCGGCAGAAGGCATGATGCTTTGGAATAATATCAATTATGCCATGAATGAGGCGACCATGGGCTGGCTGGATAAATCAGATTTTAACTGGGGATTTTATACACGCCATGAATTAAGCAAGCCTGATCAGCTGGTCACTTATATGCAAAGCCACGATGAAGAGCGAACCATGTATAAAAATATCAGCTATGGCAATACCGCTGGCAACTATAATGTCAAAGAACTGGCTACGGGGTTGCAGCGGGAAAAACTCGCAGCGGCTTTTTTCATGATGATACCCGGTCCGAAAATGATGTGGCAGTTCCAGGAATTGGGCTATGATGTTTCCATTGATTTCAATGGGCGGACTGGCGATAAGCCCATCCGTTGGGAATATGCACAGGATGAACAACGTAAGGCTCTATATGAGGCTTATGCAAGGTTAATCAGACTTAAAAAACAAAATGCAGTCTTCAACTCCGCTGATGCTGTTTTTAGTTTGTCTGGGCCCGTAAAATTCATTAAATTAACGCATGCCAGCAATACGGTCTTCGTGATCGGTAATTATGATGTGGTGAGCCAAATGGCTACCATTGATATGGGTAGCGGAGGGACCTGGTTTGAAGCAGGGACTAACACCCCGGTAGATTTTGCGACTAGAACTTATTCAAAACTAATGTTGCCCGGTGAATATCATATCTTTAGTAAAACTGCTTTGATTAATTAAGGAAATTTTGTCTATTTTTACCGCCCACTTATGGAACAGATAAAAACGTCATTCGATTTTGAAAAACCTATTGCTGAATTGATTCAGCAAATTGAAAAGGTTAAACAGGTTGCTGATAAAACCAAAGTAGATATGTCTGCTACCTTAACAGAGCTGGAGGAAAGACTTGTGGAAACAAGGAACAGCACTTATACCAACCTTAGCGGATGGCAGGAGGTACAGTTGTCGAGACACCCTGAAAGACCGCAGACCCTGGATTATATCAGCATGATTTGTGATGATTTTATTGAGCTCCACGGTGATAGAACGGTTAAAGATGATAAAGCTATTATTGGCGGCTTTGCAACCATCAACGGGCAAACCGTGATGGTGATTGGTCATCAAAAAGGCAAAAATACCAAAGAACGCCAGTTCCGTAATTTCGGAATGGCAAATCCTGAAGGTTATAGGAAAGCACTTCGCTTAATGAAATTGGCGGAGAAATTCAATAAGCCTGTTATTTCTTTCATTGATACCATGGGTGCTTACCCTGGCCTTGAAGCTGAAGAACGTGGACAAGGAGAGGCTATCGCCCGGAATTTACTGGAGATGTCTGTTCTTCGTGTACCGATTGTATGTTTCGTGGTAGGTGAGGGTGCTTCTGGTGGTGCCTTGGGTATTGGTATCGGCGATAAAGTTTATATGCTGGAGCATACCTGGTATTCGGTGATCTCACCGGAATCTTGTTCTTCTATCTTATGGAGGAGCTGGGATTATAAAGAACGTGCTGCAGAATGCCTTAAATTGACTTCTACGGACATGTTTAATAACAAGCTGATTGATGGCATTGTGAAAGAACCGCTTGGTGGTGCTCACCAGGATCCATTGAAGATGGCTGAAACCTTAAAAGCACAAATTGTGAAAGATATGTATGAACTTGGCTTAAAAGACACTGACCAGATGATCACAGAGCGAATAGATAAATTCTGTGCAATGGGGGTAGTAACCGAAGATTAAAAATCATATAAAGAAAAAAGCCTGTCTCATT
>NZ_JBBHKC010000009.1:0-236281 GCF_037482985.1 Pedobacter immunditicola | reverse complement strand
TGGTAACGCTGGCGCTAGATAAGGGTGAGTCCACAGTGAGTGCACCATGAGTCCACATTGAGTCCACGTTTTACCGAACAAACCGTGGGCTCACTGTGGACGGACTGCGGTGTCAGTGTGCTTTCATTACCTTCTCTGCACAAATCGTCCCTATAGGAAGCAGCGGTTTAAAAAATCTAGGAAAAGAGCCTGATGAAGTGGTTTTCCAGGTGATTGCGCATGCCGTTTCTAAAGAGTTCAGGTGAACCGTTTTCAAGAATATCGACCAGTCCTTTATGCGAAACAAACCTTTGAACCTGAGCTTGTTTTTTTAACAGGCCACTATTGTGCACGTAGTCAAATACTGGTAATAGCATTTTTTGAAATTTCTTCAACGTATCATTTCCCGCTATCTCATACAGCTTTCCATGAAAAATGATTTCATAATCTATATTAAAGATCATGTCCTTCGAAGTATCAGGCTCATTTTTAACAATTTCCTTTAATTCTTCAATATCCTGTGGGGTTACACGCTGGAATAAAAGATCTGCCATCCCAATTTCTATCACCAGCCTTAATTCAAAAATTTCTCTTAAAGTACTTTCATCCAGAATATGAGGATTCATGCTTTTGCTGAGAATGCCAAAAATATCCGGACTGGTGATCACAGAGCCTTTCTTTTTCTTAGTGTCTATCCATCCCATCAGTCTTAGCCTTAAAAGGGCTTCCCGTGTAACCGTTCTGCTTACCCCCAGCGCCTTGGAAAGGTCTATCTCTTTTGGAATGCTATCGCCCACCTTTAACTTTCTGTCCACTAACAGCTGGATAAGGTTAGCTTCCACCTTATCAACTAAGGTGCTCGTATCTAATTGAGTAAAGGTACCGGGGGAATATGATTCCATAATATGTATGATAATATAAGGAGAGTTAAGGCCTAAAATAAGCTAAAAATGCCGATTGTGAAAAAATGTTTTGTAAATGTGACATAAGATCTTGTTTTATCCAAATATAAATATCAACTTAGTTTTATTATGTTATACATAATACTAGTTATAGTGAAGACTAAATGTAATTAGCCACTAACCAATTGACAACCCGACTAACCAAACTAATCAATTAGTAACCTAAACAACTCCCAACTAACCAATTATGAAACAGTTTAATTTAAAAACAATTGTTTTTGTTTTTTGCCTCTTATCCAGTATGATGGTGATGGCACAAAGCAAGAAAGTAACCGGCACCGTTATAGGAGCGGATGACGGCCAAACGATCCCGAGTGTCAGTATAATGATTAAAGGAACCGGCCAGGGAACGCAAACAGATATCAACGGTAAATTCGCCTTAACCGCTTCTTCCAATGATGTATTGGTGTTTACTTATGTGGGTTACAATACCCAGGAGCTTACAGTAGGCGACAAAACTACTTTAAAAGTGAGCTTAATTGCCGCCTCAGCAAAGTTAGATGAGGTGGTGGTAGTAGGTTACGGCACACAAAGCAGGCGCAACATTACCGGCTCTATTGCAAAATTAGACAAAGAAGTGCTGGCCAATACGCCACGTGCAAACATCGGAAGTGCCTTACAAGGTACCGTTTCCGGTTTACAGGTGGTCGCTGCTACAGGACAGCCTGGGCAGTCACCAGTCATTCTATTAAGGGGTGGTGCTTCTATTAATAACCCGGGTTCGCCTTTGGTTATTGTTGACGGGGTAATCAGGGCCTTTAATGATGTGGCTTCAGAGAATATAGAATCCATAGAATTGCTAAAAGACGCTTCTGCAACGGCAATTTATGGTGCACGTGCAAATAACGGGGTGATCTTAATTACCACCAAAACAGGTAAAAGTGGTGCTGCAGAAATTTCTTATAAATTTACCGGCGGCTATAACAAAATGAGGGATGGTTACCAATACATGGGGGCCAAAGATTATATTTATTATACCCGTTTAGGTTATTTTAACGCAAACAGAACCCTGGCACAGACCAATGCTTCAAGAGGGCTTGGCCTTTCTACCAATGGTGCAGATCTGGCGAGTTTCGACATCAGGCCTTATATTGCCGGTACCACAACACTGCCTGCAGGATGGGATACGGTTGACGACCCTTTTGGTGGTCAGATCATGTTTAAAGATCACGGTGGTGAAGTTGAAGACCTGGTTTTTAGAAATACCTATACCAAAGACCATTATGTAAGTGCTACAGGTGGTAACGACAAAGGCAAATATTTTGCCGCCTTTGATGCGTATAATGAAGATGGTGTAATTGTTGGTTCTACCTATAAAAGATATAATGGTGATATCAACGGATCTTACAAAGTAAAACCGAATATCGAAATAAGTACAGGGGTAAGTTTATCCACCTCTTCCCAGTTGGGAACTGTAGGTGGTGAAGTGAATACCCTTTACCGCAGTATGGCAATATGGCCAACTTTCAACCCATGGTTAGATGAAGCTAAAACTAGTCCGAACCCGGGTAACTCCTCTGCTGATGGTAACCCATTGTATTGGTTGGGGCGTGTAAACCGCAGTAATGAGGTAAACAGGGTTGTGGCAAATGCAGGCGTAAAATGGGACATCATCCCAGGCTTATATTTTAAAGCAACTGGTAATGCTTACTTGTTTGAAAATATAAATCAGAGTTTCCAGAAATCTACGCAAACGTATGCCAACGTTTTTGCCGGTACCATTGGTAACAGCAGCAGGGATGCCATCCACAGGACGGAGAAAGATTTCCAGACACAGTTCAATGGTATTTTGAACTATAACAAAACCATTGCCGAAAAACACAACCTTAATGTGATGGCTGGTGCTGAGTACTTTAATGTGAAGTCATCTGATACGCAGATCTACGGTACAAATGCGCCTACAGATGATATTCCAACACCAAATGCCTCTACCTTATTCCCGGCTAATAATTCAACAACGGCTACACCGAATAACAATTACGGCATTAAATCAGAATATAGAATTCTTTCTGCTTTAGGAAGATTGGCTTATGATTTTGATCAGAAATACTTGTTTACTGCGGTATTCAGGATGGATGCAGTTTCCAGTTTAGCATCCAACAACCGTAATGGATTCTTCCCTGGTATGTCTGCCGGCTGGAATGTTCACCGCGAAGACTTCTTCAAAAATTCTGTTCTTAGTAAATATATCTCCACTTTGAAACCACGTATCAGTTATGGTGAAAATGGTAACGTTGCAGGTTTGGGTCGATATGAAGTTCAGGGTGTTTACGGTTTGCAAGGTAATTATAATGGTAATGCAGGATTCTTAAACACAGGCGTAATCAATAGTGATCTGCGTTGGGAAAAAAGCAGGACCACCGATATTGGTTTAGACCTTGGCTTGCTTGGGGATAAAATCAACTTAATTTTTGATTACTACAACAGGGAAACCAGTGATTTGTTAACCAATTTGGCGCTACCGAATTACACAGGTTTCAATACTTTCAGGACTAACTTAGGTACTTACCAGAACAAAGGTTATGAGTTTGCGCTAAATGTGAATGTGCTAAACACGACCGACTGGAGAGTAAGCGCTGGTGCAAATGCGTCCTTCGTTAAAAATAAAATTTTGCAACTTCCTTTTAATGGTAATGAATTCAACAGACAAGGTGGATTGCAGGTTTTTGATTCTGCATCAGGACAGGTGATCTGGGTTGGTGGTTTACAGGAAGGACAAACTTTAGGTGATATCTATGGCTATAGACAAGTATCTATTTTCAAAGATGAGGCTGATGTTGCTGCCGTTGCAGGTAATCGCAGGGATGCGATCGCCGGCATCACAGGACCAAACCTTGCTGCAGGCTTAAATGGCCGTATCACTCCCGGTGATGTGAACTGGCAGGATGTAAATGGTGATGATATCATTGACACAAGGGACCAGGTCTATTTGGGTAATATTTATCCGAAATGGACCGGTGGTTTCAATTTGAGCGTTTCTTATAAAGCACTTTCGATGTATAACCGTTGGGATTATGCGATCGGACATACCATTTACAATGATTTAGTAGCCAGAACTTTAGGTAACTACCAGGGAACATTTAATTATATTGATCTACAAAAACAAGCCTGGTCGCCGACAAATACCGTAACAGACATTCCTAAAGTCTATTATGCAGATCAGGTAGCCGGATCGAAACAAAACTATACAAGAGCTAATAATGCAGGTGCCGTGTTAAATGGTAACAACTCAAATTTCTATGAAAAAGGAGATTACCTTGCTTTAAGGGAAATTACCTTCTCTTATAATCTGCCTAAAAATCTATTGGATAAAGCGGGATTTATTTCTAAAGCCCGTGTCTATGTAACAGGAAGCAATTTATTGTACATCACTAAATTTTCAGGTCCTTCACCGGAAGCCCCAATTAGTAATGGGTCAATTTCTGGTATTTACACAGGTACATACCCTACACCAAGATCGTTTGTGATGGGTGTTCAAGTAGGTTTTTAATTTCAGATATATTTCATCACCGTTAGAAAACAAATCTTATCCCAATGAAAACAAACATAAGAAATATCATCACTATTATAGGAATTAGCGCCATAGCCTTTAGTGCATGTAAAAAAGACCTGGATTTAAATCCAATCAGCAATTTAAGTGATGCCAGTTACTGGAAAACCACAGATCAATATGATGCTTTTGTGAGTGGTTTACACACCAGGTTTCGCAGTCACAGTACCAGTTTTGTACGCCTGGGCGAATTCCGTTCAGAAATTTTTGGAACCGATCCGGGTTCAACAGCTACTTTCACAGGTGAGGCCACACAGGGCCTTGAACGGATGTGGCTGCAAACTTTAGACCCGGATAACCCTGGGGTAACTAATTTCGGCGGCTTTTATGACAACATCAACCAAATTAACCTGCTTATCGATAAGCTAAATACGGCGACCATTGTTTCGGATGCAACCAAGAAAAATTACCTTGGAATGGCGTATGGCATGCGTGCTTTCTATTATTTCCAGTTATACAGAAGCTGGGGTAAAGCAATTATTCAGACAGAACCCACCGCAACGATTGATGTAGCCAACTTGTCAAAACCTGCCTCCACTGCCGATGAAGTGATGGCCTTTATTAAGGCGGATATTGACTTATCCAATACCAATTATGAAAACGACTACACCTTTTCTACCAGGAGCAAAAAGGCTTACTGGTCGAAATCTGCTACTCAAATGCTGAAAGCAGAAGTTTATTTATGGACGGCCCATAGAACGGGCGGTACTCAGGATGCAACTACTGCAAAAATAGCGCTGACAGATATTCAGTCAAATGCATTGGGATTGACCTTGTTGCCAAACTTTGCTGACGTTTTTACCTCGAGCAATAAAGATAACAATGAAATTATTTTTGCGGTAAGAAACAGACTCAATGAAGCTACATTGACTTTCATCGGTGACTTTGTACCGCAGACCAGCTTAATCGTCAACTTTCATGATTCTATAGCCAATCGTAAATTTGATGTAACCACTGATAACTATGGTGGTCTTTTAAGGGCTCCGGTTAAAATAGCGACGTATAGAAAGTACAGCGATCTTGATTTACGGAAAAGCAGCACAATACAGTCGGCTTATTCCAAAACTCCAACCGGACCATATGTCATTGCCGGCGCTTTCCTTAGAAAATACCAGGGGGAGCAAAATGCCAATGCCAGAGCTTACACCAATGATTTCCCGATTTACCGCTACGCTGATTTATTACTCTTGTTAGCAGAAGCAAAAGTGGTGCTTGGCGAAAGTCCGGCAACAGAAATTAACCTGGTTCGTGCAAGGGCTTATGGCAGTAATTATAATGCTACAACTTTAGGTTTCCCTAACATGGCCATTGATGCCAATCCAAGAGAGGCTATCTTGCAGGAGCGCTTGCTGGAGTTTATCGGAGAAGGTAAAAGATGGTATGATTTAAGGCGTATGGGTGACAATTTTGTGTATGCAAAAACTAATCTGACAGCTGCCCAGGCTTATAAACTGTTATGGCCAATTGACCGCTTAACGCTAACTAATAACAGGTCGCTGGAACAAACAGAAGGTTATCCTTTATTTTAATTTTCCTTCTGCGGGGTAGCGGTCACCATATTGTTACCCTGCAGATTTTTCATATTGCTTTGTAAAAAGGCATTTTTATTAAATTATAAAACATTACACCATGTCATTTCAAAAAATAGAAGGCTTAGTTGCCGCCCCTTTCACGCCCATGGATGCGCGTGGAAATATTAACACGGAAATCATCCCTGCTTATTACAGTTTTTTAAAAAGCAATAAAGTTACCGGAGCTTTCATCTGCGGATCCACCGGCGAAGGGGTATCCATGACTACGGATGAAAAAAAACAAGTTGCCTCTGCCTGGGCTGCAGCTACTAAAGGTGATCAGGACTTTAAAGTGATGTTGTTTTTAGGCGGCACCAGTATTGCTGATTGTAAAGAATTAGCCCTTCATGCCAAAGAGATAGGTTTATACGCCATTTCCTTTACTGCCCCTTTTTACTTTAAACCGGCTAATGTAGAGATGCTAGCCAAAGCCTGTGCTGAAGTTGCTGCCGTGGTTCCTGATATGCCTTTTTACTATTACCATATTCCTGTGTTAACTGGAGTAAACTTTGCCATGTACGATTTGCTGCAGGCGGTGAATGATTTGGTGCCAAATTTTGCAGGGGTGAAATATACACATGAAGATTTCATGGATTTCCTCTCTTGTATCCATTACAATAATGGTAAATATGATATGCTTTGGGGCCGTGATGAAAATATGCTTTCTGCATTGGTATTAGGTACCAAAGGTGCTGTAGGCAGTACATTTAACTATGCAGCTCCTTTATACTATGATATGATTGCTGCTTTTGAAGCAAATGACCTTAAAAAGGCGCAGTTCTTACAGCAACAATCAATAGATATGATCAGGTTGCTGGGCAAATATGGTGGCATCAGTACCGGAAAAGCATTCCTCAAACTGGTAGATATTGATTGTGGCGAATTCAGGTTGCCTGTTAAAAATATGGATGCGGCGCAGTTTGAACTGTTTAAGCAGGATGTTGATGCCGTTGGTTTTCATACCTTCAAATCGAAATCTGCTGAAGTAGCGGCTGGAAATTAAAATTATCCTAGATTAGTTCAGGATTTATATCAAGTTAAATGAATAAACTTCTAATCACCTTATCATTACCTTTTATGCTCATGACTACAGATGCTGATGCCCAGCGCTCGCCCATTAAACAGGTGGACTGGACATTGGTGGCCAAATTACAAAACCCTGATGGGAGTCCTTCACTAGGTTTTGCCGGTGCCATAAATGCGGTAAGCAACAAGGTGCTGATTGTTGCCGGAGGGGCTAATTTCCCTGATAAAATGCCCTGGGATGGTGGTAAAAAATATTATTCCAATGAAATACAGGTGCTGCAGCACAAGGGTGATCAATTTACCTGGGATGCAGCAGTAAAAGATTCGCTACCCGAAGCAATTGCCTACTGCGGCATGACAAGCACTGATTTAGGGGTTGTATATGCTGGAGGCGAAAACGATAAAGGACTTTCAAAAAATGCTTTTATGCTGAACTGGGATCCGGCTCAGCATAAAATTGTAGTAAAAGCCTTACCGGATCTACCCTTTGCGGTGACAAATATTGGCCTTAGCCATATCGGTAATATAGTTTTTGCCATTGGTGGCGACCGGGAAAAGCAAAGCTCATCTGCTGCTTTAAAACTAGATCTAAACCAGGCTATTCCGCAATGGGAAACTTTGCCTGCTTTACCAACTGCCCTGGCCAACGCTGTGGTGGTGGCACAGGCTGCTGAAGTTTATGTGATAGGCGGCAGAACGAAAACTGCTTCGGGTATTTCTGACCTTCATGGAACTGTTTATGCCTATGATCCCCAAAAACAATGCTGGAGATCCTGCGCAGCCATTACTGATGGACAGCAAGAAACCAACTTCTCTGCAGGTGCCGGTGTGGCCATCGGTAAGGATATGATCTTGATTACCGGCGGCGATAATGGCGAAGTATTTCACAAAATAGAAACCTATATTTCGCAGATTGCCCAAACGGAAAGCCCGGAGGAAAAGGCAAAACTGACCGCAGAAAAAAATGCGCTGAGCATCAATCATAAAGGATTTTACAAAGCCATGCTCCTTTACCATATACCAACCAATACATGGCGTAAAATAGGCGATATGCCTTTTCCTGCGCAGGTTACCACTACTGCAGTGAAATGGGAAGAAGATATCATCTTGTCAAATGGTGAAGTAAAACCAGGCGTACGAACGCCGAATGTAATGTCAGGTAAAATAAAACAAGTAAATCAACATGAAAGAAACTAAAAGTTATGCCTGGGTAGTTGTTGGGTTGCTATGGGTAGTTGCCTTGTTAAATTACATGGACCGGCAAATGTTGTCGACCATGAAACCTGCCATGCAGATCGATATTGCGGAACTGCAGTCGGCCACTAACTTCGGCTACCTGATGGCTATATTTCTCTGGATCTATGGCTTCATGAGTCCTGTGGCTGGTATTGTTGCCGACAAAGTAAACCGGAAATGGCTTATTGTGGTCAGCTTATTTGTTTGGTCGGCCGTTACTTTTTTAATGGGTTATGCCACAACTTTTAATCAATTATATTGGTTAAGGGCATTGATGGGGGTAAGTGAGGCCATGTACATTCCTGCGGGACTGGCTTTAATTGCAGACTTCCATTCGCCGAAAACCAGGTCACTCGCCATCGGTATCCACATGACTGGTCTTTATATGGGCCAGGCTTTAGGCGGTTTTGGAGCTACCATCGCTGACCGTTTTTCATGGCAGCAAACCTTCCACTCTTTTGGTATTGCCGGCATCATCTATGCAGTAGTGCTGGTGTTCTTTTTAAGGGAGAAGAAGGTGGAGGTGGAGGAGACCTTTTCAGACAAAATTACCATCAAGTTGAAGCCTTCTCTTTTTAAGGGACTGGCACTGCTTTTATCCAACTTATCGTTTTGGATTATCCTTTTTTACTTTGCGATACCAAGCTTACCGGGATGGGCAGCTAAAAACTGGTTGCCTACCTTATTTTCTCAGAATCTCGATATCCCGATGGCCACAGCAGGTCCTTTATCTACCATCACCATTGCGGCATCCTCCTTTATCGGTGTGATCTTCGGTGGTATCCTCTCTGATAAATGGGTGCAAAAGAACCTGAGAGGGCGGATTTATACCAGCGCCATCGGTATCGCCTTAACCATTCCTTCTTTATTGCTCCTGGGCTTTGGTCATTCCTTTTTACATTTGGTCGGTGCTGCGGTTTGCTTCGGTGTGGGCTTCGGTATGTTCGATGCCAATAATATGCCTATCCTTTGCCAGTTTGTTGCCGCAAAATACCGTGCAACGGCCTACGGACTGATGAATATGACCGGTGTGTTTTTTGGTGCTTTTATTACCGACCTCCTTGGAAAATCGTCTGATGCAGGCAACCTTGGAAAAGATTTTGCCATGCTGGCAGGATTTGTCGTGGTGGCACTGGTGATGCAATTGTATTTCTTGCGACCAAAGCACAATGATTTTATTGACGCTTAATTTTTTTGTTTACTTTTAAATTTTATCTTGACTAGTAATGACTAAACATTCAACCTTTAACTATGCTCTCCTGCTTTTATTTATTGTTACAGCGTCGGCCTGTACACAAAAAGTATATAAACAACAGGGGGTAAATGCCATAAAAGTGACGGCAACGGCTACAGTAAACCCCCTTTTAAAAAGGAACAATGTTAATCCTGCTGCACGTATCAATATCAATATCCCTGCAGGTAATACAGACAGGGTTTTTAAAAGCCTGCAAGGTCATATCAATGCTGATTTAAGTAAAGATATCAGTAAGCTGGAGGTTTATATGGACAGTGAAAAGCCGAGTTTTGAAAGTAAAGTTTTAGTAGGTACTTTGGTGCCTACAGATAAAAATTTCACTATTCCGCTGGAAGTTGTGCTGAAACCAGGCAGTCATAACCTTTGGTTAAGTGTGACTTTGAAAGATGGCGCCAATGATGATGCTGTTGTTGAAATCAAAACAACACAGTTAAAGGATCAAAAAGGTATCATTTTTCTCATTCAACAAGATAAAGCAAGCAGCCATCCCATTGGGATTGCTTTGCGGAAACCTATGGACGATAATATTAAATCTTACAGGATCCCGGGAATTGTGACCACCGATAAAGGTACATTGATTTCCGTTTATGACATCCGTTTTGATAACAGCCGTGATCTTCCCGGAAATATTGATGTGGGCATGAACAGAAGTACGGATGGCGGTAAAACATGGGCGCCAATGACAACTATTATGGATATGGGCGCACCACATGAAAATAATGGGGTAGGTGATCCGGCTATATTGTTTGATCCGAAAACTAAAACGATATGGGTTGCTGCGCTATGGAGTAAAGGTAACCGTTCGATCGCAGGTTCATTACCTGGCTTGTCGCCGGATGAAACCGGTCAGTTTGCAGTGACCAGCAGTACAGACGATGGCCTTACCTGGTCTAAACCGTATAGCATTACCACACAGGTTAAAAATCCTGAATGGCGCCTTTTCTTCCCTGGCCCGGGTAACGGCATTGCCATGGCTGATGGAAAGATTGTTTTCGCTGCACAGTATTGGGATGCGAACAAAATGCCGCATTCTACCCTTATTTATAGTGGCGACCATGGAAAAACATGGAAGAGCGGTGTAGGTGCTAAATCGAATACCACGGAGAGTCAGTTGGTAGAAACTACACCAGGTACATTGATGTTAAACATGAGGGATAACAGGGGTAAGTTTAGGAGTGTGGCCACTACCACCGACATGGGAAAAACATGGACCGAACATGCTACATCTTACCGTGCTTTGACTGATCCGGTTTGCATGGGTAGTTTCATCAAAGCAAATGTGATGGTAAAGGGACAAATGAAAGAGGTATTGTTTTTTAGCAACCCAAATGATTCAAAGAATAGAATCAATATCACCATTAAAGCAAGTTTAGATTTAGGCGAAACCTGGCAACCGGCAAATGAGTTGCTGCTGGATGAGCGGGATTGTTTCGGCTATTCGGCTTTAACTAAGATAGATGACAATACGCTTGGCATTTTATATGAAGGTGTAAGCAGCCTGCATTTTGTGCGCGTACCGGTAAATAAAATTATTAAATAAAAAATGAGTTATTCTTTAGCAGATTTAAAAAACCTCAAAGATTTTTACGAGAAACAATTGATCGGGGATACGGTGCCTTTTTGGTTTCCGCGTTCCATTGATCAGGAATATGGTGGCTATTTATTGTTCCGTGATGAGGACGGAACTTTAATAGATGACGATAAAGCGGTGTGGATACAAGGCCGGGCGGCCTGGTTACTTTCTACTTTATATCACACCATTGAGCCTAAAAAGGAATGGCTGGATGGGGCGAAGTCTGGGATAGACTTTTTAAATGACCATTGTTTTGATACGGATGGCCAGATGTTTTTCCACATGACGCGCCAGGGTGAGCCCATTCGTAAACGCCGCTACTATTTCTCGGAAACTTTTGCCGTTATTGCCAATGCAGCTTATGCAAAAGCAAGTGGCGATGAGGGGGCTGCGGAGAAAGCACGTAACTTGTTTGGGAAGTGTATTGAATATGCCACTACACCAGGTTTATTGCCGCCTAAGTTTACGGGAGCACGGCCTGCTAAAGGAATTGGTGTACCAATGATCATGATGAACACAGCACAGCAATTAAGGGAAACCATTGGTGACCCCCGTTGTGATGAGTGGATCAGCAAATGGATTGATGAGATTGAAACCTTTTTTGTAAAGGATGACATTCAATGTGTGATGGAACAGGTGGCGCCGGATGGCAGCATCATTGATCACGTGGATGGCAGAACGCTGAACCCCGGGCATGCCATTGAAGGAGCCTGGTTTATTTTACATGAGGCAAAATACAGGAATAATGACCCAAGGTTAATTGCTCTGGGTTGCAAGATGCTTGATTACATGTGGGAACGTGGATGGGATAAAGAGCATGGCGGAATTTTGTATTTCAGGGATGTATACAATAAGCCTGTGCAGGAATACTGGCAGGACATGAAGTTCTGGTGGCCGCATAATGAGGCCATTATTGCAACTTTATTAGCGTATACGATGACGGGTGATGAGAAGTATGCTAAATGGCATAAAATGGTGCATGATTATGCCTATGAGAAGTTTCATGATCCGAAAAACGGGGAGTGGTATGGTTATTTGCATCGTGATGGCAGCATTGCTCAAACAGCGAAAGGAAACTTGTTTAAAGGTCCTTTCCACTTGCCAAGGCAGGAATGGTATTGTCTGCAACTGCTGAAGGAGCATTTAGAAAATAAATAATTAATTGAAGAGGGGCCTGAAAGGCCCTTTTTTCTTTTCATGGCGATGCCATTAAATTTAGATATTTTTACCATAAATATTTGGCATCTTATGAGGATCTTATCCATTGTTTTTTTGTGTGTGATCACCTTGTCTCCGGTTCTTTTATTAGCACAGCAACGTTTCAATATAAGTGGTTCGGTAAGAGATGCCGCCACAGGCGAAACACTGATTGGGGCAACTGTTAAGCTGCAACAGGCATTGCAAAGCACTGGCATAGCCACAAATGGGTATGGTTTTTATTCGATAAGTGCTAATGAGGGTGAATATAATTTCATCATCAGTTACAGTGGTTATAAAATCTGGACTAAAAAAATCACCTTAAATAAGGCATTAAAAATAAACATAGAACTTGTTGGTGCTTCGAATTTGCAAGAGGTCGTAGTTAGTGGGAGTGACAGAAAGAATGAAAATGTAAAGAGTCCGCTGATGGGTTTGAACAAAATCGATATGAAGGATATCGATAATGTGCCCGTTTTATTAGGTGAGAAGGATATTCTAAAAACGATACAACTTTTGCCAGGAGTAAAAGCGGGAGGGGAGGGTAATACCGGTTTTTTTGTCCGTGGAGGTGCTGCCGATCAAAATCTTATCCTTCTGGATGAAGCTACAGTTTACAATTCGTCACATCTTTTGGGGTTTTTCTCGACTTTTAATGCCGATGCCATAAAAGATGTGAGCCTATATAAAGGGGGTATGCCATCTCAGTACGGCGGGAGGTTGTCTTCTGTGCTTGATGTTAAAATGCAAGACGGCAATGACAAAGAATATGTAGTGGAGGGCGGTATTGGTCTTATCGCATCACGTATAAAAGCAGAAGGTCCTATTGTAAAGAACAAAAGCTCATTTGTGGTCAGTGCAAGGCGTACTTATATAGATCTTCTGCTGAAAGCTTCCCCTGACTCAACTTTAAATAGTAATACCGTCAATTTTTATGACATTAATGCTAAAGTGAATTATAAGTTCGATGATAAGAATACACTGTTTCTTTCTGGCTATTTTGGTCAGGATAATATTGGAATCAAGGACCTTTTTGCTAATGACTGGGGTAACACTACTGCAACCATCCGGTGGAATCATGTGTTTAACAGTAAATTATTTTCTAATACCTCGTTAATTTACAGCAAATACAATTATGCCATTGAATTGCTTGATGAAAATAATAACGTAAAAGTAACCTCACGGATTAGGGATTTCAACTTTAAACAAGACCTTCAATACTACAGCAATGATCACATCATAAGATTTGGATTACAGGCAACACACCATCAAATAGCACCTTCTGATATTACTGCATCACCAAATTCGAGTTTAAACCCTATGTCTATAGAGAATCGTTATGGGCTGGAATCTGCTGTTTACTTAGCTGATGAGTGGACGATTACCGATAAGTTCAATTTACTGTTTGGAATAAGATTAAGCCAATTTTCCCTGCATAGACCAGGAACGATCAAAACCTATATTAATCCGGAACCACGTCTATCCGCAAGTTATAGCCTGAATGAAAGGAACTCCATAAAGGCATCCTACAACCGCAATACGCAAAATATTCATATTCTTACCAATTCCAGCTCCAGCTCGCCAACTGATCAGTATGTGATGAGTTCTAATAACATTAAACCCGAAATTGCAGACCAGATAGCCTTTGGGTATTTTAAAAATAATGAGAACAATTCCTTTGAAATTTCCGGAGAGATTTATTATAAATGGCTGCAGAACCAGATAGATTACAGGGATGGTGCAGAATTAACGGCTAATAGGAATATTGAATCAGAATTATTGTATGGCAAGGGCCGGGCATATGGGCTTGAGCTTTACGGAAAAAAAACGAAGGGAAAGCTTACTGGCTGGATCAGTTACACGCTTTCAAAAACAGAACGTCAATTTGATGAGATCAATAAGGGCAATTATTTTAATGCCAAACAGGATCGTACGCACGATCTGGCAATCGTTGGTATATATAACCTCCGCCGCTGGTCAATATCGGCTAATTATATCTACAGTACGGGGAATGCGGTGACCTATCCGGCCGGAAAGTATAACATAGGTGGCCTTACTACTTATTATTATACCGATCGGAATGCCAACCGGATGCCTTACACATCCCGCTTAGACATTGGAGCAACACTGAAAGCTAAAGAAACTGCAAAATTCCGTTCTAGCTGGACATTTAGTGTCTATAATGCGCTTAACCGTAAAAACCCTTATGCGATTCAATTCAGGGACAAACCAAATGATCCAAGCCGTACTGAAGCTGTACAAACGAGTCTTTTTGGGGTCATTCCATCGGTAACCTATAACTTTAAATTTTAATTCAATGCTAAAACATATAAAATACCTTGGTTTTTTAATTGCTGTTTCAGTTAGTATTTGTTCCTGTGAGAAAGTGATAGAAGTGGAACAGGATACCTCTTCTAACCAAATTGTGATAGAGGGTAATATTACCAATCAGTTAGGCCAACAAACAATTAAGATCAGTCAGTCGGTGCCTTATACGGATAATAATACCTATCCACCAGTTACAGGCGCAATCGTGAACGTAACTGATGACGAGGGACGTTCCTGGATTTTTAAAGAAAGTGCTCCGGGTAGTTATACTTTCGCGCCTTTAAGAGGAAAAACAGGACAGACGTATTCGCTCAAAATAAGTGTCAACAATTTGATTTTTACGGCGTCTTCAACCATGCCAAATTTGGTAGAAATAGATTCGCTCCATGTTAGAGAATTTGAATTTGGGGGTGAGGCACAGAAACAGATGGGAGTACATTACAGGGATCCTGCTGATGTTGCCAATCAATACAGATTTGTAATGAAAATTAATGGCGTTCAATCCAAACGTGTTTATGCTGAGAATGATCGTTTCATCAATGGCAATTACACGTCTTCCATCTTGTTTTATTCTGGAGATGACGATGATGACCTGAAAACCGGTGATGATGTTGAGGTTGAGATGCAATGTATAGATAAAAATATCTTCACTTACTGGTATACACTTAGCCAACAAACACAAAATGGTCCTGGTGGTGGTGTAACACCAGGAAATCCTCCCTCAAATATAAGCAACAATGCTTTGGGTTATTTCAGTGCACATACCGTGAGCAGAAGCCAAACTAAAATCAAATAACTAAGCAAAACCATCGCGCAATCATTACGTTAAAAAGTGTTAAAATGCTGCCTTTCTGCAATTGCTTGCTTAATTTTGAATACATTATGCTGAATACTACGCTGATATGCGGGTTTCAGCATGATAAATAAACTGTAAGAATGAAGAAAAAAAGCTTTTGGCTGATTACTGCTTTAATGACAATTGCATTGTTAGGTGTGGTGTTTATGCAGTTGTATTATATCAGACAAGCCTATCAGCTCAATTCCCAGCTATTTGAACAAAATGTGAACCAGGCATTGAATGCTGTGGTGAACAAGGTGCAGCGCAGAAATGCAGCCACACATATCATCAAAAAGGATTTCGAATGGCGCTTAAAAAGGGAAAGAGAGCAAAGAAATAAAGAAAAATCCATCGCACAGCTTGCTGAAAAATATAAAGAAGAAGAACGAAAAAGGAAACTGAGGCAACAGCAGATCATCATCGCTGACCTGAATTTCCAGGACAGCATGATCCGGGAGAAGTTCTACAACCCTGAAATTATTTCAGAGGAGGAGTATGTTGCTTTAGGTAACCAGTCGACCACCCCCTTAAACGTAGATGTTAATGTTGGCTTTGATGCGGAGCTGCACGTAGTGGGCGGTAATGTCCGCAAAACCTTTAGAATGGGTTCCAACAAAACCTTTAGTGTTAAGCCCGACAAGCTGCCAGACAGCATTCGTTATCTTGCTTATAGCCGTTTTGATGGTCAGCCGCTAAAGATTTCTCTGGCCAGTGTGGACGGTGTTTTAGAGGCTAAATTCAAAAATGAAGATGCACTTGCGGAAAGACGTTACAAGCTGGAGCTTAAGCGAATGCAGACTGATACCCTGGATATCTTTAATTCGGATAGCTTTAACCTGGTAGAGGAGGCCGCAAAGGAAATGGAGCAGGAAAATGTGCCCATCACCAAAAGGGTGTCTGAAGAAGTACTGGATACCTTGATCAGAAGGGAGCTGCTCAATAAAAATATTGCTTTGCCTTACAATTTCTGGGTGAAGCTGGCGCAGCGTGATTCTGTCTTATTTCAAAAAATTTCTACTGAATCTTTAGACGCTTCCCCTTCAAATACATATCAAACCACCTTATTCAGCAATGATATCAAGCGTGATCCGGGAATGCTTTATGTGAGTTTTCCCAATAAGAATGAGGTCATATTCAGGAATATGGGTGCCACACTCGCTTCTTCCGGGGGCCTGGTGCTGGTGCTGCTCTTCATCTTTTCTTACACCTTGTATGCGATTTTGAAGCAGAAAAAGGTCTCCGAGATGAAGTCTGATTTCATCAACAACATGACGCATGAGTTTAAAACGCCGGTTGCAACGATCATGATCGCCAGCGAAGCCTTAAAAGATCCTGAAATAACAGCTGATACCAACCGCCTGAAAAGACTTGCCGGAATTATTTATGATGAAAATATGCGTCTAGGCAATCATATTGAAAGGGTGTTGAGCATTGCGCGACTGGAAAAGAAAGAATTACACCTGGAATGGGAGCCCGTGGAAGTGAATGACCTGATTGTTGCCGTAACAGACAGTATGCACCTGCAATTGCAGAAAAAACAAGCGACGCTGGTTTTAAACCTCGAGGCAGAAAATTCAACTGTAAATGGTGATGAGTTGCATCTGTCCAATATTATTTATAACTTGATAGATAATGCCAATAAATACAGTGAAGATCCGCCAAGGATTACCATTTCCACCAGGAATTCAAATAAAAGCTTGATTATAGATGTCGCTGATGAAGGCATTGGCATGGAAAAAGACCAGACCAAACGTATATTTGATCAGTTTTACAGGGTGCCAACGGGCAACCTTCATGATGTGAAAGGCTTTGGCCTTGGCTTAAATTATGTGAAGGACATTGTTACCCAAATGAAAGGCAGTATAAAAGTACGCAGTGAAAAAGATAAAGGAACTGTTTTTGAAATTACCTTACCGCTCAAATAAATGAAAAAAATTCTATTGGTTGAAGATGATCCTAACCTGGGGTTGCTGCTGCAGGATTACCTGCAGTTGAAAGGCAAGTTTGACGTGACCTTATGTACTGATGGGGAAGAGGGGATCCGTGCTTTTAACAAGCAGTCTTTTGACCTCTGCATCCTGGATGTAATGATGCCCAAAAAGGATGGCTTTACGCTGGGTAAGGAAATCAGGAAGGCAAACGAAGAGGTGCCTATTATTTTTGCTACGGCTAAGGCCATGATGGAAGATAAGTCCTCGGCCTATAACCTGGGAGGCGATGATTACATTACCAAGCCTTTTCGTATTGAAGAACTGCTGCTGCGAATCAATGCGTTGTTGAAAAGGGTTTCGAAGACTAAAGAAGCTGAAGATAAACAACCCGTACAAACACAATTTGAAATCGGCGATTACGTGTTTGACTATACCACACAGCTGATCTGGTATAAGGGCCAGCAACAAAAACTTTCTACCAAGGAAGCAGAGCTTTTGCAATTGCTGTGTTTAAAAAAGAATACGGTGCTTACCCGTGAGGAGGCCCTGCTGAGTATTTGGCATGACGATAATTACTTTAATGGCCGAAGCATGGATGTGTTTTTAAGTAAATTACGGAAATACCTTCGTGAAGACCCTAAAGTCGAAATTTTAAATGTGCATGGTAAAGGTTATAAACTATTGGTAAATTAGGATAACTATTGTTTACATTTAGTATTAAACGCTGCAAATGAAATTTCCTTCTTTAGCATCTCTTTGGAATGATACCCAAAAAGTACTCCTTCGTTTTCCTTTACAGGTACTGGTCACCATCCTGGCCATTGTAGTCATCTTTATTTTAGCCGATTTCAAGGGAAATCAGGCTGTTGAACATAATTTAATTAAGCTGGTGCTCATTTGTAACATGGCGCTGGTTTTATTGTTGGCTGCTGATTTGTTTGCTGAGGTGCACCAAATTGGAGGTGTTCGAAAATGGGGCCTGCGGTTGTTGTGCCTGCTGATTTGCACCGCATTCTATTTTATACTCCGGCCACATCTTTATATGGCCGATATGTTTCGCATCGGCTTACTGATTTTTTCTTTCCATTTAATGGTTGCCTTCTCCCCTTTTATCAAAAAAGGGAACCTCCATGGCTTTTGGGAATACAATAAAGTCTTGTTCCTGCGTATTTTAACCGCAGGACTCTATGCGGCAGTTCTTTTTGCGGGTCTTTCCATTGCACTTCTGGCTATAGACGGACTGTTTAATGTGAAGATCCAGTCGCCTGTTTATCTTCGCTTACTCTCTGTAGTAGGCGTTGGTTTTACAACGGTGTTTTTTTTAGCGGGAGTTCCTGTTGATTTCACCAGCATCAACAATACCCAACACACTTACCCTAAAGGTTTAAAAATCTTTACGCAATATGTATTGATCCCTTTATTAACCATCTATCTTCTTATTTTGTTGGTTTATGAAGCGAAGATCCTTGTCAGCTGGGAACTGCCGAAAGGACTGGTCTCGACCTTGATCCTTGGTTATGCAGTATTCGGCGTATTGTCATTGTTGCTGGTTTATCCGATTAAGGAACAGGAAGGCAATGGCTGGATCAAGTACTTTTCACGCTGGTTTTACATCATGATGATTCCTTTGGTGATTTTATTGCTGCTCGCTGTCTGGAAAAGGGTAGATAATTACGGGATCACTGAACCTCGTTATATCCTGATTATCCTGGCTTTATGGCTGTCTATCATCACCGCTTATTTCCTGATCAGTGCAAAGGACAACATTAAAATTATTCCTATCAGTTTATGTATCCTGGCCCTCTTAGCCACCTATGGTCCTCAAAGTGCTTTTTCTGTTTCCCGTTATTCGCAGACTCAAAGACTAAAAAAGCTGATGAGTGGTAAGGACGCCTATGCGATGAGAGAGAAGCCTGAAGTTATACGTTACCTCGCATTGAACCATGGCCTGGCCTCTTTACAGCCATTTGCCAAGGTTGATTTGGAGCAACTGAGCGACAACCTGGACCAGGACACCCGTTTAGCTGCCCAGCATGCTTATCAGCGGGAAAGAATTCTGGTTGATACGGCCTATGCCTTGTTGAAAATAGATAAAGCTGCCGTTAAACACAGACGGTTCCTCCAGGTTAAAGCGCAGGAAGAGGGCGTGGTTAACACCAAAGGTTTTGATTATGTGATCCCTGTGCAGGCCCATATCACCAATTTTGAGGGAATGCTAGATGGTGTTCCACTAAAGATTGTAAAAATGCAGGATAACAAGCTTTCTGTAAAAATTGCTGATGAGCCCCTGCTCATTTTTGACACTAAACCAGCGGTTATTGCAGCGAAAAATTCAGCTGTCTTTCCTGCTGACGGGATCAGGATAAAAACAACGGCTAATGGGCGCGAGCTTACTTTATTGATTACAGAGTTAACTGTTTCTTACGGAAGTGAGCAACAAGAAAACTTAAGTTACCAGGGCTATCTGCTGGTGAAGATAAAATAAAAGCGACCCAAGAGATCAATTAAGTTGTTTAAATTTGCGGCATGTCTGAAACTAATCCTGCAGAACTGGCTGCAAAATTCATCAACTATACTTCCCGGCATATCTTCCTGACTGGTAAAGCCGGAACAGGAAAAACGACTTTTCTCAGGAATCTAGTGCAGTTGACACATAAAAAGGCAGTGATTGTGGCACCTACTGGTATTGCGGCAATTAATGCCGCAGGAGTTACCATCCATTCCTTGTTTCAGTTGCCTTTTGGCACTTATTTGCCTAAACAACCCAGCGCTGGGGATAGTCATTTTAACCAGCAGTACAATACCCCAAAATCTTTAGTCAGACATTTACAAATGAACAGTACCAAAAGACGGATCTTTACCGATCTGGAGTTGCTGATCATTGATGAGGTGAGTATGTTGCGGGCAGATCTTTTAGATGCCATCGACATGGTGTTACGTTATGTGCGTAAAGACAATTCGAATTTTGGTGGTGTGCAGGTATTATTTATCGGCGACTTACACCAGTTGCCACCAGTGGTGAAAAACAACGAATGGACTTTGCTCAGTGAATTTTACCAGAGTGCCTATTTCTTCGATGCGCAGGCACTCCGTTTAAATCCACCGGTTTATATTGAACTTGAAAAAGTATACCGACAGGCGGATGATGTGTTCATCAACCTTTTAAATAATTTACGGAACAATGCTGTCACTGAACAGGATGTGGCCTTGTTAAAAACTTTCTACCAGAAAGACTTCAAGCCGGGTGTGAAGGATAAATACATAACCCTGACCACCCACAACCTGCGGGCGGATACGCTGAACAAACAAAGTTTAGAAGCACTGAAAGCGCCTTCGCACTTTTATAAGTCGCAGGTAGAGGATGAATTTTCAGAATCTGCTTACCCGGCAGAGCAAAGCCTTGAGCTTAAAATTGGTGCGCAGGTCATGTTCATCAAAAATGATCCAACACCTGAAAAGCGTTTTTTCAACGGAAAGATTGCCACCGTCATTTCACTATCCGCCGATGCCATAGAAGTAGAAACAGAGGGTGCCAAAGACAGGATCATCCTGGAGAAATATACCTGGAAAAATATACGCTATACCACTGATCAGGTCACCCATGAGATCAAGGAAGAGGTGATCGGCAAGTTTATCCAATACCCTATTAAATTGGCCTGGGCGATAACCGTACATAAAAGCCAGGGCTTAACGTTTGATAAAGCCATCATTGATATTGGCAACGCCTTTGCACCCGGACAAATATATGTGGCCTTGTCACGACTGCGTTCTCTGGATGGGCTGATCTTAACCTCACAGATCTCCGGATCGGGCATCATGCAGGACCCGAACGTATCTATGTTCTCGCGGAATAAAGTTGCCAGCGAAATTTTAAACGAACAGATTAAAGAGGAGAGTGATATTTTCTTGAGAAACTACCTGCTTAAATGTTTCGACCTGACTAACCTGGATAATTACGTGTATGAGCATGTGCATTCCTACACCAAAGACCTGAATAAATCTGCCAAGCAGAAACATTTTAAATGGGCACAGAAATTACTTGCCGATTTAAGTGAGCAAAAGGCTAATGCCAATAAGTTCCTTTCACAGATTCAACGTCTTTGCATGGACAGATCTGCAAATGGTTTGAAAGTGCTGTTGGAACGTACCCTTGCTGCGGAAAACTATTTTAACCCGGTTTTGAAAAAGATGTCGCTCAACATCTTCGAAAGAATGGAGCTGGTTAAACAGGAAAAACAGATCATCGCGTTTCTTACCGAGCTGGTAGAGATGGAATCTTTGTTTTATGAGCAGTTTAAGAACATCCGCAAAGCCTCGGCTTTGTTAAAAGCGACGATAGAAGGAAAGGATTTTACCAAGCAGGATGTGAATGAGCTGCTTGACGAGGCAAGCCGTGAGTTGGAGCTGAAAAAAGTATTTGGCAGCGCCAACACTTTAGATTTTACCGGTAAAAAAGCGGCTGCCACCAAGAAAGCTTCGGCTGGCAAGAGCAAAAAGACAGCCTCTAAGGCGCCAAAAGAAGATACCAAAGAGCTTTCGCTGCAATTGCTCAAACAAGGGAAGACCCCAATGGAGATTGCGGCGGAAAGAAAGATGGTGATCGGCACCATTGAAGGCCACCTGGCCCATTATGTGGCCATGCAGGAGATTTCCGCCAAGGAAGTGATTGGCAGCAGGAAACTAGATAAAATTCTGGAGGCTATCACATCCCTGAAAACAACGCAAATGAACCCCATCCGGCAGCATTTGGGCAGGGAATATACTTTTGGCGAGATTAAGATCGGTCTTGCCGCTTTCCAGGCGGAGCGGGGTTAAATCGTTACCTCTCCCTTAAACACCACTTCTGCTGGTCCGCATAAAAAGATGTTGCTGAATTGCTCACCATCGTAGTCAAAATCTATGCGTAAGTCGCCACCTAACACTTTTACAGGGGTGCTCAGCTTTCCGGTCTGTCCCTTTTCGCGTGCCATGGATAGGGCTACCGCCGTAACTCCCGTGCCACAAGCATAGGTTTCTTCTTCAACGCCCCTTTCGAAAGTCCGTACAAAGAGGTAATCGCCTTTGTCTTCAATGAAATTCACATTGATACCCATTTCTTTGTAAGTATCATTATTCCGGATGGCTTTACCTTCCTGGTAGACATCCATGGTTTCAAGGTTGTTTACTTGTTTCACATAATGTGGGGAGCCTGTGTTTAAAACAAAAGCACTCCCATCTCTTTTAATGTCCGCAACATCAATCATTTGCAAGTCAACGTAATTGCCTTCAGGTGTAATTTTGGCAAAGTGTGGGCCGTCGACTGCCAAAAATTCAGTTTTTAGGTCAATTAGGCCAAGCGATTTGGCAAAGGCGACGATGCATCTGCCCCCATTCCCGCACATGCTGCCAAGTTTGCCGTCAGCATTGTAATAAAGCATCTCAAAATCATAACCATCACGCAATTGTAAGAGCATTAAACCGTCTGCACCAATGCCAAAGCGCCTGTTGCACAGCCTTTCAATGGTATTGGTATTCAAATCGTTATATTTGTTTTCGCGGTTATCTACTAGAATAAAGTCATTGCCTGCACCCTGATATTTGAAAAAGGGAACATTTATGCCATGGGGTTGTGTTGTATTTAACATTTTTTAACTAAATAATGAGTTTGAGAATAGGCAAATATCGGTGATGTGGTATTAAATTTGAACATTAATAAACACAAATAACAATATACGTATCATAAAAAACCTTTATCAGTCTGTTTTGTATTATTAAAAGCAGCCAGATGGGGTATAATTAAATAATATGCAAATGAAAAAAATAGGATTAATAGTTTTGGCTGCGTTTATAGGCGGGGCAGCATCAATTGGCGCCTATAAGTTATTAGAGCGAAATGATGACCAGATGAGCATATCAGAAAAGCAGGAAGTGCTGTTCGCTAATAACCCTTCAAGGGTATCATCAACCGGCTCTATTGACTTTGTTCAGGCTTCTGCCGCGGTATCGCCCGCAGTCGTACACATCAGAACAACTTTTAACACCACAAGCAAAAAGGAAAGTTCTCCTTTTGACATGATGGAAGATTTCTTTGGCGGCGGTAGCAGAAGGTCTAGGGCACCAAGAGCTGCTTCTGGATCTGGTGTGATTTTAACCCCTGATGGTTATATCGTTACCAATAACCACGTGGTTGCCAATTCACAAAAAGTAGAAGTGGTGTTACACGACAGACGTAAGGTGATTGCTAGAGTTATCGGTACTGATCCTAACACGGATTTAGCTTTAATTAAGGTTGATGCTTCGGATTTGCCAGTGGTGAAAATGGGTAACTCTGATAATGTTCAGGTAGGTGAGTGGGTATTGGCAGTGGGTTTCCCTCTGGATCTACAAACCACGGTAACTGCCGGTATAGTGAGTGCTAAAGCAAGATCAATTGGTATTTTAGCCAGGAATCAAC
The DNA here is from genome assembly GCF_037482985.1 of Pedobacter immunditicola. Lineage (NCBI taxonomy): Bacteria > Pseudomonadati > Bacteroidota > Sphingobacteriia > Sphingobacteriales > Sphingobacteriaceae > Pedobacter > Pedobacter immunditicola. Next base: position 212,402 of record NZ_JBBHKC010000009.1, on the reverse strand, counting down.
AGCAACAGCCTTCGCAAGAAGAATATGAAGAATATCAAAGAACTGGCAAACTGCCTGCAAGACCCAACAACAGTATAGAATCTTTTATTCAAACGGATGCGGCTATTAATCCGGGTAACAGTGGTGGTGCATTGGTGAATGCCAACGGTGAATTGATTGGTATCAACTCTGCTATTGCTTCACAAAGTGGTGTTAATGAGGGCTACGGATTCGCTATTCCGATCAACCTTGCAAAAAAGGTACTGGAAGACTTTAAGAAGTATGGTGTTGTTAAACGTGGTTACATTGGTGTTACCTTTGTTCCTTTGGATGCTGACTATGCTGAGCAATTAAAAGTAGATGACATCAATGGTCTTTACGTGAATGAGGTGTTGCCAGATGGCGGTGGTGCTGATGCAGGTATCAAAAAAGGCGACATTATTAAAAAGGTAGAAGGTGTTACTATTTATGATTCCCCTGATCTTCAGGAGAAAATCGGTCGCATGAGCCCTGGTGATAAAGTAAAATTGACTGTTTTAAGGGAGGGTAAATTAAAAGACCTGACTGTTACCTTAAAAGGTGATAACAGTGTGAGTAAACCTACACCGGAACTTGCAGGAAAAACTACAGGTGCAACGATTGGTAAATTAGGTGCTTCTTTCGCTCCTGCATCCGATGCTTTGAAAGCTAAATATGGTGTAAAAAGCGGTGTTGTGGTGACTGCAGTTGAAGCCGGTAAGATGTTCGATTCACTTGATGTTCCTAAAGGAATGTTAATTACGACCATCAACGGTAAGGCTGTAAATTCGGTTAAGGATGTTGAGGATGCTTTGCCAACATCAAAAAATGGTATGACTACAATAACTGGTATTACAGAGAACGGAAAATATACTTTCTCTTTCTAAGGCAGCCGACTTTTAATATAGCGGCCGCATCATGTTCTTCATGGTGCGGCCGCTTTTTTTTGTGCTGTTTTTTACGCCGAATCAAAGCCGTTGATTTTTATTATACGGTAGCAATATGCAAACGAAAACTCTTTCCACTTTGAGGAAAAATCTTAGAATGTTTCTAAATAAAGGATTTATGGCTGGAATTACGGAATTTATTCATTTATTAAATACTTTTGCAGTTACAAAATATTAAAAAACAAACAAATGGCTAGTTTCGGAAACGCTTTTTCCTCTTCTATTGGGAAAAAATTAATAATGGGCATTACCGGCCTGTTTTTGGTTTTATTTTTAATAGTGCATTGTTTTCTCAATGCGCTGATATTTATTAATGACGGAGGTCTTACCTTTAATATGGGTGCACATTTTATGTCTGGTAACTGGGTAATCAGGGCCGGCGAGATCGTGCTCTTCGTGGGCTTAATAGCTCATATTTACCAGGGTGCCCGTGTAACTTTTCAAAACCAGGCAGCGAGACCTGTAAAATATGCAGTTAATGATGGCAAAGCAAACAGTAAATGGTATTCCCGTTCGATGGGTTTATTGGGAACATTGTTAGCTATCTTTTTAATTGTGCATTTAGCTAACTTCTGGGTAGTATCCAGGTTTACAGGAATCCCTACACTTGATGTAAACGGTAACGAGGACCTTTATGCGGTAATGAAAGAAACTTTTAGCAATGTGTGGATTGTAATCCTGTATACATTGGCTATGGCTTCATTATGTTACCATTTACTACATGGTTTCGCTTCTGCATTCCAAACATTGGGATGGAACCACAAAAAATACAATGGCCTGATCAAAGGCTTTGGTGTTTGGTATTCCATCATCATATCTGTGCTTTTCGCTTTAATGCCGATCGCCTTTTATGCAGGTTTTATTAATTAATTTTTGAACGTCTAAGCTTAAAATAACATGGCAGAATTAAATGCTCATATACCAGAAGGTGAATTAACCGAAAAATGGACTAAGTTACGTTCTTCGATGCCTTTGGTAAATCCATCCAATAAAAGGAATATAGAAATCATTGTTGTGGGTTCTGGTTTAGCCGGTGCTTCGGCTGCGGCTACGCTTGCTGAAATGGGATACAAAGTTAAATGTTTTTGTTTTCAGGATTCTCCACGTCGTGCACACTCTATTGCTGCGCAGGGAGGAATCAATGCGGCAAAGAATTACCAGAATGATGGCGATAGCACTTACCGCTTATTTTACGACACCATTAAAGGTGGCGATTACCGTGCCCGTGAAGCTAACGTTTATCGTTTAGCTGAAGTAAGCTCGAATATTATTGATCAGGCTGTTGCACAAGGTGTGCCTCTGGCAAGGGAATATGGTGGTCTATTAGATAACCGTTCTTTTGGTGGTACACAGGTTCAACGGACTTTTTATGCTGCCGGACAAACTGGTCAGCAATTGCTTTTAGGTGCTTATAGTGCATTGGAGCGTCAGATTGGCATGGGTAAGGTAGAAATGTATACCCGCCATGAAATGCTTGAAGTGGTTAAAGTTGACGGTAAAGCGCGTGGTATCATTGCCCGTAATTTAATTACCGGAGAATTGGAACGCCATTTCGGTCATGCCGTATTGATCTGCAGCGGTGGTTATGGTAACGTATTTTACCTTTCTACCAACGCAATGGGAAGTAATGCAACGGCAGCATGGAAAGCACACAAACAAGGTGCTTTTTTTGGTAACCCTTGTTTCACGCAGATTCACCCAACTTGTATCCCGGTTTCCGGAGATCACCAGAGTAAGTTAACCCTGATGTCTGAGTCCTTAAGAAATGACGGACGTATCTGGGTGCCTAAAAAGAAAGATGATAACCGTAAACCTACGGATATCCCTGAAGAGGAAAGAGATTATTATTTAGAGCGTCGTTACCCTGCTTTTGGTAACCTGGTTCCGCGTGATGTGGCATCCCGTGCTGCAAAAGAACGTTGTGATGCAGGTTATGGTGTTGGTAAATCCAAATTAGCGGTTTACCTGGACTTTAAAGCCAATACAGAACGTTACGGACGTATCGAAGCTACAAAACATAACGACCACAATCCCGATTATGAAACTTGCATGAGGTTGGGAAGAGAAGTGATTAAGGAGAAATACGGTAACTTATTTGACATGTACAAACAAATTACTGGTGAAGATCCTTATGATGTGCCTATGCGCATTTATCCTGCAGTTCACTATACCATGGGTGGTTTATGGGTTGATTATAACCTGATGACAACTGTACCTGGTTTGTATGCTCTGGGTGAAGCAAATTTCTCTGACCACGGTGCTAACCGCTTAGGTGCTTCGGCATTGATGCAGGGACTGGCAGATGGATACTTTGTGATCCCTGCTACCATTGGTGCTTATTTATCTAAAGATTTGTCTACCAAGGCTATCTCGACAGACCATCCGGCGTTTGCGGAAGCAGAAGCAAGTGTGAAGTCAATCCTTGATACATTCTTCGCCATTAAAGGAACCAAGACTGTTGATTATTTCCACAAGAAATTAGGAAAAATCATGTGGGAAAAATGTGGTATGGCACGTAATGAAAAGGGCCTTCAGGAAGCTATTGTTGAGATCCGTGAATTGCGTAAGGAATTCTGGTCTGACCTTAAGGTTCCTGGCACTGCCGATGAATTAAATCCAGAATTAGAAAAAGCTGGCCGTGTAGCTGACTTTATCGAATTGGGTGAGTTGATGTGCATGGATGCCCTGGACAGAAATGAATCTTGTGGTGGTCACTTCCGCGAAGAATTTCAGACACCAGAAGGTGAGGCGTTAAGGGACGATGTGAATTATTCTTATGTTTCTGCCTGGGAATATTCAGGTGATGTTCAATTCAAATTGCATAAAGAAGAATTGAATTTCGAAAACATTAAGGTTGCACAAAGAAGTTATAAATAGTAAATCTCAAAATCATGAGTACAGGAAATATGAATTTAACGCTAAAAATCTGGCGTCAAAAAAATAACAAAGCCAATGGTCAATTGGTGGATTATAAAGTAGCTGATATTTCTCCTGATATGTCATTCTTGGAGATGTTTGATGTATTGAATGAAACTTTAGTTACTAAAGGTGATGAGCCTGTTGTTTTTGATCATGATTGCAGGGAAGGTATCTGTGGTGCATGTTCAATGTATATCAACGGCAGACCTCATGGACCGCTGGAAGGTGTAACAACTTGTCAGTTACACATGCGTTCATTTAAAGATGGCGATACCATCGTTGTTGAACCATGGAGAGCAACAGCGTTTCCAGTAATTAAAGACTTAATGGTAGATCGTACTGCATTCGACAGAATTGTTGCTGCAGGAGGCTTTATATCAGTGAATACAGGGAATGCACAGGATGCAAACAACCTTCCTATTCCTAAGAGTCAGGCAGACTCGGCTTTTGAAGCTGCTGCTTGTATAGGTTGTGGTGCTTGTGTTGCCACCTGCAAAAATGCTTCGGCAATGTTATTCACTTCGGCAAAGATTTCCCAACTGGCACAATTGCCACAAGGACAGCCAGAACGTTACCGTCGTGCACAAAGCATGGTTGCGCAAATGGATGCAGAAGGTTTTGGTAACTGTACCAATACCGGTGCTTGTGAGGTTGAATGCCCTAAAGGAATCACCCTTGAAAATATTGCAAGAATGAATCGTGATTTTTATCACGCAAAATTTGTTTCTGAAGAAGAAGTTTAATAAATTTATAGATCGAGACAAGGGTATAAGCGAAACCCCAGCCAATTTGGTTGGGGTTTTGTGTTTTAGCTTTTTTTAAACGAGACTAATCAGCTTTCTTTGGCTCATTTACGGGTGCTGTTACCTTATTTAAACTTTTCGCTTTAGTCTTGATTTCCAGCACGCCATTCTTTCCCTCTGCACCATAAATTTCAACTGCCGATGGACCTTTTAAGACATTTACTGATGCGATTTCATTTGGACTAAGGTTGTTCATGTCACTTTCGAGTACTTTTACACCGTCAACCATATACATTGGCTTTGACTGTGCTTTCATTTCGCTTACGGCGATGACGCTCGTGCTATCTTTAGAACGCTTATATCCTATAACAGTTGTTTTTGTAGTATCTGGCAATTTGAAACCGACCGGAATATTATATTTAACTCTTACCGGCTTACCATTCAAAATGCCTGGCGTCCAGTTTGGAGATTCTTCCAATACCCTTACTGCTTCTTCATCAGTTCCGTATCCTAATTTTCGGTCTACACGAATGTGGTTAATCTTGCCGTCTTTTTCTACAATAAATGATATAAATACCTTTCCTTCTATTTTATTGGCTTTGGCTTCTGCCGGGTATTTTAAATTCCCACGCAGGTATTCGTAAAATTTGTCCATCCCACCTGGAAAACTTGGTTGCGTTTCAATAGACACAAAATCATAGACCTGGGATTCTCTTGTAACTGTAATGGTGTTCAATTTTGTATAACCCGCTAAAGCAAATTCGTTGGTGTTTTCAGCCTTTTTTTCAACATCCTGAAGTCTGAAATTAACCGTAAAGAGGTAATCGCCATTTGGGATGTTTTGGTACTTTTTATAAGCTAAAATGCTTCGCATTACTTCTTCCTCCAAACCAAATCCCATTGATGATCCAGCAACACCCAAGTTGTTGATGCTGCCATCTTTAAGGTTGAATTTGATATGAACATCACCTTCTTTTTTAGCGATAACGGCTTCGTTTGGATATTTTAGGTTTCGTTTTCCAAAGGAATAAAAATCATCCCAACCCTGTAAGGAGGTGGACGGAGCTATATCCTGAAGGATGTTCAGTGGTTTCTCTAATGGAATTGCTGCCGCTGCCTCTTTTAACTGCTCGTTGTTGCGCAAGCTGGCAGAAGAAAAGATCAGGGTCAGTGCAAATAAGGGTAAAAACAGGCCGTATTTTAATAAGGCGGTTTTTGCAGATTTCTGTTGGTTAAGCATATAAATTCGTTTTTTAAGGAGTGATTTATTGAAAAAACTGTTCGTAAGGTGGTTTACAGGTATCCCAAAGGCATGGCTAACCAATAATAATGCATACTGTTCTTTATCGCCGATGAATTTTACGGCTTCTTCATCTGCCAGGTACTCATGAATGCTTTTCAGGCTCTGCTTGTACAAATAGATAATTGGATTGAACCAGGTGAAGATGCCAAGTACTTCAAAGAAAATGACATCCATGCTATGGTATTGCCTGCTGTGCACAGCTTCATGATGTTGTATAGTCTTGAATTCCGGCAACTCCGGGTCAATAGCGCTCTGCTTAAAAAAAGAAAAGGCAGCGCCTGCTGTGCTTGTCTTCAGGATACGCCTCACCTGCAATAGCTGATAAAGTAACCTGAGGGTGAAAAATACAACACCCACGACATAGACGAGTGCGAGAAATTCACCCAGGTTAAATTCAGCCGCCTGCACTTCGTTAATTGATGCCTCGCCCATCAACTGGTCCAGCCCCGAATAAATTGGTTGAGCTGCCGGTTGCGTCGTTAACCAATCCCATCTTAAAAAAGGTAAACTAAGGGATAGAAGGCCCGCAGACACCAAATAGAGGCGGTTCAAGGTAAAATAAGTCTCCTTGTCTAACAAGAGCTTATAGAAGCCGTAAAATACCAACAGGTAGATATTGGCTTGCAGTAGATAATGTGCCCAGCTCATCTTGGTCGGTTTTTCATGTCCTTAATCATTTTTAAAATCTCATCCACATCACTCAGGTCCAGCTTATCTTCCTTCACAAAAAAGGAAAACATGCTTTCTACAGAATTTTCAAAGTAATTATCCAAGAGCTTCTCTGTCGCATGCCGTTTATAATCTTCCCTGCTGATTAAAGGATAATACTGATGTGCTTTGCCAAAGGCTTCATGGGCCAGAAAACCTTTTGATTCCAGGATCCTGATAATGGTAGAAACCGTATTATAGGCTGGTTTCGGTTCTGGTAAATGATCCATCACGTCCTTGACAAAACCTTTTTCTATTTGCCAGATGATTTGCATCAGCTGTTCTTCTGCTTTGGTTAAATCTTTTATTTCCATGTTTTATCGGTTTTTAGGTGTTGATTATCAGCGTGCTGCAGGCTGTTGATAAACGTTATTTAAAGCTATAACTAATAAGTTAGTTATGCAAATATTTATAACTATTTTTTTAGTTGATAAATGTTTTAACAATAAGGCGTATCTTTCCTTAAGAACATTTAAGAAACCTGAAGCAATTTTAAGCTTACCTTTAGCATGCCCCAAGCACAATTAAGAACAAACAGCTGGTTATGAAATTACTGTACACGCTCCTCATCTTTCTCTTTTTCAACACCGTTCAGGCGCAACAAACCATTACCCGGGATCCTTATATTACCCGAATGCTGGAAGAAGTGTCGGCTGCGAACCTCGAACAATCAGTCAGCAAATTAGCGTCCTTTCATACCAGGCATACACTCAGTGATACGTTGAGTAAAACCAGGGGGATAGGTGCTGCCAGAAGCTGGATCAAGGCAGAATTTGAGCGCTACAATAAAGATAATGGGGGAAAGCTGCAGGTACAATACGACAGTTTCGTGCAGCCTGCAGATGGCAGGAGGATATTGAAACCGGTGGTGTTGAAAAATGTTGTCGCGATTTTACCTGGTACAGCACCTGCCGACAAAAGGATGCTGCTGGTTTGCGGGCATTATGATTCCAGGGTTACCGATGTCATGAACAGTAAAGATTTTGCCCCCGGTGCCAACGATGATGCTTCCGGTGTTGCCGGGGTTTTGGAACTTGCCCGGGTCATGAGCAAAAAATCTTTCCAAACCACCATTGTATTTGTAGCCATGGTAGGGGAAGAGCAGGGGCTTTATGGTGCGGCACACCTCGCTAAAAAGGCACGTGATGAAGGCTGGGATGTTCACCTGTTATTGAACAATGACATGATCGGAAACAGCTATGGCATGGAAACGGATCTGAAAGATAACAGCAGGGTGCGGATATTTTCTGAAGGCGTTCCTGAAGTAGAAACAAAAGAACAAGCTGCATTACGCCAGGCTACTGGTGGAGAGAATGATGGCAATGCCCGTCAAGCGGCCCGGTATATCAAGGAAACCGGCGAGAAATATATAGACCACCTGGAGGTTAAGCTGGTGTATAGAAAGGATCGTTTTTTAAGAGGTGGAGATCATACCCCTTTTTCTGCACAAGGTTTCACTGCAGTGAGAATTACAGAAATGAATGAAGATTTTAATCGTCAGCACCAGGACATCAGGACTGAGAATGGCTTTAAGTTTGGCGATTTACCGGAATATGTAGATTATACTTACCTGCAAAAAATCACCAGGCTTAACCTGGCTGTTCTGGCCAACCTGGGTCTGGCGCCAGCACCACCACAAGACCCTGTTTTAATTACGTCCACACTAACTAATAAAAGTGCGTTGAAGTGGACGGCACCCGGGGGGAAAGCACCTGCAGGTTATCACATCCTGATCAGGGAAACCACTAGCCCGTTTTGGGAGAAGAAGTTCTTCGTAGCTGAAACTTCTGCTGAAATCCCCTATTCGAAAGACAATTACTTGTTCGGTCTCCAGGCTGTAGACGCCGCCGGACATGAGAGTCTGATTGTGGTGCCTAAACCTGGAAAGTAAACAGCGCTTTCTCTTAGTTAAAAGAAGTGCTTACTTTTATCAAAGAGTTGCTTTCAGTGGTTTTGCTTTTTACAGCTATATTTTCTTGCTCGGTAGTCGTGCTGTTGATGCTGGTGGTGAAGGTTAATAACATCATCACAAACACAGGGACTAATAGGAGTATAAATGGCGAAACGTTTGCTAACTTTTTCATAATGATTCGTTTTGATGGAACAAATAGAATCATAAAAAAATCGCTGCTAAAATCTTTTAGACCAAGCTACATTTATTCTAGATCAACCCCGAATATGGCCTTATTGAAGGATTTTAGCTATTTTGAAGCATTCGTAGAAGAATATTGACCGTTCGTCGAACGGAAGTGCTTATTAAGAACCAGTTGTTTATTTTTAGAGGCTGTTAATTTACTTTCGAGAATGAAACCATCATCAGCTTGCAGCTTACAAAAAGCAATGAACATAAGCTGATGATAGCTTCATCACCGTTAAAAAACAATTATATATACTGATGAAAAATAAAGGATCCATCTTCATCCATGCCATCTTCTGGTTACTCCTGGGGATGCTCTGTGTGATGACAATCATCAACTACAAGGAAGAAATATCCTGGTATATGATCCTGGTGTATTTCGGCTATTATGGGTTAATTAATATCTCTATTTTTTACATTAACTATATGCTGCTGATTCCTCAGCTGGTGAAAGAGCGGAAAAAGTATGCATTGTACATTATTTCTATAGTGCTGCTCATCATCTTTATGAGTGTGCTCAAAACATTGGTGGCCTTCTTATACAGCGATATCGTGCTCACCCATATCAATGACCATACGAGTAAAAAGGTAATTACAGAAATCCCCCAATATATATTCAGCGCAGTTTTTACCTCCGGTTTTTTTATCGTCATCAGTTCGCTCATTAAATTTGCGGTAGACTGGTTTGGTAATGAGCAAGTTCAACGCAAGCTGGAAAGCGAGAAAAAGGACATGGAAATTCAATTCCTGAAGTCGCAGTTAAACCCGCATTTTCTATTCAATTCCCTCAACAATATTTATTCCCTGGCCTACCAGAAATCTGATAAAACGGCGGATGCGGTATTGAAACTGTCTGAAATTATGCGGTACATGATTTATGAAAGTAACGACAGCTGGGTAGCTTTAAGCAAGGAAATTGAATATGTAAAAAGCTATATAGAGCTGCAGAAACTGCGTTTTAAAGATGGCGCTGCAGTAGAGCTGACTATTAACGGTGAAATTAACGACCAACCGATTGTGCCGTTGATTTTGATTTCTTTTGTGGAGAATGCTTTTAAGCATGGCGTAGCCAATGATCCGAAAGATCCGATCAAGATTAACCTGATCGCCAATCAGAAGATTCTCCATTTTAGTATTACAAATAAAAAGAATAATTTTAATAAGGATGAAATGGGTGGTGTAGGATTAAATAATGTAGAGCGCAGGCTGCAGCTGTTGTATCCCGATCGCTATAAATTAAATATCGTTAATACACCTACACATTATACGAGTGAACTAATGCTTGACATATGAGGAAATTGAAATGTATCGCTGTGGACGATGAGCCATTAGCACTGGATATTATAGAAGATTATATTTCTAAAGTTCCATTTTTGGAATTGGTGAGACGCACAGAAAATGCCATTGAAGCCTTGCAAATTGTTCAGGCTGGTGGTATCGACCTTGTTTTTCTTGATGTTCAGATGCCTGACCTTACAGGTATACAGTTTTTAAAAATTGCGACTGGAAAATCTAATTTTATCTTAACCACTGCTTATTCTCAATATGCGCTGGAAAGTTATGACCTCAATGTATCCGACTATCTGTTAAAGCCAATTGCGTTCGACCGCTTTTACAAGGCGGTGGAGAAGGTGCATAACCTGATATTAAAATCTGAGGTTTCTGCCGCACCTGCACCGCTTTTAACTGTTAGCGCACCTGCCACACAAGTACAGCCTGTACAGGACTTTATCTTCGTTAAAACAGAACATAAGATCCAAAAGATACAACTTGATGATATCCTGTATATTGAAGGGCTGAAAGATTACATCTCTATTTTTACCAAAACAGAAAGAGTGATCACGCTTCAAAATATGAAGAAAATGGAAGAAACCCTGCCACAAACTCAATTTATCCGCGTGCATAAGTCGTATATTATTTCTTTGGATAAAATTGAAAGTATTGAGCGGAGCCGCATTTCTATCAGTGGCAAAACGATCCCGATAGGGGACACTTACAGAGAAGAGTTCTTTAAACGCATCGACACCAAAAACCTTTAAGCCTGCAATACCTGGTTCAGCTTTTCACGGATGGCATTTTCTGCTGTGAGCGTAATTTCTTCGAGCGATTTGCCTGCGGTTTCAACAGGGGGTAAAACCGTCCACCGGATATCTTCGCCTGTGCTCAGGGGGTAGGCGCCATATTGTACCACTTTCCATGAGTTCTCAATCGCAATGGGTACAACCAGGGCATTTGGGTTAAGCTTCATTAAAGTGGCTATTCCGCCAATGTGAAACCTTTTCATCCGGCCGTCTTTGGCACGGGTGCCCTCTGCAAAAATCATGGCCGACCAGTTGTTTTCATGCATCCTGCGGCCCAGTTTAATGATTTCACCTATGGATTGCTTGTTGTCTTTCCTGTCGATATTTGCGCCTCCGCCGTATTTCAGGTTGAAGGAAATCGATGGGATTCCCTTGGTCAGTTCGATTTTTGAAATAAATTTCACATGGTGTTTCCTCAAGAACCAGATCAGTCCCGGAATGTCGTACATGCTTTGGTGGTTGGCGATAAATATAATGGGGCGGTCGGCAGGCAAAGTTTGGTGGTTGACAAAAGTAATTGAGTTGCCGAGGAAAAATTGCAGGTAAGTCAGGAAAAAGTTCAACGCATCTACCGAAGCTTTATGCGCTTTATAGCCCGACAGTCGATAGCATAACCATTGAATAGGCTGAAATATCACTAAGGTTAACAAAAATAGCAGGTAAAAAACAGGACTTAATACGTATCCAAAAAGTTTCTTCATCTTATTTATATAATTTGGAAAGCCTTCCTGACTCAGAAAGCTTACCAATATACCGTCTTTTTTAAATCTGGCCTTGTAATATTAATATTTTGGTTTTTAATATGGCAGCTACGCTGATGCTGTCTGTAATTTCGCCACGCATCACCATCTGGTAAGCTTCCTCAAAAGCAAGTTTACGGATGGTTAACTGCTCCGTTTCCTCAGGTTCGGCTTTGCCCATGGTTAAATCCCTTGCAATATAAACAATAGCCAATTCATTGCTCACCGAATTGGATAAATGCAACCGTTGGATCTCCTGCCAGTTACCAGCACTCAAACCCGTTTCTTCCAAAAGCTCCCGTTTGGCGCTGTCTAAAGGATCAAGGTGCAGCGGCCCGCCGCCTTCAGGAATTTCCCAGCTGTAAGCATTTAAGGGGAAGCGATATTGGCCAACCAGCCAGGTGTTAAGGTCCTTATCCAATGGGAGGATACCAATGGCAAGGTTTTTAAAATGTACCTCACCATATATCCCCTGACCGCCAGAAGGATTGATGACCTGGTGTTCTGTTAAGCCTATCCAGTTGTTCTCGTAAATCTTACGACTGTCTAAAGTAGTCCAGGGGTTGCTTTCTTCCATGCCGCAAGATACAAATTTACTGGTTTCTTTAGGAAGCAATGGCAGCTTTAACCCGGTTGGCAATCTGTTATAATATGTACCGCGTCATTTGCTGATTTATAGAAAAAACAGTTTACCAATCAAATTATTAGTTCAAATCATACACTCTTCGTCAGGCTTTAATTGCTCTTTGGGGCATTGTTGGCGGTTTAACTTTCGGGCATCATTATTGGGTGATTATGGAAAAACATATGATTTCTATAAATAACGTACAACCATTAAGTTCTGAAAGTTTATTCGAGCTTTTAAAAACTGAATTTCCAGCTTATATCAATGAGCAACTTCGCAGCAATCTGGCGATTGATTTTGCCCATGTTTCGGGAATTGTGAATATTAGCTTTCCTGAAATAATTGACGGTAACGCTTACACGATCACTGTTAGTGAAAATACCCTGGAGCTTACAGACCATACTACTGAGGGAACTTACAACACAGAATTGTTGGAACAGCACCTGGTGGAATTTTTAACTTTGAAAGCAGGTTAACCCAGCTCTTTTTCTCACTGTTACCTCGCTGCCTTGTTTACTTTTGTAATGCGGTAATTCACACTCACCGTGAAATTGCTACTGTTATTGGTGGAGTAACTGTCCACTTTAAAGTTGTTACCCTCGTTAAATAACGTGTTGTTTCGCTTTCCAAAAGGATCATTTCCGCTGATCCTTACATTTAGCTTGTTCTTAAAGAACAATTTCCGGGCAGCCAGACTGGTGTTTACCGATCCGCTGGTACGCCCTTGTGCATTTACATTATTTTCGTAGTTTAGGTTTGTTTCAAATGCGGCTCTTAACGGCAGCTGCATCGAAAAACCCATTGCAGCCCTGACGCTGATGCCATCTCTGTTCAGGGAATTATTTAGGATGGAAGCGTATTTACTTTGAATCACATGGAAATTGGCATGTGTGGATATTTTCTTCGTTGGGCGGTAATTGCCGATCAGGATTAAGGCCAGGGCATCATTAGATCCTACATTATCGTAAGTGGTTTCAGAAACGCCATTGGATGAAACCGTACGGAACCTTTCAATGACACCTTTACTGGTTGAATAGGAGAGGCGCGGGGTAAATGACCACTTTTCCTGAAACATGCCAAAGCTCAGGTCCATTTGATGGGTATAGGCCGGTTGTAAGTCCGGGTTTCCGAAACTGATATTGAGCGGGTCATTGTCATTGACCTGCGGATTCAGCGTGTTTTCCCGGGGGCGGTTGATGCGTATGCTGTAGGTTGCACCCAGATTGTACTTTTTCTTGAAAAAACGGTTAAATGATATATTTGGAAACAGGCTGATATAAGGATCCAGCGGGTACTTGTTTCCCGTAGACAAATCAAAATTAACTTTGGTCATTTCTGTTCTCAGGCCCCCTTTGATACCCCAGCCATTTTTTCTATAATTATAGGACGCATAACCGGATAAAATATGTTCCTTATAAAGAAAGCGGTTAGTGAGTGTTTCATTCACCAAATACAGTTGTTCTTTAAAGTCAAAGTTCTGAACCAGGAGGTCGTTGTCGTTTTCCCGGTAATGGTATCGCAGTCCCATTTCTATGCGGTCTCTTTTTTTGAACATCGGTTTGTCATAGTCCAGGTTGAAATTAACGCCCTTACTGCCTGTGTGATTGTCGTTTTCCTGTAAAGTAGGATTTGCAATGTCCGGGAAAATAAATTTGCGGTCCATTAACCTGAAATTACTGCCCGAATTGCTGTTAAGCGTAAGGCCTGCTGTCAATTTCTGGCCGCTACTGTCTAGTTTCACTTCATAATCCGCATTAAATACCACGTTGTTACTCTTGCCTTCATTTAAATTCTGCTGATCCCGAATGCGACTTAAGGTCTTCGTGTGATCCAGGTAATTAAAAGTATTTCCAGAGCTGCCTTTACTGTTGTTGTAGTTTAAATTGGCAGACACCCGCAGGTTCTGTTGCTTGCTGATGTCCCAGTCAAGGCCGGTCCTGAAGTTTCCACCCTTATTTTTACTGCGATTAGCGGTATGCTGATCATAATAAAAGGTGGTGTCAGGGAAGAAGTTTTCTCTAAAAGATTCATTTGTCCTCCTGGAAGTGTTTTGCCGGAAAGCGGCGCTGGCGTTCACAGCGAATTTCCTTGCCCTGTAAGCAGCATTGGTGTTGGCGTTGGTGTTTCCCTGCATACCAGCCGTAAGGCCAGCATTGCCATTGAAACCAACCTTAAATCCTTTTTTTAACACAATGTTAATGATCCCTTCCCCGTCGGCAGAATATTTGGCGGGCGGATTGGTCATCACTTCTATTTTTTCTATGGCATCCGAAGGTAAAACATTCAGCAGATCGGCAATATTGGAACTCATGTAATCAGAAGGTTTTCCGTCAATAAAAATCCTTGTGCTTCTTTTACCGGGTATAGTGGCATTGCCATCAATATCCACCTGTACCATCGGCACGTTTTTTAAAAGATCTGTTGCGGTACTGCCTTCGGCGAGCAGCGACTGACTTACATTGTAAGTAATCATATCTGCTCCAAATTCCACCGTAGGTTTCTCTGCGGTAATGTTAACTTCTGCCAGCGATTGCTGATCACTGCTGAGTTTTAAAACGCCTAAATCTTTGTCTGGATCTTTTTCCGTGATCATGATGTTCCTCGAGAAAAACGGAACAAAACCAATGTAGCTTACTTTGATATGATAAGTTCCCGGTTTCAGTGCCTGGAACTTAAAAAAGCCATTTTCGTCTGTCGGTATGGTGCCTATTGGCGGGGTGGTGTCATCCCCGAAATACAAAGAAACGACAGCTGAAGGAATTGGCAGGCCGTCAACCTCCTCCATTACCTTTCCGGAAATACTTCCCGGGAGCGTACCCGATACTTTTAGTGGAAAAAGGAATCCAATGAGGATTCCTAATAAGTATAACGTTGTTTTCATTAAAATGACCCTTCATCAGGACCTTGTTGTTCCTGCTGCTCTGCTTTTTTAGGTTTTTTAGCTTTGAATGATGTTTGTCCGAAACGGTAAGAATAAGTCAAACTGGCCACCGGACCCTGCATGTATCTTTTAAAGTCAGTAAATGCACCCGGAATATCTGTAGTCATGCTCCAGTTACGGGTATTTAATACGTTTCTCACATTTAAGCTCAGTGAAGATTTCTTGTTAGGTAAATCATATTTTGCGCCCGCATCCATACCAAACATTGCATTTCTTTTTCCCTGTGCCATTACCTCTGCTGCATTATAGTCAACTTTCACCTGTAAAGTGATGTTATAAGGCAAAGTAATGTTATTGGTGACGTTGGCATTCCAGCTGAAACCTGAGTTTTCCAGGATGCCGTATTCAGGTACGCCCTGGATATTGCGCTGGTAAAGGTTTGCGTTAGCGGTAAAATTCCATGCTTTAAGCAAATCAATTTTTCCAATCAGTTCCAAACCTGTAGATCTCTCCCTGGTTAAGTTTTCAGGGGTCGTGAGGGTAACACCATCAGCATCAGGAGACGACCTCACGCGCTGAATCACATCGTTAGTTTGACGGAAGTAAACGCTGGAGATGAAAGTAACCTTAGGCCAGAATTTATTGTAGCTGAATTCATAGGCATGTACATCTTCAGGTTTAAGGTTCGGATTACCCTGACGGTGGCTCAAAGGTTCAGAAACATCAAGGAAAGGATTGGTATCCCAACCTCTTGGCCTGTTCACCCTTCTGCTGTAGTTTAATTGCAGCTGCTGCTCATTCTCCAGTTTCTGGGTTAAATATACACTTGGGTAAAGCCTGGTATAAGCCACTTTCCCCGGCGTAAAACCAATACCTTGAGGACTATAAGCCCCGGAAGTGGTGTTCAACGTGGCATCTTCCGCCCTTAAACCAACCTGGTAACCAAAGTTTTTGATCTGGTTCTGGTAATTGGCATAAATGGCATGTACCTGGTCTTTACTGTCGAAATCGTTAGACACCTGGTAATCCATCTCATATTCGCCGGTGCTACTATTTAACAACTGAGCCAAAGTGTTATTATCTGAATAACGAATCTGACTGCGGTAACCGGCTTCAAATTTACCGGTTTTACTTGTTGGCAGCGTATAATCGGCCTGGATGTTATAGTTTTTGTCGTTTCCTAAACCTGTATTGGTATTGATACCGATAGGCAGGTCTACCGCAGCACCATTGGTGTTAAAGATGTTCGTGTGATACTCCTGGAAATTATCATTGTTACCTTTAGAGTAGCCGAAGTTTAAAGTCAGTTCCTCGTTCGGTTTCCCAAACTTCTGACTAAAATCAAGGTTCAGGTCATAGCTGTCGCCACTTCTTTTATTGACATTGGTCCTGTTACTCAATTCAACGGGATTGCCCTGCAAGTTAAGTTTGTTGATGTTAAGGAATTCAGACCTGTCATTTTCCCTGATGTTAAATCCACCGGAAAAGCTGACGATACTTTTCTCCGCTAAATAATAATCTATACCAGCTTTAACGTTATGGCCTTTATTGCTGCCTTTTGAATCTGAAAGCTGGTTGGCAAAAGCCGTAGGGAAGGAGCTGTCTTTATAAGTAATGTTGTTATAACCATCGCTCAGGCGGTCGCCACTACGGTAGCTATAATTACCATAAATATTTATTTTATTATTTTGAAAGCTTAAATTGGTGTTACCATTGTAGCTGTTCTGGTTTCCCGCTGTTAAAGCTACGGAACCATTTAAGCCCAGTTTTCTGTTTTTCTTTAATACGATATTGATGATCCCCGACTGGCCTTCTGCATCATATTTAGCAGATGGATTGGTGATCACCTCTACACTTTCGATAGAACTGGCGGGAATAGACTGTAAAATCTGGGCAACATCGCCGCCGCCAATGAGTGAAGCCTTGCCGTCAATTAAAACCTTTACACCGGAAGAACCTCTTAAACTTACGTTTCCATCCATGTCAGTTTGTATAGTAGGTACATTCTGTAAAAGATCGGTTGCCGAACCACCTTCACTCACCAAACTCTGGTCTACGGAGAAGACTTTCTTATCGATACCCAGCTGCATGGTGCTTTTCTGTGTTGTAATTTGCACTTCTTTTAGTGCAGTACCTTTGGATGGCGTCATTTTGATCGTGCCGAGATTGACTTCTGGTTGTATCCCAACTTCCATCGGGTCCCTCACCATGGTCTGGTATCCTACATAACTTATTTTAAATGTAAATGTCCCAGGCGCTATCCCGGTGATTTTTAAATTTCCATTTACGTCCGTTTGTGCTACTCTTACTATTGCTTTTGTCTTCCTGTCTAATATTGTAGCTGTAGCATAAGGAACAGTTTGATTGCTCTGTGCATCAATCACTTTGGCCACAATATTAGCTTGTGGCGCTGTTTGTGCCTTAAGTTTTACAGAAAAGGTGCAAGTAATAAGGGTTAAAAACAGTACTTTGTAAAGGATCTTTATCATCTGATTGGCTTCTTTTTATTGGGGTTTCACTTAGATTGACAAAGAAACGCCTAGGAAGTTTAATATTTAAGGAGTAACTATTTTATTACAACAGAAAATGATTAATTACAGTAATATTTTTGTGAAGGATGGCTTAACCTACGAAGCCTATAAAGATTTTATCAAGGAACGTCTCGCCGCGGGGAAAACTACCGGTCAGGATGATTCGGAGGCTATGCTTCATTATACTAAAATGAACCTCCATAGAATGGGCCGTGTTGACAAAAGCGTTCAGTTGAATGAGGAGTTTTTGAGCATCTTGAAAGATGTGAAAAACAATTATCGTTTGCTGGTGATTACTGAAGGCTGGTGCGGCGATGCGGCACAGCTAGTTTCAGTTTTTGATAAGATTGTGAAGGCAGCTCCCGAACATTTTGAACTTCGCTTTGTATTAAGAGATCAGCAGCTGGAATTGATCGATGCGCACTTAACGAATGGCGGGCGTTCTATACCTGTCTTGCTAGTTTTGAATGAGCAAGATGAGTTGATGTTTAAATGGGGCCCAAGGCCTGCCCTGGTGAAGCCTTTACTGGCCGACTGGAACAAGGAAAGTGATGATATTATGGTGACTGCTGAAAAACTTCATGGCTGGTATGCAAAAGATAAAACAAGAACTACACAGCAGGAATTAATAGAGTTGTTCAAAACTTTGGGCTAAGCGGCAAAAAAAATGCGGTTGCGGGTTGGAATTATTCAACAGTAACGCTCAGGCCTTCCTGTTTAAGGATTTTGCGGTAAATCTCCATTTCGGTGTAAGATCCCTCCAGGATGGCACATTTCCCCTTGCTATGTACTTCCCAGGCAATTTTTTCGGCCTGGGACTCTGTGTAATCCAGGTACTTCATCATACAGTTTATCACATGCTCAAAAGTATTGATATCATCGTTCCATAATATTAAACGATTGGTTGTTTTAATGGAAGACAGAATTTCTTCCAGTGTAAACGTTTCCTCTTTTGTTTCTGTTGACATGGTACAAAAATACGGTAATTTAAAAAAATACTCGCAGTTAAAAATACTTTTTACTGCCAGACTCAGGCTTATCTGTATTTTAATGAGCGGATTGATCATTTAATAGGCTACCTCAGCAATATTTATTTTGGAGAACGGGTGTATACTTATTACATGAAACTATAGCGCAATAGTGAGTAGGTAACCGATGGTTTGTGGGACAATGACTGATCATTAACAGGTCAGTTATGCATACGGCAGACTTGCTAGGGAGATAATAGTGGGCTCGCAGCTCTTTATCAGGTCTTTTAGGGATTTGCTTTTAACCTGGGGTCGAACGTAAATTTAGAGACGTTAGCGATTTCAACTTTTGAAAAGTCCGGATGATCGGGGTTGATCAAATAGTTATATTCCAGGTCAATAATAGCGGAGGGAACTTTCAATATAGCAGATTTGCCTTCGCGCAGCCATTTGTCACCAATTTCCTGGGTAACAGGGTAATTAACGAGCTGATGCCATTGAGGGTGTAGCTGTTGGAGTTCCTCAGTAGTAATTTCATCGATCATCAAAGACTCGTCGATTTCAATAATGGAAACAGAAAAGTCGCCGGATGCCAACGAGGCGCCACTTTTATGAACGAGCATTTCAAGACATGATAAGGCCAGGCTTCCTCCGGTATAAGCAATCCGTTTTCCGGCAGCGTTCCACCGTGCTGCTATCCCTGGTGGACTTAAGGAGTGGGCATATTTGCTTTGGCTTATTCTATAAACAAACATGGTTATACCGTGATCCCATAATCAATACGAATTAATTCATCCATGACCATGTTAATTCCCGTAATTGTATCCAATATTTCAACTGGCCGCGCCGACAGCGCTATACTTTCGTGCCCAAGCCAGCTTTTAAACTCTTCTAATGAGCCAAAAGTATCCATGCCTTTATCAAAAAGCTGAAACAGCTGCAAAATATGTTCGCTAAGGCCTGTATTAAGTTCCTTGCCAACTTTTATGTGCTTTCTCAAAGTAGGTTCAGTCAGATCTAGGATATGTGCGAGATCCATTTGCGTAGCACCAGTTATTTCAATTAAATCACTGATGGCATGTGCCTCTAGCCCCTTTTTTATGGCTGTCAGCTTTGCAGCAGGTGATTTAAACGAAGCTTCATAGGGTTTTAAGATCTCCATCGCTCTTCTTGTTGCCGGTTCAGGATATTTTTCTGAACCCAAGGCTTGGCGTGCAGACTCACTAAATGCCGAAGTTCTGGTAGCCCTTGTTCTGTGCGCAGGAACATGTGCACTCTCTTTGTTCTGAGGCGGTTTGCCTAAAGTGGAAATTCGTTTCTTAGGTTCCATATCTAAAGGTAAATTTTTTCTTTTTGAAACGGAAGTTTTTTCTAATTTTTAATTCATAAACGTCACCCTTCCTTCATCAAAAGTTAATGCTCATGTGAAATATTTTCAAATAATATTGCAGTTAACGTAAATATTGCTTAAAATTTGTAATTAAACCAGCGCAGATGCAGAATTCTAAAATTGCAGGAATAGGTTATTACGTTCCCAAAAATGTTTATACCAATGATGACCTGTCCAAATTAATGGATACCAATGATGCCTGGATACAGGAACGGACGGGGATTAAAGAAAGGCGCTTCGCTGATCGCCTGGAAGAAACGACCACCACCATGGGGGTGGAAGCTGCAAAAATAGCAATCGAACGGGCCGGGATCACTGCCCAGGACGTAGACTTCATCATCTTTGCCACCTTAAGTCCTGACTATTATTTTCCAGGTTGTGGTGTATTGCTGCAGCGGGAAATGAAGATGAAAGAGATTGGTGCACTGGATGTCCGCAATCAATGCTCGGGCTTTATCTATGCCCTTTCCATCGCCGATCAGTTTATTAAAACCGGTATGTACAAAAATATTTTAGTGGTGGGTAGCGAGAAGCACTCTTTTGCTATGGATTTTGAAACGCGAAGCCGGAATATCTCTGTCATCTTTGGTGATGGCGCCGGTGCCGTCGTACTGCAACCTGCCAAAAATGAGGGTCAAGGGATACTGAGTACACATTTGCACAGCGATGGGGCAGATGCTGAATTGTTAGCCATGTATTACCCCGGCGCTGCAGCCAATAAATGGTTGAAAGATAAACCCGGCTATCCCGATCAAGAACTGGGTGGCTTGTTCATGACCACCGAACAGTTGGAAAGTGGTGCTGCCCTTCCTTACATGGATGGGCCAGCGGTATTTAAAAAGGCGGTGGTGAAGTTCCCGGAAGTGATTAAGGAGGCTTTACATGCCAATAACCTGCAGCCTCAGGACATCGATCTGCTGGTGCCGCACCAGGCCAACCTGCGGATAAGCCAGTATGTGCAGCAGCTGCTCAAATTACCGGACGATAAGGTTTTCAATAACATCCAGAAATATGGCAATACCACTGCGGCCTCTATTCCGATTGCCCTGTGTGAGGCATGGGAAGCAGGGAAGATTAAAGAAGGCGACCTGGTTTGTTTGGCCGCCTTTGGCTCTGGCTTTACCTGGGCCAGTGCTTTAATCAGGTGGTAACGGCCATTAACTTCCTTTTGCTGATCTTGTCATTTGCTCAAAGGCATCCCACATTTCATTAGGGATCGCCTCCAGGCCGTTAAACTGGCCGGCGCCCTGCAGCCATTCGCCGCCATCAATGGTGATCACTTCGCCATTGATATAACCGGCAAAGTCGCTGATGAGGAATGCAGCCAGGTTGGCCAGCTCCTGGTGTTCTCCGACTCTTTTTAAAGGTACGCGGTTTTTGAAGTCAAACTTCTCTGCCAGCTCACCGGGAAGTAAACGCTCCCAAGCTCCTTTTGTAGGAAAAGGACCCGGCGCAATGGCATTGGTACGAATGCCGTATTTACCCCATTCTGCCGCCAAAGAGCGTGTCATCGCCAATACGCCGCCTTTTGCACATGCTGAAGGAACTACATAGGCCGATCCCGTAAAGGCATAGGTGGTCACAATATTTAAGATGCTTGCAGGTTGCTTTTCTTTAATCCAGTGTTTACCAAAAGCAAGGGTGCAATTCACTGATCCTTTTAATACGATATCAATGACCGAGGAAAAAGCATTCGCCGACAAGCGTTCTGTCGGGGATATGAAGTTGCCGGCAGCATTGTTCAGCAAACCGTCTACTTTTCCGAATGTTTTCAGGGTCTCAGCCAGGACATTTTCCACTTGTGCATATTCCCGCACATCGCAGGCCACGGCCAATACCTTTCCACCAGTTTCTTCTTCCAGTTCAGCGGCGGTTTTACTGATCACGTCCTGCTTGCGACTGGTAATGACCAGGTTGGCCCCAAGTTTAAGAAAATAGGTGCCCATGGCTTTACCCAGGCCTGTTCCTCCACCTGTTATCACAATTGTTTTCCCTTTTAAAGCGTCATCTCTGAGCATTGGCTGATTGTACATCTTATTTCTTTTGAAGGTTACTGATGATTGTCTTTAGAATATTTCTGGTGTTTGGCGACCACCATTGCTCCAGCACCAAGGTTAATACCTCACTTTGGTCAGCAGTGGTGGCTTCAATTAAGTCTTTCCTGATGCTCAGCTTGCTTTGCTGCCAGGTATTGGATTCAAAAGCCATGTATTTCCTCACCCTGCGCTCTGCGGCAGTCAGAATGCTGTCGGCATTAACCAACTCATCCACAAGGCCAATGGCCAAGGCTTCTTCCGGACTAAACAGTTTGCCCTCCAGTAAACTCCTGGTAGCATTGGCCTTTCCAATCCAGAAGGCATAAACCTGGAAGATGCTGTTGGGTACAATGATACCTACCGGCACTTCATTCAGACCGATGATAAATTTCCCTTCTGCCATTAGCCTAGCGTCACAGGCAAGGGCAATTACGCAGCCTCCCGCTGGACTATGCCCGTTTATTGCCGCTACGAGTGGTTTCTTAAAGGCAACAAGTGTGGCAGCAAACTTCAGGAACAGTTCCCAGAAAGATCTGGCTTGCGCTTCATCATAATGATATAATTCCATTAAATCCAGCCCTGCAGAAAAGAATTTTTCCTGCCCGGTAATCATCACCCCGCCAATATGCTGGTCCGCGGAAATGTTATTAAACATGTCGGTCAACTCGGTGATCATCTCCCTGTTCAGGGCATTTGATTTTCCACGGTTGAGTGTGATAATGGCTAAACGGTCTTTTATATTAACTTTAATGGTGTTCATCTGTATCTTAATTTACTTCGTAAGTATATTCGGCCCTTGCTAATTGTCCCAGTGCATTAATGCCTTCCACAAGCACCCGGTAGGTTCCTGTTTCATCGCTGTTAAAATAACTTAATTTTGCTTTACCAGCAGCATCAGTGATCACTGCTGGATTCCAGTAAATGGTAGTTCTCAGGTCGCGTGCGCTGGACGCCGTTGCTGTATCATAGGTTGGTGAATAAAATTCCCTGCTGTAAGAATAACCTTTTGGCATTACGGTAATGATACCCGGTGCATAACTTGAATAGTTGTAATTACCGCCACCTCTTTTTGTAGTAATGATCAGGACACCACCGCCACCGCGGGAGCCATAGATCGACAGGTTGCTTGCGCTTTTCAAAACCTCCACTGTTTCCACATCCTGAACATTAATGACATCGATAAAATCAGATTCCACATACATGCCATCAACAATGACTTGCATGGGATGCCTTCCGCCGGCGCGTGTTAAATAAGGAATGCCGCCTTGGAACATTAATCCCGCTACACGGCCCTGAAGGCATTGTTCAAGTGTAAAACAGGTGCCAAGCTGCTCTGCAGTAATGATGGCATCTGCATTTCCCGCACCGTTTAAATTGGAGGAGTTTTTGGCCGGATTTCTCTTCTCCACAATATTGACTTCATTCAGCATGAGGGTACGTTGCAGCATTCCCCGCCTGGTGAGTTCGTCGAAGTAATTTTCACTCTTTTGTACATAAGCGGAAATGGCTTCATTGACGTTGACCACGATATCTCCTGTGTTTTTGCTCCTCGTTACCACCATACCCGGAACAATGTCTAATTTAATTTCTGTATTTTTTTTATTCTTTTCTGTTCTCCCCTGTACCACAAACTTGGTGCTGTCGCCAAAGGCCAGGTCGTCAAACACAAAACGGCCCTGATCATCAGACAGGGTATCTATTGCCAATAATCCGCCAGATGAAGAGAAAAGGGATACTTTGCCTCTTGGGATAGGTTTTCCGCCGGGAGTGAGGAGCGTGCCACTGATGACCAATGACTTTTCTGGCTGGTAACGGGTTACAGGCTCATTATTATTGATCACATTTTTCCATGAAAACCTTCTCCAGCCCTGGGTAAGCAGCAAGTTGTCCAACTTCTTTAGCCTGTCGGTGTTATTGTCAAGGAAATAATAATTAGGCTTTTCAATATAGCCGGGTAAATCTGAAGTGAGGAGTAAGGTACTGAAGATATTGCTCTCATTTTCGAGGTCGGGCTTTAAAACCGCATTATTGGTTACTGCCACAGAAAAGCTGCCTATAATAGGTTTGTCGCCTATGGCTGCACTAAAAGCCAGGTCTACCTTTTCCCTTGGTTGATATGCTTTTTTCGCTGAGCTTACCTGCAGGTTGATCGTTTCTGCAGCGTTTCTCACAAACACCAAACGTTCTGCTACCGGATTATTAGCCTGGTTAAATAAGGTGAGCTGGATAATGCCAGCAGGCAGGTCATTTTTTGAAATGGCCAGTTTGGCAATTTGTTTGTCGCTTTTAATTCTCGCCACCGCATAGACATTGCCCTGGTTTTGGGCAACCAGCTTTAATTCGCCATTCCCGAGAAGGTCAGCGCTCAGCATTATGCTGGCCTGAATCTTTGTATCGTCCTGGTTGTTAACAGTCAACACATAACCTGAAGGCTGCGGCTTGGGTAAACTTACTTTCTGCTCAGATCCATCTTCATGCTTAACAATGGCCGTATAGGTTTTATCAGCCTGCGGGTTCAAGATGAAAGAGCCCATACCAAGATAAGAACTGCTGAACCTGGTCACCTCTGCGCCAGTTTGATCTACAATAATTCCCGAAATATCCTTACCCAGTCCGTTGCTGTTTACTGCTTTTATGCCGATTTTAGAAGGTATATCGTTCACCAGGTTTCCTCCTTCGGGAAAGAATTGCACCGTGATATTGTTGGAGGTGGCAATAATGGGAATGACTTTCGTTACCTTTTGCTTGTTGGGCAGGCTAAGGGTGGCTGTAATTTTACCTGGCTGGCCCATGATGGCAGCAGGACTTAAAAAAGCGAAGTTGACCTCGCCATTTTGGTCTGTGGTGACTTTACCTTTTTCTACGTTTTTGAAGTTCAATTCCACCACATAGCTTACTTCCTGGTTGAGGTATGGCTTGCCATCCTTATCACTGAACTTTAAAACAGTGTTTACTTTTTGAGAATTGTTCTCGGTTGTATAAGCATAGCTGGCGTTGGTGAATACCTTATTTGCCCAGGCATTACCGATTTTAATCGTTTTATCGAACAAAAATTCAGGTCCGGCATTGCGCATCCATTGGGTATAAGCTCTGATTCTGTAATTCCCCTCGGTTAACGAATCCGTCAGTTTAAAATCGCCCCAGGTAACGCCGCCAATCAGGGGCAACAGCAACTGCTTTTTAATGGAGTCTGATTCATTGATCAGTTCTACGCGTAAAATGTTGCTGGTGTTTGATGGGCGGCCATCTAGTGTGTTTACCACGTAGGCCTTAAACCAAATATCATCCCCAATGGCATAATAAGGTTTATCTAAATGCAGGTGTACTTTTTCCTGCTGGTTTTTCTGGTTGTACTTTTCCATTTTCTTGAGTAATAAAGAAAATGGGTCGTCTTCCATTTTGAAGGCGCAAAAGAGTGATATACCAAAGAGAAGAAAGAGCGTTATTGTATATCTGGTTTTCATGGAAATAGAATTATCCTATTAGAACCTCAATATACGAGTATTAAAGGTTTTTTAAAATTTATTCTTCCACATCATACTCTCCACTGGTCTGGTGGTTTTGTTGTTATATTTTGCGTCGCTTTTGGTGTTATACATCGTGGCAATATCCCCCTCCACGTGGAAGTAAATCAGCTGCCCGATTGGCATTCCTGCATATATTCTTACGGGTTGTGAACAGGAGATTTCCAGGGTCCAGGTGTTGCAAAAACCAACATCGCCTTTACCTGCAGTAGCATGGATATCGATTCCCAGGCGTCCCGTACTCGATTTTCCTTCCAAGAAGGGTACGTGTGCATGGGTCTCCGTGTATTCCAGTGTTACCCCTAAATACAGGGTGCCCGGTTGTAAGATAAATCCGTCTTTAGGGATCTCGAAATGGTCTATGGCATTGTGTTTTTTGGCGTCCAATACGCGGTCTTTATAAGTGGCCAGGTATTTGCCCAAATGTACGTCATAAGAATTGGTGCCTAAACAATCAGCCGCAAAGGGCTCAATAATAATCGTACCCTTGTCTATTTCTTCAAGAATACGTTTGTCGGAAAGTATCATTTATTAATATTTCGCCTAAAATATGATTAATTTAAGATACTTTTACTTGATTTTCCAAAATAGAGATGCCAATAGTTTATAATAAAAATGTTGATGATCAAACCATACTGGCTGTATGGAAGATACAAGAAACTGAGGAAGAATTAATTGCCGGTCTGCAACTAAAACAACATGAACTCGAATTCCTTTCTTCTTTAAATAATGGCAAACGGTTATTGCACTGGCTCAGTACGCGTTTGCTGCTGAGGACCATGCTCAATACCGATGACTATATTGATTGCAGAATGGATGATCATGGTAAGCCTTACCTGGTGAATATTGATTATGAGATTTCTTTAAGTCATTCGTACGACTATGCCGCGGTGATGATCAGCAAGGACAAAAAAGTAGGTGTTGATATTGAACTGATGAAAGATAAAATTCAGCTGATCAAACACAAGTTTCTTTCTGTAGATGAATTGAAACAACAAAATCTTGATACCAGTAAGGATGGTTTATATGTAAGCTGGTGTGTAAAAGAAGCTATCTATAAATGGAATGGCAGGAAAGGGCTCGAGCTCAAAAAAGACATGTTTGTGAAGGCTTTTGATTTGAAAGAGGCTGGCGACGTGGATGCTGTTGTGAGCTTGCCCGACCGTAAACAGCCATTGCAGGCTAGTTACTTTAAGACTGACGATGGTTATATGTTGGCTTATGTGATGGCTTAAAATTGATGAGCATGAATAAAGACGTGAAGTATGTGGATTGGGGCCTGATTGATTATCAGCAGGCCTGGGATAAACAGGAAGGGATTTTTAATGCAACGGTAGCGGTTAAAACTGAAAACCGCACTAATAATACCTCCCTTATTACGCCTAATACCCTGGTTTTTTGCGAACATCCGCATGTGTATACCTTAGGTAAAAGTGGTGTGCCCGAAAACCTGCTTCTGGATGAAAAGGGCCTTGAAGAAAAACACGCTACTTATTATAAAATTAACCGCGGTGGTGATATCACTTACCATGGGCCCGGTCAAATTGTAGGTTATCCTATCCTTGACCTTGATAACTTTTTTACGGACATCCATTTGTACTTGCGTACACTGGAAGAAGCGGTTATACTCACCCTTAAAGATTACGGCATTGCCTCTGGCCGTTATCCGGGTTATACTGGCGTATGGCTGGATCCTGATAATGACAAAGCACGGAAAATATGTGCCATGGGCGTAAGGTGCAGCCGCTGGGTTACCATGCATGGCTTTGCCTTTAATGTGAATACTGACCTTAATTATTTTAAAAACATCGTTCCTTGTGGCATCGACGATAAGGATGTTGCTTCGATGCAAACGGAGCTGGGCTATGAATTACCGATCGATGATGTCAAACTTAAATTAAGAGGGCATATTGCGGCGCTGTTTGGCATGACGATCGTTTAGTTAACATTCTGGCAAGCTCAGTGGAATGTTGGTCGCCAATCCACCGTCAGAGGTTTCTTTATATTTCGAATTCATATCTAATGCCGTTTCCCACATCGTATTGACCACCGCATCTAAGCTTACTTTTGCCTTGTCAGGGTTACTTTGGAGAGCGAGCTGACTGGCCGTGATGGCTTTGATAGCACCCATGGTGTTGCGCTCAATACATGGAACCTGCACCAGGCCACCTATCGGATCGCAGGTTAAACCTAAATGATGTTCCATGGCAATCTCTGCCGCCATCATGACTTGTCGCTGTGAGCCCCCCATTACTTCTGTCAGTGCGGCAGCAGCCATGGCTGATGATACGCCGATTTCTGCCTGGCAACCACCCATTGCTGCAGAAATTGTAGCTCCCTTTTTAAAGATACTTCCGATTTCTGATGCACAGGCGATGAACTGAATAATTTTCTCATCACTGTAGCCATCACAAAAGGCGATGTAATATTGCAGAACGGCAGGTATGACGCCCGCGGCACCATTGGTTGGTGCCGTAACTACCCTTCCGAAGGAAGCGTTTTCTTCATTTACGGCGAGCGCAAAGCAACTCACCCAGTCCAATATATAATCGAAATTCCGGCCGCCGTTTCTAATGGCCATCATCCAGCTTTTGTAATCACTATGTGGTTGTTCACCAATTAATCTTTTATTTAATGCTGCAGCACGTCGTGCTACGTTTAACCCGCCGGGTAAATAGCCCGTGGTATGGCATCCCCGGTAAGTACAGTCCTTCATCACATGGAAATGTTGCAGGATGCCTTCTTTGGTATCTTCTTCGTCGCGCCATGCCGATTCGTTTTCCATCACCACCTCCGAGACTTTCAATCCCGTGGTCAGGCACCAATGCAATAAATCTGCAGCTTTTTCAATGGGAAAGGGGAGGTCTACCTGTTTTTTTTCACTTCCATTATCACCTTCCTTTACTACAAAGCCACCACCAATAGAATAGTAGGTTTCTGAAAATGCTTTGCCACTGGTTAAAAACGCCTGGAAAGTAACGGCATTGGGGTGGAAAGGTAAGCTCTCCTGGAAAAGAAAAATCAGGTCTTCCTCAAATTCAAAATGTACCTTATGTGTTCCCTGAAGGCGAAGCTGGCGTTGGTGTTTGATGCCCTCAATAGTAGAGTTTATAGAATTTACATCAAAGGTTACAGGGTCGGCGCCGGTCATTCCTAACATGATGGCGATGTCTGTTCCATGGCCCTTGCCGGTTTTTGCCAGTGAGCCATAGAGCAGGATTTTTACCTGTTCGACTTGTTGCAACAGATCGTTCTTCATTAGTGAAGCGACGAATTGCTGGGCAGCTCTCCACGGTCCTAAAGTATGGGAGCTGGATGGTCCTACTCCGATTTTAAAAATATCAAATACAGAAATCTGTTCCCTCTCCATTTCACAAAGTTACGCCTTTTAACGCTGCTATAAAAAATTCAATAGTTTTACTGACCCCAGCCAGATCACATCAGGATCCGTTGATTTTCAAATCTCTTGCTGTTTTCCAGATGGATTTAAAATGTGAAATTTGTTGCGGTTATAATTGATGTTGTTTTACAATTTATTTCGTAATTTAACAACAGCTAAAAGGCCAAATGCCGATGAAAACTCTCATAATCATTGTTCGTGTACTCTTGGGTTTACTTTTTATGTTCGCATCAGTAACCTATTTCTTGAAATTAGTTCCTCAACCGGAATTGACAGGAAACATGAAGACCTTTAATGACGGATTAAATGCCTCGGGCTATATTATGCCACTTGTAAAGTTAATCGAGTTGGTTTGCGGGATAGCTTTCCTTAGCGGGCGTTTTGTGCCGCTTGCTACAGTGCTTATTTTGCCTGTTGTAGTCAACATTTTCTGCGTGCATGCTTTTCTGGCTCCTGAAGGGCTACCTGTGGCGATTTTCGTGCTTGCAGCAACCTGTTTTCTCATTTGGGTTCAAAGAAAGATCTTTATAAAATTATTTGAACCCAAGCGAATTGAGCTGGTTAATCAATGATGATGAAATTGCTTAAAAGTCGAAAGCAAGGATCTTTTCATCAAGCAGCATGCGGTCGACAAATTTTTTATGTCGCTCTGGACGACCCACTGCAATCCAGGTGCCGCTGATTTTGCCGTCCCTCAATTGCTGTTTACCCCGGATGAATTTTAGATTAGAAATGCGGATGTATTCTTCGTATTTGTCGAGGTCTTCGTTGTCAAACTCTTTTACAATGCGGTAAATTCTTTTTGTATACCGTCTTTCCATCGCATCTTCAACGAAAGGAAAAATAAGAAGAGAAATTAATACAATCGCTGTTACGCTGATCGCTTGTACATAATAACCCGCACCAACGGCCATTCCTATGGCAGCTACAATCCAAATGACGCTGGCTGTAGTGAGTCCCTTTACCTGGTTGTCCTCCTTAAAAATGACGCCGGCACCCAGGAAACCTATGCCTGTCACAATATTGGATGCAATACGATCCATACTGCCCCCACCAATTTTAATGGACAAAATGGTAAATAGGGTAGCGCCTAAGCCCATCATAATGAGGGTTTTCAAGCCAGCCTGTTTACTCCTGAACTCTCTTTCTGCGCCGATCAGGCCGCAGAGTAAAATAGTTAGTAAAAATTTATTGACCTCACTTGTGGTGATGTAGTAATTGTCGTCTAACATCGCGATCATATTCATGCGTTAATATAGCAAAATTTTACATACAAAAAGGGCGCCGAAAAATTCGGCGCCCTTTTTAAAAAGCTGTATGATATTGGTTGGAATTACATCATTCCACCCATGCCACCACCACCCATAGGAGGCATTGAAGCATTATTTTTATCTTCAGGCTCATCAGCTAATACGCATTCCGTTGTTAACAACATCGCTGCGATAGAAGCTGCATTTTCTAATGCTACACGACCAACTTTAGTTGGATCAATAACACCAGCAGCAATTAAGTTTTCATAAACATCAGTACGTGCATTGTAACCGAAGTCACCAGTTCCTTCTTTAACTTTCTGAACTACGATAGAACCTTCAATACCTGCGTTTTCACAGATCTGACGTAATGGCTCTTCAATAGCACGTTTCACGATAGCGATACCTGTAGTTTCATCTTCGTTAGCACCTTTCATGCCCTCTAAAGCTTCAATTGCACGGATGAAAGCAACACCACCACCTGCAACGATACCTTCTTCAACCGCTGCGCGAGTTGCATGTAGAGCATCATCAACACGGTCTTTTTTCTCTTTCATTTCCACTTCAGACGCTGCACCAACGTAAAGAACTGCAACACCGCCAGCTAATTTAGCCAAACGCTCTTGTAATTTTTCTTTATCGTAGTCTGAAGTCGTTGTTTCAATCTGAGCTTTGATCTGGTTAACACGAGCTTTGATATCGTTACTTTCACCAGCACCGTTAATAATAGTTGTATTGTCTTTGTCAACAACAACTTTCTCAGCAGTACCTAAATAAGTAAGGTCAGCATTTTCTAATTTATAACCTCTTTCTTCAGAAATTACAGTACCACCAGTTAAGATAGCGATGTCTTCCAACATTGCTTTTCTACGGTCACCGAAACCTGGGGCTTTAACAGCAACAACTTTCAGTGAGCCGCGGATTTTGTTAACTACTAAAGTAGCTAATGCTTCTCCGTCTAAATCTTCTGCAATGATCAATAGTGGTTTACCAGTCTGAACTTGTTTTTCAAGGATCGGCAACAATTCTTTCATGTTGCTGATTTTTTTGTCGTAGATTAAAATGTAAGGATTTTCTAATTCCGCTTCCATCTTATCTGCGTTGGTTACAAAGTATGGAGATAAATAACCACGGTCAAATTGCATACCTTCCACTGTTTTTACTTCAGTTTCTGTACCTTTTGCTTCTTCAACAGTAATTACACCATCTTTACCAACTTTGCCCATTGCTTCAGCAATCAGTGAACCAATCACTTCATCGTTATTAGCGGAGATAGAGGCAACTTGTTTAATTTTGTTATTGTCTTCACCTACAGTTTGCGACTGAGATTTCAAGTTTTGTACAATTGCAGCAACCGCTTTATCGATACCGCGTTTCAAATCCATTGGATTTGCACCAGCAGCAACGTTTTTAATACCAGCAGTAACAATAGCTTGTGCCAATACTGTTGCAGTTGTTGTTCCGTCACCTGCAATATCAGCAGTTTTAGAAGCAACTTCCTTAACCATTTGCGCACCCATGTTTTCGATCGGGTCTTTTAATTCGATTTCTTTCGCAACAGTAACACCATCTTTAGTGATGGAAGGTGAACCGAATTTCTTATCGATAATTACGTTACGTCCTTTTGGACCTAGAGTTACTTTTACCGCATTAGCCAAAATATCAACACCTCTTTTCAGGGCGTCACGGGCTTCTACATTATATTTTACTTGTTTTGACATTTCTAGATTTTTTTAGTTATTTTTTGTTTAAAAGGTTGGATCTCCTACAATTAAAGAATTGCATAAAGGTCAGATTCACGCATGATTAAATACTCTTTACCTTCATAAGTAATTTCAGTACCACCATATTTACCATAAAGAACCTGATCGCCAGTTTTAACACTTAGTGGAATTAAGTTTCCAGTCGCTTCAGCGAATTTACCCGGACCTACCGCTACTACTGTTCCTTGCTGAGGTTTTTCTTTAGCCGTATCAGGAATATAAATACCAGAGGCTGTTTTTTCTTCGGCAGGAGCAGCTTCAACAACTACTCTATCTGCAATGGGTTTAATGTTTAAAGCCATAACTTATTATTAAATTTTAATTTAAATTAAATATGTAAATTTATTTTCTACCTCCTATACCATCAGTTTTTGTGCCAAGCACCCTTCATTGCCAAAATAACACCGCCTTGTCAGCTAAACGTTTGATGCCTCCAGCTTTTGTGTCAGAGTGTCAGCAAACAAAAAGCCCGTTAAGCGGATATCGCTTAACGGGCTTAAATATTTTTCGTTTATGACTACGGTTTTGGATTTGCAGGAGGCGGTGTATTTGCCGGATTCTGGTTAATCGGTGAAGGCGTAGGTGTTTTATCCAGTTGTTCCTGAATTTTAGAACTTCCGCTTCCGGTACTTCCGTTTTTAGCTATTGTAGATATAGATAACGTAAGGACTACCACTAATGCTAAAAGTACCCAGGTACCTTTTTCTAATACGTCTCCAGTGCGTTGTACACCAAACATGTTGCTTCCACCTGAGGCGCCAGCTTGCAGACCTCCGCCTTTAGGGTTCTGGATCAACACAAATAGTCCAAGAGCCACGCAAATGATGATCAATAAAATAATTAAAAAAATCATAATGTTATATTGTTAAATTTTCTTTTCTAAAGATTGGATAAGGTCGGCAAAGTAACGGCTTTTTTCTGGAAACTTCAAAATTAATTTTTGATAAGTCTCTATTGCCTTGTGGTAAAGCATCTGTTCAATATAAATTTTTGCCAGTGTCTCAGATACAAGGTCATTGTGATCTTCTGCACTCTTCTTGGCTTTATTTTCGTTATCGATCTGTTCGGGTTTCGGCGGACTGATCTGGGGGTCTCTTTTCAGGAAGTTATCAATGATTTCCGTTTCTTTCGGATCAATGTGTTGGCTCTGTGGTGTATTATTGATCACTTCCTCCGCGTTAAACGGACTTTGAATATGGAAGATGTGCTCTACATACTGTTGCTGCAGTTCACCGCTTTTGTTTTTCTTTACCGTTGCATAGGGTTGAAAAATCGACTGGTGTTCTTTTCTTGTCTTGGCAAGCCACCATAAAAAGGTGTAGGGCAATGTATCATCGTCATAATTACTTACAGTTACCGGTTCCTCCTGACGCGCTTCCGGCGCCTGTAATTGTATCGCTACCTGTTGTTGTTCAGGTTCTTTTTTTGTATGTTCTTCCCTGATCTCTTCCGTACTGAAATTCTCTTCAAAAGCAAAGAAGTCTGTTGAGGATATGCTTTCCAGTACAAAGGCATCTTCAATTGCCTCAGGTTGAATTACTGCTTGAGGTTGTGGTTCTGATTCAGGTTCTGTAAATGGGCTTTCAATGGGTAAGGCCGCAATCTCAAAATCTATTTCAGCCGAAGCTTCTTTCTGGATCAAGATTTTATGCAGCAAAGCACCATTTGCATGTAAAGCTGCAGCAGTTAAGGCCGTGGGCTTTTCTGGGTTTGCTTTTGCCAGTAAAAGATGCAGGGGTTCAAAAAAAGGAAATTGCCGGGCAAGTTCTTCCAATAATGCAATGTCCTGCTGTTGCACCTGATGAGGTTCAGCAAGCAATATTGAAAGTCTTTTTTGTCTATTTTTCTCCAGCTCCACGTTGCTAAGTTAAGGATTGATATTCACTTTGTTTACCACTGTGCAAAAGCCCTGTTAAAAATATCTTCTGTCAGCATGACGTTAATATCTTTAATCAATTGTGGTTCAAGAGCCTGCAAACTTTGGCCGTTCAGCGCAAAATCTTTATACCTGGTGAAGCTCTCTTCAAAGCTTTGTTTAGGATCCAGGTTATTGGTGTATTTGGCACTTATGGTAATGGTAAGCCTGCTTGTTCCTGCAGTAAGCTGCTCATTATCTGTTAATGATACCGGTCTGATGTCGTAATTTGTAATCCGGCCTTCAATAACTGCATCAGATTCATTCTGAGTCAAACTTAACCTGGTTTGCGAGCGGATACGGTTTTTTAAATCCTCAGTAAACTGCTGACTTAAATAAGGAACCACCAGCTGGGCATTGTTCTCGAAAAATTCCACCGAAATGGTCTTCATTTCAAGAGGTATGGATTCACCACTAAGTTTAATGGAACAAGAATTAAAGGTGACCATGATCACCAGCAATACGATTGATAATATTTTCATTTGTATTTGTGAATGTTTGCTCATGATGGTTTAATCACCATAAACAGCATTAATTTAAACTCAGTTCTTTAATTTTCCTATATAACGTACGTTCAGAAATTCCCAGTTCCTGTGCAGCAAATTTACGTTTGCCTTTGTGTTTTTTTAGCGCCTTTTTAATCAGGTCAGACTCTTTGTCCACCAGAGATAATGACTCTTCAACCTCTTCCGCATCATGCGCGTAATTATATTCTGAAGGATGGTTAGAAGTCGGCTTATTAATCGTTAGTGTAGGTTCATTGTTAGAGGTTAAGTCAGCATCCTGGTATAACTGATTTATATAGTGGTGGTTATCAGCTATAACATGTGATGTGTTGCCTCCACTCTGAATAATTTCTGCCACGAGCTTTTTCAATTCCATCATGTCCTTTTTCATGTCGAAAAGTACCTTATAAAGAATATCACGCTCTGTAAAGTCTTCTTTATTCTTTTGACCACTCACCATCGGTAAGTTTGATGAACTCTCATTGGGGATATAATTCATCAAAGCCTGGGCGGTCACATTCCGTTCTTTTTCAAGAACGCAAATTTGTTCGGCAATATTTTTAAGTTGCCTTACATTTCCCGGCCAGCTGTAATTGCTAAGCATTTGTATGGCATCAGGTTCCAATATGATGCCCGGGCTGCGGTATTTATCGCTGAAATCAGCAGAGAATTTTCTGAATAAAAGGTAAATATCCTCCTTGCGTTCATGCAGAGGAGGTATTCTTAGTGGAACTGTATTTAAGCGGTAATAAAGATCCTCCCTAAACTTTCCCGATTTTACCCTGTTATAAACATCCACATTTGTAGCGGCAATAATCCTTACGTCCGTTTTTTGAACTTTGGAAGAACCCACCCTTAAGTATTCACCGCTTTCCAAAACCCTTAACAAACGTGCCTGGGTACCCAAAGGCAGTTCTGCCACCTCATCTAAAAAGATGGTACCGCCATTGGCAACCTCAAAATAACCCTTTCGAGCCTCATGAGCCCCAGTAAAAGAGCCTTTTTCATGCCCGAATAGTTCAGAGTCAATAGTGCCTTCAGGAATCGCCCCGCAGTTTACAGCTATAAATGCACCGTGTTTACGGGTGCTCATCTGGTGTATAATATGAGAAAAGACTTCTTTACCACTACCACTTTCTCCTGTGATCAAAACAGACATATCGGTAGGCGCAACTTGTCGCGCAGTATCTATGGCCCTATTTAATAAAGGAGAACTCCCAATAATCCCAAAGCGGTTTTTAATGTCTTGTATATCCATAATTAATCTGCTATCCTTCCTAATAAAGTAGCTGATGTACAACGTTCAATTAATACATTTACATACTGACCAGGTTTAATGTTTTCCGTTGCCGGGAACACAACCATAGCGTTCTGGTCATTTCTGCCACAATAATCTTTATCTGATTTTTTTGAAACGCCTTCGACTAAAATTCTTACCGTCTTGCCTACATTCTGTTCCAGCCTGCGCAATGACCATTCCTGCTGTTTTACTAAAATCTCACTCAAACGGCGTTTTTTTACCGTTTCAGGGATATCGTCTGGCAGTTTCCTGGCCGCAAGGGTACCTGGTCTTTCTGAATAACTGAATGTAAAGGCGAAATCATAACCCACATAATCCATCATACTTAAAGTTTCCTGGTGTTCTTCTTCAGTTTCAGAACAAAATCCGGCAATGATATCAGAAGAAATGGCACAGCCTGGAATAATCCGCCTTACAGCTTCAATCCGGTTGATATACCACTCCCGGCTATAGGTACGGTTCATCAGTTCCAGCACTCTTGAACTTCCCGACTGTACCGGAAGATGGATATAATTGCAAATATTGTCGTATTTCGCGATGGTGTATAAAACCTCGTCGGTAATATCCTTAGGATGAGAAGTTGAAAAACGAATTCTTAACTCCGGACTAACTAAAGCCACTTTTTCCAGTAACTGGGCAAAGTTAACTTCAATGGGTGCATTTTCATCAGTATCAGGGCTTTTCCATTTGTAAGAATCTACATTCTGGCCCAGTAAAGTCACTTCCTTATATCCTCTGCTGAACAAATCCTGTGCTTCGGCTAAAATAGAATAAGGGTCCCGGCTGCGCTCGCGTCCACGGGTAAACGGTACCACGCAGAAAGAACACATGTTATCGCAGCCACGCATAATGGAAATAAAGGCCGTAATGCCATTTCCGTTTAAGCGAACCGGACTAATATCTGCATAAGTTTCTTCTCTAGACAAAAGTACGTTGATGGCCTTACTGCCATCTTCAACCTGGTTGATGAGGTTAGGGAGGTCCCGGTAAGCATCTGGTCCAACAACTACGTCAACCAGTTTTTCTTCTTCCAGAAACTTTGATTTCAAACGCTCGGCCATGCAGCCCAGAACGCCGATAATCAATTTAGGGTTACGGCGCTTTTCAGCACTGAATTGCGACAACCGGTTTCTGACGCGCTGTTCGGCGTTCTCCCGGATGGAGCAGGTATTGATAAACACCACATCTGCTTCTTTAAAATCAGCTGTGGTTTCAAAACCATCATCCTTTAAAATAGAGGCAACGATTTCGCTATCCGCAAAATTCATCTGGCAACCATAACTTTCGATATAAAGCTTCTTGCCAGTTCCCTTCACGGGCGAATCTAAAATTAAAGCTTCACCCTGGCGCCCTTCATCATGTGTCTTGTCTGTTAGCTGTAAATCAATCATATATAATTGCTATTTTAAAGAACCTCAAAAATACGCAAATATATTTGTAAATGACAAAGTGGCAGAGAAATTGTATGTTGTATTTTACAAACAAATGGTATGATTCAATTAAAAAAAGGTACAAAATACGTTTGGAAATGGCTTGCTGGTATTTTTCTGGCTTTGGTCATCGTCTTAGGGAGCGCTGCATTGTACTTCAGCTTAAGATGGAAACCGCTGCTCACAGAAAAAATTAAGTCAGGGATTTACTATGGGTCTTATCACCTTTATAAAATTGATTTCAAAGATATCCACCTTAACCTGCTGACCGGCACTGCTTCCCTGGATAGTGTAACACTGCTGGCCGACACTGCTGTTTATCGGAATTTAAGAAAAAACAATCTTGCACCAGCTCACTTACTGGATTTAAAATTAAAGCAATTAAAAGTGAGCGGAGCAGGGATACTCACTGCCTATTTTAAGAAAAAACTGGAAATTGATGCCATTATCCTGAATAAACCTGAGCTGAGGATCATCTATCAAAAGGTAGAAAAAAGACCCGATACCCTCGTTGATGAAAGAACTCTTTTTCATGAAATTTCAAAATCTTTAAAATCCATCC
Source organism: Pedobacter immunditicola (assembly GCF_037482985.1). Lineage (NCBI taxonomy): Bacteria > Pseudomonadati > Bacteroidota > Sphingobacteriia > Sphingobacteriales > Sphingobacteriaceae > Pedobacter > Pedobacter immunditicola. Next base: position 174,746 of record NZ_JBBHKC010000009.1, on the reverse strand, counting down.
ATGTAGGCAAATTAAACATTGTAAATGCAGAGTTGGACTATATCAATGCGGCTATTGGAAGAAAGCAAAATACAGTACAGCTTTTAAATGTTGAAGTTCAGGACTTTCTTTTAGACGCTACTTCACATGAAGATCATAGCCGGGTTTACTATGCCAAGGAGATTGCCTTCGAGCTGATTGGCTTTCGGTCACTTACTAAAGACCGGATGTATACCCTTAAAGCGGATACCATTACCGGATCGGCAAAAAACAAAACGCTGTTCATTAGTGACTTACAGCTGATTCCCGCGCATAAAGACCTGGCTTTCACCAGAAAATATAAAACTCAAAAGGACCGTTATGACCTTCATTTTCAAGAACTAGCTTTCCGTGGAATCGACTTCGTTAAATTGAATCATGATGGTAGCCTGCATGCACAGTCACTCACGCTTGGCCCCGGTAAAGCCGGAATCTTCATGAACAGGGAGCTTCCACCACCGGCATTTGATAAAGGGAAAAACTACCCTCACCTTGCACTAAAAAGACTGCCCTTGCCACTTCACCTCGATACCTTAAATATTAACGATATCCATGTTGCTTATACTGAGTATAACCCAATCACGCAGAAAAGGGGGACCGTGGATCTTCATCATTTAAAAGGTGAAATTCTCAATGTTACCAATGACTCCGCTATGCTGGTGAAAAATAACCATGCTATTGCCAATTTAAGTGCAAGGATTATTGAAGCGGCGACCATAAATGTCCGCTTGGATTTCAACCTTACCGCAAATGATGGAGCTTTCAGTTATAGCGGTCAAATCGGACCGATGGACATGACCGCTTTAAATCCGTTGTCACGTTCGCTGGGACTGGTTAAAATTGAAGAAGGCCGGGTGAGAAAGGCTGATTTCAATATCAATGGAAATTTAAAAGGCTCCAGCGGAACGCTTCGTTTTCATTACGATGACCTCAAAGTCACCCTCCTTAAGGAGGGTGAGGATGGTGAGCCCGCAAAGGAGAAAGGGTTTTTGTCCTTTCTTGCCAATACCATCATCATTGAAAGTTCAAATCCTGCGGAAGGGCAGGAACCAAGGGTGGCTAAGGTAAAGTTCGAAAGAACACCTGCAGCCTCATTTTTTAACTTGTTATGGAAAAGTGTTTTTGTGGGAATCCGTGAAACGATTGGCATAGGAATGGTTCCTGTAAAAAGTCCGGAAAAAGCGTTTGAAAAAGTCGCTGAAAAAAAGCTCGACCGACAGGAAAAACGGAAAGAAAGAAAAGAAGCGCGTATCAAAAAGCGAAAACAAAAAGAAGCCGAGAAGGCTTTAGAGAAAGCAGCCCAAGGAGCGATCGTAAAAGACAAGTAGATCTTTAACATTAATAATGTATCTTGTTACGGTATTGTTGCAGCCTATGCTTAAAAAACTACTTCAAGGTCACCAGATAGTTAAGTGGTTGCTCATCATAGCAGCGTGCTTTCTGCTTGTCGTAGGCTCAGTTTCACTGTATATGAACATCTGGGTCAAGCCGGTCTTGGCTAGGCACCTCAAAGAACTGGTAAAAGAAGCTACAGAAAACCTATATACCATTGAATTCTCGAGCCTTAGCGTCAATTGCCTCACCGGTGACGCCAATTTAGCGAATGTGAAGTTCTTGCCGGATACGACTGTGCTCAATGCAATGATCTTATCTAAAAAGGCGCCCAATAATGTTTATTCCATTCGATTAAGGAAGCTTTCCATTCGCAATGTGCATCCCCTGAAAGTATTCCGCGAAAAGAAGCTTAATATTGATCAGATCGAAATTCTTCATCCCGATATAACGCTGGTTTATAAACAGCATGAATTTAACGAAAATAAACCCCCGCGGCCTGATCGGTCGACTTATGATTATATTTCCAGGTACCTGAAGGAATTACGGGTGGACAGTATCCATTTCAGAAATATCAGTTTTAAATATATCGACAATAACCACTCTAAGCCAGTTATCGATTCACTTAAAAATCTAAACCTGACACTAAAAGACTGGCTGATCGATCCCCAATCTTCGAATGACACGAGTCGGTTTTATTTACTGAAAGAAGTAACCATGCAGCTGAGTGATTATTCTTATGCTACGGCCGACAGTCTCTACCATGTTAAAGCGAAGGAATTGAACTTTGTCGGATCAACAGGTACGCTTGACATTAAAAAACTTGCCCTGGTGCCTCGGTACCGTGAAATGGAGTTTTCCAGGGCGCTGGGCTATTCGAAGGACCGATTCAATATTGAATTTAACCACGTAAATCTTAAAGGGATCGACTTTCCGTTGTATTTTAAAAAGCAAGAGCTTTACGCCCGGGAAATGAATATCATGGATGGCAAGCTGGATGTATTTAATAACAATGAATTGCCGGGAAAGGAAGTAGACAAAACCGGCCACTATCCTCACCAGCTGCTGCAACAGCTACAGACTAAAATTACCATTAAAAAGCTGGCATTGAAGAATATCGATATCAGTTATTCAGAGTATGATCGGGAGAGCCGGCAAAAAGGAAGGATCACTTTTGAGAAAACCTCTGGAACGGTCAGCAATATCACTAACGCGGCCCGGGAGATAAAGGCCAATCCATTTATGGAGGCTAACTTGAACACGCTGATGATGGGACAAGGCAAGCTGCATACACGATTCAACTTTAACCTGACAGCAGCTGATGGCGCTTTTTCTTATTCCGGTGTTTTGCACGGCTTAAATGGAGCAGCGCTGAATAGCATCGTCAAGCCCTTGGCCATGCTTCACATCAGAAACGGGATGGTAAAAAAGTTAAGCTTTAACATAAAAGCCAATGACAAAAGGGCCATCGGTGAAATGGAATTCCGTTACCATGACCTGTCCGTTGCCGTTTTAAAAAAGGAAGCGGGAAAGCCATGGTACAGCAGGCAGGGGCTTTTATCTTTTCTTGCCAATAACATGGTCATCAATCCTTCAAATCCTGACCTTGAAGGAGTCTTTACTGCTGCCAGAATTGATTATGAACGGAAACCGACCCGATCTTTTTTTAACTTCATCTGGAAATCACTGTTCCAGGGTATACGTTATAGCGTTGGCGTGACCCCTGAAAAGGAGGCAGAGCTTAAAATGCATATCTCCAAATTTGAGCAAATGAAAAAAGCACGGGAAAAACGTAGGGCGGAAAGGGAAAAACGACGCGCCAAAAGAACTGCTTCCGGTAATGATTAAAGGGAGTAATGAGGTAATAAAGTAGCGCCAAAAGATCATAAAAAGGCCGTAAATAACAAGAGGCTGTATCGAATTCAATTGATACAGCCTCAGGCTTCATATACTTTTTAATCCTGGTTGATTTAGTAACCAGGATTCTGTACCAGCATTGGGTTCGTATTCATCTCTGTTTGATGGAAAGGGAACCAATAATTTTGTTCAAAGAAAACATGGGTAATTGTTCTGCCTGCTATCGGTACTTCCTCATACTTATAGGTATCCGTAGGCTTTACAGCGCCAGTGGTAGATTTAGTAATTTTCATTGCCAACATAGTCGCATTCTGGTTATCCATAGCTGTTTTAGTACGGCGTACATCATAATAACGATGTCCTTCGAAAGCAAACTCCACCTGGCGCTCATTTAAAATGAGGTCCCTCATTTCTTCCTTACTCATATTAGGCTTTATTCCATAGTTGCCATCAGCTCCAGCCCTGATGCCTGCTCTTGCTCTCAGCCGCTTTAACTGGTTGTAAGTAACAGTGATGTTTCCACTTTCATTGCTGGCTTCCGCATAATTCATTACCAACTCCGCATATCGGATCAGGTGCCAAACGCGTTGAAAACTTCCTGAACCCGTATTTACCGTAGAGTCCATGAACTTCCTGTTGTAATATCCTGTATACCAGTAACCAGTGTTAGGGTCTCCAGTGTAGCTGTCACTGCCGGCACCTACATAAGTGTAAATAGGTGATTGTGTGCTGGCGCTGGTTTTTCTCCAAAGGCTACCGTTCCTGATCACAGTGTAATGCAACCTTGGGTCTCTCTTTTCATAAGGCTTGGCAGCGTTCCAGTCCGCATCTCCACTGGTAGCCTTGCCATTGATAGTTCCAAATGCTTTAACCAGGTTGTGGGTAGGTACAGACTGTACTGTTGCAGTTCCGGTTGAAGTTGGCAAATAACGGCCTTCCAGTCTTTTATTACCTCCCCTGACATGCATACCCTGTAAAATAGACTCCTGATTTCTTCGCAATAAGAACTGCTGTGCAAATCCATAGCCAGGTGCAGGTGTACCGTTTCCAAGCACGTGGTTTACCACTAAACCATAAGCATTGGCATCCGCAAGGTCTAAGGCCGATTTTGCTGCATCAGCAGCATCCTTCCATCTTTGTTCACTGTAACTTTCATACCCTGTAACCAGTCTCTGGGCAGGGGTTTTCCCGATATTACCACCGTTGGTTAAAGGACTGGCGGCATACAACAATACCCTCGATTTTAAGGCACGTACGGCAACACTGGTGATACGACCATAATTCTGTCCGTTTTGTGAAGGGATTAAATCCGCCTCAATGGCATCTAATTCGCTAACAATGTAATCAACAGCTTCTTCGTAAGATGCTCTTGGCTTCTCGAAAACATCATTTGGCCCTAACAACTCATCTCCCAGTAAAACTATGCCTCCCCAGTTTTTAACCAGCAGGTGATAATACCATGCACGCAAAAACCGGGCTTCGGCCTTTGTTGTTTTCTTTAGAGATTCAGAAAAGGGTGACTTGTCTACATTCGCCAGAAACACATTCGCCTGCCTGATTTTTAAGTAGGCATCAATGTAAGTCGTGCGGTAAGGGTGGTTCCCTGTACCGTTACCAGGACTCAGTGTTCCAGTAATAATTACACCATTGGGCTGTTTTAAATCACCCAGACGGTGGTTGGCTTCATCAGTTGCATCCGACATGCTCATGGATATATCATACCACTTTTCAACAGAGTATTCGCGGCTAAGCAGGGAGTATATGCCGAATAAAAAATCACTCGTTCTGGTACTATCCGCAAAGACAGTTTCCTGATTTAAGTCTGTATTCGGTTTAGCGTCTAATACATCACCCTTTTTGCAGGCGTACACCTGCGAGAATATTACAATGGCTAATATTCCTTTAAATAAATTCTTCATGCTATTATTGGTTAAACATTTTAAAATCCTACACATTATTTTGTACCCTATAATGCCAATTGTAATCCCAGATTATAGATCTTCTGCTGCGGGTAAAAGCTCCTTCCATCGTTGCCCGAGAATGTTTCAGGGTCAATGTCATAGATGTTCTTTTCTGCAAGGCTCCAGGTAAAGAGGTTATAGCCATTTACATACATGCGGGCAGAATTTAAACCGATCTTGTTTACCCAGGTTTTTGGAAGTGAATAACCAAACTCGGCTGTCTTGATCCGCAGATAGTCACTTTTTCTGAACCAGTAGGTCGACACATTTCCTGCAGTACTCATAGAGCTTAGGTTTCCCAGGGAAGTTAACCTTGGGAAACTTGGGTTTTCGGCATTTTCAGGTGTCCATGCTTGCTGGTGGATTTCCCTGAAGTTATTGATCAATGGCGTAATGGCTTGTCCATAACCGCTCAGCGCAAAATTTAACCCGCTTTGGGCAGTGACACTAAAGTTGATGCTTTTGTATTTAAAGCCAAAGGTTAAACCCAGAATTGTTGTTGGAAGGTTCGTGTAAGGCATCACGATCTTGTCTTTATCATCGATGACACCATCAGGAAATACATCACGGTATTTTAAATCTCCGGCAAAGGTGGTGGTTGGAAAACTAGCAGGTTTGGCCACCTCAGGGTTGGTGATATCTTCTGCGGTATAGTAGCCAAGAAAATCATAACCAAGGCTGCTGCCGATTGGCTGGTTGGTTAATATTTGCCAGGTATACTCTTTTGTTGGCTCGTCCATTTCCAGGACCTTGTTTTTCGATACGGAAATGTTACCGCTGATATTGAAGCTCAGTTCCTGCACTTTACCATTATAGGTGATTCTGGTTTCAAACCCCTTATTTTTTACCCGACCGATATTTGCTTTAGGGAGAGAAGAGTTGATGTTGAAGCTACTCAGGTCAACAGAATAAAATCCGGCATACCAAGGCACACTTTGCCTCGACTGCAAGATATCATAACGATACCTGCTAAATACATCTGCTTCAATACTCAGGGCACCCTTGAACATTCTCAATTCAAGGCCTAGATTTAATTGTTCTTCTTTTTCCCAGGAAGCAAAACTCTCCACACTTCCTTCACGTATGCCTACGATGGTTGCACCCGGGGTATCGCCTAAATTATAATTGTAGGTGTCGCGTCCTGTTCCTGTTCCCGACCGGTCATATTGTGATAGGTAGATGTAATCATTGCCTGAGCCTATGTCATCGCTTCCGGTTAAACCAAAGGAACCCCTGATCTTAAAAAGGTCGATAAACTTGATGTTGTCTTTAAAAAAGGGTTCCTCGGAAATGTTCCATCCTGCAGATACCGCAGGAAACAGCGAGTAGCGGTCTGCTTTTGAAAAGGCACTGGTTCCATTATAACCTGCATTAAGCTCTAAAAGGTATTTACTCTTGTAATCATATCCGGTCCTGAAAGTATATCCTTCAAATACCTTGGGTACATTTGACCCGGCGATATCATTTTGAAAGTTGTACAAGGCCAAACCGTAGATATGGTGATTACCGAATGTACGGTCGTAATTGGCTGATACCTGCCAGTTAATTTTGCGTGTTCCCGCAAGATTAGAATTGCTAAGGTTAGGCAGGGCATTACGCAAGACATTTGAATTAAATGGCGTGTAAATTTCTGTTTCCGGGTCATAATAATAAGATGGGAAATCATTACCCGGACCTCTGGTCAGGTTTCTGGTAAAACCGCCATAGTTATTATAACCGATGACCCCTCTTACTGAAAAGCCTTGGGCAATAAAATCCAGTTTTTGGGTCGCCCGGAAGTTGGCCGTCAAATCGTTTCTGAACTCACGTTCATAGCCATAATGGGCTAAACGGCCCGCAATATTGTTAAAGGTGTTTCCGATAGAAATACCATAAGAACCATCAGGGTTATAAATTGGATATTTCCACGGTGAAAGTTCCGAAATCTGACTTATTTCATTAAATACGTTATTATAACCTCCACGGCCACCACTTTCCGGTGCGTTTTGTTCCGAGAAATTACCAGATAAATCCAGGTTTAAAAGAAGGGACTTGGTTGGTTGTATATCAAGATTTGACCTGAAATTATAGCGCTTGTAATTATAATTATTATTCATGCCAGCGTTCTTTGAGAAGTCTTTGATCAGACCATCCTGAAACAAGTAGCCAGCAGAGATGAAATATTTTGCCTTGTCCAGACCTCCTTGAACATTGATGTTATTCCTGGACTGGAAACTAAAATCTTTGAGCAACTCGTCTGACCAGTCTACATTTGGGTATCTATATTTATCAGATTTATTTTTAAAAGCATTAAGCGTCTCGTCAGAGAATCTGCTCCAGCTAATATCTGTAGCCGCTAAGCCATTGGCCAGATCGCTGTCAATAATCTGGTTCACTAATAAAGCCGATTCATAGCCATCCAGGTATTTAGGCATATAGTTGGGTACCAAAACACTGTTTTCCGAACGGATGGTAATTTGAGGTTTGCCTATCTTTCCTCTTTTAGTGGTAATGACAATTACCCCATTGGCACCTTTGATACCGTAAACGGCAGTAGTGGATGCATCTTTCAAAACCGTGAAACTTTCTATCTGGTCCGGGTCAATGTCAGAGATATTACCGGCATATTCCAGGTCGTCCACAATAACCATTGGTGCTCCATTTCCATTGGTTGTGCTTAATCCACGGATCAAAATCTTAGCACCATCGCCACCTGGCTGCCCAGACTGCTGTTGCGTAATGACGCCGGGAACACGCCCGATCAGGGTGTTCTGCAGACTTGCGGAGGGAGATTGTCTGATATCATCTCCAGTAATTGAACTCACAGCACCCGTATTCGTTAATTTCTTTTGGGTTCCGTAACCTACCACAATAATTTCTTCCAGTCCCTTTGCATCAACTTCTAAGGTTACATTGGAAACGCTGCGGCCGGCAACATTTACTTCTTTTGTCAAAAAGCCTACATAGGTGTAGACAATTATACCGGTGTTGCCTTTAAGGGTGAGGTTATACTGTCCCTCAGCATTTGTAACTGTTCCATTAGAAGGCATGCCTTTTTCGTAAACAGACACGCCAACGAGTGTACCTTCCTTATCTCTCACCACCCCGGTTACGGCTTTCTGTTGTGCCCAGGAGATGTTGTAGAGTAAGAAAAAACATATAGTGATTAAATAATTTTTCATCTGATTATAGTGTTTTTTATTTGTGATGAAGCTATCATAAGCTTTAATTGAATTTTATTATTACCAGCCAGTGTTCTGAACGAGATTCGTATTCTTTAAAATCTCCGTATTTGGAATTGGATAGAAATACATCTTTGGATCTGTGAAACCAATAGTTGCCACATTTTCTCTGGCATAAGTGAGTTCGCCATTAGCATTTTTAGTAATTTTTATGCCTTCCAGTGATTTATTCAGGGTGCTATGCGCAATTTTCCAGCGTCTCAGGTCCCAAAAACGATGCTCTTCAAAGGCAAGTTCTATACGGCGTTCATTGCGGATGGCTTGCTGCATCTCTGCTTTGGTCATCACGGTTTTCAGGCCATGGGCATAACCAGTGACTGTGCCCCTGGCTATACCTGCCCTTAACCTCAGGTCATACAATACCTGGTAAACTGAAGTATTTGGTGCATCCAGGTACTCATTCATTGCTTCTGCATAACTCAGCATCATATCGCTGTAGCGGAAAATGGGAAAGTTATGCGGACTGTTGCCGTATTGTGTCAGGGTTTCGGCATTACCAAGAAATTTACGCAGGTAATAACCGGTCCTGGTTTGTCTTGTTGTTTTGCCTGGTTTATCAAGGCCTCCTTCAAATGTTTCCAACGGACGGCTGAGCCATTGTGATCCGTTATATAAGACTGTATTTTTCAAACGTGGATCGCGGTTTGTATAAGGGTTTTGTGGATTATACAAAGAAGCGGTCTCGGTAATCGGGCGTCCGTTAGCACCGGGGAAAGCATCTACCAGGTTTTGAGTCGGATTGGTGTTTCCATTTGCCAGATTCGGATAGCCATAGCCTACAGGGCCATTGCTTGTTTCAAGATCTTTATGGTTTGCGGTTAAATAGGCGAATATGACCTCCGTATTTCTTCTTAACAGGAATACATCATTTTTGGCATAATTAGCAGCAGTCAGTAAAGTGAACAGTGGTTTCATGTCCATCACTACCTTAGCAGCCAGGGCAGCTTTGTTCCAGCGTTCTTTATCAAAGGCAGCATAACCTTGTAATTGTTTCTGCTCCGCGGAAGCGCCAACGTTGCCACCATTATAAAGGGGGCTGGCGGCATATAACAAAGTTCTGGCTTTCAAGGATAACACCACACCTTTTGAGACTCTTCCATAGTCAGAAGCAGACAAAGGATCTGTCATCACCAGGGTTTCAAGGGCATTGCATTCGTTTACAATATAATTGATACTCTCTTCAAAGGAATTACGTTTAAAATTCTGTTGGTTGACAGCGCTTAACACTTCGTCTCCCACTAACGGAATGCCTCCGTAGCGCTTTAGCAGTTCAAAATAGAACATGGCCCTTAAAAAACGTGCTTCTGCTTTTCGTGTGGCTTTAAGGTTGACATCTATCGGTACGATATCTATTTTCTGGAGAAAAAGGTTTACCTTCCTTATACCCTCGTAATTTTTACTCCAGGCATCATCAGGGTTATTGGAGGTGCTGAGGAGTCCTTTGGTAAATCTTTCTATTTCAGTACCCACCTGCGAAGGGATGGCGTCATCCGTTGCGGCATCTAAGAAATCGCCATCAATGCGGTTAAAACCATCAGGCAGCGTCCTATAAACATCATTTAAAAATTGTTCTGCATTTACACCTCTTGGGTCTTTTGAATCGAAGGCATAGTCTTCTGTGATTCTTTCCAGTGGTCCGTCTTCGACCTTTGAGCATGCAGCAAAGGCAATTGATAAAATTGCCAGTATATATAATTTCTTCATCTTCATTACCTTAAAATTTAACGTTAATACCTGCAGTAAGCATTTTTTGGATAGGGTACAGTCCGTTGTAATTCTCCGGATCCATATCGTGCAGGTCAGTAAATGTTAACAGGTTAGTGCCATTGGCAAATACCCTGATGCCTGAAAGTTTTACTTTTTTTATCAAAGAATTCGGAAGGGAATAGCCAAGTTCAACACTTTTCAGACGCAGGTAGTCTCCTGATTTAATCCAATAGGTGGAGGTTACATTGTTGTTCAGGTTATCACCTGCTGTTAACCTCGGATAGGTTGCGGTGGCAGCTGTTTCAGGTGTCCATCTTCCTAAGTTATGCTCGTAAGCCTGCCCCTGGATACCTTGAAATGCCCACATGTATGAACCGCTCAGGTACACATCACGGTTAGCGACCCCTTGTAGCAGTGCAGAGAAATCCAAACCTTTCCAGCTGAACCCAAGGTTAAGGCCGAAATACATTAAGGGTTTAGTAGTGCCTATCACGGTTTGATCGTTGGTATTGATTAAACCATCGCTATTTAAGTCCCTGTATTTAATATCTCCGGGAACAATACCAAAATCTGCCAGCGTTGCACTGTTTTGAATTTCGGCGGCCGATTGAAATAAGCCTTCAGCGATATAACCAAACCTTTGTCCTACAGGTCTGCCTGTACGCAACTGGTAGAGGTAATCACGTGGCACCTCATCCTGATAAATCACCTCTGTCTTTAATATGGAGAAGTTAGGGGCAAAGAAATAATTGAATGCTCCCGTTCTTTTCTGCAGGGTCACATCAAATTCAAAGCCGGAGTAGTGGTTGATGCCGATGTTTTGCTGTGCATAATTAATACCGGTAATGGCCGTGTTGTTGCCGATGCTCTGCAGTAAATCGAAATGTTTGTTTCTAAAGTATTCTGCTGATAGGGTCAGTTGATTTTTGAATAGGGAAGCATCTACGCCCACATTAAACTTGTCTGCTTTTTCCCAGGTAAGGTTAGTGTTGGCAAGGGTGTTTTGGGCAATACCACCAACTGCACTCGGGCTATCACCAAAGTTATAACCATCAGTACTGTTATAATATTGGTTATAACCATAATATGGCGCATTGAAGTTGCCCGTCTGCCCATAAGTAGATCTAATTTTCAAGCTGTTTAACCAGGTTAAATCTTTTAGGAAGTCTTCTTTACTGATTACATATCCCAAACCAACTGATGGGAAGAAATCAAATCCCTGGCCTGCCGGATATCTTTCTTTCACACCGTTATAGGCAAAACCAAACTCGGCGATGTATTTCTCGTCATAGTTATAAGATGCCTTTCCAGAAATTCCCCTGATATTGTAAGGAAGGTCCCTGTTGATATGGCGAAAATCGTTGTTGGCCAGCACTTGTGCTTCTATATGGTTTTTACCCGCGCTTTTGGCATAACCCAAAGCTAATTCGGTGTAAAATACCCTGTTTTGGCTTTCTGTGGAAAGAGAATTGGACTGGTCTGCAGGATTATTGAACTGGAAATACCTAAAATTGCCCGCTTCATCCACGCTTTCGCTAAACAATGGAACAGTTTTACTTCTGTTGATATTTTGTGCGAGGTAGCTGTTGATGGAACTTGAAGCTTTTACCCACAAGCCCTTTGTAATCGCTTCCAGGTTCCCCTTTATGGCAAGGTCGATCCTGAAATCCCTGATCATGCCGGGGCGGTAACCGGAATGAAAGTTCTGCGCGAAAACATTCGAACGGTAGTTCGGACTTGCTGCAAATGAGCCATCCGTATTATAGATAGGATATGCATTTGCCGGCGTATTATTGATGCTGCTATAAAGCGTTGAAGTGGTTGCGCCCGGCTCATTGCTATCCTGTATACGCCCCATCAGGTTTAAAGAGGTGGTGATGTGTTTTGACAGATCTACCTGCACATTAGAACGTAAAATATAACGTTTGTAGGCTGAATTGGTGTTATACACCGACTCTTGGTTGGTTTTAAACATTCCCGGCTGATCGAGGTAATCAAGACTCACATAGTATTTTGCTGTCTCTCGTCCGCCGGCTATTTCCAGGTTGTAACGGCTGTAAATAGATTGTTTTTTTAATACTTCATCTTGCCAGTTCACATTTGGGTAGCGGATAGGGTCACTGCCGGTCTGGTAGGCTGCTATGGCTTCCTGTGAATATACTGCCGGCCTGCCATCATTAGCAAGGGCTTCATTGTACAATAGCGAATAATTATAGGCATCCAGCGGTTTTGGAAGATAGGTAGGTTCAGAAATCCCACCTAAAGCCTTAAATGAAATTGTTTGCTTGCCTGTATGTCCTTTTTTAGTGGTAATCAAAATCGCTCCATGGGCAGCCCGCATCCCGAGCATTGCCGTTGCCAGGGCATCCTTCAGTACCGTTACAGATTCAATTTGTTCAGGATTGATAGAGGAAAAATTCTGTGCCACACCATCCAGTAAGATCAAGGGTGTTTGGCCCCTCAGACTTAGGGTAACATTATCATTACCAGGCTCTCCACTGTTCTGGTCTGTTAACAGGCCAGCGAACCTTCCACTAAAGGTGCCAGCGATCGGCGAAACGATGGTTCTTTCAATATCCCTGGTATATATTTCTGCAACAGCAGCTACATTGGTTGCTTTCCGCTGTGTGGAATACAACACATTAAAATCTTCAGCATCATTCAATGCTTTTGCCAGCACAACAGCTAATTTGGTGCTCCCCGCAGTCACTGTTTTTGTTTCAAATCCCATCACCGTAAAACTCAGGATATCACCCTTGACAGCTACAATAGTATACTGTCCATCGGTATCGGTATTTGTTGATGTCGATTTTGATGTGTTTTTTACCGAAACATCCACCAGTGGCTTGCCGGTGGCATCGGTCACACGACCAGAAATTTCATTCACATCCTGGTAACCGTAACGGCCGGAGTTGATGCTTGCAAAACCTGCATATCCGTTTAACAGCAAACACATGGATACTGTCAAAATTCTTTGCAGGAAGAGCTTACGTAAAAGTTTTTCCATAATTATTGATTAGTTTTTATTTGGTTTAGGGATTGTAAGACGTTTAGAGCCTTACTTAATTTTAGTGTATGTTAAATCGTCGAAAAAGACATAGTTTTCGGTCGCGGTTTCCCAATCGGAAGTGCTTCCGCCCCTGAAAGTAGAGAAGGCAAGTTTGTTGATTAAGCGTTTAGCGTTATTGGTTGTCCAGCGAATCTTTCTGTCTAATACAGTGCTGCCGTTTACTGTAAATTTCACCCAGCCGTCTTCATTGCTGCCGGTGTTACTTTTGATATAAATGTTAACCACATACCAGGTATCCTTTTGAATGCTGCCCGTGGAAGGGTAGGCCGTATCAAAGGCAGATCCGCAGTTATCCGGCATGTCCTTGTAATACAAATAAGGTTTGAGTCTTACATTACCATTGTCAGATGTGTACCACATCAGGCGTGCACTTGCACCATTTCCATCATCAGCTTTATCACAGCCTGTATTTCCATCTCCGATCCTGAAACCGAAACCAATTTTCCCTCCTTTACCCCATTCAAAGGCAAGAGGGAATTTTACTTTATACTGTACTTCATATTCGCTTCCTTCCTCCAACACTACATTGGCCACAATTCCCCCTGCACCGGATAAGGCATTCTTCTCCAGTTTTACCCTTAAGGATTGCGCCGCAATAGCGGTCCTTGCATCGTTCCAGCCCGTTAAGGTGCCCAGGTCTTTAGCAGCGGCAGCACTATTGTAAGTCCCGTCAGACAAAGCATTCCAGTTGACGGCAGTCGTTTTCTTGATGGTGATATCGGGTTCTTTTACACCAGGTGTAGGAGGTTCTGTAATATCCTCTTTGCAGGAGCTGAGGAATGTCCCCGCAATAAAAAACATACAGCCGAAGACCTTAGCTAAATAAGCTTTGTTCATCATAAAATATTTGGTTTATCTAACCAAATGTACTTTTACAAAGTGGCTGTGAGGAGTAAATTTTGCGCATTAGTGCTATACAAATGTTGCAAAATCAACTATAAGATGGTGTTAGAACATAGCTAACGCAATAAAGCTGGCTGGCTAGCTTTATTTTGGTTAAAACAAAAAGAGGCTGTATAAATACAACCTCTTTCTATTCTAACAATTTTGTTTTACTTCAATAATGCTGCGGGCACAGGTTTATGGAGCAGGTTCTTGTAATAGAAACGTATTCTTTCAGATCTGTCATGAGCACCTTTCACTCCGCCCCAGCCATGTCTGCCGCCAGGATAAATCATCAGCTCAAAATGCTTGTTTAAGTCCTGCAGTTTATTTACCAGTTGGATGGTGTTTTGCATATGCACATTATCATCCATGTCGCCATGCATTATTCGCAACAAACCTTTATATTGATCTGCATAAGTTAACACTGATGCATTTTTATAACCTTCCGGATTTTCCTGTGGGGTATCCATAAAACGTTCGGTATAATGCGTATCATACAATTCCCAGCTCGTTACCGGTGCTCCTGCATAGCCAAAGTCAAATACATCAGCACCATAGGTTAAAGCCAGACAAGTCATATAGCCGCCATAGCTGTGTCCGGTAATGAGCAGTTTTTCTGGGTCTACCCAAGCTTGTGCTTTCAGCCATCGGCCGGCGGTCAGGTAATCTTTCATTTCCCATTTTCCCAGGTTCCGGTGCATTAAAGCGACGCCGGCTTTACCAAACTGGCCAGAGGCACGGTGGTCAACGGCAATTTGTATAATTCCCTCATTAGCCCACCATTGGTTAGCAGTGCCTTTCCAGGTATTGGTTACGGTACCTGCATCTGGGCCACCATAAATGCTGAAAACAACAGGGTATCTTTTTGTTTTATCGAAATCCGTAGGGTAGGTGATTACAGCTGGTAAATCATATCCATCGCCGGAAGGAATGGTGATCATTTCCGTTTTTCCAAAAGCATATTGATTAAAATCTGCTGATTTGCTGTCGGCAAGCTCTTTAATCAATTTGCCGTTATTGTCTATCAATGCTCTCTTTGCCGGCGTGCTTACATTAGAATAAGTAGTGATAAATTTATCGCCAGAAGGAGAAAGCACTACCTGGTGGGTATAATCACCAAAAGTAAGTCGTTTTAAATTTTTACCATTGTAGTTCACCCTGTACAAATCAGTACGGGTAGAAGCTTCTTTCCGGGCCGTAAAGTAAAGCACTTTGTTCTTTTCATCTACTTTTAGCAGTTTCGTTACCTGCCATTTTCCAGTGGTGATGGGATTAACCAGTTTTCCTGCCAGGGTGTATAGATAGAAGTGTGCCCAGCCGGTCTTGTCACTTTTAAGGATATAATGTTTGTTATCTTTCAGGTATTCTATGCGGGCATCATCACTCAGGTCTATCCAGGCGCTTTGCTTTTCATCATAGATTTCTTTTTTAGTGCCTTTTTCAGGATTAACGGCATAAAATTTAAGGTTATCTTGTCCGCGGTCCATCCATTGCACCATCATACTGCTGCTGTCGAAACTCCAGAAAGGTGTTCCAAAATACTGGTCTGCTTTTTCATCAAAATCGGCCCAAACCACTGTGCCACCTGCTGCAGGTACAAAACCCACACGTACTTCCGGGTTAGGATCACCAGCTTTTGGATAGCGGGTTTTCTCTGTATAGCCATGTTGACCAGAAGAGCCATTGATAGGGAACATCGGTACTTTGGTGTCATCAAAGCGCATAAAAGCAAGCTTTTTACTGTCGGGCGACCACCAGAAAGCTTTATATTTAGTAGGCCTTCCTAATATTTCTTCAAAATAAACCCAGGAAGCATAACCATTATAGATCACATCTGTAGCGTCAGTGGTATACCTGACTTCTTTTCCTGTGGTTACATCAACAGCGTAAAGGTCGTTATTACGTGTAAACGCTACATATTTGCCATCAGGCGAAAGTGTAGGGTTCTTTTCTTCATCAGCGTTGTTCGTTAAACGTTTAGCTGGCTGCTTGCCATATTGAATGTATACATCATTATCATTGGTAGTAACTTCCACATCACTTTTTGGCGGTGGTGTATAAGCTGTTTTGGTGCCTGTATGAATATTTACCGACTGCAAGCCACGGGTTTGATAGTCTGCTTCCAGGAAATGGGTGTCATCACTCCATCCGGTTACGGGGTTTAGATTATTGGTTAATGAAGGCTGATTGCCAAAAGTTTGCTGCTGAGTAAGTCGCTTTAACTGCGCCTGTGCAGAAATATGACAGCAGAATGCTGCAGCTATACCAAGGAGTATAATTTTTTTCATTGGAATGTATTTTGTTTTTTAATGGTGATGAAGGCAACATTTATGGTGATGAAGCTCAAAGCAACACGAGGGGGAAAGTTACACAATGTTATTATTTTTTTAAAACTGTGAGCGAGATGTTACTTAAACAAGAAAGGCGCCTGGTTCAAGGCGCCTTTCCATAAAATCACGATGCAAAGCATCATGTGAAAATAAATAGCTTGTTATAAAACCCAGTTCCAGCCAAAGGTATCAGGTGCCAGGCCATAACGTATGTCGTTCAACGTTTTGGCAATGCCTGTAGATATAGTCCGGGTGGAAGGGTCAGTTAATAGGTAATTAACGCCTTCATAAGTGATTTCGCCAATCGGTGTTACTGTTGCAGCTGTTCCAGCAGCAAAAGCATCTGTTAAGCGGCCATTTTTAATGCCTTCGATGACTTCTTTTACACTTACACGTCTTTCTTCTACTTCAATTCCAGCCTCTTTAGCCAGTTGAATAATTGTATCACGGGTAACACCATCTAACACGGTACTTCTCACCGATGGTGTAACCAGCTTCCCGTCAATGACGAAAATTAAATTAGCAGTTCCTGCTTCTTCAATAAACTCATGTGTGGAAGCGTCCGTCCAGATCAACTGATCAAAACCTTCTTTGCTTGCTTCAGCAAAAGGGTAGATCGAGCGGCCATAATTTCCTGCTGTTTTAGCAAAACCTACGCCACCTTCATCTGCACGGGTAAACTCTGTTTCAATTTTAACTTTTAATGCTTTGCTGTAATACGGGCCCGATGGGGTCGTTAATATGGCAAATGTATAAGCGTCTGATGCTTTGACACCCAAATATGGATCAGTGGCAAACATAACCGGACGAAGATAAAGCGAATATCCATCCTGATTTGGCACCCATTTTTCATCAATTTCAATTAATGCAGCAATACCCTGCATAAAAATTTCCCTTGGTATGGTTGGCATAGCCATGCGGACCGCCGATTTATTGAAACGCTCGAAGTTTTTATCAGCTCTGAAAACGCTGATCTTACCATCTGCCTGGCGATAAGCCTTCATGCCTTCAAAAATTGCCTGACCATAATGAAGGGCTGAAATTGCCGGGCTCATTGGGATAGGGCCATAAGGCAAAACCTGTAAATTAGTCCATTCTCCATTTTCATATGTTGCAATGAACATGTGATCTGAAAACACTTTGCCAAAGGGTAAGTTGGAGAAATCAGTTCCTGTTAACCTGGACTCGCTAATAGGGGTTGTTTTAATATTCAAAGTAGCTATCAATTTCTGTTATCTTTAGTGTCAGACAAAAGTAGGTAAAAAAACGCATTGCCGCTCAGCTTAATTTCAGAATTGTTGGTGTGTACACTACACTAACAATCAGGAAACCCGCACTTTAAGATTTAGTAAAGCACCCTGAACTTAATGGTATGCTCAATCTTTTTTAGTGATTTAAACAAGGCTTTGTCGTAGGCCGAATTGATGTCGGTGATCACGTAGCCTATAGTGGCATTGGTCATTAAAAACTGGGCCACGATGTTGATGTCATGTTTAGCGAAAATAGTGTTGATTTTTGCCATAATACCCGGAACGTTTTTGTGAATATGGATCAGCCTGTGCGATTTCTCTATCCTTGGTAATTGCAGGTTAGGGAAATTTTTACTCAGGTAAGTCGTTCCGGTATTCATGAAATCAATCATCCTTGTAGGAATGAAGTTTTTGTTTCGGGGGTTGTTTTTAATATCATCAAACACAACCATACCCATTTCAGTAGCAATAGCAAGGTCGATTTTTTTAGCATTGCCCAGGTAACCAAGGGTTTTCAACTTGATCGCCTTTTTTAATTTTTCATTTTCGATGTTTTCGCCGTCAGCAAGCAACATCATGTGCACATCAGCAACATACTTGTCTTCGAAAGTCGTTTTATGACGAACTGAAAAGCCATCCTTTTTTAAAAGTGCAATACTTTCTTCGGGTACATCTCCAATGACAAGGCATAATATCCGGTGTTTTGGATAAGAAATTGCTCTTGGCAAATTGTTGACATATAAAAATTCATCAAAGCTCGGCGTCACATGGTCGGCCTTTTCCACAATACTATCCCTGGAAATGTTTTCCGTAAAAGCATAGAACTTTTTAATCATACCGCTTTCCCGTAACTGGAAATCAGAATAACCGTCGCCGATGCCATAAAGATTACCATCCAGGTTAAGGTGCTGCATTAATTTCACCTTACCGCCTTCTTCACTTAACGGATTGGCATGGTCGTAATCTATAATTCTGCCATCGGTTGTGGTGACAAAAGTATTGGCATAAATATTTTCTTTTTTAATATGGTACTGGCTCACCACAGGAATAATAAACTCTTTAAAACCACCAGAAACAATTAAAACTTCGTCTGCATGTTTTTTAAAGAAATCTGCATTTCGGGAGAATGAGCTGGAAACCTTTTTCTTTAATCTTTTAATCAGCTGTTTTAAGTCATCTTCATCCGCCTCTAACAACTGTACACGCTTGGCGAGGCTTTCACTAAAGGATAGCTTCCCCTCCATTGCCATATTGGTATAATCCTCTATTTTCTTATAAATCAGCTCCCGGTCCGGATGATTTTTTAAGGATATCCTTGCCAGTTCATCTAAAGCTTCTACCTGTGTAAAGGTGCTGTCAAAATCTATAATGTAATAATTTTTAGTGGTCATATGCTCTTTAATGTTAAACCTTTGTAGCAAGCGCAGCACAAACTTCGGCGATGCTTTCTGCCAGCGGTCTAAACTCCATTCCTATGGTTTTTTTAATTTTTTCGTTACTGTATAAACTCTTTGTCCAGCTGCTTCTTGCTGTTTCATTGGTTAAGCCAGAAGGCCTGCTGGTAAACAAGGAAGCTAGTTTTGCGGCCCGCCAGGCCATGCCCAACATAAAAGGTGTGGCCAGCCGCGAAGGGGCCTTTACCTTAAAGCCGGTTGCAATAGCGGTGAAGAAATCTTTGTATACATAATTTTCTGCTGAAACAATAAAGCGTTCCCCGCTTTCACCATTTTTGGGCTTGCCGCTGTAATTCATCAGTTTGATCATGGCTGCAGCTACATCCCGAACGTCCACAAAGCCGGTGATGCCTTCCGTGTAAAAGGAAAGTCCTTTTTTGACAAGCTCAAAGATAGCGCCGCTGCCTTCAAAGCCGGCATTTGCCCCAATAATGACCGATGGATTTACAATTACGGCTTCAAGGCCTTCCGCAATACCGCGCCAGACTTCCATTTCTCCTTCGTATTTTGAAATGGCATAGTTGTTCACCTTCGCATCATATTCC
Source organism: Pedobacter immunditicola (assembly GCF_037482985.1). Lineage (NCBI taxonomy): Bacteria > Pseudomonadati > Bacteroidota > Sphingobacteriia > Sphingobacteriales > Sphingobacteriaceae > Pedobacter > Pedobacter immunditicola. The sequence continues at coordinate 155,116 of NZ_JBBHKC010000009.1, read as the reverse complement.
CAATAATCTTCTTCGGTGATTTGCATCCCCTTTTTTGCATGGCCCAGTGCAGCGACCGAGCTTACATGCAACAGTCGGATATGAAGATCCAGGCAAAGGTTAACCACATTACTGGTGCCTTCAATATTTACACGCAGCAGTTCGGCTTTATCTTTAGGATCGAAAGACACCAGGGCTGCGCAATGATACACCTGGGTAATACCTTCAAAGGCATCTTCAAGCGTCGCCATGTCATTAATATCAGCCAGCACCCATTTAATGAGCGTATTCCCCATTAATTGCTGTGGAATTACAGAAGTTTCACGTTTGAGCGCTACGACCTGATTTCCCTGCCGGGTGAGTTGATGGATTAGTTCAGCTCCCAGAAATCCAGTAGCGCCGGTAACCAATATCATTTTATTATTTTTAGGATGTTCATCAATGTATGGCCTCAAAAATAGATATTTGTGGTCATACATTACATTAATTATGTCCTTATCAGATTTTTTTTCTCCTGTCAACCTTGATACCTTAACACCAAAACAAGGCTTTTATAACAGTCAGCTAGGTTTAAAGGCTGCTTTTTATACTGAGGATTTTCCAGAACTTGTAGAAAACGCATATGATATAGCCATTTTCGGCGTACTTGATGATCGTGCGGCTGTCAATAATAATGGCTGTGCGTTAGGGCCTGATTACTTTAGAAGCCAGTTTTATGCCCTGCATGAAGGCGGGTTCAAAAGCAGGATCATCGACCTGGGGAACATTAAGGCAGGGGCCGCAATATCTGACACCTATGTTGCTGTAAAAATGGTAGTTGCAGACCTTATTAAATTAAATATTGTACCTGTAATTATTGGCGGCGGCCAGGACCTGACTTATGCGCAATATATGGCTTATGAGCAGTTGGAGCAAAAAGTGGATCTGGTGGTCGTGGATCATAAATTTGACCTTGATGAGGATGATCATGAAGGTATTGAAGCCCGCTCGGACACCTATCTTAATAAGATTTTTCTGCACCAGCCTAATTACCTGTTCAATTTCAGCAATATCGGTTACCAGACCTATTATGTAAACCAGGATAGTTTAAAAGTGATGGACAAACTCTATTTTGATGTGCACCGTCTGGGAGAGTTTGCAACAGATATTTCCTTAACAGAGCCCATCATAAGAAATGCCAACATGATCAGCTTTGATATTTCTGCCATCCGTTCGTCCGATGCAGCAGCAAATGCCAATGCAGGGCCAAATGGTTTTTACGGGGAACAAGCCTGCAGTATTGCCCGTTATGCAGGTATGAATGATAAATTATCGTCCATTGGCTTTTATGAATTTAATCCAGCCTTCGACCGCGGCGGTCAGACGGCGATGTTGCTGGCGCAAATGGTCTGGTATTTTATAGAAGGTTTTTATAACCGTAAAAGGGATTTTCCGCTGATACCTAAATCGCAGTACCTCACTTACCGGGCCAGCTTGAGTGAAGGAAACGGCGAGATTATTTTTGTGAAAAGCAAGAAATCTGACCGTTGGTGGATTCAGGTGCCTTACCCAAGTGGTATCTCAAAAAATGAACGTTTTCACCTGATCCCATGCAGGTACGAAGACTATAATACCGCTGTAAATGGAGAAATTCCGGACCTGTGGTGGCGTACCTACCAAAAATTACTGTAATATTATACAAGCTTTTAGAGACTAAGTCGTTAGTAAGTTTATATTTGTTATAATGGAAGCCAGCTGTTTTGTTCTGGTTTTGTCACCTCTGAAGAACAATTTATGAAAACACTTATTTTGTCCGCTGCCCTGATGTTGCCGTTGGCAGCTATGGCACAAGATGGATATACTTTGAAAGGAAAAATAGGGGCATTGAACGCCCCTGCTATCGCCTATTTACAATACAGATCTGGAAATGAGCGAATTATTGATTCTGCTGCTTTAAAGAATGGTGTGTTTGAATTTAAAGGTACGGTTACAGGTCCTACGGCTGCGCAATTGGTGTTGAAACATAGTAGTGTAGCGCCTGATCCTTCGAAAAGAATCCCTTTAGATGTGATTTCAATTTATTTGGAAAACAAGGTGATCACCCTTTCGGCGCCGGATTCAATTAAAAAAGCTGTCATTAAAGGTTCCACCTTAAATGATGACAATGCAGCCTGGAAAGCAATGCTTAAGCCTGTAAGTGATAAAATGGCAGCCTTAAATGCGGAGTATGCAAAGCAAAGTCCGGAGAAAAAACAAGACCCTGCATACAGAAAAACTTTGGAAGACCGGGCTGCGGCTATAGAAAAGGAAATGGAGCCGCTGAATAAGAAGTTTATTGATACCCATAGAGATTCTTATATCGGATTGGTGGCCTTTCGTAACAGTATCGGTTATGATATTGATGCTGCGGCGGCAGAACCCGTGTTTAACAAGTTCTCTGCAGCACTTAAAGCGACCCCGCTTGGTGTAAGCATCACTGATGCTATTAATGGTGCTAAAAAGACTGCCGTAGGTAGCATGGCCACAGATTTCACACAAAACGATGTTAATGGCAAGCCGGTAAAATTATCTGATTTTAAAGGTAAATATGTGTTGGTGGATTTTTGGGCATCCTGGTGCGGCCCTTGTCGCAGGGAAAACCCCAATGTGGTGGCCGCCTTCAACAAGTATAAAGATAAAAACTTCACCGTTTTGGGTGTGTCTTTAGACAAGCCAAATGGCAAGGAAGACTGGTTAAAGGCCATTGCAGCTGACGGTTTAAACTGGACGAATGTTTCTGATTTGAAATATTTTGATAATGAGGTGGCTGTATTATACGGGATTCAGTCTATTCCTTCCAATATTTTAGTTGACCCGAGTGGTAAGATTGTTGCTAAAAATATCAGAGAAGAGGGCTTGCAAAGTAAACTGGCAGAGTTGCTGGGTGCAGGCACAAATCAATAGGAAATTATTTAATGTTAAAGAGCCTGCATCATTCATCATGATCAGGCTCTTTTTAGTTAGAGACCTTTCTGTCAGCTTAGCGTTGATGTACAATTCACAAGGCGTTGGTAAGGCGTTGCCAGGGGGTTGGTAGGGCTAATTGCCCTATGTAGGCCCTAGCAATGCCCTGCCAACCCCCTCGTAACCCCCTATGTACATTTAATTGCCTGTTTCATGTCGTCCGGCTGTGGCTGCCTAAACTAGTAAAGTGTACCATGAATGGGACTTGATCATTATATACCCATATTTAACGAATCTTTTTTAATTTGCATTACATCTTAAATGCCTCAACTATGCTCAAATTTATACCTGTTCCCCTTATCGGCTTAGCTATTCTCTTGCTTGGTTTAATGAATCCAGTTGAAGTTTCGGAGCCTCATATTGAAACCACAACGATCTGGCAAAGTTATGAGCGGTATAAAGAGCCAGTTCTAAAAGACAGGCTTTTTAAACATGCAGATCTTCTTCCGCTGATTCAAAAACACGCCACTTCCAAAGCTTTTAAAACAGAAGTTCTGGGAACATCCGTTCAGGGAAGAAGTTTGAATTTATTAACCGCTGGACAAGGGAATACTAAGGTTTTTTTATGGTCACAAATGCATGGTGATGAATCAACAGCGACCATGGCCTTATTTGACATTTTCAACTTTCTATCCGCCACAGATGAAAACGACGAATTCAGGAAGTTTCTACTGGACAACCTGGAATTAAATTTCCTGCCGATGGTTAATCCGGATGGTGCGGAGGAATGGAAAAGAAGATCTGCCCTTGAAATTGACATCAACCGGGATGCCCGTTTATTAAACACCCCGGAGGGCAAGATTTTAATGGCTGCTGCTGATCGGATTAAACCTGCTTTTGGTTTCAATTTGCATGATCAAAGTACGCTTTACGCTGCAGGACCTACAAAAAATCAAGCGACCATTTCTTTTCTTGCACCTGCTTTTAATTATAAAAAGGATATGAATGAAGTAAGGGAGAAGGCGACGAAATTGATCGTGATGATGAACCGTACTTTACAAAAGTATGCTCCTGATAAGGTTGCCAAATATGATGACGCTTATGACCCGCGCTGTTTTGGTGATACCTTCCAGGGAAAAGGCATTTCTACGGTTCTTATTGAATCTGGCGGCTACCCCGGTGACCCCGAGAAGCAATACATCCGGAAACTGAATTTTTATGTAATCCTGAGTTCCCTGCATGCCATTGCCTCAAAATCTTTTGAAGGGGAAGATACCAGTGATTATGCGGCGATTCCTGAAAATGAGCGTGCTTTATATGACCTGATCGTCAGGAATGCAGCGGTTACAAAGGGCGGCTTTAAATTCAGGACTCATTTGGGGATTAACCGCTCGCAGGCGACTGACCCCGGCAAGCGGAGTATGAATTACCGTGGCATCATTCAGGAACTGGGCGATATGGACAGGAATTTTGGTTATGAAGAAGCTGATGCCGCAACGCTGACTTCATCTCCGGGAAAAATCAAATTGATGAAAGCTGCTGAATGGGAGAAACTATCGCTGACTGCCGAAACAGAACTTTTGAAACAAGGCTATTTGTTTGTTAAATTTTCTGACCGGAAATCACCGACAGGGCCCCTTAAAAACAGGTTGTTAAACCTGACTAACGGCTCCAGTCAAAGCAATCAGCCAATTGGCCTGGGCCAACCGGCTAATTTTATTTTGTCGGCCTCAGGAAAACCGGTTTATGCCGTTGTTAACGGTTTTCTAGTGGAGCTGAGCAAAAATATTGAAGCATTACCTAATGTATATGGTTATTAGTACGTTAACAGCGGCGATCCTTGTGCAGCCGAATAGGCCGCTGATAATGGAGCTGCGGGTTGATGGCCTTTAACTTGTAATGTCCGTGATTTGTTATACATTTATTAAAAATAAAGCTATAAACCATCATAACCTTATGATAGCTTCTTTAAAAACAAAAACAACTAAATAAATATGAAATATCTACTTTTAATTTGCAGCTTTTTAGCTGTCTCTACTGTTACGCTTGCTCAAAGCGCTAAGAAGATTTTTAATGGCAAAGATTTAACGGGCTGGACCATTCATGGTACCGAAAAATGGTATGTTGAAAATGGTGAACTGGTTTGCGAAAGTGGCCCCGATAAAGAATACGGCTACCTTACGACAGATAAGAAATACAAAAACTTCATTTATGATGTCGATTTTAAATTGGAGTCAAATGGAAACAGTGGTGTCTTCATTCGTTCCAATGTAGAAGGTACTAAAGTACAGGGCTGGCAGGTTGAAGTAGCACCTCCAAAGCTTCATACTGGCGGTATTTATGAATCCTATGGCAGAGGTTGGTTGATTAAACCGACAGCAGAGCTCGAAAAAGTGCTAAAGCCAACAGACTGGAATCACATGCGGATCCATGTAAAAGGTGATGTGGTAACTACCTATTTAAATGGAAAACAAATGGTGCATATAAAGGATGAAAAAATTGGAGCCGGAGAGGGGTCAATTGCGCTCCAGATCCACAGTGGGGGAGATATCAAGGTGAGATGGAAAAATATGCGTGTGAAGGAATTAAAATAAACTAAGGAACTTTCACAGCAGCCGTTCGTTGTGAAATACCATTTTCATTAAATGCCTCTACGGAGAAATAATAAGTCTGATCTATGGTCAGACTTTTTAATTCCAGTTCATTTTTACCATAAACCATCCAGGAACTATATAGTTTGTCGGGCGCAATACCCCAAAGTACATGATAGCCTTGTGCTCCGGCTTGTTGTTTCCAGGTGATCAAGGCGTCCCTGCGGTCTTTGTTTCGGTTTACCTTGACGCTGTTAACCCTTTTAGGTGCTTTTCCTGATCCGATGCCAAAAACCCGTAAACCTGAAATGGATAGGTTTGGGGTTGGCACGTGCATGTTTTTATAACGCACAAACCTGACCGTTTCAGGGTTTTTCAATTCTACATAATCATTCGGAACATCCTCCCGATTGTCAGACTTATCTACCAATGCCCGCCAGGATTCCCCATCGGTTGAGCCTTCTATTAAATATTGGTGGTAAAGACTATCAATCCTTCCGTAGAGGTTAGATTTGTAGTCGTTAAAGTTGACCTGAATTGCATAGACTTTACCTGGTTTTCCCAAGTCGATTTCAATCCATTGTTTGTCGTCATTACTTTCGGCCACCCAAAATGTTTTAACGGTTTCATCCGTGATGTTTTCGGGTTTAAAGTCTCCCTGGAAGGAAGATGCCTTTACGGGTTTTCGATAAGACAGGAGCATCCAGCCCCTGAATTCACCGGGTTTGTCTGGATCAGTAGGTGCATAGTGAGGGTAATCCCCAAATGAAGTATTGGAATACATCAGTCCATCTTTATCAAAGTAAGTGGGATACATGGCGATGCGTCTTTTCCAGCCTATATTGACGTTAACAGCCATAGAGCCAAAGTGCCAATAAGTATTGTTCGGGCCTTCCACAGTACTGCCATGCCCTGCACCGTTGATAAATCCACCGGGTTTATAAAAGACAGGATTGTTTGGTGCATATTTATAGGGGCCTAGCGGATGATCACTCGTATATACACCGTCTCCATAAACATCAAATTCTGTTCCGGGGGCTGCATACTGCAAATAATATTTATTGTTGTGTTTGGTGAGCCAGGGTCCTTCTATATAGCCCCGGAGTACAGTATCGGTATGGTTCTCTCCAAAACGTTCCCAACCATGTTTTTCACCGTCGAGATTAAATAATTCGTACGTTTTTTCAGACGGCCGGAAACGGAGGTCTTTGTTTAAAGTTTTTGCCCTTATGGGATAGGTGTTTGAAGAGCCCCAGAATACATAGGCCTTCCCGTCATCATCTATGAACAAGGCCGGATCCTGAAGGTCATTTATAATGCCCGGAACAGCCTTCCAGTCGCCCTTTTTAGGGTTATCGGTATAAAGGATACTCATGGAGCCTGATGGGTCCCCTGCCATATACAAAACAGAGTCTTTGTAATTGTGCGCCGCGGGGGCATTGGAGCCTTGAAAATACCACTTCTCGGGCTTGATAAATGTCCAGTTAAGTAAATCTGTGGAATGCCAGTAACCCATAGACCGCGTCACGAACATATAGTATTCATCTTTAAACTTAACTACTGCCGGATCAGCTCCCGACCGGTAGGAGATATCTTTATGGGCATCATAAATCATATACGTGTAATCGATATTCAGCGGATTACAATAGGTATTCATCATCCTGTCCTGTGCCAGGAGGGCGGGGACATGCCATGCCGTAAGCAGCGAAAACGCCAGCAGTTTAATGAGGTGTTTCATCGGCGTTTGTCTTTAATAGTTGATGACGCTATTAGTTAATGATTTTATTCTTTTTCTTTCTGATATCAAGATAATCAATATAATACAACATTTTAATAGAAAGGCTATTATTTTGTGGGCCCGAGAGGATGTTGTTTAAATTTGTCCTGTAACCTTTTGTGTAATAATCCATGCTGCTTTCTGAGATATCTTTATACGTGACGCTAAGTTCACTTCCCGGTGCAAATTGCCAGGTATAAATCAAGTCGATATTAAATACGTTGTAATTTTTGTCTGCTCCTTCAAGTGCAGGCCCTTGATGATCTTTTAACATACCGGTTGATGTTAGGTCATAAAAAGCCGAATTCCGTCTGTCAGACCAGTAATGCCTTGCTCGTAAATTTATTCCCATTCGATTGGTAAAGCTGTATTTGGCATCAAAAGAGTTTTCAACGGTATTCCTGTCATATTTAGAAAATATGGATTGAGTTTCATGAGCGCCAACCCAGTTAACGAGGTTATAGCTAGGCTCATAGTATAAATCCAAACCGAATCCCAGCTTGTCATTGAGCCGCAGGTTCTGGAAAAAATAGAAGTTATAAATTTTTCCGTCTTTAAGCTCTTGTTTGGTCATGCCGATATTACCGCCGAAGTTATAGGCTTTAGCTCTGTTGGGGTTAACAAATAACCTGATTCCGTAAGTTTCCGGAGATTTGTACAAATCTCCGTTTCTTGACTCGTAAAAGTCGTTGCCTTCCGCTCTCCAGTTTAAAATTAACTCGGCCGACCAGAGGTTTTTGAATTGTATATAGGGCCCCATTTCAACATATACATTCTGGTAGGCTGCGGGTTTAAACCGCCTCGAGTAATTAACGTAGACGAACGACTGGAAGGTATTATAGAATTTGCCTGGTTTATAGATGTTGTAGTGCAGAATTCCAGTCTGGTCAAAGAAATTATTGTTAGTGAAAAAGCCCATATCTGATGGGTCAAAAACTTGGTCGGCAAGTTTCTGCTCATAGCTCCAGGTAAAATTGCCACTTTGCTTCCCTGTTTCAGCTTCATAAAAATAACCTTTCTGATTTCCCTGCGTCCCATTGCTGGTGAGGTAACTCATTTTGCCCGCGCCGTTGATATAGAATTTGTTCTTTTTGTCATTTAAGTTAAACAGAAAGGCCGTTACATTGGCATCATCACTGGATCCCTGTCTTAAAACATTGGTGTTGATGATACTTACTGAGCTGTTGTTTTTTAAGCTTTGATCTAAAACAAAAATATTATAATTGGTGAGCGGCTGACTTTCGATTTCCCTTCTGTTGCCTTGTGCATCTTCGACTTCAGCGAACATTTTATTGGTAAGGGCGTTAAAAATGCCTATTCCCAGCCCTTTTGCCGTTCGGCCCGAGATTTTTGTGGCATTCAACACTTTGCTTTCCTGCGGGTCTTTTACAATGGTTTCACCCGTTTGAAGCTGCGCGGAGACATCTTTAAAATAGGAGGGTGAAGCGCCAATTCTCCTGGAGTAAAACAAATCGCCCTTATTAAATAATTCCGTTCCTTCGGTGAAAAAGGACCTGTTTTCATTGAATTTGACCTCAAAAGGGGTGAGGTTTAAGATGCGGTTATCCGATTGCACCTGTCCGAAATCAGGGATCAGGGTCATGTCTAAAGTAAAGCTATTATTGATGCCGTATTTAACATCCATGCCCCCGCTAAAGGAAGAGGTGAAATCTTTTATCCCGGCAACGGTGCTCGGATAATGGTTAACATAAGAGGAAATATAAGGTGAAAAAGATAGACGCAGGGGTGCTTTGATTTTTTCCAGTCCTTCCCAGGTGCCTTCCTGATTCATTAAGCCACTAACTTTTGGGTCAACAAAATTCCAGAAGGTCTGGGAATTTTCCATAGCCCTTTTTCGCAGCATATTAAGTCCCCAGGTTTGGACGTCTTTACTGGAAAAACGCAAGGCAGAATAGGGGATTTTCATTTCCAAAGTCCATCCTTTTTCATCGATCTTTACTTCGCTATCCCAAACTGCATTCCAGTTGGGATCTTCATTTCCAGTTTGTGAATACTTGGCGTCAAATTGAGTTCCCGATGCAGTTACAAAAAAACCATTCCCATTGATGCGGTCCAGAAACGTATCGAAGAAAATACCGAAGTAATCTGAGTTTCCAATCTGGTCCCTGGTCATTAGTTCTTGTGCGATGCTATCGGGATTGGCGTACATGCGGGCAGAAACATAAACGGCTATATCATCATACAATAACTTCACTTCCGTACGCCTGTCTGCTGTCTCCATTTTCCCAGGAGTTGGGTTGTTTTCAATGAAACCTGTAGCAATGGGTGCATTTATCCACTCTGGATCGTCTAATAAACCATCAATTTTTGGATTTGTACCCGTGCGTTTGGCAGGCATTTTCTTTCGAATGGGAGTGTTTTGTCCGACGGAAGAAGAGTAGCAAAACAGAAGTAATATACTCAGGTAAAGAAATCTCATGAAGGCGTTTCTGAGTATGACTTGATTTGCCCGTATATGTTTCAGGAATTGGGAAATTTATTTGATCAGCCTGTTGTCGAAGGTAAAAGGTTGGATCATGTCGATGACAATTCCGTCTGCCTCAGGATGTAAGGGGTTGATCAGTACATTCTTTGCTAGTGGATCAATAACGCTTGGCACAAATAACAAGAGGGAGCTTAATCCTGCGAGCCATGCATTGCCTATTCTTTTAAGGATGATTGGTCCTGGATATTTATCCCAGTTTTCCGGCAATTGTGCAATCTCTATCTCTTCGCTGCTGCTTCGATCAGGAACAACCATTGACGTGATCATGAGGTCATGATGAATATCACTTGCCTGCATATATACGAGTTTCTCCAGAATTGCAGTTGATGAATTTACAGAGGCATAGACTATAGGGACATGATCATGCCATCTTGCGGAAGATATTACACCACCTTTACCAGAGAGGTCGTTTGCGTACTTTTCTCTTGCAATACGGTATAAAATCATGAATAAAAACCATGTTCAATTTGAGAGAGCAGGTCATCTACCAATCTAATGCCTTCACTGGTGTCTAGCAATTCCAGGGGGGGGGTATCGCCTAGCGCAAGATTAGGCCGCATCAGCCATTGATCTAAGGTATGGCCATCGCCAAAAATATCCAGGCCCCTAACATAGACCCGGGTAAATTCATACAAAAAATTAGACTGCTCTACCGATAAAAGATCATCATTTTGGTAACGGTTAAGTTGCCTGATGCTAATGTGGATAATCTGACAAAGTTGTGCCCTGGTAACGCTGGTTTTTTGTAATAGATTTTCTACCGCCACTTTTGGAATACCATCACGAATCCAATCTATGGCGAATAAATAATAGTCATAGCGTTGATGGCCTGACCAGGATTTCTCTGGCAATAGAAATTTGAATATCATTTCAGCATTGGATTCGCCAAAATCGAAATCTTCTATATCCAGCTTTTTAATATCCTTAATCATGACATTGTCTTATGTCTACTAATTTATGGACAAATGTCCGGATTATCAAATTTCTTTTAATTTTCCACTGGTGCTTACATTAAATCGAATCCGATATCTTCCCGGAAATATTTACCGTCAAAATAAATTCTTGCTGCATCTGCTGTTGCGGATTGCAAAGCCTCGAATTGCGTGTCTTGTAAACTTGTGATCGCTACCACACGGCCGCCGTTTGATTTAACAACACCGCCATCTGCTATGGTGCCTGCATGGAAAGCCATGGACTGACGTAAATTATCTAAACCGGTGATGGTTCTTCCTTTCTCGTATTCGCCAGGATAACCACCAGCAACAATCATTACGGTAGCTGCATTCTTAGGGCTGATCTTTATAGTGACTTCATTTAGTCTTTTTTGTGCAGTGGCCAGAAACAGTTCTACTAAATCATTTTCAATTCTTGGAACAACACTTTCCGTTTCAGGATCACCCATGCGGCAGTTGTATTCAATTAGATAGGGCTTTTCATTTACTTTAATTAAGCCAAAGAAAATAAAGCCTGTATAATCGATATTATCTTTCTTCAAACCATTGATGGTCGGAATAATGATATCTTGCTCCACTTCTTTCATAAAAGCTTCACTGGCAAAGGGTACCGGAGAAACGGAGCCCATACCGCCTGTATTTAAACCGGTGTCCGCCTGGCCGATGCGTTTATAGTCTTTTGCTTCAGGTAAAATTACATAGTGATCTCCATCGGTCAATACAAATACCGAAAGTTCTATGCCAGTTAAAAACTCTTCAACCACTACCGTTGTACCTGCAGCGCCGAATTTACCACTCAGCATTAATTTAAGTTCTTCTTGGGCTTCAGCCGTGTTATCAAGGATTAATACCCCTTTTCCTGCAGCCAGGCCATCTGCTTTAAGCACGATTGGCGTTTGGTGGTTCTGAAGATAGGTAAGTCCTTCTTCCAGGGTTTCAGTCGTGAACGATCTTGATCCTGCCGTAGGGATTCCATGGCGGGCCATAAACTGTTTTGAAAAATCCTTACTGCCTTCTAAGATAGCACCTTCTTTTTTCGGTCCTATTACAGGAATCGCTGCAAGACTTTCATCTTTCAGAAAGAAATCATGAATACCATTTACCAAAGGTTCTTCGGGTCCTACAACCACAAGCCCGATGTTTTCTTTAAGCGCAACAGCTTTCACCGCTTCGAAATTATTGGGATCCAGATTGATGTTTTTGCCATAAGCAGCTGTACCACCATTTCCGGGTGCAATAAATAGTTTTCCGCATTGAGTTGATTGGCTCAACTTCCAGGCAAAAGCACTTTCTCTTCCGCCAGAACCTAATAATAAGATATTCATTGCGCAAAGATAAAATAAAACGCCAGTGACGAAGCAATGTACAGGATATTTTGTAATTTTAGCGCCCAACAACTGCCAATGTGGCTTATTCTTTCCACTGGCGTAATTGTTGTAATTTCATGATTTTAAAATATTTAAAGACAAGTATAAAGAGATGTTAGGATTTTTAACCAAGGTATTTGGCAGCAAATCAGAGAGAGATATTAAAGTACTTCAGCCTATCGTAATCAAAATAAATGAGGAATACGCTAAGCTATCTGCTTTATCAAACGATGAGCTTCGACATAAAACAGTATATTTCAAAGATGTAATCGCTAAAGCTTTAGCGGACATTGACGGTAGAATTGGCGGACTAAAAACTGATGCGGAAAGTCAGGAGCTTTCATTAACTGAAAAAACGGCCATCTATGATCAGATTGATGCGTTAATCAAGGATCGTGATAAAGAACTTGAAGTTGCCCTGACCGATATATTGCCACAAGCTTTTGCGGTGGTGAAAGAAACCTCCAGGCGTTTTTCTGAAAATGAGTTCCTGGAAGTAACTGCTACAGATTTTGACCGTGATTATGCCGCACGAAAGAAAAACGTCGAAATTATCGGCGATAAGGCAGTATGGGCTAACCATTGGGAAGCTGCAGGTACTGATGTGAAGTGGAACATGGTGCATTACGATGTACAGTTAATTGGTGGTGTGGTATTGCATAACGGTAAAATTGCCGAGATGGCCACTGGTGAGGGTAAAACTTTGGTGAGTACATTGCCTGCCTACCTCAATGCCCTAGCTGGTCAAGGTGTTCACATCGTTACGGTGAACGATTACCTTGCTCGTCGTGACTCTGAATGGAATGGTCCTTTGTTTGAATTCCATGGCCTGGCTGTCGATTGTATTGACAAACATGAGCCCAATTCTCCTCAACGCAAAAAAGCTTATCTGGCTGATATCACATACGGTACTAATAATGAATTTGGTTTTGACTACCTGCGTGACAATATGACGCAGGCGCCAGATCAACTGGTTCAGCGTAAATTGCATTTCGCTATGGTGGATGAGGTCGATTCAGTATTAATTGATGATGCCCGTACGCCATTGATTATTTCTGGCCCTGTTCCTTTTGGTGACCAGCATGAGTTCCATGAGCTGAAGCCTAGAATTGAGCGATTGGTTAATGCGCAGAAAGAATATGTAACCAGAGCTTTAAATGAAGCTAAAAAGTTAATAAATGATGGTAAGGGTGGAACTGAAGAAGGTGAGGGTGGCCTTGCTTTATTAAGGGCTCATCGTGGTTTGCCAAAAAATAAAGCGCTGATTAAGTTTTTGAGTGAGGGAAGTAATAAGCAGACCTTGTTGAAAACTGAAAACCATTACATGGCAGATCAGAGTAAAAATATGCCAAAAGTTGATTCTGAATTGTTTTTTCACATTGATGAAAAACACAACCAGGTTGAATTGACTGAAAAAGGTATTGAACTGATTACCGTTTCTGGGGAAGATACCAGTTTCTTCGTTTTGCCTGATGTAGGTACAGAAATAGCAGAAATTGAGAAATCTTCTTTAAGCAGCGAAGATAAAATTGCCAGGAAAGATGAGCTGATGCGTGATTATTCCATCAAAGCAGAGCGTATCCACTCGGTAAATCAGTTATTGAAAGCCTATACTTTATTTGAAAATGATGTTGAATATATCATTGACGAGGGTAAAATTAAAATCGTTGATGAGCAGACAGGCCGTATCATGGATGGCCGCCGTTATTCAGATGGTTTACACCAGGCTATTGAAGCTAAAGAAAATGTAAAAGTTGAAGATGCTTCCCAAACTTATGCTACGGTAACATTGCAAAACTATTTCAGGATGTACCATAAGCTTTGTGGTATGACGGGTACTGCAACTACTGAAGCTGGTGAGTTTTGGTCGATCTATAAATTGGATGTTGTTGAAATTCCAACTAACCGTGTAATTTCAAGAACTGATCACCAAGATTATGTATACCGCACCATCCGGGAAAAATACAATGCTGTTGCTGAAGAGATCGTGAAGTTAACTGAAGCTGGCCGTCCTGTGCTGGTTGGTACTACTTCTGTAGAGATTTCTGAATTGCTAAGCCGTATGCTGAAGCTTCGTGGTATTAAACACAATGTGTTGAACGCGAAGATGCACCAGAGGGAAGCTGATATTGTTGCTGAAGCCGGTCAGGCTGGTCAGGTGACCATTGCTACCAATATGGCTGGTCGTGGTACGGATATTAAATTAGGTGCTGGTGTGAAGGAATCTGGTGGTTTAGCCATCGTGGGTACCGAAAGACATGAGTCACGTCGTGTTGACAGACAGTTACGTGGTCGTGCCGGTCGTCAGGGTGATCCGGGTTCATCTCAGTTCTTTGTCTCATTGGAGGATAACCTGATGCGTTTATTCGGATCGGAGCGTATTTCCAACATCATGGTGAAAATGGGAATTGAGGAAGGTGAAGTGATTCAGCATTCCATGATTACCAAGTCTATTGAGCGTGCACAGAAAAAAGTGGAAGAGAATAACTTCGGTATTCGTAAGCGTTTGCTGGAGTATGATGATGTGATGAACTCTCAGCGTTCTGTGATTTATTCCAAACGGAAAAATGCTTTGTTTGGCGAGCGTTTGGATGTGGACATGAACAATATGGTTTTTGATGTAGCTGAAGATATCGTTACTGAATTTAAAGAAACTGCTAATTACGAAGGCTTTAAGCTGGAAGTCATTAAAAACTTCTCTTTAGATACTTCTATCTCTCCAGAGGAATTCAGTTCTAGAAACATTCCTACACTAACGGAGAAATTGTTTGGTGAAGCTGAAGTATTCTATGCTAGAAAAGGTGAGGCCATCATTAACCAGGCGATGCCAGTATTACACCAGGTATTTGAGGAGCGTGGTTCACACATCGAACAAATTGTTATACCATTCACTGACGGTATGCGGAGCATACAGGTTCCTGTAGGACTAAAACTTGCCATTGAAAATAACGGACGTGAAGTAACTAAGTCATTTGAGAAAACAATTGTTTTAGGATTAATTGATGAGTCCTGGAAAGAGCATTTGCGTGAAATGGATGAGTTGAAACAATCTGTTCAGAATGCAGTTTATGAGCAGAAAGATCCATTGGTTATCTATAAAATGGAAGCTTTTAACTTGTTTAAAAACATGTTGAATGCCGTAAACAAGGAAGTAGTGAGCTTCTTGTATAAAGGTGGAATCCCA
This sequence comes from Pedobacter immunditicola, assembly GCF_037482985.1. NCBI lineage: Bacteria > Pseudomonadati > Bacteroidota > Sphingobacteriia > Sphingobacteriales > Sphingobacteriaceae > Pedobacter > Pedobacter immunditicola. Next base: position 139,837 of record NZ_JBBHKC010000009.1, on the reverse strand, counting down.
ATACACCAGGAAGCTGAAGATTTGAAAGCTGCAGAGGAGCCTAAAGCTCCAGCGGCAAAATTACAGATGTCTAAACCAGAATTTCAACATGCGGGAGAAGCGCCACTAATGATGGAAGATACGCGTGAGCAGGTTCCTCAGCAACCAATTCGCAAGGAACCAACTGTTGGTAGAAATGAACCTTGCCCTTGTGGTAGTGGGAAAAAATATAAGAACTGCCATGGTGCAGGATTGTAATTTGTAATAGACGTTGAGAATGCCGAGTTTTGTTGAAAAATTCGGCATTCTCTTTTTAAGCCCTTTTCATGAAGATCATAATTGCTTGTATAATATGCTTTTTTTGTATCCCTGCCTTTGCTCAGGACAGGGGTGAAGTGACCATCGTCAAAGATCCTTTGATTGATAGTTTAATTCAAAAGCGACTGGAGCTAAATAAAAAGGTGATTTCACCGACCATCAAACGTAACGGGCCTATTGTTGCCCAGGTAGGCTATCGCGTGCAGGTCTTTTATGGATCTAACAGGAAAGAAACTTTCCAGGAACAAGGCAGGTTTAAAGCCCTTTATCCTAAATTGAATACTTACATTACTTATAAAGAGCCAAATTACTATTTAAGGGTGGGCGATTTCAGAACACGTCTGGAAGCTCAGCGGCTGATGAATGAGTTACGGCCTTTATTCCCTACCCTTTTTATTTTTAGAGAAAAGATTAACGCACCCATTTTAGAAGAAACCAATGATTAAAGATCAGATTCAGGAACAAGCAGCACATATTTTTGAACAGGTAGTATCCGCTCGTCAGCACCTTCACGCAAACCCCGAGCTTTCTTTTAAGGAATTTGAGACATCTAAGTTTATACAGGAAAAGTTAAACGCCTGGGGAATCCCTTATACCATTATGGCTGATACAGGTGTTGTTGGTCTTATCAAAGGTGATTTACCATCGGACAAGGTGATTGCCTTGCGCGCCGACATGGACGCCCTGCCGATACAGGAGGCGAATGATAAACCTTATGCATCTAAAAATAACGGGGTGATGCATGCTTGTGGTCATGATGTGCACAGTTCTTCTTTATTAGGAACTGCCTTTATCCTTTCGAAACTTAAAGATCAGTTTGCCGGGACCATTAAGTTAATTTTTCAACCAGGGGAAGAGATCTTGCCTGGTGGTGCAAGTATCATGATCAAGGAAGGGGTTCTTGAAAACCCTCAGCCTCACCATATTGTTGGGCAGCATGTGATGCCATTGATAGACGCAGGTAAGGTGGGCTTTAGATCAGGTATATATATGGCCTCAGCGGATGAATTGTACGTTACGGTGCATGGTAAAGGCGGACATGGTGCCCAGCCTCATCAAAATATTGACCCGGTATTAATTGCCTCTCATATCATCATTGCTTTACAGCAAATTGTAAGCAGATATGCAGATCCACGTTTGCCTTCAGTTTTATCATTCGGAAAGGTTACCGCTGATGGTGCAACCAATATCATCCCGAATGAAGTTAAATTGGAAGGTACTTTCAGGACACTGAATGAAGAATGGCGCCAGGAAGCAAAGCTACGTATGAAAAAGATGGCTGAAGGCATTGCTGAAAGCATGGGTGGTAGTTGTGACTTTAACATCATGCATGGTTACCCTTATTTAATCAATGAACCTGTTTTAACGGCCAATGCACGTGCTTTTGCTGAAGATTACTTAGGCAAAGACAATGTGGTAGACCTTGATATCTGGATGGCAGCTGAAGATTTTGCTTATTATAGTCAGCTAACTGATGCTTGTTTTTACAGGCTGGGAACAGGTAATGCAGCCAAAGGGACAAGGTACTCTGTTCATACCCCTAATTTTGATGTTGATGAAGATGCACTTAAAATCTCGACCGGTTTAATGGCTTATATCGCCTTGAAACAGTTAGGTAATTAATGATTGCGCCTGATCGCTTTATCTTCTAAAAAACAATAATATATTTTGATGAAACAAGTTATTTGCTGCGCCTTCTTTTTTGCCTTTGTTTTTCAAAGTATTGCTCAGGAGATTCCTCGTTTTAATCCTGATACGATTAAAACAATTACACTGGACTCCACGGTAAACATTACCGCAAAAAGATTGAGTGTGGAAACTTTTATAGATGCCATCTTAACCGATACCAGTTTTTATGAAGCTTTTCGAAACATGAAGAAGTATGGTTTTTTTGCAGAGAACCGCATTTATACATACGACAAGAAAAACAAAGTCAATGGCAGCATTTACCGTAAAATAAAACACAACAGCAAAGCGCCAAAAATGGAATACCTGGTGAAACAGGATGATGGCAGGATTTATAAAAAGAACGGTAAATTCCAGCTGTATACCGTGGAGATGTTTGATTACATTTTTATGAATGCTTATAAATCTGAATTTTCGGATGCTTCATTTGCCAGCAATCCTGCTGGTGGCACCTCTAATGCCAGTTATAAAGACAAGTTGAAAACCTTGATTTTCTCTCCAGGAAGACCGGTGAAGGGTTTGCCTTTTATCGGAAAAAAGACTGAGATATTTTCAGCTAACATGCGTCAATATTACGATTACAGCTTCTTTAGTGCCACTTATCTTGATTCTATTCCGGTTTACCGGTTCAAAGTTACCGTAAAGCCGGATTTGAGCAACTGGACAAAAGATGGCCTGATGATTAAAGAACTGACCACTATTTTTGATAAGCGAAATTTTGAAATTCTGGGGCGCTTTGTCGACATGAAATACAGTAATCTGCTGTTTAATTTCGATGTACGCATGAATATAGAAATGAGTTATTTCGGTGAAGTGAAGTTGCCGTCTAAGATTTCATACCAGGGCGACTGGAACGTCCCGATGAAAAAGGCAGAGCGTGCGAGTGTGCTGATTTTGCATGAGGATTATAATTTAAATTAAGTTTTATATTTGTTTAACTTTATTTTATGAAGCGCAGTTAACTGTCGCCTTCAAACCGTTGTTCTGTCAACCATTTTAAAACCAAATATCTATATGAAACCTTATCTTAAATTAGCTTCTGCATTTTTACTTGTTTTATTATTTAGCGCTATGGCGCCGAAACCTAAAAAAATTATATTCTTTGGCGATTCTATTACCCAGCAGGGTGTTAAAACAGGCGGTTATGTTAACTTGATTAACAAAAGTCTTGACCCTTCTAAATATGAAGTTATTGGAGCAGGAATTGGTGGCAATAAAGTTTATGATTTGTATTTACGCCTTGAGAATGATGTGCTAAATAAAAAGCCTGACCTGGTTGTCATTTATATTGGGGTTAACGATGTCTGGCACAAACAGTCATCAAGAACTGGAACTGATCAAAATAAATTTGTTCAATTCTACCAGGCGCTGATCAATAAAATCACCGCAAATGGTGCAAAAGTAATTTTGTGTACACCAGCTGTTATTGGTGAAAAGAAAAACGGCGCCAATGAAATGGATGCTGAACTAGACAAATATGCTGACGAAATCCGTAAATTAGCGGCCGTCAACAAGCTACCTTTAGTTGATTTGAGGAGTTTATTTACTGCCTATGGCGCAGCAAACAATACTACCGATTCTGAAAAAAACGTTTTAACTTATGACGGCGTTCATTTGAATGATAAGGGCAACAAATTTGTAGCCGATCATTTGCTGCGCTTAGTCAAATAAATACTAAAATAAAAAAATGATTAACCACGACACCATTAACAAAATCATGGATACTGCCCGCATTGAGGAGGTGGTAGGTGATTTTGTGGCTTTAAAAAAACGTGGTACCAGTTTAATCGGAAATTGCCCCTTTCATAATGAAAAGACCCCATCTTTCCATGTTTCCGTAACGAAGGGCATTTACAAGTGCTTTGGCTGTGGTAAAGGTGGTGATGCGGTCCATTTTGTGATGGACCATGAGAAGTATTCCTATCCTGAGGCTTTAAAGTTCCTGGCGAATAAGTACAACATCGAGGTTGAGGAAACTGTTCAAAGCAACCAACAGATCGAGGCTCAGAATGCCCGCGAATCTTTATACATCGTTTCGCAGTACGCATCCGCTTTTTTTGCTAATGAACTCTGGACAGGAGCAGACGGCAGGGCGATCGGGTTAAGCTATTTTAAAGAGCGCGGCTTTAGAGAGGATATTCTGCGAAAGTTTGAGCTTGGTTATTCCCCTGATGTCTGGGATGCGATGACCCTGAAAGCTGTAAGCAGCGGATACAAGGAAGAACACCTGGAGAAAGCAGGCCTGTCTATCAGAAATGATAAAGGAAAGCTGTATGACCGTTTCCGGGGCAGGGTGATGTTCCCTATACATAACTTTACGGGCCGGGTCATCGGGTTTGGCGGCCGTACTTTAAAGACAGATAAAAACGTCCCTAAGTACGTTAACTCTCCTGAAAGTGACATCTACCATAAATCCAATGTGCTCTACGGGCTATTCCATGCCAAGAAAGCCATCAGGGAAACTGACAATTGTTACCTTGTTGAAGGCTATGCCGATGTGCTTTCTGTTCACCAGGCAGGGGTAGAAAATGTGGTCGCATCTTCAGGTACCTCCTTAACGGTGGAACAAATCAGGCTGATTGGCCGCTTCACCGAAAATGTAACAATTCTTTATGATGGTGATGCTGCCGGGATAAAAGCCTCCCTGCGTGGATTGGATATGATCCTGGAAGAAGGCCTGAATGTGAAGGTGGTTAATTTTCCAGATAGCCATGACCCTGATTCTTACATGCACAAAGTTGGTGCTGGTGCTTTTAAAACTTACATTGAAAACAACCGTAAGGATTTTATTTTATATAAGGCTACAACCTTATTAAAAGAGGCTGGCAAAGACCCTATCAAAAGAGCAGGAATTATCCGTGATATTGTCGAAAGTATTGCTAAGATTCCCGACAGCATTAAAGCTTCTATATTCATCAAGGAATGCAGTCACCTGTTAGAGGTGGAGGAGCGCATCCTGGTATCTGAACTTAACAAAATCCGGGTAGCGAAGTTTAAGAAATCGGCGCCACCTCCCGCTTCCTCTTCTTATGGACAGCAGCAGGATGGGCCTCCAGATAATCTTTTTGATGATAATGCCGTTCCCGGGGAAGATATTGGCCGTACCGCGGTTACCGATGAATTGCAGGAACAGGAAATCATCCGGCTGCTGTTGACTTATGGACATGAACTGGTGAACTGGGATAGCATCGATAACATGTATATCGGTTCATTCATCATGCAGAATTTAGCAGATGTTACTTTTAACGACGGTATCTGTGAAAAAATCATCGAAATATATAAGCAGGACATCGAAAGTGGCCTTTTACCAACTGCCAGTCAGTTTATAAAGAACCAGGACCGGCAGATTGCAGATCTTGCTATTACACTTTCCACCTCACCCTATTCCCTGAGTGAAAACTGGTATAACAAACACCAGATTTACGTTCGGGACGAAACGATTAATCTAAAATCAACAATATTAGGGGGGATTTTCCATCTTAAAAAAAGGAAAGTCGACCGTATTTTGTTAAACTTGCTTAATGAGATCAAAGAGGAAAGCGATGCTGTAAACCAGGAAATCTTGATGCAGCGTTATTCCTTTGTGAAAAATGTGGAAAAGGAAATCTCCAGGTTTCTGGGCTCTGTAGTGATTAAATAAATGGCGGCGCATAATGAGTTAGGGCGCCATGGGGAACAGGTAGCGAGGCTTTACCTGGAAGAGAAAGGATACCGCATCCTGAATCAAAACTGGGTTTATGGAAGGGCAGAGATCGATCTCATTGCTTTTCATGAGGAAAAGCTTATTTTTCTGGAAGTAAAAACAAGGAGCTCTGTGGAGTTCGGCGCACCAGAAGACTTTGTGAACTGGAAGAAGGAGCGGCAACTGGAATTTGCTTCACTGGAATATATTGAAAGGTGCAATCACCAGGGAGAAATTCGTTTTGACGTGATTGCTATCGTATTTGAGAATAGAAAACATTATAAAATTAATCATATTGAAGATGCATTTTGGCCAGGCTAGTAATCAGAAGAAATTTATAACTATTTGTGCGTTCGTTATGCTATTTGGCATTACCTTAACTTTATCCTGTAAAGAAGAAGAAAACGCCGCCTATGTGGGGTTCAAATTTCCTGAACAAGGCGAGATGGTGAAAATCGGTGATGATGTTAAAATTGAGCTGGATGTACCCACCGCTGTACAAGTAAGTTCTGCCACTTACCTGGTTGACGGGAAAGTTGTGGGGACAAAAAATGACATGACTCCATTTACACTAAAAACAGGGGATCTGTCATTAGGATACAGGTTGATTTCTGCTGTTGTGGATGACGGAAATAAAAAAGATACCATCACTGTAAACATCGAGCTCAAATCGAACGTTGTGCCCCCCGTAGATGGCTATAAGGTGATTAACGTATATCCGCATGATACTACTTCTTATACCCAGGGCCTGGAATACCATGATGGAAAGTTCCTGGAGAGTACAGGCGAATATGGGTCTTCCACTTTAAGGTGGGTTGATCTGGCGAGCGGTAAAGCACTCCTGAAAATAGACCTTGATAAGAAGTATTTCGCTGAAGGGGTCTCAATGATCGGGGATAAAGTAGTGCTGTTGACCTGGAAAGAAAACTCAGGTTTAATTTACAATCCCAAAACTTTTGAACAAACTGGAAGCTTCCCTTATCAAAACAGTCGTGAAGGTTGGGGTTTAACCTTTGATGGTAAACAGTTAATCAAATCCGATGGTACCAACAGGATATGGTTCCTCAATAAAGATACCTACAAAGAAGAAAAGTTTATAGAGGTCTATGATGACCAGGGGCAGGTGAGTCAATTGAATGAACTGGAATTCGTAAATGGTAAAATCTATGCCAATATTTACCAAACAGATAATCTTGCGATTATAGACCCCGAAAGCGGCGTCGTAGAGCGTTACGTTGATCTATCTGATATCTTGCCTGCAAAAGACAGACATTCCAATACGGACGTGCTAAATGGCATCGCCTGGGATGCAGAAGGTAAAAGGCTTTTTGTGACGGGCAAAAGATTTGATAAATTATTTGAAATATCAATAGTTCCCTAACAAATTGTTCCAAACGCTAGAATTCTTTATTTCTTTTTGTTTTCTGCAAGGAAACCATTAAAAGATATCGGCTGCCTGCTGTTATTCATCACATTAAGGGTAGCATAACCGTTTTTTGATACATATAGGGTAAGCTTTTGACTGTCCTTAACATCCTTTGGAACGATCACTATATTCCAGCCTCCCTTTTTCCGTTTGGTTTTAACATATTTAAAATCCTTGGATTTAAATTTTGTGCCTGCGTCGTTAGGATCCATGGATGGAGAAAAAGACCGTCCATAATAAGGCAAATAAGCCACCACACTATCTTTCTTTACAACCAGGTCATACTGTGAGCCGGTGAGGTTAATAGCGCCCGCTCCATTCGGACTGTTCAGCTTGTACAATACGGCTGATACTTCCTGGCTGGATAATGGTAATGCCGTAGTGGCTACAAATCTGAAATCCTGGTCTTCTATTATTTTCTTTGTTGTTGCCTCATTGGTTTGCGCAAATGCTGGAACGGAAACCACCAATAATAAAGCTATCAGGTAGTTGATTAAGTTTTTCATCGGTATATAATTTTTTTAATGGTGATGAAGCTATCATAAGCTTATGATGCTTTCATCTTATCATTCATAAAGTTATATATAGACAAATAGCAACGCTAAAGGTTTAAAAATTAACGACATAAAAAAACGGCAGTCTCATCAACTGCCGTTTAAATGGTTCCAACAATAATGTAATCCCGCAATAGCTTAAATAAAATCAGCAGGCTTAATTCCGGTGTTAACTTTGATGTCTTTTACATTAATCACAAAATCCTGATTACCCGCAGGAGTTTGAATAGACTGGTTAATTTTGTAAGGCAATAAAACATTGCCCACTTTGCGGTAATCACTGTATTCTGTTATTTGGGTGATGTCAGTTCCATTGCTCTTTATAGATTTCTCTTCCTTCAGCAAATAGCCTGTTTTTACATCATAGTACTCAATTACTTTTTTCCCCGCAGGTGGGCTAACATGTACAATATAAGCATCAGCCTGTCCTATTTTTGTAGTTCCTGCTACTTCAAGTTTGTTTCCGTTATAATACAATTGATCGAACAGGCCTTTTTTAGCTTTTTTCTGAGCCAGTTCTTCCCCGGTTATTTCTTTTTTCTGTCCCATCTGGCTTTGAAAGCCGCTGTTGCCATTAAATACCTCTTTCATCACGGTGGTTCCATTCATGGAAATTTCACTGCTTTCCAAATTAGGAAACAAGAGTTTCATGGTCGCTGTAAGCTTTTGTCCCTGGATTTCAAAGTCTGCCGTTTGAATGATAGAAGTGATTTTCTTCAATTCAGCTTCACCCCCAATGGCAGTCAGGTAACCTGAAATAATTTCAGCTGCCGACTTCTTCACCGCAATGACATTTGTAGTTGCAGTAACCGGTTTGGCATAGGTATCAAAAGTTTTAACCGTTAAACCCGATTTTTTTAAAGCCGGTAAAAATACTTCTTGCTTGCCAACGATCACAATACGCGTATCAGCGTAATTAAAGTATTTTTTGCTGACACGTAAGATATCATCTGCCGTTACAGCGTTGATCTTCTGAAGGTAAGTCCGGTAAAAATCTTTAGGCAGGCCGTTGATTAAAATACTGCTTGCAAAAGAAGCAATGCGGGCGGGGTTTTCAAGACCTAAAGCAAATGTACCATTATAAAGATTTTTGGTGTTCTGCAGCTCTTCGTTAGTCACTTTTTGCGTACGCATGTAATTAATCTCTTTCAAAATCTCCACAACAGCACTATCTACTTTTTCATTCCTCACGGCTGCATTGGCGGTAAACCTGTTTTGAAAACGGCCGGCACCAATGGAAGAATAAGCCCCATAAGTAAAGCCATGTTTTTCACGCAGGTTTTTAAATAACTTCGAATCAGCACCTCCACCAAGTAGCTCATTAGCCAATAACACCGCATGATAATCCGGATGGCTGATGGGTAAAGTAACCAAATTGGTCACGGTAATTTCTGATTGAACGGCCGAAGGCACATCAATGACATCAATTTCCGTTTGAGCAGGATTATTTACTTTCGCAAGCGCAGGAAGGGTCAAGGTCGTTCCTTTCCAGTCGCCCAAGGCCTTTAAAGCCAGTTCATGTGCTTTTTCAGGTTTAATATCCCCCACAAAAGTAAGGTAGCCCCTTGAAGGCGTCACATATTTCTTGTAAGCTGTTTTTACATCAGCTAAAGTAAGCGCGTTAATGCTCTGTTCCGTTGAAAATTCCCCGCTCGGGTGATTTGTGCCATAAGTTAAGGCACTCACCACCCTACCCGATATCGCCTTGGCGCTACGTTCACTAGATTTTAATCCGGTAATGGATTGGGATTTTAATTTTTCAAATGATGCTTGCGGGAAGGAAGGGTTGCGAAGTGCATCTGCCATGAGCAGGAAAGCATTATCAAAATAACGGGTTAAAGCAGAAGCACTGCCACCGCCAGCGTAAACACTTACATTAGCCCCTAGCTGATCAACAGCTTCATCGAATTGTATTTTTGTTTTAGTTGTGGTGCCCTCGTTTAACATACCGCCCATGATATCGATCACACCAGCCTTTGACCCTTCTGTAATAGGACCGGCATCAATGTTGAATGTGGCGCTTACTTTTGGTAATTTATGGTTTTCGACCACCAGGACTGTAATACCATTAGGTAATTTATAAATAACCGGGTCTGCGATGGTTATAACAGGTGCCGGTCCTGGAACTGGTCTTTTGCTTCTGTCTAGTTTCTGTGCGATTGCAGATTGTACAAACAGGACACTTATGACAAATATGAATATCTTTTTCATATATATAGTTTGATTTTTAATGGCGTTGAAACGATCACCTTATGATGGTTTCATCAGCGCTGATATTACCGTTGATTAATTATTTTTGTGGCAAATAATACAGGACAACCCGCTGGTTCTCACCCAGGTATTTACGGGCAATATCTCTGATTTCATCCCTGGTAATTGATTTCACCACATTTAATTCCTCATTGATGTCATTCGTGTTTTTGTTCTGAAAAGTGTAACCACTAGCAAGGTTTTCAGCCACACCAATCATTTTACTGTTTGCACTGATGTAACTGTTTTCAAATTGATTAAGCAGCTTCGTGTGTTCAGATTCGCTGATCAAGTCTGTCTGTAAACGAAGAATTTCAGCGTCAATGTCCTTTAAAAGATCATTCAACGGCGTATTGTTATTGGGTAAAGCCAAAGCGATGTAAGCACCGTGATCTTCTAAAGAATAATTGAAGGCGGCAACCTGTACGGCCGTTTTCTTCTCGTCTACCATTTTAGTGCTTAACCTGGAACTACCACCACCCGAAAGAAGGGTGCTGATCATGCCTAACACTTTATTTTCGCGGCTTTTCATCCCCGGAACGCGGTATGCAGCAAATATGGCGGGGATCTGTATATTGGCATCATAAACGGTGTCAATAATTTGCTTGGTAACAGGCTTTAATTCATACTTTTTCCTCAGCACAGGAACACCTTTAGGAACCTCGTCGAAGTATTTTTTAACCAGCATTTTAGTTTTATTCAGATCGATATCTCCTGCAATAGCCAAAACTGCATTATTAGGGGCATAGTATTTCTTGAAGAAACCAAGAAAATCATCCAACTTGGCAGCGTCAAGGTCTTCCATTGATCCAATAGGCTGCCAGCGGTACGGATGCCCTTCAAATAAATGCTGAAAAATATTTTCAGTAAACTTTCCATAAGGCGCATTGTCGATTCGAAGCCTCTTTTCCTCCTTTACAACTTCATTTTGAGTCTTGATGCCAACTGCATCAATTTTGGGGTGAAGCATACGCTCACTTTCCAGCCATAAACCCAGTTCCAATTGGTTAGATGGAAACATCTCATAATAAAAAGTCCGGTCCTGTGTGGTGTTCGCATTGTTTTGGCCACCGTTACTGCTTACTATTTTCATGAACTCACCACGCTTCATGTTTTCACTTCCTTCAAACAAAAGGTGTTCAAAGAAATGTGCCAAACCAGTTCTGTTGGTGTCTTCATCCTTTGAACCCACATGGTACATCACAGAAACAGCAACTACAGGTGCAGTTTTATCCTGGTGTAAAATAACATGCAGACCATTATCGAGGTCATACTCTGTAAATTTCACCTGTTGTGCTTGTACAGTCAGGAAGAGAACTGTAAAAGCCAGTGTTAAAATAGTTTTTGGTTTCATTTATATTTAGTTATTTAAGCTGTTTTTTTAATTAAATTCATCACCATTGTTCATTTATGTGTCAAAACTGTATGATTACCTCCAGGTTTTAAATTGGTTGATCAGGCCGTTCGTTGAAGCATCGTGAGAAGTTACGGGCTGGTCATCTTTCAATTCAGGCAAGATGCTTTTAGCCAGCTGCTTTCCAAGTTCTACACCCCACTGGTCGAAACTGAAAATATTCCAGATAATACCCTGTACAAATATTTTATGTTCATATATGGCGATTAGACTGCCCAGGCTATAAGGTGTTACACGCTTCAATAAAATTGAGTTGGTTGGCCTGTTGCCTTCAAACACTTTAAAAGGTGCAATCTGTTGAATCTCTTCTTCAGATTTTCCATCTTTTTTCAATTCTTCCACCACCTGCTCCAGCGTTTTACCATTCATCAGGGCTTCAGTTTGCGCAAAGAAATTGGATAACAAGATTGGATGATGTTCACCTACAGGGTTTAAACTTTGCGCAGGCGCTATAAAATCGCATGGCACTAACCGGGTGCCCTGGTGTATCAACTGATAAAAAGCATGCTGACCGTTTGTGCCCGGTTCACCCCAGATAATCGGGCCCGTTTCATAGCTCACCTCATTTCCATTGCGGTCTACGTGCTTGCCATTACTTTCCATATCCCCCTGCTGAAAATAAGCAGCAAAACGATGCATATATTGGTCGTAAGGCAAAATAGCCTGTGTTTCTGCATCAAAGAAATTGATGTACCATACGCCTATTAAAGCTAAAATAACAGGAATATTCTTTTCGAATGGTGTATTTTTAAAGTGCTCATCCGATGCATGGGCACCAGCCAGTAATTGTTTAAAATTATCAAAACCAATACTTAAGGCAATAGGTAAACCAATGGCACTCCATAAAGAATAACGGCCACCTACCCAATCCCAGAATTCAAACATGTTCGCTGTGTCGATACCAAAGGCCGAAACATCTTTGGCATTTGTGGAAAGTGCAGCAAAATGCTTAGCAATATCAGCTTCCCCGGCATCACTATTCAAAAACCAATCTCTGGCAGAATTTGCATTGCTCATGGTTTCCTGTGTGGTGAAAGTTTTTGAGGCAACCAGGAACAGGGTAGTTTCAGGGTCTAATCCCTTTAACGTTTCTACCAGGTGCGTTCCATCCACGTTGGATACAAAATGCAGGTTCAAATGGTTCTTGTAAGCTTTAAGCGCCTCGGTAACCATCACCGGACCCAAGTCGGATCCACCAATTCCAATATTGACAACATCGGTAATTCCTTTGCCGGTAAAACCTTTCCATTCGCCGGAAATGATCGCCTGACTGAATTTTTCCATCTTCGCCAAAACCTCATTCACCTCCTCCATCACGTTTTTACCATCAACAAGTATACTTTGGCTCCCTTGATTTCTTAAAGCAATATGAAGGACGGGCCTGCCTTCAGTTTGGTTGATTTGCTCTCCATCGTACATTGCTTTGATGGCCTCGTCTAATTTACATTCTTTAGCCAGTTGAATCAATAATGCCATGGTGGTATCATCAATCCTGTTTTTGGAATAATCTAACAGCAGGTCTTCAAATAGTACAGAAAATTTCTCAAAACGAGTAGGGTCTTCCGTAAAAAGTTCTTTCAAACTCTTTTCATTAATGTTAATAAAGTGATCGGCCAGGTATCTATAGGCTTCAGTTTCTGTAAAATTTATCGTTGGCAGCATAATTAATGTATTTATTGTAAATGTAATGGTTTATTTTTTCTGAAGGAATCATTTTCATTTTGGCAAAGAAATTGTCGAGATTTAGTAAGTAAGGGAGATCCCATTCATTATTAAATATAAATAAGATGTTAGACAAACTGAACCAACTGGTAAAAGAAAACGCTCAGGATGCTATTGTAAACAATAGTGAAATCCCAAATGAGAAAAATGAAGAAGTGGTGCAGGCTGCATCCGGATCTATATTTGATGCGCTCAAACAACAAATATCATCGGGTAATGTGAGCCAGCTTGTGGACACTTTTAAAGGTGGCACTACAGAAAACAGTCCAGTTGTAGAACAGGCGTCCGCTGGCTTTACAGATAAGCTGGCCGGTATGGGAATTAACCTGGAAACGGCAAAAAAACTTGCGATGACCCTTATACCCGGTGTCATGAGTAAATTTGTGCAAAAAACCAATGACCCCAACGATAAGTCTTTTGATATTCAGGATATACTCAGTAATATTTCAGGACCCGACGGGAAGTTCCAGATTTCTGACCTGACCAATATGTTTAACCAAGGTAAAACAGGTAGTGGTGATGCAGGAGATGAACAGGCTGGCCTTGGCGATAAATTAAAAGGACTGTTTTAAAAGCCCTTTCTAATTTATTATATATTTGCAGCATGACAAAAGAACAAATACAGGATTTAAGGGACAGAGTAGCGTCGCTGAGGAGGCATCTTTGACGTCGAAACACGACTTGAGGAAATACATGTAGCACAGCAGGTGACCCTGCACCCGGAGTTTTGGGATGATCCCAAAAAAGCGGAGAAACATTTGGCAGAACTTAATTCCAAGAAGGTGTGGACCGACGCCTGGCAGGAAGTGCAAAGTGAGCTGGAGGATACTGAGGTGCTTTTTGAATTCTCCCTTTCCGGCGATGCCACGAAGGAAGAAATGCAGGAACAATATGATAAATGCCTGCAGGCCATTGAAGACCTGGAACTGAAAAACATGCTGAGCAGCAAGGAAGATCAGCTCGATGCGGTTATGCAGATTACTGCGGGGGCTGGAGGTACTGAAAGTTGCGACTGGGCGGCAATGCTCATGCGAATGTATATCATGTGGGGCGAGAAAAACGGCTATAAAGTAACGGAGCAGGATTTTCAGGAAGGTGAGGTAACCGGGGTAAAATCTGTTACCCTGCAATTTTCCGGTGCCTTCTCTTACGGCTATCTCAAAGGAGAAAATGGTGTTCACCGTTTGGTGAGGATATCTCCATTTGATTCCAATGCACGCCGCCATACGTCATTTGCCTCGGTATATGTATATCCGCTGGTAGATGATACGATTGAAATAGATATTAAAGATGCCGACATAGAATTTGAAACTTTCCGTTCAGGTGGTGCCGGCGGACAAAATGTGAATAAAGTAGAAACGGCTGTCCGTTTGTATCATAAACCTTCAGGGATTGTGATTAAAAACCAGGAGTCGCGTTCACAGTTGCAGAACAAAGAAAATGCCATGCGTTTGCTGAAATCACAATTGTACGAAGCGGAAATGCGGAAGCGAATGGAGGCAACGGCGTTGGTTGAAGGTTCAAAGAAAAAAATTGAATGGGGATCGCAAATCAGGAATTATGTATTGCATCCTTATAAAATGGTGAAAGACTTAAGAACAAATTATGAAACCTCGAATGCCCAGGCGGTATTGGATGGTGAACTCAATGATTTTTTAAAGGCCTATTTAATGGAGTTTTAATGGTTAAATATTTTTATGCACTCTGCCTTGTTTTCCTTGTTACCGGTCATGCCATGGCACAAACTATAATTCCTTTATATAATGGAGCCATACCAGGGGCCAAACCGACTCCAGTGAGTTTTAAAGAGGTGGCAGATCAGGGTACGGATGGTGTGCTCAGGGTGAGTAAAGTGACTGTACCTACGCTTACCGCATACCTGCCTGCAAAGGATAAAGCAACAGGTACAGCCGTGATCATCTGCCCCGGTGGTGGCTATGGTATTTTGGCCATCAACCATGAAGGATATGCCATTGCAGAAGAATTTAACAAACTGGGCATTGCTGCATTTGTATTGAAATACAGGTTGCCTAATGATGAAACGATGATAGAAAGGGCATACGGGCCTTTGCAGGATGTGCAGCAGGCCATGTATATCTTGCGCAAGAATGCGTTAAAATGGAACCTTAAAACTGACCAGATAGGGGTAATGGGTTTTTCTGCTGGTGGCCATCTCGCTGCCAGCTTTTCTGTCCATTATGATGATGTGAAGATTCAAGAAAAGGATATCAATTTACGGCCCGACTTCTCCATCCTGATTTACCCTGTGATTTCCTTGTTGGAATCTCCTCATGTAGGGTCAGGAAAGAATTTACTGGGCGCTGCGGCAACCCAGGAACAGCTGACCTATTTTTCCGTGGAAAGGAACGTCGATCAGCATACGCCGCCAGCTTTTTTGGTCCATGCCATGGATGATCCGGGGGTCCCGGTGCAAAACAGCATTATTTACGGACAAGCATTAAACAAGTATAAAATTTCTGCAGAACTGCATCTTTACCAGGCCGGCGGACATGGTTTTGGCTTGAATAATAAAACAACTTCTGACCAATGGTTTGAAAGGCTGAAAAACTGGCTAAAGGCGAATAAGCTGATCAATAACTGATCACTTATAGATCAGTTACAGTTCTATTAAAGATCCCTGAATAATAAGTCGTACCAAAGGCGTAGCTGACTCGTACCTTCTACGGGTTTTCCGGTAGCAGGTAGGAAACACATCTACGGAACCAAAATAAACCTGTAATTACAAGCTTAAAATCTCCTGCAACTCTTTCAGTTCGCTTACTTTTTCAACAGCGCCTGCATTATTATAAGCTGATATTAAATTCCTGAGGACCCTCCGTATGATTTCAACGTTACTGCATGGGGCATAATAGCCCGGCTGCGGGTCGAGGTTTAATTGTCTGAGGAAATGATCGACATCATGTTTCCCGAAAATGGCTCCTTTGTTGAACGCATTGATGTAAAATAAAACGCTAAAATCCTGGCGTACCTGTTTTCCTTCATCAATATAACCCAGTATAAAGTGCTGTGGCAGGTTGATTCCATAAACCGGAATATCTAATTTCTGGGCAATGGTAGAATAGATGATGGCCAGGGAGATCTGGTTGCCTCTTTTGCTTTCTAAAACCTGGTTGATATAAGAATTTTGTGGGTCATGGTGGTTTTTGGTGTTTCCAGAAAAGCCGAAGTAGTTATAGAAAACATGGTTGAAGAGTTTTATTTTTTCAATAGAGCTCATTTCCGTTTGTAACCCCAACCAGATCTCTCTTTTGATATCATCAATCTGGTTTATAATTTTTTGCTCATCAAGATCAGGGTATTGATAGCGGTTAATCACCAGTGCGCCGTGTAACAAGTCGAATGCTCCACCTTGATACCATAAACTTAAATCTTCCTTAACGCTTGTAAATTGGATGCGATGAACAAGGTCCTCAATCCGCTCTTGTAAAAGTGAATCTATTGAATCTACCCAGGCATCTTCCAAAAAACTTATTGCAGCAGCACCATGTTCCAGCAAGCGCTGTTCAACGTGATGAAAAACTTCCTGATCAGGATCATCAAGAAGTTTAACCAATGCACTTATTTCTGTACTATTTTTCATTCTATGCAATTACAATTGTGTGTTTGCCTATTTTTGCGCGTATGGATTTTAGATTTTTAATTGATTTTCTGAAACATCGTTTTACCGCAAAAAGCAGACATGGCACTCATTCTCCATTTGTTTATAAACTCACAGATGAGGTAATTTACGATTTTAACTTTAATAAAGATTACAATAGCATAGAAGAGCAAAGAAAAAAACTTTATCGTGACGATGCTGTCATTCAGGTGACAGACCTTGGTGCGGGTTCTCATTTAAATAAGAACAGAACAAAAAAAGTAAAGGAAATTGCAAAAAATGCATTGAAAAGTCCTCGCTTGGCCCAGCTTATTTATCGCCTGGCTAAAGACACTAAACCAGCGAATATCATCGAGCTTGGTACCTGCCTTGGGCTTACCACAGCTTACCTATCAAAAGCTTGTCCTGAAGCCCGAGTAACTACCATAGAGGGTTGTCCCCAAACTGCTAAAGTTGCCGATGCGAATTTTAAAGCGCTGGAACTGCATAATGTGGAATTACAAGTGGGGAATTTTGATGAAATATTGCCGGATACAATAGCCGCGCATCCACAGCTTGACTTTGTTTATATCGATGGAAACCACCGCAAAGAGGCTACCTTAAACTATTTTAAATGGTGCCTGCCTAAGGTTTCTGAAAACTCCCTGTTGATATTTGATGATATTTACTGGAGTAAGGGGATGAAAGAAGCCTGGGAAGAGATAAAAGAAAATCCACAGGTTACAGTAACCGTAGATTTATTTTGGATCGGTCTTGTTTATTTTAAAAAGGGGCAGGCTAAAGAGCATTTCAAAATCAGGTATTAATTAAAATGCTTCGGCGAGACTGATGTAAAAGCCACTCTGACGTTTTTCATGGGGGGCTTTTTCACCAACACCGTAATCCAGTCTTATGCTCAGGCCTTTGGCGGGATCATAGAAATACCTGATGCCACCGCCCAAATTTGGCTTAAATTCTTTAAAATCAAATTCCCCATTTTCAAAAACCTGACCGGCACCTGCAAAAGCGACCAGCCCAAAACGGTTGGTAAAGCGGTACCTGATTTCGGTTTGTGCGGTGAGCAGGTTCTCTTCTCTAAACCGCCCTCTGTAATAACCACGCATCATTTCATCATTGCCCATTTGTGGCAGTAAATAAAAGGGGGTGTTTTTGCCTTGAACGGTATTGTAAATACCATTAACGCCAAGCACCAGGCGGTTGGCCACTGGAAAGAAGTTACTTGCCTTTACTTTGATCTGGCTTACACTAAAATCACTTTTAGAAAATAGGTTTGGTGCATATTGATAAGTTACCCGTCCAAAAAAACCTTTAGTAGGATAATTATTGGAGTTTCTGGTGTCGTAACTCTGCGAAAGCCCAACAAATAAAACGGGACCCCCATTTTTACCTTTTATCGCCGGATCGGTAGAAAACAGGCCACCAAGGGTTTTGTCAGTAAATTTATAATTTTCAAAACCCAATGAAATGCCTGTATAAGCGGAAGGCAGGAGTGATTTTTCTGCTTCCAGTAAAATCTTGATCTGATCTTCCAGCACCTTGTCTTCCATCAGCTCGCTTGTATTGTTGCCAATTCCATAAAAATTAAAAGGTGTCCTTCTGATTTTAAACTCACTCATCAAATGGTATTTATTTTCTGCGGTATAAATATCACTTCTTAGGGTAAGGTTGTATTGCTTTTTTGTGGATATAGACCCAACCATAGAGAAATTGGAGCTCCGGTTTAGCGGGTCGCTGCGGTCCATATAGGTAGAATAAAGTGCGCCTACACCAAATTCAAAACCTGTTTCCTGGCTATAGCCCAATACGGGTATCGGCATAAAGCTGGGTTTCCTGGTGGTGTCTATTTCGTTGGAAAGAAGCCGTTTGATTAATTTCTTTTGAGCGAAGGTACTGAAGGTGATAAAAAAAGATAGGCAGAGTAAGGCGATTTGCTTCATTGCCCAAATGTACAGGAATTATAAAACAGCGCAAAATTGTTCGCCGATCCGTTCTTAATTACTGAGTTTGTTCAGATAGGATGACATTGATAAGATAATTTCCTACTTTTGCGGATTATTAATATGACAATGAGCACACGAGGACCTATTTCACAATTTATGGAGGGTAATTACCTTCATTTCAATTCTGCAGCGATGATGGATGCAGCAAAAGGATATGAAACCCATTTAGACGAGGGTGGGAAAATGATGATCACCCTTGCCGGCGCAATGAGTACTGCAGAGCTGGGTATTTCTTTAGCTGAAATGATCCGTCAGGATAAAGTAGCTGCCATTTCATGTACAGGTGCAAATCTTGAAGAAGACCTGATGAATCTTGTAGCGCATTCACATTATAAAAGAGTGCCTAATTACAGAGATTTAAGTCCTCAGGATGAGTGGGAGCTTTTGGAAAGCCACTATAACCGCGTTACTGATACTTGTATTCCTGAAGAAGAAGCTTTCCGCAGGTTGCAGAAACATATTTATAAGCTTTGGAAAGATGCTGATACTGCGGGAGAGCGTTATTTTCCACATGAATTCATGTACAAAATGTTATTGAGCGGAGTTTTAGAGCAATACTATGAAATTGATCCTAAAAATTCATGGATGCTTGCCGCTGCTGAGAAAAACCTGCCAATCGTTGTTCCCGGATGGGAAGATTCAACCATGGGAAACATCTTTGCTTCTTATGTGATGAAAAAAGAATTGAATCCAACGACCGTGAAAGGTGGAATTGAATATATGGGCTACTTAGCTGACTGGTATATTGCCAACAGTGCAGGTAAAGGAATTGGCTTTTTCCAGATTGGTGGTGGTATCGCTGGAGATTTTCCGATTTGTGTAGTGCCGATGTTATACCAGGACATGGAAATGCCTAATATTCCATTCTGGAGTTATTTCTGCCAGATCTCAGACTCTACTACATCTTACGGTTCATATTCTGGTGCGGTTCCTAATGAGAAAATCACCTGGGGTAAACTAGATATCAACACCCCAAAATTTATTGTAGAATCTGATGCCACAATTGTAGCACCGTTAATTTTTGCATGGGTATTGAAAATGTAATTCAAAATTCCAAACAGCTTCCTGTTTTGGAAGAATGAAAATTCAAAGGGTTAAATGATTTTTCTTTGATTTTCGCTGTTTAAAGGCATAAATGCCTATTGTTTAGAATGAATATAAATTGTATTTGATGTCATTTATTTGTCATTGATAAATTAATAAACTTTACTTTTGTGGACGTTTTTGATGATAGCTATGGAGCTTGAAATCGAATATAACTTTAAGTTTTTTAAAAAATTGAATAAAATACTCATTATGAGGGATATCTCATTGGTCATTAGAAGAGTTTGGAAGTCGGCATTCATGATAACGGCTCTTTCTGTTTTAATTGTTTTTAGTACAAAAGCACAGGATGTGGTTGAGGGAAGGACAATCTTTAGAGAAAAGTGTACTTCTTGTCATGCCTTAGATCGCGATATGACCGGACCGGCCTTACAGCCGATTGTGGCTTCAAAAAGCGAAGAGTTCTTGTTGAAGTGGATTCACAACGCACCAGCGATGGTTGCTTCAGGTAATCCGGAAGCGGTAGAAGCTTCAAAATGGAGTGCAAATGCAGAAATGACTGCTTTCCCTACATTAACAGAAGATCAGATAAAAAACATCATTGCTTATGTAAAAGCAGGCGAGCCTAAGAAAGAGGGTGAAGCTGGTGCTGTTGCTGGTGGTGGTGCATCAGATGAAGTTTCTGACTTCTCTCTAGTTGGTGTGGCTGCAATCATCTTAATTTCCATTATTGTTCTTGTTGTATTGGGTAAAGCATCAAAAATGCTTGAACGCCTGATTCTTCAAAAACAAGGTATTGAAGTGGTAGAGCCTGTGAAGGTGAGCCTGGTAAAAGGTGTTGGTGGCTTATTTAAAAATAAGAAATTCATCTTCTTCTTTATCCTGTGTATCGTTGTAACCCTCGGTTCTTACGGTTGGATGGGAATGTGGAATACAGGGGTTCATACAGGCTATCAGCCAGTTCAGCCAATTAAGTTCTCGCATGAGCTCCATGCTGGTATTAACCAGATTGATTGTCAGTACTGTCACTCGGATGCATTTAAATCTAAAAATGCTTCAATCCCGTCACTAAACGTTTGTATGAACTGTCATACACAAGTTCAGGGCAGAGATAACAATGATGGAAACATCTCACCAGAGATTCAGAAGATCTATACTGCTATAGGATACGATGCAGATAAAATGACTTATGATAAGTCGAAAGAAAAACCTGTTGAATGGGTTCGTGTTCACAACCTGCCAGATTTCGCTTACTTCAATCACTCACAACACGTAGTGGTAGCGGAAGAAGCAATTCGCAAGCACAAAGGGTTACAGCCTAATGAGCCGGTTTGTTTTGCTTGTCACGGTCCTGTAGATGAAATGGAAGAAATTTATCAATATTCTCCGTTGACGATGAAATGGTGTATAGACTGCCATAACAAAGCAGAAATGGATGTTAAGGATAATGCATTCTACACCAAAATCATTGAGACTCATGACAAGATCAAGAGAGGTGAGAAAATTACGCCTGCTGCCCTTGGTGGTTTAGAGTGTGGTAAGTGTCACTATTAATAGAGTTTGTAAAAAAGAACGTTCGATAAACAGTAATAAAGCTTAAATGGAAAGCAATAAAAAATACTGGAAAGGCTTAGAAGAGTATAAAAACACTCCGGATTTTGTTGAAAACAACAAAAACGAATTTGCTGAGCCCCTTCCAATAGAAGATGTTTTAAATGAAGCAGGATTAAGTACCGTAACTCCTCGCCGCGACTTTTTAAAGGCGTTAGGCTTTGGTTTAGGTGCGGTAACATTGGCTGCTTGTCAGCCTGCTCCAGTTCATAAATCAATACCTTATGTTATCAGACCTGAAGAGGTTGTTCCAGGTATACCTAATTACTATGTGTCTACATTTAACGGCCGCAGTGTTTTAGTTAAAACCAGGGAAGGAAGACCTATCAAGATAGAGCCAAATCCTAATGCAGGTGAATTTAATATCGGAACTGACGCACAAACTCAGGCTTCTGTATTAGATCTGTATGATGTATCGAAACTTAAAGCCCCTGTTTTAAAAAATGAGGAGGCTACCTGGTCTAAAATTGATGAGTTTGTAAAAGCTGAATTAACTAAAGTACAGGCATCAGGTAAAAAAATACGTATTGTTTCATCTTCTGTACATAGTCCTTCAACAAAAGGTGTTGTTGCTGACTTTACAGCTGCCTATCCAAATACAAAACATGTACAATATGATGCCGTGTCTTATACTGGTATCATAAAGGCAAATGAAAACAGCTTTGGTAAAGCAGTTTTACCAAAATATAATTTTAACAACGCAGACCTGATTGTCAGCTTTGGTGCTGATTTTCTTGGAACATGGATTAGTGGTGAAGAATTTACCTCGCAATACATTTCCAACAGAAATAACAAATCCATCGTAAACGGGAAAATGTCAAGACATTTTCAGTTTGAAGCTGGAATGAGTATCACTGGTACTAACGCTGATACCCGCTTACCAATTAAATTATCGGAAGAAGGACCTGCATTAATTACTTTATACAATGCAATTACCGGTGCTTCTTTGCCTGGTGCTGCATTGCCTAATAATGCTACGGCTGATAAGGCTTTAAAATTAGTAGCAAAAGAATTGTTATTGAATAAAGGTAAATCTTTAGTGGTTTCCGGTTCAAATGATGTTTCAACACAAATCCTTGTGAATGCTATTAACTCCGCTATCGGAAGTTATGGCACAACAATAGATCTTGATCGTCCTTTCAAAGGTTATGCAGGTAATGATGCAGAATTCAAAGAGTTGATCAATGAAATGAACAGGGGTGAGGTTGGTGCAGTCTTCTTTTTAGATTCCAATCCTGCTTATAACGCCATAGATACCAAAACATTTACTGAAGCATTAAATAAAGTAGCTTTAAAAGTTTCTTTCTCTGATAGAAAAGATGAAACTGCTTCTCTTTGTGATGTAATTGCAACTAACCAGAACTATTTAGAGTCATGGGGTGATGCAAATGTTTATGATGGATCATATTCTATCGTTCAACCAACAATCAACCCGGTGTTTAACTCCCGTCAGGCTGAACAAAGTTTATTGGTATGGTCTAATGCTCCGGTACAAGATTACTACCAATATGTTCGTAACAACTGGGAGAAAAATATTTTACCAGGTCTTGGTAAATCATGGATTGAATTATTAGAAACTGGTGCTTTCTCGTTAACGGCTCCTGCTGCAGGTGCTGCTTATACCTTTAGCTTGTCGCTTGATGCAGTGGCTCAGTCCATCATCAGTAGCAGCAAGGCTTTGGCAAAAGATATCGAATTGCAGGTTTATGAAAGTATTCCAATGCGTGATGGTAGATATGCCAATAACGCTTTCTTACAGGAACTTCCTGATCCTGTGACTAAAGTTACCTGGGATAACTTCATTGCTATAGCGCCGAAGTTTGCGGAATCATTAGGATTGAAAGAATTTGATGTGGTTTCTGTTAAGGGAGCCAATGGTTATACGGTAGAATTGCCTGTGTTAATCCAACCTGGACAAGCACAAGGTACTGCATCTATTGCATTAGGTTATGGCCGTACCAAAGTTGGTAAAGCTGGTGATAACGTAGGTAAAAATGCCTATCCGTTTGTTGCTTTTGCCAATGGCACTTTGCAATATGCTACTACAGTTAGCGTAGAGAAAACTGGTTCAATTTATGAGCTGGCACAAACGCAAACGCACCACTCTTTTGAAGGCAGAAACATTATTCGTGAAGCTACCTTTAAGGAATTCGTAAAAGATCCGGCTGCTGGTTCTGGTAACCACGGTCCAAAACATAAAACTTACGATTTATGGGATAAATTCGAGAAACCAGGGAACAACTGGGTAATGGCAATTGATTTAAATGCTTGTACGGGTTGTGGTTCTTGTATTGTTGCTTGTAACGTAGAAAATAACATTCCTGTTGTTGGCCGTGATGAGGTTCGCAAAAGAAGAGATATGCACTGGATCCGTATCGACCGCTATTATAGCTTCGACGACGGTGATAAAAAAGTCTCTAAAGAGGGTGATGTTGCAGAACTTGAAAACCTTGACCATGTATCTGTTGTTCACCAACCGATGCTTTGTCAACATTGCGACCATGCTCCATGTGAAACAGTTTGTCCTGTACTGGCAACGGTGCATTCATCAGATGGTTTAAACCATATGGCTTATAACCGTTGTGTTGGAACACGTTATTGTGCAAACAACTGTCCGTACAAAGTTCGTCGTTTCAACTGGTTCAATTACTGGAATGATTCACGCTTTGATAACTACCTGAATAATGAATTTACGCAGTTAGTCCTGAATCCTGATGTAACTACACGTTCAAGAGGGGTAATGGAAAAATGTTCTATGTGTATTCAGAGAATTCAAACTGGTAAACTGGAAGCTAAAATGGAAAAACGTCCATTGAAAGATGGTGATATTCAAATGGCTTGTCAGCAGGCTTGCCCGGCAAATGCAATTGTATTTGGTGATGGTAACGATCCTGAGTCAGAAGTTTCAAAAGCATTGCGCAGTGAACGTACTTACTACGTTTTAGAAGAGATCAATGTACAACCGGGCATCGGATATATGACAAAAATTAGGAATACAGGTACAATACTAGCGTAAGCTGATATTAAATATAATATAATATGTCAGGACATAACGAATCAATATTAAGAGAACCACTTATCACCGGTAATAATATCACGTATGCAAAAATTACGAGCGATATTTTAAACCCGGTTGAGAATAAGCCAAATAAGGCTTGGTGGATAGGATTTATCGTAGCATCATTAGGTACGCTACTTTGGCTGGTTGCTGTTGGTTACACCTTTTGGACCGGTATTGGTGCATGGGGTTTGAATAAAACAGTAGGTTGGGCATGGGACATCACGGGTTTCGTGTGGTGGGTTGGTATCGGTCACGCCGGTACGCTGATCTCAGCGGTGTTATTGCTTTTCCGCCAGAACTGGAGGAATTCAATTAACAGATCTGCAGAGGCAATGACCATCTTCGCCGTTATCTGTGCTGCTACTTATGTAGTATCTCACATGGGTCGACCGTGGTTAGCTTATTGGGTTTTACCACTACCGAATCAATTCGGATCGCTGTGGGTTAACTTTAACTCACCGCTGGTTTGGGATATGTTTGCCATCTCTACTTACTTCTCGGTATCATTACTATTCTGGTACACGGGTTTATTACCAGATATCGCAACCATCCGTGACCGTGCATCAGGTTTCAGACGTAGGGTTTATTCAGTTCTTTCTTTTGGATGGAATGGAAACGTTAAAAGCTGGCAGCGTTTTGAGGCAGTGTCCTTAATTCTTGCTGGTATTTCTACACCATTGGTACTCTCGGTACACACGATTGTATCCATGGACTTTGCAACATCCGTAATCCCAGGATGGCACACGACAATTTTCCCTCCTTACTTCGTTGCCGGTGCTATTTTCTCCGGGTTCGCCATGGTACTTACCTTATTATTGGTTGTACGTAAAGTAATGGGCCTCGAAAATTACATCACCATGTTCCACATTGAATCGATGAATAAAATCATCATTCTTACAGGATCGATTGTGGGAGTGGCTTATATAACAGAGTTTTTTATTGCCTGGTATTCAGGTTCGGAATACGAACAATACGCATTTATCAACCGTTCTACCGGTCCTTACTGGTGGGCATACTGGATGATGATGACGTGTAACGTTATCTCACCACAATTACTTTGGTTTAAGAAAATCCGTACCAGTATAGGTGCAACCTGGATTCTTTCCATCGTGGTTAACATTGGTATGTGGTTCGAACGTTTCGTAATTATTGTTACTTCCCTTCACCGTGATTATATCCCTTCAAGTTGGGCGATGTTTTATCCAACGTGGGTAGATGTGGCTGTGTTTGTAGGTTCAATCGGATTGTTCTTTACCTTGTTCTTATTGTTCCTTAGGGTGCTTCCATCTATCGCCATTGCGGAGGTGAAAATGATCCTGAAGAGTTCAAGTGAGCAAAGTAAAATGGGATTGATTAAAGAGGGTCACTTAGATAAAGTACACGTGGATGAATATGTGGAGTCTTTAGAAAAGTTTGATAGTGTTAAACAAGAAGAATACGCAAAAATATAACCATGAGTAATATCAAATATATATTAGGCAGTTTTGGCGATCCTGACGAGATGATGCATGGCATTGACAAGTTGAAGGAGAATAATATCAAAATACATGATGTCTATACGCCTATGCCTATACATGGCATCGAAGCCAAACTAGGTGTAAAACGTTCAAGATTAGATGTTGCAGCTTTCTTTTTCGGTCTTACCGGAACAATCACCATGCTGTCGTTTGTTTATTTCGCAACGGTAATTGATTGGCCAGTTAATATTGGTGGTAAACCTCACTTCCCGTTAGCGAACTTTATTCCGATTACTTTTGAGCTAACGATTTTATTTTGTGCTTTCGGTCTTGTGGGTTCCTATTATGCTTCAACGCATTTGTTTCCTGGAAGAGCGCCGAGAGTAATGGATTTAAGGGCTACGGACGACAGGTTTATCATTGCCATTGATGCAAAAGAAAATGCTGAGCACAGCAAAATAGACAACTTATTAAAAGACGCAGGGGCTTTGGAGGTAAAATATAATGAAAGGAAATATATTAGCTATGAATAGGACAAGAATAGTATATGTAGCACTATTTGCATTAACTGTCGCTGTGTCTCTTTCATCATGCAAAGATAAGACCAGTACTGGATTAGAATTCGCAAGGAACATGTATGATCCTCTTGCTTACAATCCGGACCAGGCAAATAACAATTTTGCAAACGGACAGACTGCACAAACGCCTCCTCCAAATACGGATCCTATTGGTTTTGTGAAGTATGAGTACGCAAATACAAAAGAAGGTTACGAAGCTGCCGGCGCTAACCTTGTAAATCCATTGGCTTTAAATGAGCAAAACTTGGTTTCTGGTAAGCATTACTATACTGTATTTTGTGGACCTTGTCATGGTGATGCCGGTGATGGAAAAGGCCACTTGGTACAAATTGAGAAATATGCTGGTGTACCTTCTTACCATGGCGACGCAGCATCATCCCGCGGTGGAATGATGAAAGATTTATCTGCTGGAAAAATCTACCATACCATTATGTACGGTTTGAATAATATGGGCTCGCATGCATCACAGTTGACTCCTGAAGAAAGATGGAAAGTAGTGATGTATGTTCAACAATTACAAAAAATACAATAGAAAAGCAAGAATAAATGGGAACTCATAATTATAATTTTACTGAGCAGTTTGAGTTTACAGGCAAAGCAAAAACTTTGAGTATAATCGCTATCGTTGTTGGTATAGCGGCTATTGCTTATGGTTTTTCTGATCATGACCTTCATGAGCGGACTTTTGCAAACCTGTTACTAATGGGATACTACTTTGCATGCGTGTGTATGTCTGGTGCCTTCTTTTTAGCAATTCAATTTGTTGCACAGGCAGGTTGGTCTGCCTCAATTTTACGTGTGCCTGAAGCAATGGCTAAAACGCTGCCTATAGCGGCTGTTATTTTACTAGTTATTGTAGGTTCAGGTTTATACTCACATAATCTTTATCATCATTGGTATGGAGAGGGATTAACAGATCCCAACAGCCCTGATTATGATAAATTAATCGCTGGTAAGGCAGCGTACCTGAATGCGCCGTTTTTTATGGCCCGCCAAATTATCTTCCTTGCTCTTTATAGCTTCTTTGCTGTATTATTAAGCAGATTGTCTAACAATGAGGATTTAGCTGGTGGATTAACTTCTTACAGAAAAAGCTTTAAATATTCTTGTATATTTTTAGTGATCTTTGGCTTTACGCAACCAATCTTTGCTTTTGATACAGTGATGTCATTAGAAGCACACTGGTTCTCTACCATGTTCGGTTGGTATAATTTTGCCGCCATGTGGGTGAGTAGTTTAGCGATCATTGCGATTATCCTTATCTTGTTAAGAAAAGCTGGTTACATGCCATGGGTTAATAACAGTCACCTTCATAATCTTGGTCAATATATCTTTGGTTTCTCTATCTTCTGGACTTATGTATGGTTTGCTCAGTTCTTGTTGATTTACTATGCAAACATGCCTGAGGAGACAGTTTATTTTTATAAGCGCTTTGAATTCTATAAATTTTGGTTCTGGTTAAACCTGGTATTAAACTTCCTGGCACCATTGTTATTATTGATGGACCGTGATAACAAGAGGAAAGAGAATTCATTGTTAGCAGTTTCTATTGTGGTATTGTGCGGGCACTGGGTGGATTATTATCAAATGATCATGCCGGGTACGGTGGAAGCAAACCACGGATTTGGATTTATTGAGGTTGGAATTGCTATAGGTTTTGTAGGTTTGTTTACCTTTACCGTATTAAGTGCGTTAAGTAAAAAGGCGTTGATACCGAAAAACCATCCGTTTTTACAGGAAAGTTTGAATCACCAATTGTAAGTGGTGATTATATAGAGTATATAAATTGAATGTGTTAAGTACAATGTACTACTTTAAGGAAATGAGTTTAAGAAAATTTATCAGTAATAAAACAATGGCGATTTCAGCAGTGTTGGTAAGTGCATTTGCAAGTACCAGCGCCTTTGCTCAGGAAGCTGCCGCAGGTGCTGCCGCTTCCGGCGCAGCAAAACCTGTTGATATGGGGCCGATTTATAAATCGGTAATTTTTTACACGCTGCTCTTTTTATTGCTGTGTTTATTCATAGCAATAGTTGGAAAGGCAATGCGTGTATATGAACTTACCCGCGAAGCACAGGATAAGCCTGCAGGTATAAACTGGAATATGATTAACGCAGTGCTGTTTGCGGTATTCCTTGTTGTAGGTCTTTATGGGGTATATTGGGAATACACAGTTCATGGTAACATGATCTTGCCTGAAGCCGCCTCTGAACATGGTAAGAAAATTGATCAGATGTTTAACACCACGCTGATCATCACGACCATTGTTTTCATCGCTACACATATCCTTTTATTTACCTTCTCTTATATTTACCGACACAGAGGTAATAGAAAAGCATATTACTACCCGCACAATAATACCATAGAGCGTATCTGGACAATTGTTCCGGCTTTAGTTTTAACGGTATTGGTATTGATGGGCTTCTTAACGTGGAGATCAATTTTCTATAAGGTTGAAGATCCAAACAATAAACCATTAAGTATTGAGGTTACGGGTTCACAGTTCTCCTGGGCAATTCGCTATCCTGGAGAAGATGGAGTAGTTGGCAAGAAGAACTATAAACTAATTTCTTCCCTTAACGGTTTGGGAATGGACTTTAAGGATAAAAACAATCTGGATGACCAGATGGCTGATGAAATTGTTATTCCAATTAACAAACCAGTAAGGTTTATTTTAACCAGTAAGGATGTATTGCACAGTTTTTATCTTCCACACTTTAGGGTACAATTAAATACGGTGCCAGGCATGAGCTCTTATTTTGAGTTCACACCAACCATTACAACTGCTGAAATGCAGGCTAAGACTAACAACCCGGCTTTTAAATACATTCTTTTATGTGCTAAAATCTGTGGACAAGGTCACTTTAACATGCAAAGAACAGTGAGAGTTGTATCTCAGGAAGAATATAACGAGTGGGTTAAAAAACAACTTCCATATATTAATAATGACTTAAGAAAGGAGTTTGACCTGCCGATTGTACCAGAGGCTCCTACAGCAGCGCCAGCAGATACTACTGTAACGGATAGTGCAGCAACAAAAACTAATCAATTGGCTTTAAAAAAATAATAATACTGGAATAAAGCATTATGTCAACTATAACATTACACGATACGCATATCAAAGAGGATCATTCACATGGTCATCACAAGCAGTCCTTTCTATCAAAATACGTATTTAGCCAGGATCATAAAATGATAGCCAAACAGTTCCTGATTACAGGGATTATTATGGCTGTTATTGCAATGGTTTTGTCCATCTTATTTCGTCTGCAGTTAGCATGGCCTGATAGAAGCTTTCCAATTCTTGAAACTTTCTTAGGAAAATGGGCAGAAGGAGGTAGGATAAAACCCGATTTTTATCTGGCACTGGTCACCATACACGGTACCATCATGGTTTTCTTTGTATTAACGGCAGGCCTAAGTGGTACTTTCAGTAACTTGTTAATTCCACTACAGCTAGGTGCGAGGGATATGGCGTCACCATTTCTTAACATGCTTTCTTACTGGTTCTTCCTGGTTGCATGTGTGATTATGATGGCTTCCTTCTTTGTGCAAACAGGGCCGGCGAGTGCCGGATGGACCGTTTATCCGCCTTTATCATCCTTACCTACCACCATAGCAGGTTCAGGAATGGGGATGACTTTATGGTTAATCAGTATGGTGCTTTTTGTAGCCTCTCAATTAATGGGCGGTATTA
Organism: Pedobacter immunditicola; assembly: GCF_037482985.1. Taxonomy (NCBI): domain Bacteria; kingdom Pseudomonadati; phylum Bacteroidota; class Sphingobacteriia; order Sphingobacteriales; family Sphingobacteriaceae; genus Pedobacter; species Pedobacter immunditicola. Next base: position 109,739 of record NZ_JBBHKC010000009.1, on the reverse strand, counting down.
ACTATATCAGTACAGTATTAAACATGCGTACCAAAGGAATGGACATGTGGAAAATGCCATTAACGATCTGGTCATTCTTCTTAACTGCCATCCTTGGTGTATTATCCTTCCCTGTATTGGTTGCAGGTGTGGTACTATTAATCTTCGATAGAAGTGCCGGAACAAGTTTCTACCTTTCTGATATCGTTATTGGTACTCAAGTGCTTCCTAACGAAGGTGGTTCACCAATTTTATGGCAGCATTTATTCTGGTTCCTTGGTCACCCTGAGGTTTATATCGTAATTATGCCAGCATTGGGGATCTCATCAGAGGTCATCTCTATCAACTCCAGAAAACCTATTTTCGGATACCATGCCATGGTTTATTCATTGGTAGGTATTACCGTATTATCATTTATCGTATGGGGTCACCATATGTTTGTGACCGGGATGAACCCTTTATTAGGTGGTGTCTTTATGATCACGACGTTAATTATTGCGGTGCCTTCGGCGGTGAAGACCTTTAACTACCTTGCTACCTTATGGCGTGGTAACATCAGGTTTACACCAGCGATGTTGTTTGCCATTGGTTTAGTTTCATTCTTTATCTCTGGTGGTTTAACTGGGATCTTCTTAGGTAACGCGTCCCTTGATATCAACTTACATGATACTTACTTTGTAGTTGCTCACTTCCACCTTGTAATGGGGTCTGCGGCCATCTTTGGTATGCTTGCTGGTGTTTATCACTGGTTCCCAAGAATGTTCGGTAGAATGATGAGTGATAAATTAGGTTACCTTCACTTCTGGATCACATTTATTTGTGCTTACCTGGTTTTCTTTCCGCTACACTTCTTAGGTTTAGATGGTGTTCCTCGTCGTTACTATGCCTTTACTGAATTTGAATTTATGCAAAAATGGGTTACGGTTAACGTTTTCGTAACCTGGGCAGCAATTGTTGCTTCATTAGCACAAGTAGCTTTCTTGTTTAACTTCTTCTATTCGATTTTTAAAGGTAAAAAAGCGCCGCAAAATCCTTGGGGAGCAAATACACTTGAATGGACAGCACCTGTTGAACACCTGCATGGTAACTGGCCAGGAGAAATACCTACAGTTTACCGTTGGCCATATGATTATAGTAAACCTGGTGCAGAGGAAGATTTTATTCCTCAGACAGTGCCTTTCTCTAAAACGATGAGCTCTAATATGCCTCATGATTTTGAGGGAGATCCTGAAGCAGAACGCATCCAGACGAAATGGAATTTAGAACAAGAAAAATTAGTTAAAAATCCACAAGACTAAATATTAGTTTTCCACATATTTTGGGGTATCTGCAGTGAGTAAATACTTACAACAGATACCCCATTTTTTTTAAACATATCCATGAATCCTATATCTCATGCTAAATTTACCCGGCTTAACCTGATAACTATTGGGGTTACTCTTTTGGTGATTTTAGCCGGCGGAATCGTTCGTAGTACTGGCTCAGGAATGGGTTGTCCGGATTGGCCTAAGTGCTTTGATCAATATATACCGCCAACCTCGGTAGAACAATTGCCCGCAGATTATAAAGAAAAGTATACAGCTGAAAGGATAGAAAAGAATGAACGCTTTGCCAAATCTTTAGATAAGCTCGGTAAAAAACATCTTGCTGATCAAATCAGGCATGACAAATCCATTCTTGAACACGAAGAATTTAATGCCGCCAAAACCTGGACGGAATATTTAAACCGACTTGCGGGGGCAGTGACCGGCTTTTTTATGTTGGCGCTTGCCATCTACTCCTATAAATACCGGAAAGTTGCAAAGCGGATCTTTATCTTGAGTGTCCTCAATGTATTTGTGGTTGGTTTTCAAGCCTGGCTGGGTTCTATTGTGGTGTCCACGAACCTGCTTCAATGGGTGGTTACTGTCCATATGCTTTTAGCACTGGTTATTTTGGCTGTCCAGGTGTATACTTACCATTACGCACGCCAATTGTATAAAGACAGGGTTGTGATTGTTTCTAATATGGGCTGGTTGAAAGTGCTGATCATCAGTAGCCTTGTGGTGAGTACGGTACAGATTATATTGGGTACCGAAGTTCGGGAGGCTATTGACACCATTTCAAAAGAATTATTCAACCAGGAACGTGCTACCTGGGTCAGCAAAGTAGGGGATGCGTTTATATACCACAGAGATTTAGCTATTTTAGTAGCCGTTTTAAACGTGCTGATTTATAAAATAGTCATGGACAAGTTTGGTGGTAAAGCCACTGAATTGCGGGTAGGTAATTCTATTGTAATTGTTTTAATTGTTCAGGTATTAAGTGGACTTTTATTGTCTAACTTTGCGTTGCCGCCTTATGCACAAGCAATTCACATTTTATTTTCAACCCTATTATTTACGTTGCAATTTTATTTGTATTTGTTGGTATACAGGACAAGTACTTATAAACATTAATTTTATATAAATTGAAACAATATTTAGCGGATTTTTCAAAACTTATTAAGTTCAGACTTACATTTTTAGTTGTATTTTCTGCATCTATAACATTTTTGATGGGATCTAAGATGCAGGTTTCCAGAGGAGATTTGCCAGGTATAGACTGGGTTGGTTGGTTAATTTTGATAGCGGGTGGTTTTTTAGTGACAGGAGCAGCAAACTGTTTCAATGAGGTTATTGAGAAGGACATCGATAAATTGATGGACAGAACTCAGGACAGGCCTATGCCCGCGGGAAGGATGACTACCGGACAAGGATTGGTTTTAGGATTGATCATGGGAATTGTGGGTACCTTCCTTTTAGGAAAGTTGAACCTGGAGACCGGGTTATTATCCGTATTCTCTATTTTACTCTATGCTTTTGCCTATACACCTTTAAAACGTAAATCGCCTATCGCTGTATTCGTTGGTGCTATTCCAGGTGCCTTGCCACCCTTGATTGGTTATCTTGCTGCATTTGGTCATTCGACAACCTTTTATCCCATTGATTATACCATTGCTATCGTATTGTTCCTGGTGCAGTTTGCCTGGCAATTCCCGCATTTCTGGTCGCTGGCCTGGGTGCTTGATGATGATTATAAAAAAGCAGGAATCAGATTGCTGCCCACTACCAAAAGAGATAAAACAAGTGCGTTGATTACCTTGTTAAGTACGATCATATTAATACCGGTAAGTTTGCTCCCTACTTATTATGGGTTCGGCGGATATTATGTTGCCGGCGTATCCATTATTGCAGGCCTTGTTTTTTTCTGGTATGCATGGAAATTGTATATGGAAATGGATATACCTAGTGCACGTAAAGTGATGTTTTGTTCTTTTTTCTACCTGCCTGTCGTGCAGCTGGTATTATTATTCGATTTTCTAACTATCTAACTAAATAATTTAAATACTCATGGATCATACATTTAAAGATAACGATCAGCAGGTAAAGTTTGACTCCAAGCCAAAGAAATTCATTATTTGGTTGTTTGTGGTGTCATCCACAATTATGTTTGGGGGCTTCACAAGCTATTACATTGTTTTTTCCGGATCAAAAGGTAAGGGGCATGGTTTGGTGCTGCCAGACATGTTCTTATACAGCACTATCGTATTGGTGTGCAGCAGCATCTGTTTGTTTTTGGCTTCAAAAGCTTTGCGTAATAAAGTAATACAGAAGCAAAAGCTTTTTTTAGGGTTAACGCTGCTACTAGGCATTTCTTTTGGTTACTTACAGGTTGAAGCGTGGTCTAGTTTATACCAGAGTGGTGCCGTCTTAGTCAATAATAACGCTGCGATATCCATCATCTACATTGTTTCAGGAATTCACTTACTGCATATTTTTGGAGGGCTTTGCCTTATTACCAACGCTTTAGTTGGCGCTTATGGCAAAATACCAAACGACCGAATGGAGTACCGTATGGAAATTGCATCAATATTTTGGCATTTTATAGATATATTATGGATATATCTGTATGTTTTTTTACTTTTGAACAGTTAGAATTTTTAACAACCTATTACAAATAATAAAAATGGATTCATTATCACAATTAGATCAGGTAAAAACTACTGCATGGAGCGGCGGCCGTTCACCATGGTCCGTAGAATACGGCAAAATAATGATGTGGTTTTTCTTGGTGTCTGATGCATTTACTTTCTCATCACTGCTTGTTTATTATGGTGCACAACGGTTCACTAAATTTACATGGCCTGATCCTGATTTGGTGTTCCAGTCAATCCCAGGTATAACTGATACCGGTGCTCCATTGGTATTCGTCGGCATCATGACCTTTATTTTGATTATGAGTTCAGTAACGATGGTACTAGCCGTTGAAGCCGGACACAGGAGAGCTAAAAAGGAAGTGATCTGGTGGATGGTTGCAACAGTTATCGGTGGTATCATGTTCCTTGGCTGTCAGGCATTGGAATGGACCCACTTACACCATGCAGGTTTCTGGTTCGCCAGTTATCCAACCTCAGGTTTAGAGAATTATTTTGTAGGCCCTGTATCTACAGTAGCAGCTTTACAGTTCTCCAACTTGTTTTTTACCATTACAGGTTTCCATGGTTTCCACGTCTTTACCGGGGTAATTATTAACATTATCATTCTAATAATGACCATCAGAGGTGTTTTCGAAAAACGAGGCAGCTATTTAATGGTAGAAAAAGTGGGCTTATACTGGCACTTTGTTGATTTAGTTTGGGTATTCGTATTTACCTTCTTTTATTTGGTTTAATCTTTTAATAAAAATATAATGTCAGAACATAACGTACATACCACAACAGATCACGGACACGAAGCTCATTCAGGTCTGACCAAGAAAAGAATATGGGAGGTATTTGCTATCCTGTTGGTTATTACACTTATCGAATTTTTCATTGCCCTTTGGGTTATACCTAATGGCTACATGTCTCACAGCGTTGGTAACTTTTTATACATTGCTTTAACCTTGTTAAAAGCTTTTTATATCATTGCCTATTTTATGCACCTGAAGTATGAGAAGTTTGGCTTACAATTGTGTGTATCCATCGTTTTTTTATTTATCATTTATTTCATCGTGTTAATGTTAATTGAAGGTGGTTATCTGAACTTACACATGAGTTAATTATACATGAAATTATTTCCTATAAAAAAAATATTAATCCTGGTCACCATTTTAGCGGTACCAGGATTTTTATATTATTTACTACAGGACAAAGGAAAGAACAGGTATAAACCCCTTCCGTACTTTGGCGAAAAAACAGTAGCCTCGACCTTTCATTCAGTAAGGGGCACTGAAGTACCTGACACCATTTATCACCAGATTCAGGATTTTAAATTGGTTAATCAGCTGGCTGACACCCTTAGCTGGAAAGACTTTGAAGGTAAAATCGTTATTTTGAACCTATTTTATGCCTCGGATAACCAGGCAACTAAGATGGCAAATAACGCCATAGGTGTGTTACAAAAAGTGTATGGCAAAAATCCGGTCATTAACTTTGTTAGTTTGAGTATAGATCCTGTTCATGATACACCTGAGCTGTTAGCTAAATATGCTTCCACGCATCAGGCAAAAGCGGGGAAATGGGATTTACTAACCGGGGACAGTACCCAGGTCTACCAAATGGTCAACAAACAATTGCTTTTGGATGCTGTACAAAAAAATGAGAATGGCAAAAGTACTTTTGCATATAATAACTTTTTTGTACTGATTGATCCGAGACATCATATCAGAGGCTTTTATGACATCTCCTCACAGGAGGCTTTTACAAAATTGGACGACGAAATAAAAGTCCTGATTGTAGAGGAGTTGCGTAATAATAACGACGGCAGATAAAAGCAGTTAAAAATAGAATACAATGAATTTAAATGATAAGTTTTTTTCAAAGCTCATATGGATTGTAACGGCAGTAGTTTTACTTGTCGTCATCATTCTAAAATTGGTTCCACCACCACAGGATAAACCGGCCTATATTTATTTATTGCCACACATTATTGGTGGTATCAATGCAACATGTTCAGTTTTATTGGTGTTGTCACTGATCTTCATCAAGAACAAAAATATTCAGGCGCATAAAGTAACCAATGTGATCACTTTTATGCTCTCCGCCGTCTTCCTGATATTTTATATCTGGTTTCATCTCTATGAAAAGGATACCAAGTTTGGTGATGCCGATCATAATGGGGTGCTTTCTGCTGCAGAATTAGCCGCAGTTGGTGCCATTAGGTATGTCTACTTCTTTATCCTGATTACCCATATCCTTTTGGCGATGATTGTATTACCTTTAATTTTAATCAGCTTTCTGCGCGGTTTTAATATGCAGGTTGAAAAGCACAAAAAGATTGTTCGCTGGGCATACCCGGTATGGCTGTATGTGGCTGTTTCCGGCGTAATTGTATACTTGATGATATCTCCATATTACAACTTTTAGCAATTGAGTTTATATATTGTAAAAGGCTTCCCTTCTTAAACGGTGGGAAGCTTTTTGTATTAATGACTTGCCCTTCACAATTATTACACTTTGTTATTCGTTCTTTACTTATATTTGTCATGATGAAAGCATCATCAGCTCAGTGCTTTGAACAGCCATAAATAATAGCTGATCATAGCATCAACAACTATTAAATTCAAACCATTCTCTAATGAAAAAGACAGTATTTATCTTCCTGTTTATTTTTGTGACTGCCCTATCTATAAATTTACCGGCAAACGCACAGTGTGCAATGTGCTCTATCAATGCAGAGCAGGGAACTAAAAATGGCAACTCTCAGGGCAATGGTATCAATGATGGGGTAATGTACCTTATGGCTTTTCCTTACTTACTAATTGCGGGTTTAGGTGTTTTATGGTATGTGAAATACCGTAAAAAGTCCTTAAGCCATGATTAATCGCTCGACCCTTACATTTTTAGACAATGTCTCTAAAAATAACAATCGCGAATGGTTCGCAGAACATAAGGGGGAATATGAGGAAGCGAGAGAAAATGTACTTTCATTGGTGCAAGGCCTTATCCCTGAACTTGCTAAAATAGATCCGTTGCTCCCGGCAGCTGGTGATCCTAAAAAATCGCTGATGCGCATTTATCGTGATGTGCGGTTCAGTAAAAATAAAGACCCTTATAAAACTAATTTCGGTATCTGGTTTTCTGCTTACAGCAAAGGTGGAAACGAGCCCGGTTATTACCTGCACCTTCAGCCCGGCAATTGTTTCATAGCAGGCGGTTATTGGATGCCTGATGCCACACACCTCAAACTCATCCGCCAGGAAATCGATTATAACAGCAGTGATTTTCTGAATATCCTGAACGAGAAACAATTTGCCGCTAATTTCAAGCTCAGCACAGCGAATACACTGAAGAAAGCACCGAAGGGCTATGATCCTGATGATCCTAATATCGCCTATTTAAAGCTGAAAAGTTTTGAAGTGGTACAAATAATACCTGATGAGGATTTTTATCATCCTTCTATCATAAATAAACTGGCTGACACCTATAAAATTATTTATCCACTGGTAGGGTTCTTAAGAAACGCTATTGCCAGGTAAGTGCCACGTGACCCTTTAACTCTAAATATAAAACCATATATGAAACACCTTTTTATGGGCTTTGCCATCCTTCTCCTGGCTTCAACCATCACCTCTTGTGTCGTGTTATCCCCAAAGAAATATAAAGCCCTCCTGGCCCGTCAGGATTCCTTAAATAGTGGATGGACAGAATCACAGTTAAGTGGCGAAAACCTTGAATCTACCATCAAGAAGTTGAGGAAAGATACGGCCAGCCTGAATGATCAGCTTTCCGCCCTGCAGGCAAAGTATTCGGAAGTTGATGGTAATTACAATAAATTACGCAGCAACAGCTCAACCGAAATCAGCAAGCTGTCAGGGGACTTAAAAGCAAGGGAGCAACGCTTAAAAGAAGTAGAAGAAGTTTTGCGTAAACGTGATGAAGCAACCAATAAATTGAAGGAAACCCTTCAGAGTGCTTTATTCGGGTTCTCCAAAAGTGGCTTGAGTGTCGACATTAAAAATGGAAAAGTATATGTGTCTTTAATGGATAAACTTCTTTTTCCAACGGCAAGCATCGTGATTGATGATAAAGGTAAACAAGCGTTAACTCAGCTGGCAGAGGTATTGAAAAAGCAGCCGGAAATTAATATCGCGGTTGAAGGCCACACCGATGCTCAGAAAGTGAAAAACCTGGGGCAGATCAGAGATAACTGGGATTTGAGTGTTTTAAGGTCTACCTCCGTGGTTCGTTACCTTACTGAGGTTGAGGGCGTGGAAAGTGTGCGTATGACAGCCACAGGTAAAGGTGAATTCCAACCTTTGGCAGATAACTCAACTGCAGATAGCAGAAGTAAAAACCGCAGAATTGAGATTGTATTATCGCCGAAACTGGATGAATTATATGATCTGATCAATAAATAGAAACGTCAAAAAAGATTAAAGGCCGTATCAAATTCTATTTTGATACGGCCTTTATATTGTCGCTTGTTAACTTGATTTAGTTACTGGAGTCAATTATCTTTTTCGTTGTTAACGATCTATTCGTTTACATGGGAAAAGGGCTATAAACTTTACAAGGGTAAAGGAGCCATTTAAGTTTATAAAGTAAAGGGGCTATTGAAATCTTTAAAGGAAGGTAAAACCAGATCTTTATCTGATAAAATCAGTTCTTCAGGGGCTATCGTCTCATTCCAATTAATGTTTAAGTCCGGATCATTCCAAATGACGCCAACTTCAGTCTCTTTATCATAATAAGCCGTCACTTTATAAGTAAAAATGGTTTGATCTTCCAGGGTTAAAAAACCATGTAGAAAGCCTGGTGGAATCCACAACTGCAGGTGATTTTCGCCACTCAATACCACACTATAGTGTTGGCCATAGGTAGCAGAGCCAATTCTGGCATCCACTACTACATCCAGTACACTGCCCTGAATTACTCGGACAAGTTTTCCCTGGGCAAATGGGGCCTTTTGTGCATGTAAACCGCGTAGAATTCCACGGCTGGAGTAAGACTGGTTGTCCTGCACAAAATTGATATCAATGCCCGCTTTTTCAAAAGCCTTTGCGCTATAACTTTCATAAAAATAACCGCGGTTATCTTTCCAAACCTTTGGTTCAATCAATAAAAGATCAGCGAGGGGAGTTGTAGAAATTGTCATCTTATAAAACGTCTTGCATAATAGTGGTAAACGATATGACCTTATCTCCATATCTTTCCTTAATTTCTACTTGAAATACCGGATCAAAAACATTTATATATTCAACATATCCTTCCAGCTCTTCAAAAAAGAATTGGTAACTATAAGTCACCCCCTCATTGGGCGAGTCAATAATTCTCCAGGATTTATGGGAGATAAATTTTCCCGTAGCCATTATTTTAGGTAGATGTATTTCTTCCATCCAGCTCAGCCATTCTTCAACAACTGAATCTTCAACAATAAGTGTAACGTTATATAAAAACATAAAGCAAATATAAAACTATAAATTAAGTAATAAGTTCCATTATCCTCTAATTGTTACTCCGTACTTTATCATACTGCCACAAATATTATTAAATTGACTTGCACAATTGGGCAGAAAGTAACAATATTGGTGAAGTGGCTTGAAGGCTTCGGCGTGTTGTGTACTTTTGTATGAAAATGAATATGACAGGAATACAAAGATACCTATGGGTGGTCCTTATACCCTTGTTTTTTGCTTGCAAAGAGCAAAAGAAGGAAATTCCTGTAGCTGATTTTTTCAAAGCACAGGATAAATCTAATTTTGCCTTGTCTCCGGATGGCAAAAGTTTATCTTATTTTAAACTGGAAAATAACCGTCAGCATATTGTTGTTGAAAGTATCGCCACAGGCAAGGCTTTACAGATCACAAAGTTTAAAGATAAAAATGTAAACTATCACTTTTGGGTAAGTAACAATGAGCTGGTTTATTATACAAAGCATCCAGAAACTAAAAATATATCCCTGTTCATTATTACTAAAGACGGAAAGCAGGAAACGCAATTAAAGAAAGATGAAAAGAGCCGTATCCGGGTGCTCAAAGACCAGTTGATTGATGATAAATATTTACTCGTTTCCTCCAATCGCCGGGATTCGACTGTTTCTGACGTTTATCGCCTGAATGTAAGGGACGGGAAAATGGAGATGGCAGTAAAAAACCCCGGTAACATCACCAATTGGTATACAGATGCCGATGCAAAACTACGTCTGGCAACTTCCAGCGACGGTGTGAATGAAACGCTTTTATACCGCGCTAGTGAGAACGAACCATTTAAGCCAGTGATCACCAATAACTTTACCACAACTTTAATTCCCATTGCATTTGCTGAAAATAAAAAGAATATTATTTACGCCATTTCGAATGTAAACAGGGATAAAAATGCACTGGTTGAACTGGATTGTAATACAGGAAAGGAAAAAAGTGTCTTATTTAGCAATGATACCCTCAATGTGGTGGAGGCTCAGTATTCGCACAGTACGAAGCGCTTTGCGTTTGTAGTTTGCGAAACCTGGAAAAAGGAAAAGTTTTACCTGGATGACTCGGTAAAGAACTTTTATAACCGCATCGAAAAGTTATTGCCAAACACTGAATCCAGAATTATGGACCGCGACAAAGCCGAAAATGTATTTCTGTTGCGTACCTATACAGATAAAAACCCAGGTTCGTATTATCTATACACAGCCAACAATAATAGCATCCTTAAATTAAGTGATGTCAATCCTTCTATCCAGCCGGAGGATATGAACGATATGAAGCCAATTACCTATACCTCACGGGATGGGTTGACTATTCACGGCTATCTTACCCTCCCAAAAGATAAAACGGCAAGGCATCTTCCACTGGTGGTTATTTCACACAATGGCCCCGGTAACCGGAGCAACTGGAATTACAATGCAGAAGTTCAGTTTTTGGTGAATCGTGGTTATGCGGTTTTTCAAGCTAATTACAGAGGCTCTTCCGGTTATGGGAAAGCTTTCGCTGCCGCGGGCTTTAAGCAATGGGGAAACAAAATTAACAATGATATTGAAGACGGCGTGAGATGGCTTGTTAGCCAGGAAATCGTTGACTCAAAAAAGGTCGCTATTTATGGTGCTGGTTTTGGCGGTTATATTGCTTTAAGCAGTCTGTATGCTAATCCTGGAACCTATGCTTGTGCCATATCCAACTCTGGCGTGATCAACCTCTTCAGTTACCTCAAAGCGATCCCACCTTTTTTAAAATCTAACCTTCAAATGTTTTACGACATGATAGGTAATCCAGTTACCGATGTTGATTACATGAGACAGGCGTCGCCTGTTTTCCATGCAGACAAAATTAACAACCCTGTATTTATTTCGCAATTTGCGAGGGACAAATGGATTAACCCGGGAGAGGTGGTCCAGTTTGTGAAGGAATTAAAGAAAAGGAATGAAAACGTGACTTATCTGGAGAAGCCCTATGCAGATAACGCTCAAAATATCGTAGAAGACAGGCAAAAATATTATCTTGCTTTAGAGCAATTTCTTGAGGTTCACTTAAAAAAGAAATAGCCTTCTGGTGATGACTTTAGAAAAGAAAAGCGGTTACCGTAAGAATTTTTACCTGATTGTTACCTTTATCATTTTGATCTCAGGGCTCTTGGTTCTATCCCTGTATTTCGCCTATAACTTCAGTAAAAAATACATTGAGAACGAGTTTGTTTCTGTGAAAGTTAAAGTCTTAGAGGAAAGTATTAAGTCTTATAACGAATTTTTCCAGAAGAAGCTTCCAGAGATTTCTTATTATAACGGATACCTCGATTCTGCCACTACGGCTAAATATGTGGATACACTCCTGACAGAATACCCCTTTGTTTCCAAGGTGGTCTTTTATGATTCTGAGGTAACCAACAGTACCGTAAGAGACGGAATCAACACAGGGAACTTTTCTTTCGGCCCAAAAGCCATTTACCAATTCGGAACCTATATCCCTGAAGATTCCGTAAAGCTGTTCTCTGCAGCCGGTACACAATCTTTTAAAAGAGGGGATGATTTCAATACCCTCGGCATCAAACTGATCTCCTTTATTGAGAGTTTAGATACCACAAAAGCGCCTACCCAGGATGAGCTTTTCAGTAATTTAACCATTGTCAGGTCCAATAAAATTACTTACCTGAATTTCCCGAGATTTGAGGACCTGAAAATGTATAAGCAAATGCTCCGTAAAAAACTGGACCCTGCACCAGTTTACCAGCAGGACATGCTTACCTTCCACCTCGATCCTTTGAAAATTAAGATCATTAACCGCTATAGGCATTTATACCAGAACATCAGGATCGAGCCACTTACCTATGATCCACTGGAAACATCGTGGCAATTTAAAGCAACAGAAATAACCTTGCCCGGTCCTTTTTCTGATTACAAACTTTATTTTATCTCCGCTACTTCTTTCCTTGAAAGGGAGATCCTGCTGTACTTTTTACCCATAGCGCTGGTCGTCATAGCATTCTATGGAATTCTGATTTTAGTTGCTTTTTTAATATACCGCAATTTGAATATCAACCAGCGCATGTTCAAGCTGCAATATGATTTTGTGAATAACCTTACCCATGAGTTTAAAACGCCTGTCAGTGTCATTAAAATCGCTGGAAATAACATTAAAAGTGCCACTTCACTAAGTGATAAAGAGCTGAAACTTTATGGCCGGATCCTGGATGAAGAGGCGGATAAGCTGAACGGGCTGATGAATAAATTGCTGGCCTTTACCCAAATTGAAAATAAGGCCATCCACCTCAACCAGGATAAAATTAATATCCGTGAATTCATAGAAAGTACCATCGCCTCCCATCGGTTGAAGCATCCGGATTTTGATTTTACCTATGAGGTAAATGGCTTCAGCACTTTTGTCACCGATCCGGTGTTACTGGGTAGCTTATTTGATAACCTTGCAGAGAATGCTTATAAATATTCACCTCCTGAACGTAAAAAATTGCATATTAAGGCCGGAATGCAGAAAGGAAAAGTGATCTTTACTTTCACAGATAAGGGGATTGGGATCCCATCGCCATATATTGGCAATATTTTCAAGAAGTTCTACCGCATCCAAAATATATATAACCAAAACGGCAGCGTTGGGCTGGGTTTGGCTTTCTGTAAGGAACTTGTTAACTTTATGAAGGGTGAAATAACGGTTAAGAGCAAAGTTGACAAGGGAACAGAGTTTAAAATTGTATTACCATATAACGATAAGATACATGTCTAAAGGAATAAAGATATTAATAGTTGAAGATGATGAGAACCTGCGTTTTTTAGTTGTTCACCGCTTAAAAGCAGAGGGTTATGAGCTTATTGAAGCCGGAGATGGAGAAACGGCGAAACACATGATCTTAGCAGAAAAGCCAGATATTGTTTTATTGGATTGGATGCTGCCGGGAATGCAGGGCGCAGAAGTTTGTGAAGAAGTTCGTCGCCTGGGTTTCGACAAATTCATTATTATGATGACCGCAAAGGCACAGGATGTAGATAAAATAGATGCCTATAATTTTGGTGCATCAGATTATGTGACCAAGCCATTTAATATGGATGTATTGGTTGCTATGCTGGAAAGTAAGGTAAAGTTTCTGTTGAATAACGATAAGTCTGAAGTACATCGTTTTGGCGATACAGAACACCATCCCAACATCCACAGCTTAATACGACAAGGGAAAAAGATAGAGCTAACCATATTGGAAAACAGGATCTTATTGTATTTCCTGCGCAACCCTAACAACGTCATTAACCGTGATGAGCTGATGTTGGTGGTATGGGGCTATAACTCTGATGTTAATACCCGTACCCTGGATATGCACATTGTAAGGCTGCGCAAAAAGATAGAGGTAAACCCAGATAATCCACAGCTGTTACAAACGGTCCGTGGCGTTGGTTACCGTTTTAATGCGGGCTAATTAAGCCCGCTTTAATTCAAATATGGTAATTTCTGGCAAAATACCAACCCTGCCAGGGTAACCCAGGAAGCCATAACCTACATTCACATAGAGCTGCTGGTGCTTGTGCTGGTAGAGTCCTGCCCATTCCTTGTAAATATATTGTACAGGGCTCCATTGGAAATTCGGAATACGAACACCAAACTGCATGCCGTGCGTATGACCACTAAACATCGCATCAATTTGCGGGTATTCTTCCAGCACTTGTCCGCGCCAATGGGAGGGATCATGTGAAAGCAAGAGCTTCACTGGAAGGTCATCTGTATTTTCCGTGGCCAGATCCATGCGGCCATATTTAGGAAAACGCCCCATGCCCCAGTTTTCTATCCCTAAAAGACCAATTTCCTCACCATCAACCTTTATACGGCGGTTTTCATTCATCAGCAAATCCCAGCCCATTAGTTCATGGGTTTTAATGATATCCTGCAGGTTTTTTGTTTTTGCTGCCGAAGGTTCCTTGCCAAAATGATATTCTCCATAATCATGATTACCAAGTATCGAGTAAACACCTAATGGTGCTTTTACACGTGCAAAAATATCCTGGTATTGGCGTAATTCCGTGGCCTTATCGTTGACGAGGTCTCCGGTAAAGAAGATCAGGTCAGGTTTCTCTGCCAGCAGCATATCAATACCGCCGTTTACAGCTTTCTGGTTATAGAAACTGCCGGAATGGATATCTGATAACTGGGCCAGGGTGATCCCGTCAAAAGCTTTAGGTAAGTTCGGCAACACCAGTTTTACCCTTTTGATGGAGTAATCATAGGCGCCGGATACAATACCCCAACTGAGGGAGGTTAAAGGTATGGCTGCAACAGCCAGTCCCGCTTTCACCAGAAAAGAAGAACGACTGATTGGTTCAGCTGCAGGTATCATTGATGGCTGTGAAATCGGTTCTGCATCACCTGCAATTGCCATCACTGGCGCTGCCAGAACTGGTGACGGTGCATTTTCCATTTTGGCTTTTCCTCTGACAATCTTCGTAATTAACCGTCGCAGATCATCAATTAACAAGAATGGAAGAAACACTAATTTACAGGTAACCGTTAAAAAGTAAGCTACTAAAATAACGGCCCTCAGTGATAGAAAGAGGTTTAGGTAAATACTCGTAAATACGCCAATGGTTAAAAGTACGGTATATGACCACCAAAGGATGGTAAAAAGTCTTTTCGTTGAAGGTTTCCACTTTTTAAATACAGAAAGAATGGCTTTGTAACAGTAGTAGTCAAGTGCTAACATGATAAATGTCAGCAATATTAAATAAGGCAGTCTTCCCATTTCTATCTAAAATCTATATCATCGTCCTCATCCTGTTCATTGCTAAACAGGCTGTCGAACATATCCGAGAAACCAAAACCACCTTCATGGTATTTTTTATTAAGTTGAGAATATTCAGCCAGGCCATGCAGGATAAACTCCATAAGCAGCAGCGTTTGATTGGCGCTTAGTTTAGGATGAAAGGTCTTCACTACCTCGTTTAAGCCATCCACCTGCATCAGCGCTTTTTTATATTGAACATCACTTAAGCCATCGAGTATGTCTATACTATTCCCCTCGGTAAACCATTCCGTAATCGTTAGGTACGGGTTGGCCGTTTTACTTTTTTTCGCTTTTTCCGGATCAGGGAAATAACGGGAGAACATGGACTTAATAGCCTTTCCAATCAGGATGTTGGCTACTTTTGTCGGTCCTTCAAGTTCTCCTTCATATACAAGCTCAATTTTACCAGTGATAGCAGGGAGGATGCCCGCGAAATCTGAAAGACGTACCGCAGTAGCTTTCTCGCCGTTGATCAGCATCCTGCGTTCAGCGGTACTGATCAGGTTCTCATATGCTGAAATGGTGAGCCTTGCAGAAACACCTGATTTTTGATCAATAAACTCGCTCTTCCGTGCCTCAAAGGCCACTTGCTCCACCAGGTCCTTCACCAGCCCATCTGCTTCGATCAGTGTTTTCTGCTCATTTGTCAGCTTAGCTTCCTGGAAAGTTATCTTCCTGGAAATGCTGATGGTTTTAGGATAATGCGTCAGGATCTGACTTTCGATACGGTCTTTTAGAGGTGTAACGATAGAGCCCCTGTTGGTGTAATCTTCAGGATTCGCCGTAAACACAAACTGAACATCCAGTGGAAGGCGTAATTTAAAACCACGGATCTGGATATCTTTTTCCTGCAACATATTGAACAGGGCGACCTGGATTCTTGCCTGTAAGTCAGGAAGTTCATTGATCACAAAAATACTGCGGTGTGCACGAGGGATCAGTCCAAAGTGGATGACACGTTCATCATTATATGTCAACTTCAAAGTTGCCGCTTTAATAGGGTCAACATCACCAATTAAGTCTGCCACGGTAACATCAGGCGTAGCCAGCTTTTCTGTATAGCGCTCTGACCGGTGCTGCCAGCTGATCGGTGTATTGTCGCCATGAATTAAAATTTCATGTTTGGCAAACCAGGAAATAGGATTCAAAGGGTCATCAAAGATTTCACTTCCCGTAACGTAAGGTATGTATTCGTCTAACAGGTTAACCATTAAACGGGCAATGCGGGTTTTCGCCTGTCCGCGTAGACCCAATAATAATATGTTATGGCGTGATAAGATCGCCGTTTGTAATTCAGGGATAACAGTTTCATCATAGCCTAAAATACCTTCAAAACCGGCGTCTTTTTCCTGAAGTTGTTTGATCAGGTTCTTTCGCAATTCATCCTTAACCGGTAAGGATATATAATTTGTGGCTTTTAATTCACCGAGCGTCTTTATTTTTTTATAATCCATATATCAATTTCTTAACAAGGTACTCATCAGCCGATTGCTGATGTAGTTACCTGCTTAGCGCACTGTTTTTCTTCTGTTTTTAATATAATCCTCAAATATATATTCACCCAAGCCGGTAAGCGAGCTGTAGAAGGCCCGGCCACCATTAACCTTCGTGAAATCTCTCACAAACTGCTGCAGGTAGGGATCCTTTGCAATCATAAAGGTGTTGATAGGGATGTTTAATCTTTTACATTGGGCGGCCATGTTCAGTGTTTTGCTGATCACCTTACGATCCAGTCCCATGCTGTTTTTATAATACTGGCCGTTTTCCTTTAAACAGGTAGGCTTACCATCAGTGATCATGAAAATCTGCTTATTATGTGTTTTCCGGCGGCGCAGCAAATCAACGGCAAGTTCCAGCCCTGCACAGGTATTGGTATGGTAAGGGCCAACCTGTAAATAAGGCAAATCTTTCACCGTAATCGTCCAGGCGTCATTACCGAAAACAACAATGTCAAGCGTGTCTTTAGGATACTGCGTTTTAATCAGCTCAGCCAAAGCCATGGCTACTTTTTTTGCCGGCGTGATACGATCCTCACCATATAAAATCATGGAGTGGGAGATATCGATCATCAGTACGGTAGAAGTAAGGGTTTTATAATCCTTTTCTTCCACTTCCAGGTCTCGCTCGGTCAGGGTAAAGTTGTTAATGCCGTGGTTGATCTGCGCATTTTGTATGGAGGTAGTCATGTCAATCTGATCCAGACTATCCCCGAACGCAAATTCCCTGCGGTCGGCATTTTTCTCTTCGCCAATACCTGAGATATTGCTGTTGTGATTTCCCTTGCCCGCTTTTTTCAGTTTCCCGAAAATCTCTTCCAGTGCCGATTGGCGGATAGTTTGTTCTGTTTTGGCCGTTATCTCTAACTGGCCGTCACGTGGGTTTTCTTTCAGATAACCCTTATCTTTCAGGTCATCAATGAAATTGCCCATCCCATACTCATTATTGGTAAACTTATATTGTTTATCCAATTCATTCATCCAGGCCAGCGTTTCGCCGGCATCACCCGCGGTGTAATTGAGCAATTGCGTAAATAGTTTAAGCAATTCTTCAAATCCCCCTTTTGGCAAATCATCAGGAATATAGTTTGAAAAATGAAAACCCCTCATAGCAAATTAATAACGAATTACTAAGGTAAAAGTTTAAGAGTTAAGTATTTTAAGTGCTATGTCATTTTTGCGGTTGGTGCCTGGCAATCGCGCTTTCTGCGCGTTTTACAGCCAGTCCTTCCCGGTATTTCGCATAGGGAACTTTGAAAACCATTTTAAGTACACTATCCAGGCCTCCTTTAATGGCCAGGTTGAAAACACTTTGTGCTTTTCGGCTCAGGGAAGCATCCCAGGCACGCAGCGACAACGAGAAGGAACCGTCGAGGTATTTCATCCAGTGCCACATTCCGGTGGGCATAAAAAGGGTGTCGCCATGTTCGAGAAAAACTTCATAACCTTCAACTCCTTTTAAAGCAGGGAATTTTTCAAAGTCAGGATTGGCGACATCATAATCTTCCAGTGCATAAGTGGCATTAGGGATACAATACAGTCTTTTCTTCCATTTATTATCAAAGAGGATGATCTGCTTTCTGCCGCCAAAATGTGTATGAAAAAGGTGGGGCAGGTCTATGTCGTAATGTAAGAAGGTCACAGAATTAGAGCCTCCGAAAAACATGGCAGGCATGCTTTCAATAAAACCACCCATTAAATCCTTGGGAATAACAATGTCATCCACCAGTTGCGGGGCGTGCTTAAACAGATTGAAGAAAAAGATACGCAGTTCCGTGGGTTTCGATTTAATGAGATCCAGGTAATCGCCGAACTTCATTTTGGCCACCGAGGCATTGATGGGTTTGCTGGGGTCAGCCTTGGAATTATCCATTAAACTTACCTCTACGTCACCCGCAATTTCCTTTAAATAGTCTGTGGTCCACTTTTCTCGCGCAGGCCAGGTTTTGGTTAGTCCTTTGATGATTAATGGCCGTCTGGTATCCAGGTAATTCTTCTTAAAATCTTCCGGACTGATGTGCTCTACAGTATCGACCGGCTTTAAAATAAAGCTCATATTATTTCTAACCCTAAAATGTTTGGCAGCAAATGTCTAAAAATAATTGCAACTCGCTAGGGGAATTGTCTTTTATTTGATGGGAACAGAAGTTAAGGGCAGAAGTTAACAGACAAGAATTAAAAAACCCAGGTGTAATAGATTACACCTGGGTTTAAGATGTTTCAATGCTTTTTATGCTATGTTTATTTCATCCAGTAAAACTTAACGGATTCATCTTCTTTACCACCTAAAAACGCTGCCACAGCTTCATTATAGGCCGCCTGACTAGCCGTAACCACAGCAGTTGGGTAGGTTAACCGCTTGATAAAAGTACCTAAAGGAAGTACAGGGTTTTGCGGTGCCATGATGTGGTATTGTTTCGGATAACCCGTACGTCTAAATTCTGACCAACCTTCAGTTCCTTCCGGGAAAACTGCTATCCACTTCTGCGTAATGATTTTCTCCAACTTGGTTTCAAGATCGGCACCTTCATCCCATTTAACAACATTGGTGGTTAACGGCGGACTGTTATACGCAGGGCGTTTTGGGTCAACATAGGCCAGTTGCGGAGTTGTGCTTTGCAGATAGGTATCTGCACCTGAGACACCATTTGCTGCTATGGAAGCCCTGACGCCTTCTTCATAGAACTGTTGTGCTGTACCGCTGCCCATATTCCATCCTCTCAGCGCGCCTTCAGCTTTCAAAAAATAGCTCTCTGCAAGGTCAACAACTTTAACCGGCATGGTTGCCGTTACATTATACTGTGAATAGTTTTCATATATCGCTTTAGTGGGCCTGTCAACTCCCGGCCTGATTCCTCTGTAGGAACCATTTAAAACAGGGTCCTTGGCAGGTAATGCATAAGCCGTTAAGCGCGGGTCGCCAAAACCTTCTAAATAGGTTACAATTGCGGCTGAAATTCTGGTATCAGACCAGGCAGTCGACATGGTGAAATAAGGGTTTGTGCCCGTTGATGGTGATACTGCAAAGGAGCCGGAAGCGGCATCAAGTACGCCGCCATTTTCTGGAAGGAGTGCTTTTTCTGCTTCCGCTCTTCCTTTGCCAGCGTCAACAACTGAAATTCTTAAAGCCATGCGCAGTCTGATGGTGTTGGCCAGTTTAACCCATTTTGTGTATTCGCCACCCAATGTAGAGCGGTCCCATTTTTTGAAACGGGCAACGTCTGCCGCTGGATTGGTTTTCTCTGCTTCTAATAAAGATTTAACGGCCTGCTCCAAATCAACGAAAATAGCCGCATAAGCTTGTTCCGGTGAATCAAATTTTGGTTCAGCAGTATCACCAAATTTAGAATAGGGGAAGGGGCCAAATGTATCAACCAACCTTTGTCCTGCTGCAGCCTTGATGATCAATGCCACCGCATACAGATCGGGATATTTAACATCAAAGCCTTTCTTTTTCATCGTGAGCCAGTTGTTCATAACGCCGTTGGCTGAAATGTTGTAAGAATTGGCCCAGATACCCCTGGTCATATAGGTCGTTGTATTCACATTACCCAGGAAATTACTCGGTGCCTCCAGGTAACCCGCATAAGACTCCGCCTGTAAATTCTGCTGTGTTTGAACACCGGTAGCTGTGCTGACAATGTTATTCATCATCACAGGAAGTAAAAAGGCTGCCTCTGCACCATCTTTCGAAAGGTCTTCATCTGAAATATCTCCTTTGTTTACATTTAAGCCCTCAAAATCCTTTGTACAAGAAGGGATCGTAAAAAGCAGGGAGCAGAGGAAAAGCATTTTATAAATCGGTTTATTTATATATTTTTTCATTGTCTTTAATTTGAGTTTTAATGATTAGGAATTGATGATGGTTCCATCTTCGTGTTTTTTGATTTAGAAATTCACTCTAACTGTTGCTCCTAAAGAGGCAGCCGACGGAAGTTGAAATGACTCAAAACCCTGACCGCTATTTTCTGTACTCAATGCCATTTCCGGATCAAATGGTGCTTTTTTATGGAAGAAGAACAAATTCCTGCCGACCAGTGAAATGTTGACATTTTTTATCGTATTACCTAGTTTCGGAATAGTATAACCTATAGCCAACTCCCTTAGGCGGACATTAGTGGAGCTGTAAGAATATTCAGTAGCCACAGCACCCGCATCTGCCTTTGCAGAAATGAAACCATAATAAGTTTCAGCGTCAATCAATTTACCATTAACCATTACGCCGCCATTATTTCTCGCATCTGCTGTTCTTGGTGATAAACCTTTATAATCCAGCCATTGTTGTGTAGATGAAGATACAAGGCCGCCAAAACGCCCGTCAATCAGGAAAGATAAACTGAAGTTCTTGTAAGAAAAGTTGTTGCTAAAGTTTAACAGAAAATCTGGATTAGCATTTCCAATGTATTGGTCCGTTTGTGTTGATAAAACAGGAAGTCCTGTGGTGGCATCAAACTTTTGACTGCCGTCTTCATTATATTGATATGTTTTTCCGAAAAGATCCATGTATGAACCATATTTCCTTCCGTTTAAGAGTTCGCTTCCAGGGCGGAGAAGGAATAAATTGGTGAGCCTGTTACCACTTTGCAATACAAAACGATCAGAGGTCAATAAATCACTTAATGATTTGATGCGGTTTTTGTTAAGGGTAAAATTAACACCCGGCGACCAGCTCACATTGCCAATTTTTGCATTATAACTTAGTGATGCTTCAACGCCCCGGTTTTGGATCGTTCCACCATTGATATAAAAATTTGTTGCACCAGCACCTGTTGGTGCAGTAATGGTAAACACCTGATCCCTTGTCGTTGCATCGTATAAAGTCACATTGAAATTTAGCTTGTCGTTTAAGAAACGCATTTCAGCGCCAATTTCGTAGGATTTGGTACGCTCAGGTTTTAAATTCAAAGTGTCAGTTCCGCTAAAGAAAGGTAGCGTAACTCTTCCATTTACACTTTCATCTGGATTAACTGTATAATTCGAATTCCTTGCAGCAGCACCAAATGGCAAAGCATTACCTACTTCGGCATAACTACCTCTGATCTTGGCGAATGATAATAAGCCGTTAGCTTTACTTTCATTAACTAAAACATAGGCAAGACCAGCAGAAGGATAAAAGAAGGGATCGTCCGTAGTGGAAGACCATTCGTTTCTACCCGTTACGTCTAAAAACAACCTGTCTTTATAGCCAAGGGTTGCTGTACCCAACACCGCTCTGGTGATCCGTTTGGTGTTGTCGCTTTCAGAGATAAAGTTTCCTGTAAGGCCCTGTAAAGCGAAATAATTAGCATAGTATAAGGTGTTGTCCGCTCCGTTTGTGCCGTTCAAAACACCGCGGTCAGTATTGATGGTATTACTGAAGCCAGCAGTTGCATTTAAAGTCAAATCTGTAGACAGGTCCTTGTTGGCCGATAATAATACGTCTGTATAAATATCCTGGCCGGTCGATACTTCTTTTCTGTAGGAACCATTTACACCAATTGATGTAGGGTCCCCGCTTGCACCGTAGCGCTGGTCATGGTCATAATTATATCGGTTTACGGTAGTCCTTGCCGTCACATTAAGCCAGTCTAAAATGTTGTATTTTGCAGATACGTTGATATTGGTACGGTCCCTTAGTTCATCCCTCCTGATATTGTTTAATATCCAGTAAGGGTTTTGGTTGGAACTGTGCTCATTTTTAATATAAGGCCAGTTTTGAACATCAAATCCTCTTAATTCACTATATACCGAGCCGCCATTTGCGGCATAAGGGGCGATATCCACACCCATTGGGAAGAGGTACAGGCCAAACATCGGGCTGTTATACCATGATGATTCGTTCCTGTTTTTCATATTGGATTGAATGTAATTGATACCTCCTTCTAAAACTACCTTATCCTTGAATAATTTAGTACTTCCTCTTAAAGTGAGGTTATTTCTGTTAAAACCATAATCCTGCAGCATGCCTTTTGATGTGGTGTTTGCATAGGAAAAATAGATTCTTTGCATTTCATTGCCACTGCTGATGGACAAGCTGTTCAGGTAATTTTGTCCGGTACGGAAAAAATCCCTGATGTAACTATCGCTGCCATTAGAGATTTTTGGCCCCCAGCTATCATTAACAGGGGTCGTTGCCGCAACACCACCAATTCCATTTCCGTATTCAGTCTGGATTTCGGGTAAGGCGATTGGATTGTCGAAGGTAGCTGTCGAAGACAAAAGAATTTCCGGTGCACCCATCTTGCCTTTTTTAGTCGTAATTAAAATTACACCGTTTGCTGCCTGACTACCATATAAGGCTGCGGCGGAAGCGCCCTGAAGCACCTGCAGGTTTTCTATGTCTTCTGGATTATAATCGGCAAAACCTCCAACAGGTATACCATCAACCACATATAATGGCTGGTTATTGCCTGAAATAGATTTATTACCACGGAGTACAATCCTAGGAGAAGAACCAGGACCACCACTTCCCTGGGTAACGAATACACCAGCAGCTTTACCTGCAAGTGAATTCAAGACGCTTGCCCCTTTAACCTGGTTGAGGTCATCTGCCGATACAGTGGTTGTGCTGTACGTCAAACTCTTCTTGGAGCGTTCAATACCTAAGGCGGTCACCACAACACCTTCTAGTGTGGTTGCATCACTTTGAAGCGTGACGTTAATGGTGGTTCTGCCATTGACATCGAGGGTCTGACTTACAAAACCGAGTGATGAAAAGACAATTTTAGCGTTTGAAGGAGCTGAGATGGTGTATTTACCATCCGGACCGGAAATGGTTCCCTGGTTGGTTCCACTTACTTTGATACTTACGGCTGGAATAGGACCGTTTGTTTGGTCGACTATTATTCCGTTTACAGTGATGTTCTGCCCTAATGCGCAAAACCAGCAACATTGAAATAATGCTAAAAGCATGTAAATTTTTTTCATGGGATTAGGTTAATTGGGGTTAAAGTTGGTAAACCTAATATAACAATATTATTACAATCAATAAAAAGTCTAGAAACTTTTTTTATTATTTTTTTATCTGTTTTAGCCTTCTCTTAACTAATTTAAAAAGTATTATTGTTTCCTCGTCTGTTAGTTGAATTTAAATAGAAATACTTATTAAAAAATGCTCAAAAATGATCCTGTAAAATAATTCTTTTAACCAAATTCCCTATAGTCAAAGTCTTGTATTTGTTCTTTATATTTGGTTTCTTTATCAGAAATAACATCGCATAATAATTAACCAATTAATTCTAAACCAGATCAAATAATGTTCAAACAGTTTTCCATAGCCTTTACGGCTATTTTCACCACACTTCTATTATGTACGTCTGCAGCGCTTTTTGCGCAATCAGCACAAAAACCTTTGCGGTTATTCCTTATTGGTAATAGTTTCTCTCAAAATGCTTCCACTTATTTGCCTGTCATCGCAAAAGAGGCTGGTAAAACCTTAGAAATCGGCAGAGCTGAACTAGGCGGTTGTTCCTTAGAGCGCCACTGGAAACATGTAGAGAAAGCCGAGGCGAATCCTAATGATCCCGAGGGAAAACCTTATAAAGGCAAATCTCTACGAATGCTATTGTCTGAAGGAGTTTGGGATGTGATCACCCTTCAGCAGAATTCCTTGGCATCTACAGATGTGAACTCTTATCGGCCATATGCCTCCCAACTTTATAACTTTATAAAATCTATTCAGCCAAATGCCAAAATCGTTTTCCATCAAACTTGGGCTTATCGTTCGGATGCAAAAGTTTTTGGCCACATTAAAGGCGCTGCGTCAACTAAAAACCACGAAGAAATGTGGGAGAAATCCAGAGCTGCTTATCATACCCTTGCAAAAGAGTTAAATACGGCTATTTTTCCTGTTGGAGATGCTTTTCATAAAGTGGTGACTGATCAGGATTACGCCTATAAAAAAGATGAGAAGTTTAATTTTACCAACCCGGTCTATCCTAACCTGCCTAAACAGGACAATTCATTGCATTCGGGTTATTTCTGGAACAACAAGAACTTTAAACTTGATGCCAATCATGCAAGTGAAGCGGGGAAATATTTAGGTTCCCTGGTTTGGTATGCGTGTTTATTTGATGATTCGCCCAAAAACGTAAAGTTCATCCCGGCGAAGGTATCGCCTGAATTTGCAAAACACCTGAAAAAAGTAGCCGCTAAAACAGTAAAAGAACAAACTAAACAATTTAATTTATCCATTTAATTTTTCATGATGACCATAACCTTAAAAAATCCTGGTGTCTTTATCAAAGTCAGCCTTGCCCTAATTATTAGTTTTCTTTTTTCATTTCATCCGCTTTTTGCAAATGATCAATTAACGATCAGCATTAAAGCAGATCATCAAAACTGGATTTATAAACCAGGAGAAAAGCCACGGTTTACGGTGACGGTATTGCACAATGGAAAAAAGCCCGAAATTTTAAAAGTCAGGTATCAGATTGGCCCTGAAAAAATGCCACACTTTAAGTCAGACTCCGTACTGTTAACTAAGAAAAGCGACTTTGTATTAGAAGGTTATACAATGAATGAACCGGGCTTTTTACGTTATACCATTACTGCCGAGCTCAATGGTAAAATGGTGAAAAGCACGGCTACAGCGGCTTTTTCTCCTGAAATGATCAAGCCGACCGTTGAAATGCCTGCTGATTTTAAAGCCTTCTGGCAGCAGGCGGTTAAAGATTTATCGGCTATCCCAATGAATCCAAAAGTAGAACTGATCAAAGCTTATTCCACCGAAAAAGTTAACGTTTATGAGGTGAGTTTTCAAAATATCCATTCATCAAGGGTTTATGGTATTTTGAGTGTGCCAAAGCAAGATGGTAAATATCCGGCAGTTTTAAAGGTGCCGGGAGCTGGGGTGAGGCCATATAAGGGTGAAGTTGCACTTGCCGAACAGGGAGTGATCACCCTGGAGATCGGTATTCATGGTGTACCGGTGACCCTACCAGATGAAGTATATAAAAATTTGAGTGCCGGCGGACTGTATCAGTATCCTTCCGCTAACCTGGATGATAAAGATAATTATTATTACAAGCGGGTATACCTTGGCTGTGTAAGGGCACTAGATTTCCTGACTTCCCAAGCCGGTTATGATGGTGAAAATCTGGCTGTATATGGAGGAAGCCAGGGCGGGGCACTTTCTATCGTTACGGCAGCTTTAGACTCGCGGGTAAAATACCTGGGTGCTTATTATCCTGCATTAAGTGATGTAACGGGTTATTTGAATAATAGAGCTGGGGGATGGCCACATCTTTTTACCAAGGAAAAACTGGCCATCAATAATAAAAAAGATAAACTGGAAACCGTCAAATATTATGATGTGGTTAATTTTGCTAAGCAGCTAACTATTCCGGGGTACTACAGCTGGGGTTTTAACGATGAAGTTTGTCCGCCAACTTCCATGTATGCAGCTTATAATTCAATTGATGCGCCAAAAGAGTTATTGATTTATAAAGAGACGGGCCATAATACCGTTCCAGAGCAAAGAGAAAAGATGGATACCTGGTTAATATCTAAACTTAAGAAATAATTATACCGGTTAAACAGGGTGGTGGTCATAGCCACCCTGTTTAACCTTTTGAAGCCCACTGCCCTTTCATGAAATTATCAAACTTGAGATTGACTAAGTTCTAATGCATAATTTGGTGTCCAGAACGCGTTTTTCAAATTCTAATACCGGATATTTGCTTTCAATCAGATTGATTAGCATCTCTGTGGCAATCTGACCAATTTCAAAAGCAGGCTGATGTACAGCTGTCAGGGATGGGGTTATCAAATCGAGGACATCAGAATTGCTGAAGCCTGTGATAGCCATATCTTCGGGTATCCGAATACCCAGGTTTTTAAATACATGTAAACATCCGATGCTCAGGCGATCGCCAGCGACAAATATGGCATCCGGTTTTTCTTTCAGGTCCATTAGTGCGAGGATGGCATTCTCCACCTCATCATAAAACATCCCTCCATGCGCACAGTGTTTGATATAGGATTCAACTACAGGCAGGTGATGTTTCTCCAGTGCCTTTTTATAACCCGCCAAACGCTCAATGCTGATGGAAAGGTGATCGGAGCTGGTAAGATGGGCAATGCGTTTATAGCCTCCGTTGATCAGGTGTTCAGTTGCCTCGAATGCGCCTTTCTCGTTGTTAGCAATAATTTGATGTGTTTCAATTTCACTGGCTACGCGGTCGAAGAAAACCATTGATAAACCCTGCTGGTGTAACTTACTTAGGTGCGTAGTATCGTTAGTCTCAGCCGACAAAGACACCAGCAATCCATCAACAGAGCGGGATGCCAAATGCTGAATATTGCTTTTCTCGCGCTCGTAGGATTCATGAGTTTGTGTAATAATTACATGATAGCCCCGACTATAGGCTATTGATTCTATTCCATTGATGGCCTGTGAAAAATAATGGTTAGCTACCTCACTTACCACCACACCTATGGATTTGCTGCGCCGTTCTTTTAAGCTGAGGGCTATCGGGTTTGGTCGATAGTTGATTTTATCGGCATATTCCAAAACGATCTTTTTTGTTTCCGGACTTATTTCATGGGTATCACGCAGGGCTCTTGAAACTGTTGAGGTAGAGAAACCTAAAGCTTTAGCAATATCTTTTAAAGTAACGGGTTCATACATGGTCAGACGCTGGATTAAGGTTTAAAAGGAGTTAGCCATGCAATATAACGTAATTACACGATGAGAAAAGTATAAAGAATGCGTTATGGGAACGATTGCACAAATTTATGATGATCCATCTGACAGAATATTAACAAAACAGCGTAGACTTGTGTAAGAAACTAACCGGGTATTCTAACTAGCTAATCAGTAGGCTCTTTGTATGGAGTAGTAAATCTTTCGCTGATCCGAGATGGGGCTATTAATCGATTAATGAAATGATTAACAAAAGGTATATTTATTTATTACTTGTTGCCGTATCGTTACTCATGGCTTTTATAACGCCAGAAAAAAAAATCAGCGTTTATTTAGTCGGTGATTCAACAATGTCAATCAAACAAGCAAAGGCGTATCCCGAGACAGGCTGGGGTATGCCTTTTGTCAATTTTTTTGACGAACGGGTTATGATTAAGAACCACGCACAGAATGGAAGAAGTACCGGTACTTTTATTACCGAGAAACGCTGGTCAGCGGTCATGGATAGCCTGAAGGAAGGCGATTATGTCTTCATTCAATTTGGGCATAACGATGAAAGTAAAGAAAAAAAGAGTTATACCACGGAAGCAGACTTTAAGTCTAATTTATTAAAATTCGTTAGGGAAGCACGAAGCCGGAAAGCAATTCCCGTGCTCCTTACCCCGGTGGCCCGAAGGCGGTTTGATACAAGTGGAAAGGTTGTGGAAAGCCACGCTATATATGCGCCACTGGTGATTTCAATAGCTAAAAAGCATCAGGTTCCCCTCATTGATCTTAACGAAAAAAGCATGTCGCTTTACCAGAAATTTGGTGAGCAGAAAAGCAAATTACTATTCAATCAGCTTCAACCGGGAGAAAATCCAAACTATCCGGAAGGGAAAAATGACAATACCCATTTCAACGAACTTGGTGCAAGAGAGATTGCGCAGTTAGTGCTTCAGGAAATTAAGAACCTTCGGCTCGGCCTGGCAAATTATATTGTAAAACCTAAATCTCATTTCACCGTAGCAAAAGATGGTAGCGGAGATTTTACAACCCTGCAGGAAGCGATTAACGCGGTGCCGGATTTTAGGAAGACAACTACTGTCATTTATATTAAAAACGGGATTTATAAAGAGAAAATCAACCTTAGTGCTTCCAAGAAGTTGGTGAAGCTAGTGGGGGAGAGTGTTGAAAATACCATCCTGAGTTATGATGATTTTGCAACCAGGAAAAATCGTTTTGGTGAAGAAATGGGTACTTCCGGATCTGCCAGCTTTTATATGTATGCCGACGATTTTACCGCAGAGCATATCACTTTTGAGAATTCCGCGGGGCCTGTAGGACAGGCGGTAGCGCTATGGGTGGCCGGTGATCGTGCAAAGTTTTATAACTGCCGGATGCTCGGCTTTCAGGATACCTTGTATACCTTCGGTGCAAACAGCCGTCAATATTATTCCAACTGTTATATAGAAGGGACCGTTGATTTTATATTTGGCTCTGCGACAGCGGTGTTTGATGGAAGCGTGATTTTCTGCAAAAAGGGCGGGCGGTATATTACAGCCTCTTCTGCACCAGACACTGTGAAATATGGATATGTGTTTTTGAATTCCACTATCAAGGGAGACGCAGCTGATCAGTCATTTTTCCTAGGCAGACCCTGGAGGCCTTATGCCAAATCTGTATTCATTAATTGCTATCTGGGAAAGGTTATTAAAGCGGAGGGCTGGGACAACTGGTCGAAGGAAAGTAATGAGAAAACGGCTTATTATGCGGAGTATAAAAATGATGGTCCGGGTTTTATGCCCAAACACCGTGTGAGCTGGTCGGTACAATTGACTGCAGAAGAGGTGAAAGAATATACACTTACAAAAATTTTTAAAGGATGGGATGTAAAAGCCAACTAATTATGCTGTTGCTTTTCCTGCTTGCAGTGTTTAAAGTGACAGAAGCGCGGGCAACTAAGCAAGGAATTGTGGTCGCTAAAGATGGAAGTGGCGACTTCAAGACCGTTCAGGATGCGGTAAATTCTGTACGGGATTTTTCGGAACAGAAGGTAGTAATCTATATTAAACCAGGGGTCTATAAAGAAAAACTGGTCATCCCATCCTGGAAAGTAAACATTAAACTGCTTGGTGCTGGTAAAGATAGTACGACGATCACTTATAATGACTATTCTGGCGCGAATGGGATTATTACCTTTACCTCCTATACGGTGCTTGTGCAGGGTAACGGTTTCAGTGCGGAAGCACTAACCATAGAGAATACGGCAGGAAGTGTAGGACAGGCGGTGGCTTTGCATGTGGAAGCAGACCGGGTGTTTATTCTAAACTGCCATATAAAAGGTAATCAGGATACCTTATATCCATCTTCAGAAAATAGCCGGCAATACTATCTTAATTGCGAAATAGAAGGAACAACGGATTTCATCTTTGGTGCAGCAACTGCCGTTTTTGAGAACTGCCTTATTCGCAGTAAAAGGAATTCCTACATCACGGCTGCATCTACAGGCGACAAGCAGAAATATGGATTCGTCTTTTTAAACTGCACGCTTATCGCAGATGAGGCGGTGTCGCGTGTTTATCTGGGCAGGCCCTGGCGCTCTCATGCAAAAACGGTTTTTATCAATACCAACATGGGTAAACACATTGTACCCGCGGGCTGGCGAACCTGGAATGATAATAATAACCATTTAAAAAGCTTTTATGCCGAATATCGATCCTATGGACCTGGTGGCGATAGTAGTCAGCGTGTGGATTGGTCAAATCAGCTCGATAAAAAGATGCTTAAGGCTTATACAATTGAAAACATATTTTCAACCATAAACGGATGGAACCCTGTAGCTGATAAATGATAAAGGTTATCTGGCGGCAACGATTGCATAGTTATTTTTGGACTTTTTGTTCCATTATGTTACAAAACTATGTAGACTTGTTATGGATTGAGCAATTAACCAACTAACCAAGTATGATGAACAAATTCCAGCTTATGCTATGCAGTCTGATGTTATCAGTTGTATACGGATCATATGCCCAGACTCAAAATAATAAGTATTCCTTTGAGCATTTGCCCGTAATTAAAGAAACGCATTTTAAAAAAGACACCCTTAGCATCGTCGACTTTGGAGCAAAAAATGATGGGATCACTTTAAACACGAAGAGCATCAATGAAGCTATTCTGGCTTGTAGTAAAAAAGGCGGAGGTGTAGTTCTTATTCCACAAGGTGTTTGGAAATCAGGCCCTATTGTTTTACAGGATAACGTGAATCTTCATTTGCAAAAAAATGCACTATTACAATTTACCAGCGATCTTTCGCAATATAAACTCGTAAAAAGCAATTGGGAAGGGTTGCCACAAATGCGGAACCAGTCGCCGATATCAGCAACCGGAGCCGTTAACATTGCCATTACCGGTTATGGCATTATCGATGGTGCAGGTGATGCCTGGCGCATGGTTAAGAAAGAGAAACTGACGGAAAGTCAATGGAAGAAACTCGTTGCTTCAGGTGGTGCTTTAGATGCGAATAAAAAAATATGGTACCCTTCTGAAAAAAGTCTAAAGGGATCTACACTCAAGAACCCAGGAGTTATTATCGAAGGTAAAAGTCTGCAGTCCTATGAAGAAGTTAAGGATTTTCTAAGACCAAATCTACTCTTGTTAACTAGCTGCAAGCAAATTTTACTCGAGGGCGTCACTTTTCAAAATTCACCTGCCTGGAATCTTCATCCTTTGATGTGCGAAGATCTTACGGTAAGGAATATATATGTGAAGAATCCCTGGTATGCACAAAACGGAGATGGAATAGATATTGAATCCTGTAAAAATGTATTAGTGGAAGGCAGTACGTTTGATGTAGGAGATGATGGAATTTGCATTAAATCCGGCCGCGATGCTGCCGGCCGCAGCCGGGCTATGCCTACAGAAAATGTAATTATTAGAAACAGTACTGTTTATCATGCTCATGGTGGATTTGTCATTGGCAGCGAAATGTCTGGTGGGGCAAAAAACATTTTTATTTCCGACTGCACCTTTATCGGAACAGATATCGGGTTAAGGTTTAAAACTACTCGTGGCAGAGGCGGCGTAGTGGAAGGCATTCACGCCCGTAATATCTATATGAAAGATATCGCTGGTGAAGCTATTTTATTTGATATGTACTATGCTGCAATAGACCCGATTCCGCTAACTGGTGAAAAAAGAGATTTGCCAACGGTCAAGTTATGGCCTGTTACGGAAGAAACTCCGGTGTTCAGGGATTTTCATATCAGTAACGTTGTAGTTGATGGTGCTTCGAAAGCCTTATTTATTCGCGGTTTGCCTGAAATGAGTATCCGTGATATTTATTTAAATCAGCTGACAATGAAGGCAGCTTCTGGTGTGGATCTTCAAGAGGCAGAAAACATACAGATAAATAACATGAATCTGGTGGTAGACCAGGCAAGTCCGTTGGTCACGATCACCAATGGCCGTTCAATCAATTTTGATCAATTGAAATATAACAAAGCGGAAGTGCTTTTCAATATTGTTGGCCCTAACAGCTCTAAAATCAACGCGCGTGGTATTGAGGGTCCTACAGCAAATACCAAGGCTGCTTTTGAACATGGGGCAAAAGAAAAATCGTTAACGGTTAAATAGGTAAATTAGAATGAAATTAAAGATAATTTGGTGGTTCATTTTGCTTGGCCTGGGTACTCGTATCCAGGCACAACAAGCATCTCGATCTGTGCAAATGGCAGCAACAGTTCTGGATATCTGGAAAGACTCCATGAACCTTAATCCAGCTGTACCTAAAGCCGTAAAATGGGCCTATGATCAGGGCGTGATCCTGGAAGGTATTGATGGACTGTGGAGGAAAACAGGCGATGGCAAATACTTTGCTTATATGCAGAAATCAATGGATTTTTTCGTGACTAAAGATGGTCAGATCAACAGGTACCTGCAGGCGGATTATAATATTGATCATATTAAAAACGGAAAAACCCTGTTAAAGCTTTATAAGGTAACCGGGCAGCCGAAATATTTTAAAGCGGCGACTTTACTCTGGGAGCAGCTGAAACAACATCCAAGAACAAAAGAAGGGGGTTTTTGGCATAAGAAAATCTACCCTTATCAGATGTGGCTGGACGGGCTTTACATGGGGCAGCCTTTTTATGCTGAATATGCCGCACTTATTAGAGATAATGCCGCATATGATGATATTGCCAAGCAGTTCATCTTCATGGAACAACATGCAAGGGACGAAAAAACCGGTCTTCTTTACCATGGGTGGGATGAAAGCAGAAAACAGAAATGGGCTGATCCGATCAAGGGGACTTCCCCGCATTTTTGGGGTAGGGCTATGGGCTGGTACGGGATGGCATTAGTAGATGTGCTTGACTATTTTCCTGCCACGCACCCCAAAAGAAGTGAATTAATCAATATCTTAAAACGGCTGAGCGTTTCGGTACGCAAATATCAGGATCCTAAAACCGGGCTCTGGTGGGATATTGTAGACCAGGGAGGTCGCAAGGGAAATTATTTGGAAGCCTCTGCTTCATCGATGTTTGTATATACACTAACAAAAGGCGTGAGGAAGGGTTATCTTGATAATGATAATGTTGCTGCGGCACTTAAAGGGTATAGGGGTATTGAAAAGCAGTTTCTGGAAGAAAGTCCCGACAAGACCAAAGTAGATTTACATGGAACGGTAAGTGTATCTGGCCTCGGTGGCAAACCTTACCGTGATGGGAGTTATGAATATTACATCAGCGAAAAGGTAATCACGAATGATCCGAAAGGTGTGGGTGCCTTTTTATTGGCCGCTAATGAGGTCGAAAGGATAAATATGCCTAAACCTGGCAGCGGTAAATTGGTGTTACTGGATAGCTATTTTAACCATGAGCTGAAAAAGGATGCGCTTGGAAACTCTGTTTCATGGCATTATAAGTGGGACGAACAAAGTAACAATGGATTCTCACTTTGGGGTAGCCAGTTTGCAAATGCAGGCTTTAACATCAATACTTTATATCAGGCCCCAACGGCAGCGAATCTTAAAGATGCGGCAGTATACATTATTGTTGATCCGGATACACAAAAAGAAAGCGAAAGACCAAACTATATGAGCAAAGATCACATACAGGCAATTTCTGAATGGGTAAATGCCGGTGGAATTTTGGTGCTGATGGCTAATGATACTGGAAATGTAGAGTTGGAACAATTCAACAAACTCGCAGCGGTATTTAATATCCACTTCAACGGTGATAGCAAAGGGCGGGTTGTCAATAGTCAGTTCGATATGGGCAAGGTGTCCATTCCAGAGAACCATATGCTGTTTAAAACCGCAAAGCAGTTATATATTAAAGAGTACAGCACTTTACAAATACAAAAACCTGCGCGGAGTTTGCTGAAAGATAAAGAAAACGATGTGATGATGGCAGAATCAAGCCTTGGAAAAGGGACGGTATTTGCGATTGGTGATCCCTGGCTGTATAATGAATATGTAGATGGCCGGAAACTCCCCGCGGCATTTGATAATTTTAAGGCAGGGCAAGATCTGGTCAGTTGGATTGCGCAACGTAGTCCATTTGGCAGGGATGTCATTGCAGAAAGGATGTTGATTTACCAGCGGAGCATAGGCGGCTGGCCAAAAGCGGTCAACAAATTGCCCCTTGATTATGGGCAGGAACTTAGCCCAGCGCAAGAACTGGCTATTCGTGCAGATTCCCTGGCAAAGGATGCCACCATAGATAATAAAGCCACCACGAAAGAAATCAGTTACCTTATGGGGGCTTATCAGCGCACAAAAAATCCGCGTTACCTGAGTGCTGTAAAAAGAGGTTTGGACTATATTTTCATGGCCCAATACGATAATGGTGGATGGCCGCAATATTATCCACTACATAACCTCTACAGAGCTGAAATCACCTATAATGACCACGCGATGGTGAATGTGATGAATGTTTTGCAGGATGTGGTTGAAAGGATAAATGGCTATGAAGCGCTTGATATCGCTTACAAACTTAAAGCACAGCAGGCCGTAGCGAAGGGAATCGATTGTGTGTTGAAAACTCAAATCCGGGTAAACAACAAACTTACGGTATGGTGTGCACAATATAATGAACGTACGTTGCAGCCTGCAAATGCCAGGGCTTTTGAACTGGTGTCGTTAAGTGGGATGGAGTCTGTTGGAATTGTAGAATTCCTGATGCGTATACCAGATCCTGCTATTGAAATTAAAAATTCCATCAGGGGGGCAATGGACTGGTTTGATAAGTCGAAAATTCAAGGATATGACTTTGTCTTTATAGACAATCCTGCACTACCGCTGGGAAAAGACAAGGTGTTGAAAAAAGTGCCTAACGCTACCATCTGGGCAAGGTTCTACGACATCAAAACCAATAAACCATTCTTTACAGGAAGAGATGGCATAAAGAGAAATGCTGTTTCGCAAATTGACGTAGAAAGGCGGACCGGGTATGCCTGGTATGGCACCTGGCCCGAGAAACTATTTACAAAAAAATACCCGCAGTGGCTTAAGCGTATAGGAGCGTAAGGATCAGGTAACTTTTGCTGTCCTCATATATTTAGAAAAGCGCAAAGGGAAAAATCTCTTAAAAAGAACACCTTTCACTTCTTTTCCACCCATATAAACTTCTTCTTTTCGATCGCTTACCGCTTTAAAGATTTTTTCTGCACATTCAGCTGCAGGCATCCCATGAGCAATGGTATCGTCCATTGAATTTTGAGGCTTGCCATCGGCAGTCATCGCATTCATGCTGACATTGGTTTTAATGAAACCCGGACATATCATGGTAATGCTGATGTTTTTATCGTAAATTTCTGACCTGAGCGAATCAAAATAGCCGTGCAACGCATGTTTAGAAGCCGAATAGGCAGAGCGAAATTTGGTACCGAACTTACCAACAAGGCTGCTGATACAAACTACTTGTCCACCGCCCTTTTGTATCATCGCCGGGATAACCGCTTTACTCAGTGTCACCGTTCCCCAGAAGTTGACGCGCATGATTTTCTCTTCCGTCTCCGCTGTGGTCTCCAGGGCAAGACTGCGCTGACTTATGCCTCCGCAATTGATCAGTATATCTATTTTACCAAAAATGCGCAACGCTTCGATCGCTTTTTGTGGTAAGGTCTCCGTTTGTTCTAAATCCAGCGATAACACATGGATGTTGATGGCGCCTTTACAATTAGTTTTTACCCTAAACAACTCATCACGGTTGCGGGATGAAATGATGAGCTTCGCACCTGCTTTATGGTACTTGTAAACTAAGGCCTCGCCGATGCCGGAGGATGCGCCGGTAATCCAAACAACTTTATTTTTCATCAGGTTTTAGTTTGTTTTTTAACGGTGATGAAGCTATCATGAGCAATATTCATTTCGGTTTGTGAGTGTTTGCTCATGATGGTTTCATTAATATGTAATTTAATTTATCAAAGGTGATAAAGCTATCATAAACTTATAATTCCTCATGGTTATCTAATAAAAATAATTCTGAGGCTATGTGATCTGCAAATAACTTTCCTTCAGGTGTTAAAAAGACTTGCTCCTGTTGCTGCAGTAACCAATTTCGTTCTAAAAAAGGTTTAAGGTTAAAAAGCATTTCCTCATGGAAAGTTTTACCAAAGGTATGTTTAATCTTCTCTAAATCCATGCCCCACATGGTACGCAAAGAGGTCATGATGTACTCATTTAAGCGGTCAAGGTGTGTAAGTTCTTCTACTGTTTCCGCAAGTTTCCCTGCAAGGAGCTTTTCTAAATATTGTGCGTTGTTGGCAACATTTAATTGGCGGTTGGTGCCATCAAAACCATGTGCTGATGGACCTATGCCTAGATAGGATACCCCACGCCAGTAATTGGTATTGTGGACAGCATAATTGCCTGGTAAACTATAGTTGGAGATCTCATAATGTTCAAAACCCGCCAGACTTAATTTTTCAATCAGGATTTGAAATTGTTCGGCACTCTGGTCGTCATTTAAGGGGATTTCTTTTCCCTTTTTGATCATACTGGCCAATGCAGTTCTTGGTTCGATGGTCAGGGAATAGCCAGAGATATGCGGAATCTGCAGGCTGATCGCTTTATTGATGTTTTCCTGCCATTTTAGATTGGTGAGCAGGGGATATCCATAAATCAGGTCTATGCTCAGGTTTTCAAAACCGGCATCCTGACTGCGTTTAATGGAGTCTTCAGCTTCATTTGCATTGTGTGCCCGGTTCATCCATTGCAAGTCTTCATCAAAAAAAGATTGGGTGCCAATGCTGAAACGGTTAACTGGCATTTTCCTTAATTCTGCAATCTTTTTTGTGTTAAGGTCATCCGGATTGGTTTCCATGGTGATCTCCGCATCCGAAGCAATGGAAAAGTTCTCGGTAAGGGTGTTAAATATTTTTGCAAGGTAGGGGCTTGGTAAAACAGAAGGCGTTCCGCCACCAAAATAAATGCTGCCTACTTGTTCTGTTATGCGGCCTTTTTTTAATATGATTTCCTTGCAAATTGCATCGGTCATCTCCGCTGCATATTTAAGGGAGGTCGTAAAATGGAAATCGCAATAGGTGCATGCTTTTTTACAAAATGGAATATGGATATAGATACCGGCCATGTTACAAAGGTCGTTTAAATTGGTGGAGATCAAAATTGTATTCTCATGGTAAAGTATAATATGTGCTTTTAGAAAACCCGAAACTGAAATGAGTTCTTGTAAAATATTTGATAGATTAAATTCTTTTATCTAGATTCAATTTTTAATTAACTTCGAAAAGCTTTATGAACATGGAATTGCATACTGCTCGTTAGAAGAAATAATGCCGCTTTTGAAAACATTAATCCATTCCTTAAATCTGAAATATGAAATAAATGAATGCGAAATACTTTTAAACAACTCAAACTAAACCAAATTACATGATGAACAAAAGAATCACCTCCAAACCAAGAATCCGAAGTGTCTTACTTCCGAATCCGACCACAGGATTTACCTGGCCGGTTTAACTGAATTATCTCATTTTAACAGTAAAAAACGAATGATCTTATGAAAATTTCTTTACAAAAAAAATTTACATGGTCCGGAATTAGGAGGAATACACTAAGACTGCAAGTCATGTCAGTGGTATTCGCTGGTAGTTCTTTTGCCATAGAAACCAGTGCCCATGGTGTTAATTTTTCTTACACCAAGCACCTAAAAAACCTTAATAATACGATTTACGGTAACGTTACCGGCGCATTGTTTAACACAACACCTGTAATTGATAAAGCTCAATCCAGGGTTACCGGAAAGGTAGTAGACGACAAGGGACTGCCCTTGATCGGTGTCAGTGTCAAACTAAAAGGTACCCAAACTGCCGTAAGTACAGATGCAAACGGAAGTTATGCGCTGAATTTATCGGATGGAAACGGAACGCTGGTTTTTAGCTACATTGGTTATGTAACCCGTGAAGTGGCAGTGAACAACCGGACCTCCATTAATGTGACCTTGCAGGAGGATTCCAAATCCTTAGATGATGTTGTTGTTGTGGGCTATGGAACGCAGAAGAAAGTAAATCTGACCGGGTCGGTTGACGTTATTTCCGGCGAACAGTTAGCAAACAGGCCTGCTGCAAAAGTTGCGGATCTTTTAAAGGGTACGTCCCCGAACCTGAATATTACATCCAATTCAAGGGGCGGTGAACCGGGTGCAGCAAGTAACTGGAATATCAGAGGTGTTGGGTCGCTTGTGGGAAATTCAGCTCCTCTTGTGTTGGTTGACGGTATTGAGATGGATTTAAACAATGTGGATCCCGAATCTATTGAAAGTGTTTCCGTCTTAAAAGATGCCTCGGCATCAGCTGTTTATGGCTCAAGGGCGCCTTTTGGTGTTATTTTGATCACCACCAAAAAGGGCAGCAAGAGCGGAAAAATTAATATCCAATACAATAACAATATGTCATTGGCATCTCCTGTCAGAGTAGCCAGTCAGGTCAACTCCTTAACTTGGGCAACAGCCTATAACCAGGCCAGTGCGAATGCAGGGGCGGCCCCAACGTATTCCGATGAACAAATGGAACGGATTAAAGGCTACCTGGCTGGTACATTTAAGGACGAATACGACCCTAAAAACCCGATTAATACTGTTTTTTTAGGGAGAAGGAATGGTAACGCTAACTATGACTGGGCAAGACTGATGTATAAGGATAATGCATTACACCAAAAGCACAACATTAATGTTTCCGGGGGCAACGAAAATACACAGTATTATATGGCAGGTGGATTTTCAGATCAGGAGGGCGCGTATAATTATGGTTACGACCTGTATAAGAGGTATAACTTTTTAACCAATATTTCCTCAAAAGTAACGAATTGGTTGAAAGTTAATTCCAGCTTAAAATATGCAAAAAGCCTTTCCGACTATCCTTTAGGTATTACTACCGTGGATAGGGATCACACTTTTGGTGAATTTATCACCTGGTCGCCAATGACGCCGATGTACAATATTAATGGTACCGTTCAAAACCCATTGGTCAGAATGATGGAAGATGGCGGAAGAAACCGGATGGAAATTAATGATTTCCTAATTGCTGTTGGCGGGGAATTGGAACCTGTAAAAGGCTGGAAAACAAATGTTTCCTACAATCATAACATCCAGTCGGAAAAAGGGGCTGTCAACCCGAAACCGGTGATGGTGGAGCTTGGTAATGGCACATTCGGAAATATCGGGAAGCCGACTTCCAGCTATCAGGCTATTTTTGGTCAACCTTCCTATTCCATGTTCAACGTGGTTTCTGCTTATGAAAAAACGCTCAACGACCATTATTTCAAAGTAATGGCAGGATATGAGCAGGAAGAAAGATCATATTCCCGCCTCAATGCAACTGGTACAAATCTAATCACGACCGAGATTCCATCCCTAAGCACTTCGCTCGGTGAGAAAACCGCTGGTGACCAGCTATGGCAATGGGCAAACCAAGGGATTTTTGGTCGTCTGAACTACAACTTTAAAGAGAAATACCTGTTGGAAGTGAGTGCACGCTACAATGGTTCTTCCCGATTTGACCCGGATTCGAGATGGGGATTTTTTCCATCAGCGTCAGCCGGATATAACATTTCCCGCGAAGACTTCTGGAAACCTATTGAACCTTATATCAATATGTTCAAAGTAAGGGCGTCGTACGGGGCACTTGGAAACCAGAACGACCAAAATTACCTGTATCTGGCAAGACTCAGCGCAGTGCCGGAACTAAATTGGATTATTGACGGTCAAAGACCTCCATATTCTCTTGCGCCCGATTTGTTAGCCGATGTGACCTGGGAGACGATTACCACGCTTAACTTTGGCCTTGATGCTGGGATGCTTAATAACCGCCTGGGCTTGGTGTTTGACTGGTACAGCAGGGAAACATCGAAAATGTTTGGCCCAGGGGCAACACTTCCCTACGTTTTGGGTGCAGGATTGCCAAGAGAAAACAATGCTACTTTGTCAACCAAAGGTTTTGAGCTGGCGCTGAGCTGGAACGACCGGATTTCTGCTGATTTTTCATACAACGCAAAGATTAGCGTGGGTGACAGCAAGTCGACGGTTTTAAAATACAACAACCAAAAGGGGCTGATCGACACCTGGTATGTAGGTAAAGAATATGGTGAGATCTGGGGATTTGAAACCGATGGCCTGATTCAAACTCTAGGTGAAGCTATGGCTGACCAGAGTAAATATTATCCTACCTGGGGCCCGGGTGACATGAAATACAAAGATATCGATATCAAAAAAGATGGTGTGATCAATGATGGTACAAGAACGCTGGATGACCATGGCGACTTAAAGGTTATCGGCAATACTTCTCCGAGGTTTAACTATGGTTTTACCGGAGGCTTTAACTGGAAGGCATTCGATTTCAATATGTTCTGGCAGGGTCTAGGCAAACATGACTATTATCCTGGTGCCAATGCCAGTATGTTTTGGGGCATGACCGCAGCCTTCGGATCATCTTCAATCCTTAACAACTCCCCTTCCCTGGATTACTGGAGGCCTGCTGATGAAACCAATATATTAGGCCCCAATACAGATGCTTATTTTGCAAAGCCTTATTTTAGTGCTCAAACTAATAAAAACCGCCAGGTACAATCCAAATATGTGCTTAATGGAGCGTACTTGCGATTAAAGAGTATTAGTCTGGGCTATACACTACCGCAGAAATATGCAGGTAAACTGTTGATGCAAAAGGCCAGGATTTATATGTCCGGAGAAAATTTGCTGACTTTCACAGGTCTGCCTAAAACTTATGATCCTGAAACCATATTCGCTGGCAATAATGGTAATTCTGTAGGAGCAACCTATCCGATGTCAAAATTCCTGATTATGGGGCTTAACTTAACTTTTTAATTAACTACTATGAAATCTTTAAAAATAATTATCAGTTTCATTGCATTGGGTGTATTTCTAACTGCCTGCAAAAAGGATTTTCTAGAACGGCCACTTTTAGATGAAGTGACCGACGCGGATTATTTTAAGAATCCTGAAGAATTGAAGACCTATGTAAATCAATACTACAACGCCACTTTCTTCCCCAGATATACGAATCATGGAAGTGATTTCGGTAGCGATAACCAGGTCAGGCTAAATATTGACCAGCGTTTAGAGGGAACACGGACAGTGGCCACCAGCGGAAGTATAGGTTTCGGAAATGTGAGAAGCATCAATTACTTCTTTGACAACTACAAAAAAGTTGAACAAGGTCACACGTTAGATAAGTATCAGCAATATCTTGGCGAAGCTTATTTCTTCAGGGCGGTAAACTACTTCAATCTCCTGGAAAGCTATGGAGATATTCAATGGATCAATACCGAGCTTAAAACCACTTCTCCGGAACTTTATAAGCCAAGGGATTCCAGAAGCCTGGTGGCAGATCAAATAATATTAGCATTAGATTCAGCTGCGATGTACCTTACAGCAGATAAAACCACGGGTGCAGGTCGCGTTAATAAATGGATGGCGCTATTGATGCAGAGCCGGGTTGCTTTATTTGAAGGTACCTGGGAAAAGTATCATAGCGGCGGGCCTTTTGCCGTTGCCAACCCTCAGCCTGCTAAATACTTTAACAAGGCTGTGGAGGCGGCCGAAAAAATCATGGCTTCCAATTTATATGATATTTATAGTACCGGTAATCCGGCTACTGATTACAAGGATCTGTTCGCCCTACAAGACTACACTAACAACAAGGAAGTCATGTTTTGGAAAAAATATGATAATGGATTAACGAGGGGACATGCGGCTTTCGTAAATGACAGGAACTTCAGGATGGAATATCCAGCGGGAAACACCATTACCAAACAGTTAGCTGATTCGTATTTGTGTACTGATGGAAAGCCAATCGCTAATAACCCGCTTTTTAAAGGCTACACTACGTTAAAGGTGGAAGGTGAGAACCGTGACCGGCGCTTTTTTCAAACCATTGCATCACCGGATGATGTTTGGAAAAT
The DNA here is from genome assembly GCF_037482985.1 of Pedobacter immunditicola. Lineage (NCBI taxonomy): Bacteria > Pseudomonadati > Bacteroidota > Sphingobacteriia > Sphingobacteriales > Sphingobacteriaceae > Pedobacter > Pedobacter immunditicola. The sequence goes on along the minus strand of NZ_JBBHKC010000009.1, from coordinate 68,025 downwards.
TGCTGCGGGTACACCAAATCAATTGTGGAAAGCAGTTTATGATAAACTCAATACTGCTAACGATTATAATGCGCCTACCGGATACCTCGTTTTGAAAGGCTACAACCCAAACATGATTTACCACGTTCAGCAGTTTGAGCAAACTCCTTCTATTATCTACAGGTATGCAGAAGTTTTATTAAACTATGCAGAGGCCAAGGCAGAATTAGGAACACTTACACAGGCGGATGTTGACAAAACCATTAAAAAGTTTAGGGACAGGGTTGGCATGCCGAATTTAAACCTTGCCAGTATCACACCTGATCCGGCATGGGACTTTCCTACGCTTTCACCAATGATCAATGAAATCAGGCGTGAACGCCGGGTTGAGCTTGCTTTGGAAGGCTTCAGGTTCTCAGACATCATGCGCTGGGCTGCGGCTGACGAACTGATCGTTGGAAAAAGGCCTAAAGGGCTTCTTGCTTCCCAGGTTGCGACTAACAAGTACCCGGTTGATGAAAACGGGTTCCTTGATCCATTCAAAAATATTGCTTCGAAGGGTTATGGGTTTGTGCTCGGACGTGATTATTTAAATTCAATTCCGCAAAGTGAAATTGTATTAAATCCGGCCTTGACGCAGAATCCTGGCTGGCCAGCAAATTAGTTCTCTCTTTACTAAGTAACATCTAATAGCGATTAAGTAAAACGTGGTTTTACTTAATCGCTATTTTATTGCTTATCCTTCTGTGGTTTTTTTTCCTGTGCATCAATCCCTCTTGGTAATGCAACTCTCCTCCATACCCAATTTAAGTTTCTTTAGTGTGTATAGTTTAGTGAAAGAATGGGAACACTTATGCTAATCCGGATTGGACAATCGCATTGTTTCCCCGAGTAGATTTTTTATTTCCAGCACAGTCGGAGGAATACTAATCATCTTAAACCTAAGGGTGTAAAAAAGTTAAGTCTAACTAGCCGTTTCTAAACATAGAAACAAGCGATGTGTCAGTTGTAACATAACACACCAGTCTACGTCAAAATAAGACCTAAAGATCTAACACACAATCTTGTTTTATGAATGAAAAGATGTTTTACAACAGGGCTCTTTATTTTGCAGCAATACTGACGATTGCTGTTTGGGCGCTGTTGGGTTGGCAACATTTTAACGGCGGTGTACCAAGCCACCATTTACTTGCAGATAACATCCCATGGTAAGTAATGGGGAGTCCAGCATGAAATTCAAGTTTTTTTTATTTTTTATAGCAGCCATTTCTTATCATCTTTCCTACGCTCAAACCAAGGAAGGATTAAAAGACACGATGAAAAACCTAATAGCTGAACAAAAGCTATCAGGTGCAGTATGGGCTACAGTGTCAGAAAAAGGTGAGATTGTTATTGATGCTCATGGTTTCAAAAATATCAAAACAAGGGAGTTACTTAATGCAACCGATAAAGTACATGTCGGTTCAGTCTCTAAGACCATCATGGCCGCAGGTTTCCTCAGAATGGCCACGCTGGGATTACTGGATTTAAATGACCCCGTAAAAAAATATCTGCCTGACCTGCCAATGGAAAATCAATGGGATAATGCCAATCCTGTAACCATCAAACATTTGATCGATCATACTTCAGGCTTGACGAATTCAAGATTATGGCATATTTTCAGTACAACTGCCACACCCGATACCCCTCTTGACGCTGTTTTTGTCAACGATCCGAATATTCTTAAAGTCAGGGCTAAGCCGGGTTCAATTTATTCTTATTCAAACCTGGGTTATACCATTTTGGGAATGGTTATCGAAAAGATAACTAAAGACCGATATGAAAATTATTTAGATGAAAACCTCTTGAAGCCGCTGAGAATGACAAACAGTACTTTGAAATTTATTTCCCAAGCAGGCAATGATGCTGATCAGCAATTGGCTTACGGTCATTTTGATGATGGCAGTCCCGTTATTGCAATGCCGACGTATTTAAGGTCAGCAGGACAACTCACTACTACAGCTGAGGATATGGGCATATTTTTGCGTTTCATGATGTCGGATGGAACAATCAATGGTAAGCCATTTATCAAAAGTGAATACCTGGCAGCTGTAGGCAAACAAAAGCTGACAGACGCTTATAAAAATGGCGTACCTTTTGGTGATGCTTTAGGGGCATATTCAAGAGATAGATATGGCGTAGTCGGCGCTGCTAAAAACGGCACTATTTTAGGCTTTTCAGCCATGACTTATATGTTTCCAGACCATAGGAGAGCCTTTTTTATAGCCCATAATATGGACAGTGAAACAGCCAATTACGATCTGTTCAATGCAACTTTGGTTAAACACCTCGGTATGAAGACCAAAAAATACACCTCAAAACAGCAACTTTTAGAAAACGAAATATCAAATTGGAATGGCTATTATATCCCCGTTTTTACGAAGATAGAACCGTTTGGCTTGCTTGATCATGTGTTTTCGCATACCAAAGTTGAAACCACAAAAGATGGTGCTTTAGTAATGCCTTTCCAGGGAACGAACAGGGTATTGATTTATCAAGGGAAGCATTTATTTTCAATGAAAGACAGAACAACCATTTCGCACACTTTTTATAGAACCGCTGATGGAGAATTTGTAATTACTGATGGCCTGAAAACGATGAAAAAGGTGCATGGTTTGAAAATATTAAGTATTGCTTGTAGCCTGTTTTTAGGATTAGTGGGCTTAGTTTATGTGTTCATTGCAGGTTGTATAAGCCTTATTAAACATAAAATTGATTTCAGAAATCAGCCTATATTTTGGTTGTTTTTATCCATCCTGATATTGATATTTTCTTTTATTTTGATTGCTAATCAACCCTTTATGCAGATGGGTGATGTGACCATTGGAAATATATTATTGGCAGTTGCTACGACACTAATTCCGGTTTTTTCAGTAGTTTCCTTATTTTTAACTGTGAAAATGAAACACAGATCTTTCCATATATTTAACTTTCTAGCGATTTTATTTGTGTTTCAATTTTCTGTTCTACTCATCATGAATGATCTGATGCCCATCGTGATGTGGAAATAAAATTGAAGTATCCTGTTATATTTACCAATCATAAGCCATTATAATGCAACCTCTCTCAAAGGACATAAAAACTTATTTTTTTCAGACGATTATTGAGGAGATTCCTCTTTTGGAGTTTGAAGAATGGCTTTATAAAAATAATGAATTAGAAACACTACTACGGTCTGACGATTATCTGGAATTAATTTCTCTTGATTTCAATAAGAAAGGTGCAAAGTATGAATTGAATCATCTTTTGACAGGCTTAATTGACCCTGCCGAATTTGAGACTTTTAAAATGCTGAACTTATTAGAGAAAACAAGTAAAAAGACAAAGGAGCTTCCCTTCCTATTAATGCAGTTTTACGATCTCTATTGCAAAGGTTATTCATTCGTGGAAGTCTTAGGTTTAACCTATGGCCATGCAGTTGAAGTGCCATTGGTGAAAAATAGCAGCGCAAATTCCTGGAATGAATTAACTGCTGCGCAGCAAGCAAAGCTTTTGTCTGATTTTTCTCCTGGCCTCGAAGCCGAAATTGAGCGGGTAACTCAGTGGCTAACATCAAAACAAATTGTCTTAACAGGTGAACAAGACTTATATGGACATTTTGTATATATAGATTATGGGCAAGAAGATAAAGTGCCAAAAAATGTCGTTTCAGAAAAGCAAATGAAAAAATGGTGGAGGTTATGGTAGTAAATGCCTTGAACAAATAGTTCGGGGGCATTTTTTGTTTAGGCTACGTCGATCATGATACTCGGCTTCGAGTTGTACCACTTAGTTACAAGTCTACAAATCAACATCAACCTATATCTTTAAACATATACATCACTGCCTGTGTTTTTGGTGAAAAGATAGTGTGAGAGGCCTGTTGAATTAGTGTGGGTCCACCATGAGTGCACCATGAGTCCACAGTGAGTCCACGTTTTACCGAACAAACCCTGGACTGACTGTGGACGGACTGCGGTGTCAGTGTGCTGGCATGTTAACGTCAGGACGACCAATCTACGGTGTTGGCTTCTGAGATAATTTGCATCTTGATTTATTGCATGGGTTGCCAAATGATTATTATGTTCATTGAATTTCTATGATGCCTCAATTATGGAGAAGTGAAAATTACACAGTTTACTTTAAAAAGTGTAACAAATTCTTTTAGAACAGTTTGAATCTAAATGAAGAGTTGATTGATATTATAAAAAATATAGATTTTGTTTATAACCTCTATATCACAAAGAGTTACTGTTTTGAGTGATAATGAATATTTAGCTGGGATTTGATTGACAAGACGAAGAAAAGCAGCTTGCTCACCTAATAGGTTCTTTTTTGTCCATTATTATAAACTCATATCATTAATCAAATTGGAATCTCCATTTCTGATGATGAGTATTTGATAAACGAAATAGCATAAAAATAGGGTCCGCTTGAGTGTGAACTTCTTGATAATTTGCTGTTTTTCTTTTACCGATTTTACAATTAGGCTAGACTTCTTTAATAAGCAAATTATCAAGAAACCACCGTTTTTTTATAATTTACCTTTATGGAGTTGCCTCCTGGAAACTATGCGGCGCGCCTAAATGCTGCTCAACTACAAGTATTGCAACTTAGGTCTACAGCTCCTTTGTTGTTTAATGTCAAGATGAATAATGATGGTGATCTCCTGAATATGGAACAAAAGTTCGGATTGATGCGTAAGTCCAAGTTACACCACCTTTAATTCTCTTCATTTCGTCTGGTTCCAAGGTTTTGAACATGTCCTCAGACAGACTTGTTAACTTTCTCATAATTAATCACAATTATATAACTCCTACTCATTGAAGGCTTTTCGGAAACCGCCTTTTACTTGTATTATGAATAAGCTTGATCATGATGATTATTTCTTCGGTTTAATGCCGTTTTCTCGATGAAGCTTCAATAACAGGTTTTCATATTCGTTTGGATTCCATTCAATATTAAAGCCAGCTAGATACTGCGCTAGCGGTTCTAAACCAATCTGAGCACGCCTTTTGTCTACGTTCAAAGGATCGAGAAGTGGTAATACATATTTTTGTCCGGTTAATTGAACTACTCCTATCTGTGTGCCGTATATTTGACGTTTATTTTGTTGTAATAGGATTCTATCCTGTAAGTATGCGAGGTCGATGGCATCAACTTCACCGTAGGACACGGCAGCCTTCAACATAGGTAAATACTTTAACTGGGTATTTAAGTCAGAATGCTGAATAACTAGAAAAATTGCTATGCTTGCCTTTCTTCCCACTCTTTTTGGCCCTAACCATCCATATTTATCAAGAATGCCTGATACTATCTTTAAGTTGATAGAGTCTACCTTCAGCATCTTGGCTATTTCTTCGTTCACTTTAGCGGAATTATTACCTTCTTGCTTTGACAAACTGTCAACGGAGTCGCGATACATCTGATCTTGCTCAAACACTCTTTCTAGTTCCTCAGAAAGAGGTTTGTCGATCTCCACAGCTTGTGCTTGTTCAATTTTCTTCAACTTATTTAATATAATATTCCACCTTCCATTTTTATGTAAGTATGTGAAGCTTGAATCTGAAATTAATCGATTATAATCAATGTAGTTACCAGAATTAACAATCTTCTCCAATTGAAAAAGAGCACTATCTGGAACTCCGGCCTTTGCCCACGCAATTGCTGCTCCATACCTATGGTCTATTCTCCCTCTCCACTTGTTAGTTTCGAATGCCTTAGAATATGATAGTGCGGAACTCAGGAACTCATCTTTTTTGAAAAGAGAGTCAGCCTGAGTAATAAATAAATCGTACTTATTCTCTTGCCCTCTTACTATAACATAATTAAAAACAATAATAGAAGTTAGGATATACTTTATGAATGTCCCCGTCATAAGTTAAAGCTATTACCATCTTAAACTTAAGAGATTAATTATTTATTTACAAGCGTTTCTTTTAAAAAAACGCCTGTAAATCAGTCTATTGTGGCGCATTGAGACAAATGCCTTGATCGGATGAAAAGAATTCAAAATATAAGTTCGTCTCTCAATACGAACGTATATCGTTGTTCACCCTCCTGGTCTCTTTAATGGCAAAAAACTTTCTCAGAAAACGACGGTTAAAAGATAAGCTTGAGTAGTAAATAATTATCACCAAAGAAATTTGTCATTGCATTTTTTACAAAGAGTAATTCAAAAACGAACTAGTCCACCAGTTTACTAAGATCAGTGAGGTGAAGTCTAGATCTGTTAGTAGAAACGAAAAATTAACAAAAGAATGATGAATGATGTTGTCGTCAGAATTTTATTTTCTAAGTAAATTTACAGAATAGTAAATTCAGAACATCTTGTATATATGAAGAAACATTTCCTTATACTTATACTTTTCCAATGTTTAATTGCTCTTAACGGTAAGCTTGCGTACGCTCAAGAACCGTCAAAAAGTCTTCCACCAAGTTTTGCTACGAAGATACCCCCTGGCCCCTGGTGTTTGGTTATGATAAACAATCAACACTACACTATAAATTGCAGATTGATTGATAGCTTAATCAAACCAAAATCGATTAAATCTTTAAAAGTTGAGACGGAAGGTGGTGGTGCTGCCATATATGGGTATAGGGCAGGAAATGGGATGGTCGTTATTGAAATTCAAAGGCGTTATTGGAAATCGGAGTTTCCGAAGCTTAAGCCTTATCTCAAAAACTTGTAGTGATAATTTCTCTCAGCTTTCAATTCTTTTTGGCACCAATTAGGGCAAAGAGAAAAATTGTCTAATAAACGAAGCTTTATTGAAGTTCCTTATCACCATTCCCTCGTTTTTTGAGAGACTGCAAGCCGTTTCCTCGATAAACCATGGTTCTCTAATATAGATTGCAGTTTAAATAAATTTACAATAAAAGAGAAAGTTGAAATGGCTTTGCATACATGAGATTTATAGGGTGTTTTTAAAAGACAGAACACGAACAGACAATAACATAGAAATTGGACGAAATTATACTTATAGGAATTTTTACACTTGTTTTCGTCGGACTACCAATCGGACTTGTTTGCTTATTTTATTTTGTGCCAAAAAAAAATCGGCTACCCTAAGACAGGAAAATGTTTAACAATAATTTTTGGACTGCTTGTATTGACAATTGTTTTATGGGTTGTTTTTGAAGACCAACATTTCAGCAACGACAATGCCAGAGAACTTGTAGAAGAACAGCAGATTTTATTAGTAGACAAGTTTGACTTGGAAGAAAATAAATCAACGTCTGCAATTGGCGACTATTATCACACTTTTACTTTGAATATATCAGTGAACGACAAACAAAGTGCAATCTTACAAATTAAAGGTGCTAAAAACTTTAAATCGCAGACTTACGAAAAGGAAAGTCTACTTTATCAACATCAAGACAGATATTTCGGGCCAAAGGTTATTCATAATTATGAAACTCAAAATTCATATGTTAGAGAATATTTTCAGCCAAGTGGACAGGAAGGTTACGCACCGACATTTAGACGAATATCCATAAGTAAATCAGAAAACCAGCTGACATTTGAAGACATTGACGAATGACAAAACATCCTTAATATCATTTTTGATGTGGGGGCTAAGGTGCTTCTAATTCCAAATAATTAATCTCTTTTTTTTGAAACTATCTTTAGGTTTGAAATCGTGCTCTTCAGCAGGTTAATCTAATAATTATTCCTCTTTTTCCAGTCAAATTTATCTTTATGAGCATTGTTCCACTTTTCTAGTTCGTCAAGCATTACATCAATTTTTTCTTTTTCCAGCCAGTTACCATTTACAAAAACGCCGGAGATTTTTCTTGTGTTTTTTATATCGTCTAATGGATTGGCTTCAAGCAAAACAAGGTCTGCATACTTTCCAGCTTCAACGGTTCCAATTTTGTCCTCAAGTCCGAGCCAAGTGGCAGGTAATCTTGTGGCTGAAGCCAGTGCTTCATTTGTACTGAGCCCGGCTTTAACCAAAAGCTCCATTTCATCATGAAGCGAAAACCCCCAAACTACTCCTGAAACTCCAGCATCTGTTCCAGCAACAATCGGAACTCCGGCTTCTTTGAAGGCTTTTACCAAGCGAAGATGAAAGTTGGTCATATTATCGATACGGTCAATACGTTTCGGGTCTGTTTCTTGATTATAGCGATTTGATGTAAGCCATTTACTTTGCATCAGTGGATGTACATATTTAAGACCGGGCAGATTACGAATACCATCGAGTGAGTGTGTCTGGTAGGCTATTCTCTCCATCGTTGTTAAAGTTGGAGTCAGCCAAGTTTGATTTTCTTTAGCAAATTGTGCAAAACGGCGTGAATCTTCATCGCTTAAATTTTTGCTTTCTTTGGCATATTCTTCAGCATGAACTACCATATCAAAATGAGGAACAAACGCTTCCTCTATTTTGCCTCTGAAAGCATTGGGGATATGTCCAACAACTTTCATCCCCTGTTGATTAGCTTCGTCAATGACGGCTTTGAAAGTTTCAATATTCAGCCCTGAATAAAGCTTAATAAACTCATAACCCTGCGCTTTTGCTATACGTACCGTTTGGCGACCCTCAGCCGGTGTATTAGCAACGTTACCTGATGCATCTCCTCGATCTATCAAAAAAGCCAGTGCAACCCGAGGACCGATCACTTTTCCCTTTATGATTTCATTCCTTTGTCCGAAATGTTCTACCCTGGCATTTAATTCAAATACCGTTGTAATGCCATTTGCTATATAAAGCAGCATAAAATTTTGAGTGTCTGCAAAGAGTGTCGCACCTTTAGTAGGATAATTTGCACTAAAATTGATGTCAGCCAGATTATGGACATGCATATCGGTAAGGCCGGGAATGAGCCACTTACCTCTCCCATCTATGATTTTTGCGTTAGGAGGAACAGGTTGATTGATTGATAAAATTTTCTTGTCTTTAACTACCACCGTACCATTTTTGATGATTTTGTTTTCGGCAGTCATCGGAATGATACTCACGTTTTTGAGAACATAGATTTCCTCTTGCTGATTCTCTTCCTTTGGCGAGTTAGTTGAAGATAATGGTGTTAAAACTGTACAGCTAGTGAACGTCATCAAAATAGAAAATGGTATAAATAGGTAGAACAACAGCCTGTATCTCATATCGTTTGAATTATGCCAAACAACTGAATATACGGATACTAAGCTGTAATTTGGTTATCTTAAGTTCAAAACTTAAATGATTTCATCGGATTATATCGGCAGATCATTTTATTCTTAAATCGCTTCCAGCGCAAATATAATTTATAGATTTAGGTGAAGTCACTTTATAACCTTGTTCTCCAAGCATAGTATCAATCTTTTTGATAACTATGTAAATGTATTTTCTAAACATCAAAATCTTTAGAAAGATACTACCGGTAGTTAAATTAAGATTGCACCAAATAAAAATAGTTTTTATGGATTTAATAAGATGGATATCAGGATGGTATAAGGATAATTGCAATGGGGATTGGGAACATACATCCGGTATTTTAATAGAAACATTGGATAACCTGGATGGTCTGTTAAAATTGATTTGATTGGTACTTCATTGGAAGGGAGGCAACTGTCAGAAAAATTTGTTGATGAATCCGAAGACGATTGGTTCAGAGTTTCTTCAGACGGAGAGTATTTTATAGGCTATGGGGATGGAAGCAAGCTCTGTTTTCTTTTAGAATACTTTAAAGCTTTTACCCAAGCATAGTTTTGCCCGTGCAAAGAGCCAGTTAGCTCCTATATCAATGCTTAGCCACTCAGATCTATATTAACGTTGATGAAGCAAGTTGATCACTCAAAAAACCTTCGTTTTTTTGAAAAGAGCAAAGACTCTTCTAAGAAATCGACGGTTTTTTGATAAAAAATTTAGAGCTTTTCACCGGCATAACTTAGAGCTGTTGCTAGACTTCAAACCAGTATCATTTTTTTTTGCTACTTTGTCGTATCAATAAAGCTTTAAAAAAATAGTGATCGAAAAAACTTCAATTGAAATATTGATTGAATACTTTAAAAAGTATTTTCCTCTTAATGAGACTGAGGCTGAACAAATACGCCAACGTTTTACAGAACGAAAAATAAAACGTCGTGGGTTCATTCTTCAACAAGGTGATGTTTGTGGCCATTTTAGCTTTGTGGTTTGGGGTTGTTTAAAAATGTATGCGCTAGATCAAGCAGGCAAAGAGCATAATTTGCAATTTGCATTTGAGGAAAACTGGATTACGGATCTTTCCAGCTTCTACTCCCAAAAGCTTTCCGGAGTTTATATTGAAGCCATTGAACCATCTACCGTTTTGCAAATCAAGCAATCAGACCTTCTACATTTATATACTCATTATCATAAGTTCGACCGTAATTTTAGAATTATCATTGAGCGAAAATTTATAGAATTACAAAACAGGGTGTTGCAAAGTATCAGTTCAACAGCTGAAGGAAAATATCTAAGTTTTCTCGAAGAATATCCGCAATTGTCAAACCGTTTGCCAAACACTGAAATCGCATCCTACCTCGGAGTGACCCCAGAATTCTTAAGTAAGATTAGAAAAAAAATCGGTTACAAGTCTTAATTCTTAAACTAGTTTATAGGCTCACTAAATTCGAGCGTCCTACTTTTACATTGTAAAATAAACAGATAAATACGATGAAAAAGTGTTATTAACCGTTGGGGTCATGGCCTCATTATTTCTTGTTCAATTAGAAGCATACGCGCAGTCTAATACAGCTAAAAGCAAAATAACTACCGCAGTTTTGGCTGAAAAATTAGCAATTGAGAAACTTATCTTTTCTTATCAGGATGCACTTAATGCTTCCAATGCCGAAAAGGTAATCAGCCTACTCACTAATAATGGTGTTTTGATCGCAAATGGGGCGCCCACGTCCGATGGTGCTGCACAGGTGAAAGGCACATACGAATATGTGTTTGACAATTTCGCCTTCAATCTTAAATTTAATATCATTGAAATCCAGGTAAATGGTAATACTGCATTTGCAAGATCTACCTCAAAGGGGTCACTAACCATTAAATCAAGTGGACAAACCGTTCCTGATGAAAACCGCGAACTATTTGTGTTCGAAAAAACTGATGGTCAATGGAAGATTGCCCGCTACATGTATAACAAAACAAAATAATGTTCCTAGCTAATAGCTTATCTATGAAAGCAACATCTAAATTATTTTTCTTACTGGCTTTCTTGTCCCTGGACACTTTCGCTCAAAACCATAAGCAGCTAAGACATTTTATGCAAACAACTACAACACCTGTGGATGCAATTCCTTACGGAAACAATCCAAAAGCGGGTAATTATGTAAATACTGGTGATGCTAAAATCTATTATGAAGTTTATGGTAAAGGAAAACCGGTTGTAGTCCTTCATGGAGGAACTGTTGGGTCTACTTTTGAAATGGCCCAATTTATAGACAGCCTTTCAAAACGATATCAGGTTATTGCTGTATCAACCCGAGGACATGGTAAGTCCGAGATGGGTACAGAAGTACCTAGCTACCAACGAAAGGCTAAGGACGTATCAGCTATTATCAGGCTGTAACAAAAAATAGCGTAATTATTTTAGGATTCAGCGATGGGGCTTATACCGGATATCATCTCGCGGGGATGTTCCCAGAGGAGGTCAAAAAGTTAATTGCTATTGGTGCAGGAGAATGGAGGCGAGCATGTAGAACTTTCAATCTTGATAGTGCTAGCTTGGCACAGATCGATAGTCACTACCTACAACAACAACTGGCATTAATGCCAGAGCCGCAAAGACTTGATCGATGGCTTTATATTGTAAATCAATACTATAACGCTGTCAGCGTAGGGAAAGAAATATTTAATGTTATTCATTGCCCGGTTTTAATTATGGCTGGTGAACGAGATGAGAATGCACCGTTGGAGACGGTAATAGCGGCTTATAAAATGATTCCCAATGCCCAGTTGAGCATCATTCCTAATGCACCACATCCCGCTTTTTTAGTAAATTTTCCAGCGCTTTGGACAAGTATCACACCCTTTCTGAACTAGACACATAACACAAATAATTTATATAAATAAAATTAACAAATGGAAATTAACGAAACCATAACAAGTCAGGTATTAACTCACCACCTTACCGTCTTTGGTAATAAATGACCTGGATGAGATTATAAAAGATTACACTGAAGAATCTGAACTTTTTACACCTGAAGGTCCTTTGAAAGGACTGGCTGAAATACATAAGTTTTTCGAAGCATTTTTTATTGCGATCCCAACTGGCTCTGCTTTCGAAATGCAACAGCTAACCATCAGCGGAGAACTTGCCTACATTGTCTGGGCTAGTGAATCTGCTGCTGCAAAAATACCCTTGGGTACGGATACCTTTCTACTTCATGGAGATAAAATCAAATTTCATACTGTAGCTGATTACAGGCTGTAAACACTAATTAAATTTTAAAGTTGAAATGGATACACAACAAGAAAAACAAGCAGTTGAGTCGTTGCTAAACAAATATGCTGAAGCAATTAATGCTGGCAATGGTAGTCTTATGCCAAATTTCTATACGCAAAGGGCGGTTTTCATGCCAAATGGAAGAAAGAACATAAGCCGGAACGATTTGGATCGAGACTCCAAAAACCTGTTCAAAAAAGTTGCTTATTCAATAGAATTTGCTGTGCAGGAAACAACTATTGACGGCAATTACGCATTCGTGCAAGCAGCCGCTCAAACCACCATTACAAAGTTAGCAACAGGTGAAAAGACCACTAAGGGAAGTAGAGACTTCTTTGTACTTCAAAAAGAGCAGGAGCATTGGAAAATATTTCGTTATATTTTCAACAATGTTAATGCAGGTTAATCAGAAAATCGCTTTACGATGATGAAAGCAGCAGTCCTTTATAATCCCGGAGCATGGGATAATTTTATTCTGGAAGAACGAGAAGTACCAATCCCGATACAAGGATGGGTACTTGTTAAGGTGCGAGCTTTTGGTCTCAACCGCTCGGAGTTAATGACTCGGAAAGGACTTTCCCCAAACGTGAAATTTCCCAGGGTGCTGGGTATTGAATGTGTTGGGGAGGTAGTAACAGATCCTTCAGGCGGATTGCAGGTTGGGCAAAAAGTGGCGGCCTTTATGGGTGGTATGGGTAGAGACTTTGATGGCAGTTAAGCGGAGTTCGCTTTGCTACCTGAATCATTGCTGATCCCCTTTGAAAGTGAGCTAAGTTGGGAACTGCTGGGCGCCATTCCCGAGATGTTCCAAACAGTGTATGGCTCACTTCATCTGGCTTTAAAAATCAAGGAGGGAGAAACATTACTTATAAGAGGCGGCACTTCTTCCATAGGGATGCTAGCCACCCAAATAGCGAAAAGTGCCGGTCTGCAGGTTATAGCTACTACCCGTAATAAAGATAAACAGCAACTATTACTGGATAACGGTGCTGACGAGGTAATCATTGACGACGGTAAATTGGAGGACAAGCTTAAAGTTATACGACCACAGGGTGTAGATAAGGTATTGGAACTCGTAGGAACCGCTACACTGCCCGATTCACTACGTTGTGCTTCTTTAGGTGGAATGGTATGTATGACCGGTATGTTATCGGAACAATGGTCACTTAACGATTTTGCTCCTATGGATGTTATTCCGGCTACAGTATGCCTTACTGTTTATGACAGCGGACAAGTACGTGTTGGGCAGCAGTATTATCAGCAGTTTGTCAAAGAAGTTGAAGCTGGTAACGTTCATCTAAATATTAATCGTTCATTTGTATTGGACGAGATTTCGCAAGCGCATCGTTTCATGGAAACTAATTCTGGTGCTGGAAAAATCGTGGTTTTACCATAAATGGATTATCCCCCGCCCCAACTCTGAAAAATGAAGAAAAAATATTTAAAGTACATTAATACCTTGTTTGTAGTGTTTCCTATGACCTTAATTATGGCTTTTGTTGGAATTGCACGGAATCACGGCTTTGTAGCCGGTTTGTTTTCAAAAGCCCTCAATGCCTGGATGGTTATGTTTCCTGTAGCTTACCTGGCGGCTTTCATCATTATTCCAGTAGCCGGTAAGCTTACGCATCGGTTGTCCTCAAAAGTGGAATAATTAACGAAATTAGAGCTACATTAGTTTTGCTTGTAGACTTTTAAATCGCTGAAATATCCTTCGGTGCCAACATCCACGAATAAGCCAATAGCACCCGAAACATTTTCGCCTAACTTTAGGTCGTTTACGATCAAGGAAGGGTGTTTGTTGTCGTTAAGGTAAAGTCTTGCTTCTTTTCCCTCTACAACTATTTTCATGGTGATCCACTCGTTTAAAGTCATGTCCGCATAAGATTCATACATTTCTGGAGCTTCCTTTCGAAGTCTGTCAAACTTGTAGTTGGGATAAGAATAATATTGGATAGAATGGTTACGCCTTACCTGATTTTCTGCCCGTCCATTGGTAGGCCGCAAATAAATGCTCTCGAATTTCGAATTGTTCTCGTTGATATGGAAAGCAATCCCAATAAAACCGCGGGAGTATGCCGGAGCGGATTTCGTTAGCCGACTTAATACCTTCACTTCAATTGTTCCGTTTTTGAAATCGCTTCCTTTTATTCTTACAAACGTTGGTTCGTCGAACGCTTTTATTGTGGAATCTTTGATAACTTTTACCACATCTCTGCCCATTAGCTTTTCTACAGACATAGACACCTGAATAGGTTCGAGAATACTTTTGCTAAGTTTTAATGTTTGTGCATATAGACTTCCGGTGCTTAACAGCAGGCAAGTTACAATCGTTAGTTTTAAGTTCTTCATATTGTTGTTCGTTTAACGGCTATAATTTTGAATCAAAGATCGGCTGTTAGACATAATTTAACCCTTAAACTATTTCAATAAATTCCTTAATATAGAAAAAGCTGAACTGTTCTCATTATTCCCTGGTTATTTGATAAGGCGCAAGCTAGTGTCTCAGAATTCTACCGTTTAATGATAGTGGGAGAACGTTGTTGTCAGCTTTGTTTCTCACTTTTATTTTCAGACGCTGTGAATGGTTATCTTAAAACAATATCTTTAAATCAATATAAATTGAACCATTGTATTTATGCTCTCAAACTATCTTAAAGCTTCTCTTTTCTCTTTAATCTTAACTACAACCTCTTTTGAGGTCATAGCCCAAAGCACATACAAGGATGATTTGCAAGTATTTTACGATGCTATTAAAAAAACACCCTCATACAAGGATCAGATCACGGGACAAAGAAAGTCAGGGTATGATTTGCAATTTGAGCGATTAAAGATTGAATCGCCACAATCAAATGCATTTGATAGTCTATATAAGTTGTCGTCTCTGTTATGGCCGATAAAAGACAATCATCTTGGTCTGTATCAGGTTTCCAATAAGGAGATTTCATCGCATAAACGATACCCCATCTCAGCAATGAATCTTGACTCTTTAGAGGAACAATTGCTATCAAAGCCGCTGAAGAGTCCAGAGGGAATCTATTATCAAGGCGATCGCTTTAAAATAGGTGTGTACTCTACATCGAATAAAGACAGCTTAATTGGAGTAATATTGTCTTCGTCACTACCTATCTGGTCAATTGGTGAAATGGCGGTGTTATTAGTTAAACATACACAGGATGGTTACAGAGGTGTATACGCCAATTTGTATAATAAAGATCTGTTTTTTGTAAGAAATGAAAAGTTGATAAATGGCAAGTTGCTTTTTGGTACCAAAAAGGGCTCTCCAGTAAATTATGCATCCCTGTTAGATAAACCTGAATTTGGGCTAAAAACACTTGGCCCCGATATTCAATATCTTCGGCTTAGTAGTTTCCGGACGTCGAACAATGATATTAAGAAAGCGGAAGTGTTCTATGATCGAATTAAGGATTCTATAACGTCGAAAAGTTTGATTGTTGATCTTAGAAACAATCCCGGTGGAGGATTTAAATCATCAGGTATGTTTTTATCGTTGCTGAAAAAATATGCGGAAGATTGTAAGCTTTTCATAATTGTTAACCGCCAGACTGTTAGTAATGCGGAACAATTCGTATTGAAGTTGAAAGGATATAAGAACGTTGTGGTACTTGGCGAAACGACTAACGGAACGCTGACTTACGGCAACAATTTCGGAAATTCAGTTAAACTCCCAAGCGGTAAGTACACATTTTATATAACGGACATGAAGGATAGCGGTAACTATCTTCCTTATGAGGAAATTGGCGTGGAGCCAGACTTAAAGCTAAGTCCTGGCAGTGACTGGATTGAACAGGTCACTGCGATAATCCGTAACAAATAATGGACGTTGTAATTAATGATAAATTCGATAATAATCCATCTTTTTATTCCCTGGTTATTTGGGATCGTCTCTTAATTCCACGGTTTTTTGATACCTTGGGCAATCCTGGTAAGCGGGCTGTACTGCTTACCTAAATTAGATCGTTCAAAGTACGCAAAGTTAATTCGTCGTTTTAAATGACGGTGCTAACTTCAGGAAAGCACTGCTATTCTTTACTTTTCCCTATACACAATAGAATTATTCCCATTATTAAGGCGGGTAACCACAGTATGAACGAGTACTTTCCTAGTTGAAGTATAATGGGGCTTAGTTGTGGCCCTTGATAGGTAAACATGGCAACGCCTAATAAAAACATACCAATCGCCAGCAAAGTTACTCCACAACCAATCTTTTGATATATCGACATTTTGAAATAGCTATTCAGTTAGCTCAATTGCATATTGAGAACATTGATCTAATATAGCGAACTAAAACGTAGCTTATCACATTAAAATAACTAAGCTCGAAAGAAGCAGGATTTTCCCTGCTCCTAAAAAGGATAGAATGATAAAGTCTTCGGTTGCAGTAGGATTGGAAATGTTTGATTCTCTCTATTCCCTGGAATTTTGATAATGTTCAAGTCTAGGTTGTCATAAACCACACCGCTTTTTTAATATATAAAACTAACTTGATGTGAGGCTGAAGGTTATGGAATTCGAATGCCTCTCAAACAATGAATTTATCATTGTACCTTAGAATCGATAATAATCAAATTCAACTTTAGTGGAGCATTTTACCATCGATAGCCAAACGTTTAGTGACCTAGACATATTTTCAGAGAAATTTGGATCAACATCAATATTTAATCTATTCAAGCATACACGGACGCTAGCTGCAAGGGACAGATTAATGGAGATCATGCAAAATCCATCCAGTGATTTCGAAGAAATTACATTGAGAAGAGACGCTATCAAATATTTACACGATAATCGGATTAGTCTAGAAATTAAGAATGAGGAAGTTGATTTAATTAAGTTCTACCTGCAAAGCACATTTAAGGAATTTAAAAACAATCCGATTGATGCTGTGGCAGATTATATAACACGCAAATCCAGCAATGATTATTATGTCATCAAAGCCGGTCTCAGGTATCTGATCCAACTCACAAAATACATTATCGGTTTCATAAAAGAACACAATTCAAATCAACCCCCAAAATATTTGGCCCTCATTTTTGAACAGATAAAGAACATTGTTGATGAGGGTGTACTCTTAAAAGCCATACGACTAAATGAAAAAAATCTAAAGTTTCTTGATGTAAGCAGACTAGACCGGGCTTTACGCGGAGCAGAGAAAGAAAATGTAAAAACACTCTTACAACTGGTCTATGAGTTAGATGTTTTAGAAAATATTGCACTAGTTGCGTCAGCAAACGGTTTTTCCTTCCCAGTATTTACTACGGAAGCACATTTAAAAATTAACATAAATGGATTGTTTCATCCTTCAATCAAGAATGCCGTCAAGAACGATGTCTACCTAGATCACAAGCAAAACATCATTTTCCTTACAGGTTCCAATATGTCGGGTAAATCCTCGCTACTTAAATCTTTGGGCCTAACAATTTATCTCTCCCATTTAGGGTTTCCCGTACCTGCTGATGCAATGGAAACTACTGTGTTTAACGGATTGGTGACCACAATTAACCTGCCTGATAACATCAATCAAGGGTTAAGTCATTATTATACTGAAGTGAAAAGAGTAAAAGAGGTTGCGGAAATTCTGTTGCAGCGCAGTAAGATGTTTGTCATCTTCGATGAGCTGTTCAGAGGCACCAATGTAAAAGATGCTTTTGATGGTTCTTCCCTAATTATCTCTGAACTTTCAGCTATAAAGTCTTCCGCCTTCATCATATCTACTCATATAATTGAGCTTGCTACAGTACTCGAGAAATTCAGTAATATCTCTTTTCGGTATCTGGATACCTACTTTGAAAGCGAGAAACCGGTTTTCACATATTTATTAACAGAAGGGATCTCCAAAGAGGTACTCGGAATGTATATTGTCCGGAACGAAGGAATTGTGGAAATACTACGGCAGGTGGTGAATAATACTACTCATCAAGATTCAGCATCGGGAAAGATCGGCTTGGATCAATAAAGACTAATGAATTACCGATAACAAATGCTGTGACCTCCAGCAATCTCAGCCCATTATTATTGATTCGTTAACACATAGCAAATTATAATGTCCTACCCTGTATCCAGTAAACGACCGTTATTTGATATAGAATGGCCCCTATAAAGAAACATTCTATTTATTTGCTTGTCTCTCCAATCAATTCTTGTAAAACCTCTACCCAACTATTGATGAATCTATTCCTTTTATTTTCAGGTAAAAGGTGAATGGAAAGAAATGGGTTTAAATCCTCCAGCTCTACAAGTAAAAGCGAACCATCTTCTAAGCGGCAAGCATCAACACGTGTAATTCCTGTAGTCATATTGTTCCATTTAATGAATTGGTCTGCAAATTCAATATCCCCATCAAGAATACTATATTCCATAAGTTCCCAGCGTTTAGATTTATCAGGTGCATATAGGGCGTATTGAAACTGGTTGCCTAAATAGTAGAATGATACTTCATACTGAAAATCAATAAACGGTTGTATGATTTTGTTCTCAGGTTTTGTAATCAATAACTCCTCCTTGCTTAATATCTCCATGCCGAAGGAATCTGCACCGTCTAAAGGTTTCACAATGTATTTAATCGGATTACCTAACTCTTCTAAATTGAAAATATTCCCTACTATGGGAATTACTGGAAATCCCATAGTAAATAAATCAAACAAATATTGTTTGCCTTTTATATCACCTTTACCGTCAAAAGAGTTGAAAGTTGGGATGTTTTTATCTGCAACAGTTTCTAAAAATTTATTAAAGTATTCCTGATACTTACTGACCGGCCCTGTATTCCTAAATATTATAAGGTCAGCACAAGTTAAATAAGCCAATGCTCGTTGTGGATGCCCGATTAAAATGTTGAAATGTTGATGTAACTTAGAATTGAGGTAAAGGTCTTCTTCGTAATATTTTCTGCCTTTTGCCTCGTAATAAAAGTCTGTTAGATACAATATTGTTTTCATAATAGTGGTCTGCGTATTTATTTTTAAAGCCCTCAATAGTTATTGTCTAAAAAATCATGAAAACTACTTTCAAAATGAAGTAGGCCGAATTTAATAATTATTATTACCAGTTAAGCAAATTGAACTTTCATTATTCCCTTGAAATTGATTTTAGTGTTGCGTATATTTTTCTAAGACTACTAAAAACTTATTTTGGTAGTTTACAATATAAACCTATTTCATTACTCACATATAAATTGAAAATTTTCTGCCGATGCGTCTTTCATTAATTGTTTTATAGAAATACGAGGTTATTGAAATTCCTTATCAATAAATTGGCAGTTTTAACCTTGAGGCATGCACTCGCAAATTTGGTAAGGTAATTCGTTTAAAATTGGTATACAATATGTGTTTGTAATGTTTTAATTTTGTCATATAGGATAGCAGCAGCATGACAGCGATTAATTATTACCGACGTTTTTGCTAAGAAAACCTCTGCTAAGAAGTGTAAATCTTTTGGTGCAAGCTGACTTTCCCTTGAAATTGAAAAAATGTAAGAGATTGACAAATGGCTAAGCCAATTCAGAGAAATTTGGGAAACCCGATTCAATCAACTTGAAGCAGTATGATCAACACTTAAAAAACAAAAGATGAACAACTTGCTATTTGATTTTACCGTTGACAAAACAACAAAAACGGTAGTTATAACCCGAGAATTCGATGCTGAACTTCCGTTGGTATGGGACGCTTTTACTAAACAAGAAATATTGGATCAATGGGTTGCCCCTAAACCCTGGTCATCCAAAACAAAGTATATGGATTTTAAGGTTGGCGGACGAAGATTTTATGCTATGGTAAGCCCCGAAGGACAAGAGCGTTGGTCTATTCAGGAATATACGTCCATTACTCCGAAAACCAATTTTAAAATGTACAATGCCTTTGCAGACAAGGATGAAAACCCTGAATTGCCAGGTTCTGAGTGGGATTATAATTTTAGCGAAAAGAATGGCATAACAAAAGTGAACATTACTATTTACAATGAATCACTTGCCCGTTTAGAGAAGATGATTGAAATGGGATTCAAAGAAGGCTTCAAAATGAGCATTGATAACTTAGAAAAATTATTGGATACCTTATCGCAAAAATGATCTCGATAGCTATTTGGGGGTTATTCAAAAAGTGGCCATATCTTCCGCAATGCCTTGTTTCCAAGGCCGCCATAGTAATACTTTTAACTAAAATATTATAATATCTTGCCTTGTAAATGATGCAATCAGATTTTCCCAGCTAAAACATAAACTATCTTTATCTTTGATCAATGTCTGAAAGAGAGATCCTGATAGAAGAATTTACCACTGAGCAGCTGAGTCAGGTGTTCATTTCTAAACACGCTGAACATCCTGTAGATGCGGGTCTGGTAGATTTTTATGATGTCCGTGCAGTAGATCCAGAGCTGGGTTATTGCATGTTTATTTGTCGCCCGGGTACCTCAAGAACAGCCTATGTTACTGTTTCTTTAGCCCATAACACCCTCAAGCTGGGTTGCGACTGCAAAGAGCCGGGAGATAAATTATGCAGTCACCAGGCACAGGTGCTTTTTAACATCATGCGCAGGGATGAGTTGCGGATTTTTTTTGATGGCAATCTAAGGCAGGAGAAAATGAGGCATGTGGCTAAAGATTTTGGACTGGAGAACGAACCTGTCCTTGATGATTTTTTCCAGGTGGAATACAATAACAGGTCCATCGCCATTATCCCTAAAGTTCCGGAGCTTTTTAAAGTAGACACCGAAACCAAACGTTATCTTAAAGAAAACCTCTTACCCCAACGCAGTTCGTTATCGCCAAAGCTAGCCGGGGAGACCACCCAGCGAATCATTGTGTTTAGGAAGCACAAGTACTACAGCCATTTTTTTGTGGAATTGTATGATGCGGAAAAGACTTCACAGGGAAAAATCAAAAACCCACTCGTGTTGGTGAACCCCTTGGATTTGATTTGGAAGACAGATGACCCCGACGAGCTGAAGTTTTATACGGCAGTAACGAAGTTTCAGAATTATGATGAAGCGGAGCGTTCAGATGCCTTGATCAATGCATTAAAAGCACTCATCAAAAACCCCTTGCAATTGGCTGTCTTTGACCAGAAGGAAAATTCAAAATCAATAAATACGGCCGCTATTGTTCCTTTGCAGTTGAAATTCCTGCATCTTGATATCCGGATATTGGTTAGTCAGCGAGCTTCATTTTATGAAATTACAGGTCAGCTTTACCTCGACGATAGGTCCTATGACCTGGAGAAATTGCAGCTCCGGTATCATTACTTCCTGAATTATAACAACACTTTATACTTAATTGATAATCCGGATTTTCTAAGGATGATCGGGTTCTTCAAAAAGCACAATAATAAAATACTGATTCATCAAAGTAAGTTCGAGGAATTCCAACGAACTATCCTTGCCAAGCTGGAAGATCATATTCATGTTTCCTATGCTTACCTGAAACCGGCAACTCCCAAACAGCTGCAGGAAAATAGTTTCGATGTGCCTAACGAAAAACTAATTTACCTGTCGGATGAGGGCGATCATATCCTGATTACGCCTGTGCTGAAGTATGGCAATGTGGAAGTGCCCGTCCTATCTAAAAGAACAATTTATTCCATCGACAGTCGTGGCAAACCGTTTATGGTTGCCCGGGATGAAGCGCTGGAATTGAGGATGACCTCCATCCTGATCCGCCAGCATCCTCATTTTGAAGAACAGCTGGATCAGAACAACTTCTACTTGCATAAATCTCGGTTTTTAGATAATGGCTGGTTTCTGGATGCCTTCGAGGACTGGAAAAAAGAGGGGATCACCATTTTGGGTTTCAGTGAGCTGCAGCATAATAAATTGAATCCAAATAAAGCAAAAATAGACATCAAGGTTTTGAGCGGACTGGATTGGTTTGATACTTCCATTGACCTGCGGTTCGGCAAGGAAAAAGTAAGTTTGAAATACCTGCATAAGTCCATCCGCAACAAGAGTAAATTCGTGCAGCTTGGCGATGGTACCCTGGGTATTTTGCCTGATGAATGGATAGAGAAGTTCGCCGAATACTTCAACTCGGGTGAGGTTACTGATGAAACCATTCGCATTCCAAAAGTTAATTTTGCCGGCATTGCGGAAATGTACCAGGAGGAGTATTTGTCTAAAGAGGTGAAACTGGAGCTGGCCATGTTAAACTCCCGCCTGGCGAACTTTCACTCCATTACTGCAGTACAAACGCCAATGGGCTTAAATGGGGCGCTGCGACAATACCAGCAGCAGGGCCTTAACTGGCTGAATTTTTTAAATGAATTTGGTTTTGGAGGCTGTCTTGCTGATGATATGGGCCTGGGGAAAACCATCCAAGTCATTGCATTTATCCTGCTGCAAAAAGAACAGGGTAATGAAGAGCCTTGCCTTATTGTGGTGCCAACCACCCTCATTCATAACTGGCAGGCAGAACTGGCCAGGTTTGCCCCTTCACTCAAAGTCCATACCTTGTATGGGGCGGATAGACGTAAAGATGTGATGGGCTTTGAAGATCACGATGTGATCCTTACTTCTTATGGGACCATGCTTTATGACATCCGCTTTCTGAAGAAATATGTTTTTCGCAGCATTTTTCTTGATGAATCACAAACGGTTAAAAATCCTTCCTCACAGCGTTACCAGGCTGCGGCTTTATTAAAGTCGAGGAATAAGATCGTCATCACCGGAACACCGGTGGAGAACAGCACCTTTGATCTCTATGGACAATTATCATTGGCTAATCCTGGTCTTTTAGGTTCCAGAAATTATTTTAGAGACCATTATTCTACGCCCATAGACAAATTTAAGGATCTTAAAAGAGCAATGGAGCTGCAGAAAAAAGTACGGCCCTTCATTTTGCGGCGCACTAAAAAGCAGGTTGCAACAGAGCTTCCTGAAAAAACAGAAATGGTGATTTATTGTGAAATGGAAGAGGAGCAACGGAAAGTTTATGATTCTTATAGAAACGAATACCGGAACTTTTTTTTGACACATAAGGAGGAAGATCTTTCCAGACACAGCATGCATGTTTTGAAAGGGCTGACCAAACTTCGGCAAATTTGTAATTCGCCCGCGCTACTGAAGGAGGACCGGTTTTATGGTAATTCCTCTTCTAAAATTACGTTATTGATGGAGGAGATTGAGGCGAAAAATGCACAACATAAGATTCTGGTCTTCTCTCAATTTGTGTCCATGCTTGATTTAATTGGAAAGGAGCTTAGTCAAAGAGGTATCGCCTATGAATGTTTGACAGGGCAAACTAAAAACCGGGCGGAAAAAGTAGCCTCCTTCCAGACTAATGAAAAAATAAGGGTGTTTTTAATCAGCTTAAAGGCAGGAGGGGTAGGCCTCAATTTAACAGAAGCAGATTATGTTTACCTGGTTGACCCCTGGTGGAATCCCGCGGTTGAAAATCAGGCCATCGACAGAAGCTACCGCATTGGTCAGCAGAAGAGCGTCATCGCTGTACGCCTTATTTGTCCGGATACCATCGAAGAGAAAATTATGCGCCTGCAGGAAACTAAAATAGACTTGGTTAATGACCTGGTAAAAACGGATAAGGATACTTTTAAACAACTTTCCAGGAAGGATTTGATAGAATTGTTTAATTAGCTAATAATAACTTAGTTTTGCAGTATTGAAAACGCTCGTATTATTTTTATGGTGTTTAATGGGATTGGGTGCCTGGGATTTACAGGGACAAGTTCTTCCTGCGCCTGAAACGCCGGATACAACGCTTCGGCAAGCTAAGCCTTACCGGGTAGTGAAAGATTCTGCATTCTACGCCCGCCAAAAATTCGTAACGGATTCAATTATCCGTCATACCTGGATTTTGCCTGATTCTTTGCTGAGTTCCACCATCATCATGGATAGTATTTTAGCTGAGGTTTATAAAAAAGGCCATGGTAAGCCCTGGTTCACCATCTATGACAAAGGAAAAAAGGAAAGTTTATATAAAGTAGGGGACGCCCTGCCCAAAGGGGATGTATGGGTATTGAGCTTTATTGCTTTTTTACTCCTGGTTTTTGCCATTCTGAAAAGGTATTTTTCTAGACCGCTGTTTACCATGGTTCATGCGTTTTTTAGCAACAGGGTCTTAAACAACTTATACAAGGAGGATAATTTATTTACTTCGTGGCCGTTTTTACTATTATTCATACAGTTTGGTTTTACCATAGGTATGTTTTTCTACCTGGTTACACAATATTACCAGGTGTCTTACGGTGTCAATGGATTCCAGTTTTTCCTGACCATTTCCGTGTTTATCATCATCCTATACACCTTGAAGATCCTTTTGCTTAAATTATTAGGGCATATATTTGACATCCAGAAGCCGGTTCATGAATATATAATTATTTTATATTTAAGTTATTTTAATCTTTCGTTATTGTTTATTCCTTTAGTAGTGGCGTTTGCTTTGACCTCTTTAAAGTACGGTTTAAATTATATTATAATATCTTTGTTCATAGCCGGAATAATTTTTACATTTCAGGTTTTCAGGGCAGGGATAAATATTTTATCTCACTATCGGTTTTCAAAGGTCTATTTATTTTTGTACTTTTGTGCCCTCGAAATCTGTCCTATTTTGATACTAATCAAGGCAGTAGGTTTATAACGCTAAATATGATAATGCAGGAAAACAAAGAAGATCGGTTACGCAAGGTTAAAAGTATTTTAATCACTTTACCGAAGCCCGAAACAGAGAAGTCGCCTTATTTTGACTTGGCAAAGAAATTCAATCTGAAGATTGATTTCAGATCATTTATTCATGTGGAAGGTGTTCCAGCCAGGGATTTTAGAAAAGATAAAATCAATTTGGCTGATTTTACAGCAGTCGTTTTTACAAGCAGGAATTCTGCAGATCATTTTTTCAGGATCTGTGAAGAAATGCGCTATGATGTACCCTCGGATCTGAAATATTTCTGCATTTCAGAATCTACAGCGTTATATCTTCAAAAATATATCCAGTATCGTAAACGTAAAATCTTTTTCGGAAAGCAAACGGCAGCCGACCTGGCTGAAGTATTGAAAAAACATGCGGCTGAAAAGTTCCTTTACCCATGTTCTGACGTTGCTACAGAAGACACCATGAAGTTTCTTCAAAAGAATGGTTATGATTTTACACCTGCTGTTTTATTTAAAACCGTAGTAAGTGATCTTTCTGACCTTGCAGAGGTTTTTTATGATGTGA
This sequence comes from Pedobacter immunditicola, assembly GCF_037482985.1. Taxonomy (NCBI): domain Bacteria; kingdom Pseudomonadati; phylum Bacteroidota; class Sphingobacteriia; order Sphingobacteriales; family Sphingobacteriaceae; genus Pedobacter; species Pedobacter immunditicola. The sequence goes on along the minus strand of NZ_JBBHKC010000009.1, from coordinate 42,449 downwards.
TTGCTTTCTTTAGTCCTTCCAGCATCCAGTCTCTCTTTGTTAACTTTCCTGACTTTGCACAAAATAATACCAGGATTGCAGCTTTCGGAGTCAATACGCATAAGGCAGTGACTGATGCAGGCTTAATCGTCGATATTGCTGCACCAACACCCGAAGCACCTTCTATGATCATGGCAATTGACAACTATATCAAGAAATCAAACAAATAGAAAAATAACTACGTTTCGGTTAAATAACAGGTAACCGTTGTTAATATCATGGATAATTTATACAATTGCTAATAATTGTTTGAGTTTCCTATGAGAAAAATTCACCTCCTTGGGATTTTAGCATTCGCTTTAATTCTGTCAAATATTACAACGGAAAGTTATGCCCAATCAAGATGGGTTAGGGTAAAGAAAAATAAGGTTTATTCCCCCGGAGACAGAGATATGGCCTCCGTGCCCTCTGGTCAGGCTTTTGTAGGCATTCCCGTTGATATTATGGATACCCTTGCTGTGAAGGGAAGAATGGTTTCCATCAGTGCTTTCTTCATGGACCGTACCGAAGTTTCAAATAAACAATACCGGGAATTTGTGGAATGGGTAAGAGATTCAATTGCAGTGACCACCCTTGGGCCCACGGTTGCTCCGAATCTGTTTAAGCAGGTAAAAAGCACTGAAGGTGGAGCTGCCCTGACTGCTGAACGCCAAATCGATTGGAAAAATGTAAAAAAATATCTTTGGCGTAGAGGGAATAGCGGCTACGCTGATAAGCTTTCTTTTATGTTTTATAGCGGTGACGATGCCTTACTTGGTAAACGGGAAATTGATATCCGTAAGTTGAAGTATTCTTTCAGCTTCATGAACATGGACCTGGCTGCTGCCGGAAGAAAGGATCCTACTAAAAACCGAAAAGATTTTATACAGAGTTATGTAGATAACCCTGACCCATCTAAATCTAATGAATACCCTTCTATTTCTGTCTATCCTGATACCCTGGTATGGAAGATGGATTATGGATACTCAGAAAATGATCCTATGGTGAGGGATTACTTCAATAACCCTGCTTACAATGACTTTCCTGTTGTTGGGGTTACATGGGAACAGGCCAATGCGTATTGCATCTGGCTGACCAGGAAATATGACGGCAAAAAGAACTCTAAAAAACATCCAAAACTGCAATTCAGGTTGCCTACTGCGGCTGAATTTGAGTATGCTGCTAAAGCCGGCCGTGAAAACGCCAAATATCCATGGGACGGTGATATTGTCCGTGGTGAAAAAGGTCATTTGTTAGCTAACTTTAAAACTGATGCAGGTAATTATACACCTGATTATGGATTGTTTCCAGTAAATGTAAGGTCTTATGCGCCTAATGGTTTCGAACTTTACAACATGGCAGGTAATGTATCGGAATGGACCACCACTGCCTATAACCCTTCAGCGGCGGCACTGTTAAATGACTTTAATCCGAACTTCACCTACGCTGCCACTGCGGCCGACAGCAAATACCTTAAACGTAAGGTGGTTAAAGGTGGTTCATGGAAAGACATCTCCTACTTTTTACAAAATTCCGTATCTACCTTTGAGTTTCAGGATCAACCAAGATCTTACATTGGCTTCAGATGCGTAGCATCATATCCAGGAACAAATATTCAGTAATTATAAATCTTAGCTAAAAATGGCACAAAACACTAATTCAGATTGGTTACATAAAGCAATCTCCTGGGGAGCCAGTATCGTTATCATTGGAGTTCTTTTTAAAATACTCCACTTTGGGGGCATTTGGGGTAATTATATCATAGGCTTCGGTCTTGGTGTTGAAGCGCTGTTGTTCTTTATTACCGGATTTTTCCCTCCAAAACCTGATCCTGAATGGAAAAAGGTTTACCCTGAACTGAGTGAAGATTTTACTGGTGAATTGCCAAAAGCAACAGCTTCACGCGCTATGGTAAACGTTCCGGCATTTTCTAATACAGCAGCTTTGGACAAAATGATGTCTGATGCTAAAATCGGACCTGAATTAATTGAAAATCTTGGAGCAGGATTAAGAACGTTCGGCGATAAAGTAGCTTCCATTTCAAGGGTAGCCGATGCTGCTGATGTCAGCAATGAGTTTGTTGCCAAGCTGAAAACGACTACTGCCAATTTTGATAATTTAAATAATGCTTTTGGAAAAGCTACTGCACAATTGGTTGAAATGGGACAAAGCAGCGGTGCTTCTCAGGCTTATCACGACCAGGTGAATGCGCTGGCAAGAAATCTTTCCGCTTTAAATGCAGTTTACGAATTGGAACTCCAGGATTCTACTGCGCACCTGAAATCAATGAATAAGTTCTACCAGAACCTTTCATCAACCATGAGCAACTTCAATGAGTCTATGGAAGATTCTAAACAATTCAAGGAAGAAGTAAATAAGCTGGCTAAAAACCTGTCGTCACTGAATGCTATTTATGGTAATATGTTGACTGCGATGAATCAACCACGTGTTTAACAATTTAAAAGACCTATAATGGCAGCAGGAAAAGAGACCACAAGGCAGAAGATGATTAACGTCATGTATTTGGTGTTATTAGCCATGCTTGCCTTGAATGTGTCCGATACGATATTAAATGCATTTAAGAATATAAACGACAGCCTTGAAGCGTCTAAAAATAATGTAAACACGAGTGTGGAACAGCTGTTCACCTCTTTTCAGAATACTAAACTTAAAGATGAACCTGCCAGGGCACAGCCGATCTGGGAGAAAGCAAATAAAGCCAAAGCTTATGCTGCAGACCTAACTAATTCGATTCAGGCTTTAAAGCAGCGTTTTGCTACTGCAGGTAATGGAATAGATCCCGAAACCGGCGATCTGGTAGAAAGGGCCAACCAGGACATCGCCCAGGATATCATGATCAATAAAAGGGAAGGAAAGAAGCTGCAGGTGAAGATCAATGAAACCCGTGAAAAGCTGATCGGCCTGTTAAATCCTGAAGACCGTAAGGCTGTAACTTTTACGCTGGAAGCTAAAAATGCTGTCGAACATGTCAATGGCAAATGGGAATGGTCTGACATTAATTTTGGTGAAGGTACCCCGCTCACAGCTGCCAATACTATTCTTACTAAAATTCAGGCCGATACAAAAAATGCGGAGGCTGAAGTGGTAAAGAAATTGTTCGGTAACATGGATAAATCATTGGTTAACCTTGACCAGTTTGCTGCCGTTGCTGTAGCGCCAACTTCTTATGTGATACAGGGACAACCCTATAAAGCTGAAGTGTTTTTAACAGCCAGCGATTCTAAATCCAGTCCTGATATTTTGGTAGGTGGCAACAAACTTTCCATGAAAGATGGTAAGGGTACCTATACCGGTGGAACAGGAAGTGTGGGTGTTTTCAAATGGGCTGGTGTGATTCGGGTTAAACAAACCGATGGACAAATTAAAGAATACAGGACTCCGGAACAAACCTACCAGGTGGCCAAGCCTTCTGCAACAGTATCTCCGGATAAGATGAACGTTATTTATGCGGGTATTCCTAATCCTTTTTCAGTTTCTGCTGCAGGTTTTCCCCTCGAAAGTGTAAAGGCATCAATCAGTGGCGGCAGCATGAGCGGCGCCAATGGAAAGTACATGGTGAATGTAGGTGGCCCTCAGATTGGTAAAGTGGTGAACATTAATGTGACTGCCAGTAGTGGCGGCAAAACGGTTGCTCTAGGCTCGCAGCAGTTCAGGGTAAAAGCATTGCCAACACCGAAAGGATTAGTGCGCGGCAAGTCTGGCGGAAATGTTGAAGTGGAATGGCTGGAAGCAGCCAGCCTGATGGATACCCAGCTGGATGATTTCGTTTTCGATGTTAAATACAGGGTGCTGCGGTTTTCTGCCACTTTTATTAATCCGCGTTCAGATGCAGTAACGGTTTCCAATAGTGGTGCAAGCTTCAATAACCAGGTTAAAGGTGCCTTGAATTCTATTAAACCGGGTGCTACAGTCATTTTTAAAGATATAGTTTGTGAAGGCCCGGACGGCAGACAGAAAGTGCTGGATAACATTACATTTATAACAAGGTAGCTTTCGATAGCTTCATTACCCATTAAAATAAAAATTATATACCTATGAAGAAGGTTTTGTATACACTCGTTTTGTTGTCGCTTGGCACTGTTACTTTTGCGCAGACCATCAAAACTACGGATACGGTTAAATCTACAGCTACAGTGACGCCAAAGAAGGCGAAAAAGCCGAAAACCCCACCTAAGGATGGCTTTTCTACACGGGTAGATGTGGATAGCAATGTCGTTGTACCTTATGCTGATGTAAGGGAAGAGGATGTGTTTTACTCTAAGCGTATCTGGCGGGAAATAGATTTAACAGATACTGCCAATACGGTATTAAACAATGATCAGTATAAGTTGATCGAAATATTCCTGAACGCGATCCAGGAGGAAGAGCTCACCGCTTATTCTCCAAAGGATACGGTGCAAGGCAGAATTCTGGAAGATAATGATTCTTTTAAAATTGCTTTTACACCTGAGCAAGCCTTGATGAATGCCAGGGGTACAACTGAAGGCGTTCAGGATCCCATTACAGGGAAACTTTCTGAGCCCACCCTCCGCAGGTTGAGAACTGAGGATTTCATTAAATACAGAATTAAGGAAGACTGGATCCTGGATGCTAAACGTGCTGTTTTTGAGCCGAGAATTATTGGTATTGCGCCTTTGAAAATGGTGGAAGGAAACTGGCAGCCCGTGTTCTGGATTTATTTTGATGAAGCAAGGGAAGTGCTGAGCAGGAAAAGATTGTTAAACCCGCTTAACGATGCTTCAGTAATGACTTATGATGATTTTTTCGTAAGACGTTTATTTACCAGCACCATCATTAAAGAAACTAACCCCGGTAATAGAACCATTATGGAAATTACGGGTGCTACTGATCCTAAGGATCCGAAAGTGATCGCAGAATCAGAAAGAATACAAAAGACGCTGGATAACTTTCAAAACCGCATGTGGCATAATAAATAGTAATGCTATTTATTAAAATATTCCAGCAGCGTTTTTACCTGTGTTTTATTTAATACTTCAGCCAATTCCTGCTCTTCCGCCTCTTTAATTCTTTTAACGGATTTAAAGCGGCGTAAGAGTTTGTCGGCTGTTGTTTTACCGATACCGGCAATACTTTCCAACTCCGTTTTAAGTGTGCCCTGGTCTCTTTTCTTACGGTGAAAAGTAATACCGAAACGGTGTGCTTCATCCCGCAACTGCTGGATGACTTTTAAAGTCTCTGATTTTTTATCCAGGTATAAAGGGAAACTGTCGCCGGGGTAATATAACTCCTCCAGTCTTTTTGCTATGCCGATTACGGTGACCTGCTTCTCGATGCCTAGCTTTTTTAAACTTGCCATGGCAGAGGATAACTGTCCCTTGCCACCATCAATAATGATGAGTTGAGGTAAGGGCTGCTCCTCGTCCAGCATGCGTTTATAGCGCCTGTAAACCGCTTCTTCCATGGTGGCAAAGTCATTAGGTCCTTCCACAGTTTTCACGTTGAAATGGCGGTAATCTTTTTTGGAAGGTTTGGCGTCTCTAAACACAACGATAGCAGAAACAGGGTAGGCACCCTGAAAGTTAGAGTTATCAAAGCATTCGATATGTTGCGGAAGCCTGGTTAACCTTAAATCCTTCTGCATTTGCGTCAGGATCCGTTCAGATCTTAAATCCGGGTTGAGCTTCTCGTATTGATTCAGTTTCTCTTTTTTGAAGTACAGCACATTCTTTTGGGAGAGTTCCAGCAGGCTTTTTTTCTCCCCTAATTTGGGTACGGTAAACCTGAGGTCAGGATCTTCAAGCGTAATCTCAAAAGGAACAATGATCTCTTTGGAGGTGCTGTCAAATTTTGTCCGGAATTCCGTGATGGCCAGGGTAAGCAGCTCTTCGTCAGTTTCATCCAGTCGCTTTTTGATCTCGATGGTTTGTGCCTGGATAATGCTTCCGTTCATGATTTTCAGGTAATTCACAAAAGCATAGCGAGGATCGGAAGCGATACTCACCACATCGATATTAGTAATGGAACTGTTCACGACAGTAGATTTGCTCTGGTATTTTTCCAGCACCAGGAGCTTGCGCTGGTATTGGTGGGCAAGTTCGAAATTCAGATCTTCGACCGCATTTTTGATGATGTTTTTTACATCCCGGATCACATTCCCAATCTTACCGTTAAGGATTTCTTTGATCTCCTCAATGTTTTTGTTGTATTCTTCTTCATTCTGGTAGGCCTGACAAGGTCCTTTGCAGTTGCCGATCTGGTATTCAAGGCAGACCTTAAACTTGCCAGCTGCAATGTTTGACTGCGTTAAGGGCAGTGTACAGGTGCGCAGGGGGTAGGTTTCTTTGATGAGGTCAAGGATGGTGTGCATCATTCCCACCGAAGCATAAGGCCCAAAATAAGTGGAGCCATCCTTGGTTCGCTGCCTCGTCCAGAAGACCCTTGGAAAAGGTTCCTTCTTGATGATGATCCAGGGGTAAGTCTTGTCATCTTTCAACATGATGTTGTACCGTGGCTGGTGCTTTTTAATCAGGCTGTTTTCCAGCAGCCATGCATCAATCTCCGTATCAACGATCGTAAAAGTAATTTTCCTGATTTTGGAAACCAACACCCTGGTTTTACCATTCATCTGGTTATCCTGGTTGAAGTAAGAGCCTACGCGGTTCCGCAGGTCTTTTGCCTTACCGATATAAATAAGCGTTCCTTCTACATCCCAGAACTGGTAAACCCCAGGCCGGTGAGGAATGTCGGCAAGAGCCGTTTTAAAGTCAAAAGCACTCATTCTTTACGGTGTTAAAACCAGGTGGTTAAAAGCCTAATTTATCTTCTATTTCAGTTTTTGTGGTATCCAGCGGTTGGTACTGGTTACAATCATAAACAATTGACACCCCATTTTTAGGGGCTTCAAAATCTTCTTTAGAGATTTTTAGTTTAGGATTGGCATAAACACGTTTCATGAAAAGGGCAAAGATAGGCAAGGCTGTATTGGCACCTCCACCATCACGTGTACTACTGAAATGGAAGGCACGGTCTTCACTACCTGTCCACACGCCGGTAACCAGCTGGGGGGTAATGCCCACAAACCAACCATCAGAGTTATTTTGAGTGGTACCTGTTTTTCCACCGATGGGGGCTTTAAGGCCATATTTCCATACTACTCTTGAACCTGTACCATTTTGAACCACACCTCTCAACATTCTTGTCATCACATAGGCCACCTCTTCATTTAAAGCCGGGTGTACACTAGGGCGTTTATCATAAATCACAATACCGTTTTTATCTTCAATACGGAGAATATAAGTTGGTTCAGTCCAGACTCCTTTATTTGCAAAAACACTAAAAGCGCCCACCATGTCATATACGGAGGCATTAAAAGAGCCTAATGATATGGAAGGGTATTCGGGTACATCAGAAGTGATTCCCATTCTGTGTGCCAATGAAGCCACAGCTTTAGCACCTACCTGTTTCATTAAATAGGCGGTTACATAATTTTGCGAAAAGGCCAGAGCCTTTTGCAAAGTGATTTCGCCAGGGATTACGCTAACTGAACGCGGAACCCAGGGCTCTCCACCAGGAATGTCGATGCTCACTGGCTCATTTGGGACGCTGAAACATGGAGAGTAGCCATTATCGATAGCCACGGCATAGGTGAAAGGCTTCGCAATAGAGCCTACCTGGCGGGTACCCATTTTTACCTGGTCATATTTAAAATGATCAAAGTCAATACCGCCCACCCAGGCCTTGATGTGTCCTGTTTGCGGATCCATGGCCATCATGGCATTGCGCAGCAGCATCTTATAGTATTTAACCGAATCGATCGGTTTCATTAGGGTGTCAATGTCTCCTTTCCAGGTGAATAAGCTTAATTGAGTAGGGGTGTTGAAGTCTTTCTTAATTTCCTCAAGAGATTTTCCTTCCAGCTGCAGGGCCTTATAACGGTCGGATCTTTTAATACCCTGGTCAATTTGCAGTTCCTTGCCTTTAAAGATATTTCTTCCTTTCCAGCTTTTTTCAAACTGAGCCTGCAGCAGTTTCATGTATTCCTTTTGTGCATCCTCTGCATGAACCTGCATGTCGTAATTAATGGTGGTATAAATTCTTAAACCATCCCTGTCCAGGTCATAGGGCGTTCCGTCGGCTTTAAGGATAGAGCGTTCCTTGAAAACTTTCTTTACTTCACTTTTCAGTACTGACCTGAAGTAAGGGGCAATTCCATCACTCACATTGGCTGCGTTGAACTTTAAGCCCAGTGGCTTTTGTTTTTCAATGTCAAATTGTTCCGGTGTCAGCAAGTCAGCTTTTACCATCATCGCCATTACAGTATTCCTTCTGGTAAGGGAGCGGTCGGGGTTACGGGTAGGGGAATAGCGGGTAATTCCCTTTTGCAGTCCTACGAGGGTTGCTGCTTCCGGAATACTTAATTTATCAGGAGTGGTGTTGAAATAAACCCTGGCTGCAGATTTAATGCCATAAGCCTGGTTACCGAAATCAACGGTGTTGAGGTACATGGTGATGATTTCTTCCTTGGTGTAATTTCGCTCCAGTTTCACAGCAATAACCCATTCCTTGAACTTCTGCATGATCCTTTTGAAAAAAGATTTTTCTCTTCCCTCTTCAGAAAATAAATTCAGGGCCAGCTGCTGTGTAATGGTACTTGCACCTTGTTTTTTACCAATCAGGTTATAGAAGATAATGGTAAATGTACGTTTAAAGTCTATCCCCGAGTGCTCCATGAAACGGGCATCTTCGGTAGAGATCAAAGCATTGAGGACATTGGGCGATATTTCAGGGTAACTGATGTTAGAGCGGTTTTGAACAAAATAAGTGCCCATTACCCTGCCATCTTCCGATACGATTTCTGTAGCCTGGTTACTTTTAGGGTGTTCAATATCTCTAAAGGAAGGAAGATCACCAAATACACCATAGCCAATAGCAACGATGAAAATGGAAAAAAGAGCGATACCGATGATCAGTACCTTCCAAATGGATAAATTATATTTTCTTATATCTGCTGATGACAGTTTTTGGTTCATTTCAAAAGTTATTTTTATAGAATTCTAAGTACTTATTTAAATAGTATTTACTTTTTATCTTTTCAAAGTTATCTTCACTGCTGATGAAGCTGTGATAGCTGCCTGCCGGAACTTTCATGATGTGTTCAAGTTGGGGCCCGATTCTATCAGCATATTTTTTTACGGTTTCAAAATTACTAAAGTTCCCGATGTAAATCAGTTGGTCATTGTCAAATTCTGTTAAACGGTGCTTCAGGCCCTGGCCGGCAAAGTTTCCGCGGTTGAATTCACCAATGCCAAAGCGTGAGGAACTTAAGTTTGTACTTGCATCGTTTACCACAATAACGAAATAATAACTGTTTGAAGGCGTTACCTGAAAAATACTGTCGGGCACTGCGGCTTTCTTTGCTGCATTAACCGGGTTGTACTCATTTTCGGCAGGCAAAGGTAAGGCTTTTAGCGGTGTTTCTAGTAAGACCTTTTGTAAAGTAATTTCTGGGGATAGCGATTGCTGCACATAGGTAAAGTACTTACTTTTTCGATGGTTTCCTGCAACGGTATTAAAATTTTTACCTAAAAGGTTTTCATGTTCGTTAAACTTCAGTTTTGATAAATCATTGGCGTTTGCGGTTCCCTCAGGATCTTTTAACTCGGATTGTAGAACAGCAGTGTCAGGAATTAGAGGCCTGTTGATGGCGTTTTCACGTCGCTTTTCAGCCTTCCGGGCGTAAAATACTGCCTTTGGGTAATCATTTTCTGCATGATAAAGTTGCGAAAGGCTATTGTACCAGCAGTTTCTTTGTTGCGGCGTGGATTTTTCTTTCAAAGCGGCTTCCAAATAAACAATGGCCGCATTATAGTCTTTTACGGCTATCCTGCTTTGGGCCAAAGTAACTAGAGGTCCTGCTCTATGTTTGTTGATGAGCGGTAGTTTTCTTTTAAGGCTATCCAGTAGGGGTGCTGCCTCGCCTTGCTTGTCGCGCTGCATTAAACTTCTTGCGCTGCCATCCAGTCCTTTAATATGCAAGCCGATGTTGCTACCGTAGGTTTGGGACACATAGCTAAAATATGCCTCCGCAAGGAAGTAATTGCCTTGCAGGTAGTGGGCTTCTGCAAGGAGCAGGTAGGCTTCAGGTATATATTTGCTGTGTCTTTTTTCAGTGATCACCCTACCGACTTTATAAATTACCTGGTCAAGTTGTTCTGTTGCGTTGCCGATATGACTGTCTACCAGGATCTGCTTCTCTTCGTTGATAATTGCCCGGGCATTGTATAAGTAGTTATACCGGGCTGTTAAATTATGCATACCACGATTGACGACCGTGTTCTGCTGCGTACTGCAGGAAAAGAGGATACAAAGGCTAAAGCAAATAAATGTTATCTTTAGTGTACGAATAACGCAGTGTTTCAAATTACCAGTTGAATCTATCAATAAAAATTAAACAAAAATATTTTATTCATCTATCAATTGCTAAGGAATTGCATTATTTTTATGAATCAACAAGGAAAGAACCTATGGAAGAAAAAGAAGATAACAAAGCCGGTAGTTTCATTAAATATTCTGCCATTGGCTTTCAAATGTTGGTCACCATAGGGCTGTTTGCCTTTATTGGGCACAAGCTGGATGAAAATCGGCAAAGCAACAAGCCAATCTTAACCGCCATTTTCAGTGTTTTTGGGGTGTTTATAGCACTATACCAGGTTATTAAACAGTTAAATAAAAAATAAGCAAGGGCTTACCACAGGTATTTTTATACTTTTGTAAAAAGTATATCGATTTGAGTCTAAGCAAGTTTACCCTGAGTTACCTTTTGTATTGTTTTGTATTGGGCCTTATCGCCTGGTATTTACCTTCACTATTCCCTAATGAAACCATTTTAGTTCCCCAATTCTGGCTGGTATTTGGTTTTCTGGGGAGTATCACTTTTATCGCCTACCTGATCGCCGCAAGGGGCATAAAAAGAAACCCCGAAACAGGAATTATGGCCATTATGGGATCCATTGCTTTGAAGATGCTTTTCTCTATGGCTTTTGTGCTGATTTACAGCCTGAAAAGCACTGGAAGCGGCTTTGTTTTCGTGCTGAACTTTTTTTCTTTATATTTATTGTTTAGCTTCTTTGAAATATACTGTTTGTTACGTAACTTGCGCCACCAAAATAAATAGTAAAAATCTGCGAGTAAATGGATTGTAACCACGTTTTTGATATTAAAGTAAAAAGGTTAGTTGTTGTTTTTGCGCTTTTTCTAGCGTTTTTTTCTGTTACATCCTCTGCTTTTGCGCAATTGGATACCTTACAGGCAACAGGTAATACTCCTGCTGAGCCTGAGGGCAAGAAAAAGTTTGATATCGGTAAGTTTGCCCTGCATCATATTGCTGATTCACACAGTTGGCATGTTATCGGTGATACTTATATCCCCTTACCGGTGATTCTGTCTACAGAAAATGGTGTTGTTTCTTTCAGCTCAGGTGAATTCCATCATGATGATGATGCTAAAGTTGTTGTGGAAAAAGGCGGTCAAGGCTTTGTTAAATTCCATGAGAAAATATATTATGCATCTGCTACGCCAAATGAAAATGGCCAGTACCTTCAGTTGGACGAAAAACACCACGCTTTAAACGAGCGGCCATTGGATTTCTCCGTCACTAAAAATGTTTGTACCTTAATTTTGTCGGTTGTAGTGCTGCTTACTGTGTTTTTATCAGTAGCAAAATCATACAAAACAAATTACGGCAAATCACCAAAAGGACTTCAGTCCTGGTTAGAGCCACTCATCTTGTTCGTAAGAGATGATATTGCAAAACCAAACCTGGGTCATAAATATGAGCGTTTCATGCCTTATTTGCTTACTGTATTTTTCTTTATCTGGTTTAATAACATGTTGGGTCTGGTTCCCTTCTTACCAGGTGGAGCTAACCTTACCGGTAATATTGCAGTAACCATGATCCTTGCTACCGCAACCTTGTTGATCACTGTATTTAACGGAAATAAATATTACTGGAAACACATTTTTGCACCGGACGTTCCCAAGTTGATGTGGATCGTGATGATCCCGGTAGAGATCGTTGGGATATTCACTAAACCTATCGCCTTAATGATTCGTTTGTTTGCGAACATTACTGCTGGTCACATTTTAGTGTTGTCACTGATCTGTTTGATCTTTGTTTTCAACAGTTTGTATATTGCTCCTGTATCGATTGCCTTTGCTGTGTTCATTTTAGGCATTGAGCTAATGGTAGCTTTTATCCAGGCTTTTATTTTCACCATTTTGTCTGCCTTGTTTATTGGTATGGCAATAGAAGAACACCATTAATAGAATTTTTTAACAACAATTAATATATAAAATCATGATTACAGGAAGTATTGCTGCAATTGGTGCAGGATTAGCTGCGATTGGCGCTGGTCTGGGTATCGGTAAAATTGGTGGTTCCGCAATGGACGGTATTGCTCGTCAACCGGAAGCTGCCAATAAAATCCAAACTGCGATGTTAATCGCTGCTGCCTTCGTTGAGGCTGTTGCGCTTTTCGCAGTAGTAGTTGCCCTAATGGGTAATGGCTAAAAACAAACTTGTACCTGGTTGCAAGACCGGGTACAAATTTTTTAAAAAGAGAACACTAGATATATATAGAAAATGGAATTATTAGTACCTGAAATCGGTTTAGTTATTTTTCAAACAATAGCGTTTTTATTGTTAATGTTTATCTTGGCTAAATTTGCCTGGAAACCAATATTAGCCGCAATTAAAGAACGTGAGCATTCTATCGACGAAGCATTAAACAAAGCTGAACTTGCTAAACAAGAAATGGCTCGTTTAACTGCTCAGAATGAAGATTTAATGAAAACTGCACGTGAAGAGCGCGATTTGATGTTAAAAGAAGCTAAAATGTTGAAAGATAACATCGTTAATGAGGCAAAAACTCAGGCTCAAACTGAGGGTGCTAAATTAATTGAAAAGGCTAAGATTGAAATTGAGAACCAAAAGAAAGCTGCATTATATGAATTAAAAAGCCAGGTTTCCTCGCTTTCAATTGAAATTGCAGAACGCGTATTACGTGGGCAGTTACAGGATAAAACTAAACAGGAAGATTTGGTAGCTGGTCTTTTAAAAGATGTTGAATTAAACTAATTGCATCAATTAGCTAAATAAGATTAAAATGTCAGAAAATAAAGCAGCATCAAGATACGCTAAATCGATAATCGATCTTTCTATAGAAACTAAATCTCTGGAAGAGGTGAAAAGCGATATGGCTTTAGTTTCTAAAGTGATTGGTGAGAATTCACAATTAGAAGCCATCCTAAATAACCCTATCGTTCCAATAGATAAAAAAGCCGGTATTTTGGCGGATTTGTTTCTAGGTAAGGTGCATCCCATTAGCAGTTCATTCATGAAGTTAATGGTTAATAAAGGCCGTTCTGCTATTGTTTACTCAGCCGCTAAACAGGTTGTTACTCAATATAATGATTTGAAAGGGATTGTAACTGCAGATGTGACTTCTGCAACAGCCCTTACTGCCGAAAGCAGAGCAGAAATCATCGCTATTGTTAAAAAAGAGATTGGTGCTAACGAGGTTATTCTTAAAGAAAAGGTTGATGACGACCTGATAGGTGGTTTCATTCTGAAAGTTGAAGACAAACAATTCGACGCAAGTATTGCAGGCGGATTAAATAAATTAAAAAAGGAATTTGCCCTGAGTGGGTTTTAATTCTGATATAGATAAGATAAAAATTTACTGATTTACAATATAAAATATAAATTATGGTAGAGGTAAGACCAGACGAAGTATCGGCAATTATCAGGCAACAATTGTCGGGCTTTAAATCAGAAGCTGAACTGGAAGAAGTAGGTACCGTATTACAAGTTGGTGATGGTATTGCCCGCGTATATGGTTTAACTAAAGTTCAGTCAGGTGAGCTTGTTGAATTCGAAAGCGGTTTACAAGGTATCGTATTGAACCTTGAAGAAGATAATGTTGGTGTCGTTTTGTTAGGTCCTTATGACAAGATCAAAGAAGGTGACACAATAAAGAGAACTAAGAAAATTGCCTCCATCCTTGTTGGTGAAGGTATGTTGGGTCGTGTAGTGAATACTTTAGGTGAGCCTATCGATGGTAAAGGACCTATTTTAGGCCAAACCTACGAAATGCCGATCGAACGTAAAGCTCCCGGAGTAATTTTCCGTCAGCCAGTTAACGAGCCTTTACAAACAGGTATTAAAGCGATCGATGCGATGATCCCTATCGGACGTGGTCAGCGTGAGTTGGTTATTGGTGACCGTCAGACTGGTAAATCTGCCGTTTGTATTGATACCATTATTAATCAAAAAGAATTTTACGAAGCAGGTAATCCTGTTTTATGTATATATGTTGCTTGTGGTCAAAAAGCAAGTACAGTAGCAAACGTTGTTCGTACTTTAGAAGAGAACGGTGCAATGGCTTATACTGTTGTTGTTTCAGCTACTGCGGCGGATCCTGCTCCATTACAATTTTATGCGCCTTTCTCTGGTGCTGCAATTGGTGAGTACTTCCGTGATACTGGTCGCCCGGCTTTAATTGTTTATGATGATTTATCTAAACAAGCTGTTGCTTACCGCGAGGTTTCTTTATTACTTCGTCGTCCACCGGGTCGTGAGGCTTATCCTGGAGACGTTTTCTACCTTCACAGTCGTTTATTGGAACGTGCTGCAAAAATCAACCAGAATGATGATATCGCTCGTAACATGAACGATTTACCAGAGTCGTTGAAAGGTATCGTAAAAGGTGGTGGTTCATTAACGGCATTGCCGATTATTGAAACACAAGCTGGTGACGTATCTGCATATATTCCGACTAACGTAATTTCGATTACCGACGGACAGATCTTCCTGGAGTCTAACTTGTTTAACGCAGGTGTTCGTCCGGCTATTAACGTAGGTATTTCGGTATCACGTGTAGGTGGTAATGCACAAATCAAGTCAATGAAAAAGGTAGCTGGTACATTAAAATTAGACCAGGCACAATACCGTGAGTTAGAGGCTTTCTCTAAATTCGGATCTGATCTTGATGCGGCAACTAAATCAGTATTGGACAAAGGAGCACGTAACGTGGAGATCCTTAAGCAAGGCCAGTTTTCTCCTTTATCAGTCGAGAAACAAGTTGCTATTGTTTACATTGGTACTAAAAACTTAATGCGTTCAGTTCCTGTAAACAAGATCAGAGAATTTGAAGCAGAATACTTACAACAGTTAGAAATGCGTCATCCAGAAACTTTAGCTGCTTTAAAAGCAGGTAAATTGGAAGATAGTGTAACTGGTGTATTAGAAAAAGTGGCTAAAGAACTAGCAGGTAAATACTAGGTTACTCTGGCAGAAGATTAAAAAGAATGGCTAATTTAAAAGAAGTAAGAATACGTATAGCGTCGGTACAGTCTACCCAACAGATCACCAAAGCCATGAAAATGGTTTCGGCTGCCAAGTTGAAGCGTGCCACCAATGCTATTATACAATTACGTCCCTACGCTACAAAACTTAAAGATATCCTAGGAAATCTTTCTGCTAGTCTGGAAGGATCTTCCTCACCCTACACACAGGAGCGTGAGCCTAATAAGGTGTTAATTGTAGTAGTATCTTCTAACCGTGGGTTAGCAGGTGCTTTTAACATGAACGTGATTAAAGCTGCAAATAACCTGATCGCTGATAAATACAGTGAGCAGTTTGCAAAGGGCAATGTGAGCATTGCGGCTATCGGTAAGAAATCTCAGGATTTTTTTGAAAGACGCAATTACAAAGTTATCGGAAACAATAACAGTGTATATGCTGACCTCAGCTTTGAGAACGTAACTAAAATTACTGACGCCATCATGGCTGGTTTCAAAAAAGGTGATTTTGATAAGGTAGAGGTAATCTATAACCGCTTTAAAAATGCAGCAGTTCAATTTGTAACTACAGAACAATTGCTGCCACTTCCAAAAGCTGAGATCAGTGCCACCACTGCCGCTAATACAGATTACATTCTGGAGCCTTCTCAAGAAGAAATTGTTGAACAATTGATTCCTAAGTCGATCAAAATTCAGTTGTTTAAAGCCCTGTTAGATTCACATGCATCAGAACACGGTGCAAGGATGACTTCCATGGATAAAGCAACAGAGAACGCTGGTGACCTGTTAAAGGCCTTGAAACTTTCCTATAACCAGGCTCGTCAGGCAGCGATTACCACAGAACTTTCTGAGATCGTGAGTGGTGCTGCAGCATTAAACGGATAATTGTAAATCATGATATTAAAGCCTTTATCCTTTTTGGATAAGGGCTTTTTTAATGTTAGCGTGGCAATAGCCGAAAGGGCTGTCAGCACAAAGGCTGCCGTCCTTAAAAACTTATTAAAGATTATGCTTTTTTAAGGAATTAATATTTATTTTTGTACATTATATAAAAAACTTATTATGGATCATACACCAAAACACAATACAGAAAGCATGAAGAGAGCTAATGATGACTCTATTTATAAATTATTAGTTGTTGGTATCATTGTCGCTATGGTTGGCGTTTTCATTCGGTTTGCAGGTGATTCTTCAATTTTATCTATCATTAGCTGGGTAATTTTATTCGTAGGTGCATTTATTTGCTGCAAAGCTGTATTCAAAATATTAGAATCTTAGTACTATAGTATACATATCAAAAGAGATGATACACCTCAAAAAGGGTATCCAAATAAATTTGGATACCCTTTTTTTTACCTCCATATTTTGAGGTGTTTTTCCTAAGCCTTTTTAGTAGGCTCGTTCGTTCAAGGACCGTGAATTACTACAATACTTGTCGTACTTTCATTTTTTAAACTATATTTGGCATATAAGTTCTTTACTTTATTTCATCATCAACCGGTAATGGTTTTGCTTAATTGTAGATTAAAAGGGAATCGTGTGTAAATCACGAACTGTCGCGCAACTGTAAGTAACACATCAAGTTTTTACTATTCATAACCACTGTTCTGAAGCAGAATGGGAAGGTTTGTAAAAACGTTACAAGTCAGGAGACCTGCCTATACCGAATTGACAATGCTTTCGCGATTTGAAGCTTGGTCAGGTTTTTATGCGTTTTAATGCCGTTTTAATTCTTCAAGGAAGATATGCGCTTTAATAAGCTAAATAGCTGCTGTTTTGAATTCGTGTGCATTGCGAAATCCGGCAAAAGAGCTTTTAACAGATTATTAATCTTTAAAAGTTTAAAAAAATGCTAACAAACAATCTTGGTTACCCGCGCATTGGTAACAACAGAGAACTCAAAAAAGCCTGCGAGCAATATTGGTCAGGCAAATCATCCCTTCAAAACGTGGAACAGGTGGCCCGGGAAATCCGTAAACACAACTGGTTATTACAGCAGGAGGCAGGTATAGATCTTATTCCATCCAACGACTTTTCATTTTATGACCAGGTATTGGACATGTCCCTTACAGTAGGAGCAATTCCTGTGCGATACCATGAGGTGATTTTGAATGGCTCCAATAAAGAGCTGGATCTTTATTTTGCCATGGCCAGGGGCTATCAAAAAGACGGACTGGATATCATCGCCATGGAAATGACCAAGTGGTTTGATACCAATTACCATTACATCGTTCCTGAATTTTATAAAGACCAGCAGTTTAAACTCTTTTCTAACAAAATCGTGGATGAGTTTGATGAATCAAAGCGGTTAGGAATCCCGACTAAACCAGTGGTGATCGGCCCCATTACTTACCTGTTGTTAGGAAAAGAAAAAGAACAAGGCTTTCACAGGATCTCACTGATCAAAAACTTATTGCCTGTGTATATCCAGCTATTGCAGCAATTATCAGAACGAAAGGTAGAATGGATACAGTTTGACGAACCTTTTCTGGTAATGGATTTAACGGAAGAAGAAAAAAAGGCCTATGCTTTTGTTTACAAAGAAATCCGACGTCTTTTTCCCGCTATCAAAGTGATGATAGCTACCTATTTTGAGGGCCTGAGGGATAATCTAGTGATGGCACTTTCTTTACCTGTACATGCTTTACATGTAGATCTGGTCCGTTGCCCCGAACAATTGGACGCTATCCTGGAAGCCATTCCGCTGCAAATGAAACTGTCCATTGGTGTGGTAGATGGCAGAAACGTCTGGAAGGCCGATTATGAACACCTATTAAGTTTTATCAACCAGGCGACTTCGAAATTAGGGCAGGAGCGTATCATCATATCACCATCCTGTTCATTACTCCATTCGCCATGTGATTTGGCGTCAGAGGCAGGGAATGAGCCTGTAATGAATGAAATAAAGCAGTGGCTTTCCTTTGCTAAACAGAAAATCGAAGAGGTCGTTACCCTGCGTGACTTGATTACCCAAAGTGATCAGCCACAGGTGCAGGAAAAACGTCATCAAAACACCACTACAAATAACAATCGCAGGTGCTCGGCGCTTATACATAAAGCGTCCGTACAACAACGTGTGGCTGCTGGAACTGCAACCAATAGCCTGCGGTTAAGTCCTTTTGCAAAGAGGAAGGTTATACAACAGCAAAGTCTTCAGCTTCCCTTATTTCCAACGACCACCATTGGGTCTTTTCCACAAACAGCAGAAGTGAGAAGCTGGCGAACAAAACTTAAAAACGGACAGCTCAACCAGGAAGCTTATGAACAATTGATTGAAAAAGAAACGACTGAAACCATCCGTTTCCAAGAAGAAATTGGTTTAGATGTATTGGTTCATGGAGAATTCGAAAGGAACGACATGGTGGAATATTTCGGTGAAAAGCTCGATGGCTTTGCCTTTACCAAATTTGGCTGGGTACAAAGTTATGGTAGTAGGTGTGTAAAACCACCGATTATTTTTGGTGATGTATCCCGCCAGCAGCCGATGACGGTCAGGTGGTCGGCATTTGCGCAATCATTGACTACAAAGTTGGTTAAAGGAATGCTTACGGGACCTGTAACCATCTTACAGTGGTCATTTGTAAGAAATGATCAATCACGTGCACAAACTTGCCAGCAAATAGCCTTTGCTATTCGGGATGAGGTCACAGACCTGGAAAAAGCCGGGATTAAAATCATACAAATTGATGAACCTGCCATTCGTGAAGGACTGCCTTTGCGGAAAGCGGATTGGGAAGCCTACTTGCAATGGGCTGTCAATGCCTTCAAAATTTCGGCAAGTGCTGTGCAGGATACCACGCAGATTCATACACACATGTGTTATTCAGAATTCAATGACATCATCAGGCATATTGCGGAGATGGATGCAGATGTGATCACCATTGAATGCTCACGTTCACAAATGGAGCTACTGGATGCTTTTTCAGCCTTTAATTACCCAAATGAAATAGGACCGGGGGTTTATGATATCCACTCACCAAGGGTGCCTTCTAGCAAAGAAATGGTGTTTTTATTGGAAAAAGCGCGTGCAGTAATTCCAGATGAACAGTTATGGGTTAACCCTGACTGTGGCTTAAAAACACGGCATTGGGAAGAAACCAAATTCGCGCTAATTGAAATGGTGAAAGCCGCTAAATCCTTACGGAAATCTGTTCATGTTGAGCTCCCAATAGCCTAATTTTGTAATTTTTAATTCGTCCTAAAGGATATATCAACATTACATGACTATAGAAGAAAAGATAAAAGCAGCAGAGACCAGGATTTTTAAAGCTGTGTTCCCCAATACGACCAATCACTATGATACCCTCTTCGGTGGAACGGCAATGCACCTCATGGATGAAGTTGCATTTATTACGGCAACTGGCTTTAGTCGCCAGGTAATGGTTACGGTAAGCAGCGATCGGATTGACTTTAAGAAACCTATCCCCGCAGGAACGATCATTGAACTGGTTGGTGTAGTTTCCCATATCGGTAATACCAGTTTAAAGGTGAAGGTGGATATATACATTGAACAAATGTATTCTCAAGTTCGTGAAAAAGCGGTAACTGGAGAGTTCTCCTTTGTGGCAATGGATGAGAACAAAAAGCCAACAGCGATATTGAAGTAAATAACACTATTTTAACATGTGTTATTGAATGTTAAGCATGATTACACAGTGTTCGATGGTATCGGCACTGTGTAATTATTGTTACTTATTTTACCCGCTTCTGGTTATCCTTTACGAAAGATTCCCACCCGGAGTAAGCTTTCCCCTTGCCACTTGTGCTTACCCGTTGAAAAGAATGGCATACAGCCACTGCCAAACCATCTGTAGCATCTAAAAATTCAGGTGTTTCTTTAAAGTTGAGCAGCCTTTGCAGCATTGCCGCCACCTGTTCTTTACCTGCGCTACCATTACCTGTAATACTTTGCTTGATTTTTCTTGGCGCATATTCCGTTACCGGGATATTTCTCGATAACGCCGCTGCCATGGCAATGCCTTGCGCGCGACCTAGTTTCAACATCACCTGGATATTTTTGCCGTAGAACGGTGCCTCAATCGCTAGAACATCTGGCTTAAACTCATCAAGAAGGATAATAGTTTTCTCGAATATCCGCTGCAGCTTCAAAAAGTGATCATCCAGGTGCTCCATCCGGACAATCCCCATTGTTATCAATTCAATCTTACTGCCCTTTTCCAATATTGCCCCGTAGCCCATTACAGCTGTGCCGGGATCAATCCCCAGGATAACCCTTTCCTTTTTTTCCGCCAACATAGAACAATATTAAGCATATTTGCAGACAGTAAAAGTAAAAATTTGACAAGCACGCATAAAAAGCTATTCTCCCATACCCTAAAAATTGCAATTGTAGTCTTTGCATTTTGGTTTATCTATGAAAAGCTGAGCACCAATAACGATTTAAAGGAGTTTATGCTGATGTTGGAAAACATCCCACGTCTTGAAATTATCAGCGTGCTTACCTTGATAGGGGTGTTGATGTTGCTGAACTGGGGCCTGGAGGCAGTAAAATGGAAAAGACTGGTGCAGAGTATAGAAAGCATAAGTCTCTGGCGTTCTATTGAATCGGTTTTTTGTGGCCTGACCTGGGCAATATTTACCCCCAACCGCTTAGGTGAATATGGAGGTAGGGTGTTCTTTTTATCACCCAAAAGGCGCATCATTGGGGTAATTGCCATGGCTGTGGGTAATATCGGACAACTCGTGCTCACCAATGTATTTGGCTCCATTGCTGTCTGCATGTTCGTTTACCGATTTAATTTGCTTCAGCCAGAGCTTTTCCTTGCCTTGTGTGCTTTTGCTACTGTTTTCTGTTTGTTCTTCCTGATTTTGTTTTTTAATATCAAATGGTTGAATGGCATCCTGTTGTCGATCCGGTGGACAAGGAAATACCAGCGTTTTTACAAAGTACTGGCCCGTTATAAAAAGTTGGAATTGTTAAAAATACTGCTTTTTTGCCTGGCGAGGTATGTGGTATTCAGTACGCAATATTTTGTCATGTTTTATTGGCTCATCCCTGATCTGCATCCTCCTGATATAGTGATGATGGTTTGTATCCTATTATTCGTACAATCTGCTTTGCCGTCATTGGATATCTTCGATATCGGTATCAGGAGCGTTACTGCCTTGTTCTTTTTTAAATATGTTACTGATCAAAACTCGGCTGTTGTGGCTTGTACTGCTAGTATATGGCTGATAAATATTATAATTCCTGCTATATTAGGCTCATATTTTGTTTTTAAACTTAACTTTTTTGGAAATACTCAACGTAACTAGTTACATATCTGCTTTTTTAACGCTCTTGTATGTGTTGGTTTTGCTCTACCTGGTTCGGGGATGGCAACAGCTACGATCGTATCAGCCCCATTTAAAGTCTGGCAAAATAGCGGTAAGCATCATTGTTGCCGCAAGGAACGAAGAGGAGAATATTGCTAAAACTATAGAAGACATCCTGGCTCAGGACTACGATCCTGCATTGATGGAAGTTATATTTATCGATGACCATTCTACCGATCAAACGGCGGCTATCATTTCCCGCTACCCGAGGGTCAAACTGATCAGTCTTCAGGAAAAAATCACCATCAATTCCTATAAAAAGAAAGCAATTGAAACTGCCATCGGTGGTGCTTCAGGAACATTGATCATCACCACTGATGCCGATTGCAGGATGGGGCAGAATTGGTTAAAAACAATAGTAAGCTATTACGAAGAGAACGATTATAAAATGATTTCTTCGCCCGTATTGTATGAAGCTGAGCAAAACTTTTTTGAAAGGGCACAGTCCCTTGAGTTCATGTGCCTCATTGGATTGGGGGCTTCTACTATTGGCAACAACAAACCTTCCACCTGTAATGGTGCCAACCTGACCTATGAAAGGGCTGCTTTTTATGAAGTGGGTGGTTTTAAAGGTATCGATGACCTGGCTTCGGGTGATGACGAACTGCTGCTCCATAAAATGGCCGCGCGTTACGGCAACAAAATAGGTTTCCTTAAAAATTATGCTGCCGTTGTTTTTACACAAGCAAAACCTAATTTGTCGGAGTTTATACAACAGCGCAAACGATGGGCTTCCAAAAGTACCCGTTATAAAAACAAGTCAATTATTGTGCTTGGGGTTTTTGTATGGCTGTTTAACCTGAGTATTGTCTTCAATCTGCTTGCCGGATTATTCATTGCCGGGCTTTTTAAAATCGCATTAATACAGTTATTCTTGAAGATTACCGTAGAATTTATATTTTTATGGGATGTTACCAAATTTGCAAAAAGGAGGGAGCTCTTACCTATATTACCTATACTAAACCTCATGCATATTATCTACATTATTTATATTGGTGTTGCCGGAAATTCTGGAAAGTACAACTGGAAGGGAAGAATGGTAAAATGAGTAAAAGCGGTTTTAGTCCATCCCAAAAGATCTGGAGAAAATTCAAAAAGAACAAACTTGCCTTTGGGGGCATGCTCTTTATTTTATTGATGGTGGTCATGGGTGTTGCTGGCTACTTAATTACGCCAGATCAAACCCCAATGGCCAATACCATGCATTTACAGCTGAGTAATAAAAAACCTGGCCGTAGCTTCGACTTTCTCATCATCAGCAGGAACCCGAAAGTACAGCAGGTGAACATTTTTGAAAAGATGTTATTTGGCCAGGAAAGCAATTTTAAAAGTATCCCCATCACGGCGCACCGCACTGTTGGAAACACCGTATTTGCCAGAGAATACATTGGTGATGATGAACAGGCTGAAGAAACAGCCTTTTCATTAGTTTCGGGTAAAAATGTCTACCAGCAAACATTTTGGCTTGGTACGGATATGTATGGCCGCGATATGTTGAGCCGCCTGATTTTAGGTATCCGTGTTTCGTTGTCTGTAGGTTTAATGGCGGTGTTGATTTCCTTATTTATTGGTATAAGCCTCGGTGCTATCTCCGGTTATTTCGGTGGTAAAGTTGATGCAGCCATCAGCTGGTTGATGAACGTGATTTGGTCCCTGCCTTCGCTATTGCTTGTTATCGCTATTTCTTTCGCCCTTGGTAAAGGATTCTGGCAAATATTTATTGCTGTAGGCTTATCTACCTGGGTAGATGTTGCGCGTTTAGTCCGCGGACAAGTCATGGCTTTAAAGGAAGTAGAATTTGTAGAGGCTTCCAAGGCTTTGGGTTTTTCGACGCCCCGGATCATCGTGAAACATATTCTCCCTAATATTGCAGGGCCGATTTTAGTCGTTGCTTCAGCGAACTTTGCTTCTGCTATTATTCTCGAATCGGGCTTAAGCTTTTTAGGTTTCGGCGCACAGCCGCCTATGCCTAGCTGGGGAGGGATGATCAAGGAACATTATGGCTATATCATTATGGATGCTGCTTATTTGGCGGTTTTGCCTGGTATGGCGATCATGCTTACCGTGTATGCTTTCAATTTGCTGGCCATCGGACTGCGGGATGCATTTGATGTAAAATCTCAGAATGTGACGGTTTAGTTTCTATCGTATTTTTCTATCTTTGCCGCTATGTTATTGAACTGCTACCAGGAAGAGTTTTTAGAAGCGGGCTGTGATGAAGCTGGGAGAGGTTGTTTAGCCGGACCTGTTTTTGCAGCCGCAGTTATTTTACCCAAAGATTTTATAGCTGGCGAATTAACAGACTCTAAAATGCTGAAGCACCAGCAGCGCGAGGAGTTAAGGATTATCATAGAAAGAGAAGCAATTTGCTGGGCAGTAGCCGCTGTTGACAACGTAGAGATCGATCAGATCAATATCTTAAATGCTTCTTTCCTGGCCATGCACCGTGCCATTGAAAAACTGAGTATCAGGCCGCAGTACCTCAGTATAGATGGTAACAGGTTTAAGGCCTACCCCGAAATTCCTCATTCCTGCATCATCAAAGGGGATGGTAAATACCTCAATATTGCTGCCGCTTCCATCTTAGCAAAAACCCATCGTGATGAATATATGGTGAAGCTTGGTCAAGAGTTTCCATTATATGAATGGCACCAGAATAAAGGTTATCCAACCATTGTACACCGCAATGCGTCGCTCAGTTATGGTTTAACGCCTTATCACCGAAAAAGCTTCAACATCAGTGACCCCCAATTAAATCTGTTTGAAAATACTGAAGGATAATTAGTATTTTCACTTATTGAAAGTGCTCATACTTACATATCGCGTCCCTTTTCCACCCAATAGTGGCTATCCCATCGTGGTTTATAATACGGTGAAGGGCTTGCTTAAATTGGGTGTCGACGTTACTATCTTTAGCATGAACACCAATAAAAACCGCATAGATGTAGAAGATATCTATGACCCGGTTTTTGAAAGCATCAAATTTCATACGCAGGAAATCAATACAGATGCTAATTTCTGGGCCATGCTCCTTAATATTTTTTCAAATGAATCTTATAATGTTTCCAGATATTACAGCGAAGAGGCCGCAAAGCTTTTAGAAAATATACTCCGGGAAAATGAATTCGATATCATTCAGTTCGAAGGCTTGTACGTAGTGCCTTATCTTGATGTGGTTAAAGCGCATAGCAATGCAAAGTTGATCTACAGGGCACACAATATTGTCTTCGACGTTTGGGAGCGCCTTGCTAACAGTGAGCGTTTTATCTTCAGACGGAAGTACCTGGAGTTTCTGGCCCGAAGGTTAAAATCTTATGAAACTGAACAGATCAACAGGTTCCACCAAATATTTGCCATCTCTGAACCTGACCGGCAGAGCATTCTACGCTTTGGCTGTGAAACGAGCCTCGAGGTTTTTCCCGTCGCCCTGGATTTAGATAAGTACACCAATGAACCGGTTAAGTTTGACTTTCCTACTTTGTTTCATTTGGGCGCGATGGATTGGCGGCCAAATAAAGAAGGTTTGGAGTGGTTCCTCAATGAGATATGGCCCGATATTGAAACCTTAAATAGTGAACTTCGTTTCTATATTGCAGGGAAACATATGCAACAACAGTTTTTCGACTATGATTCTGACAATGTGGTGGTGGAGGGTGAAATTTTAGATGCGGTAGAGTTTATCAACTCCAAAGCAATCATGATTGTGCCTTTGTTGTCGGGCAGTGGTATGCGTGTTAAAATTATCGAGGGTATGGCTATGCGTAAATGTATCATTGCGACTACCATGGCTGCAGAAGGTATCAATTGTGAGCATGGAAAAGATATTCTTATTGCGGATACACCGGATGAGTTTTACCGCGCTATTCTTCAATGCATTACCAATCCGGGTAAGTTAATTGAGATCGGTGAAAATGCCAGGAAAACAGCTGAAAAATACCATAATATCAACACCATTTCCAGGAGAATGGTGCAAATTTATCAACAATTAATAAATGCGTAAAATTTGTGTATTTTTGGCCATCATTATAATAAAAAAGCATGAATAATACCGCATTAACAGAGAAACACATTTCATTAGGTGCTAAAATGGTGCCTTTTGCAGGATACAATATGCCTGTTACCTACGAGGGCATCAATGCAGAACACAATACGGTTAGAACTGGCGTTGGTGTTTTTGACGTTAGCCACATGGGTGAGTTTATTGTAAAAGGTGAGAAGGCACTTGATTTGATTCAACGTGTAACCACTAATGATGCCTCAAAACTATATGATGGTAAAATTCAGTACTCCTGTTTCCCAAATGAAGAAGGTGGAATAGTTGATGACTTGCTGGTTTATCGCCTGGACGAAAAAAGCTATATGCTGGTTGTTAATGCGTCTAACATCGAGAAAGATTGGAACTGGATTCAAAAGTTCAATACTGATAATGTGGAAATGCACAATATCTCAGACAAAACTTCTTTATTAGCTATTCAGGGCCCTAAAGCAGCTGAGGCCTTACAAAGCTTAACAGATATCGACCTGGCTTCCATGGAATATTATAATTTCAGAAAAGCGAAATTTGCTGGTGTTGATAATGTGCTTATTTCTGCCACCGGATATACCGGAGCAGGTGGTTTCGAGATTTATTTTGAAAATGAACATGCTCAGACCATCTGGGATGCTATTTTCGAAGCTGGTCAGCCTTTTAATATCAAACCTATCGGATTGGGTGCCCGTGATACTTTGCGTTTAGAAATGGGATTTTGTTTATATGGTAATGATATCGATGATTCAACTTCCCCTTTAGAAGCCGGACTAGGCTGGATTACCAAATTCACCAAAACTTTCACCAATTCTGAGGCTTTGAAAGCGCAGAAAGAAGCCGGTATGCCTAATAAGTTAGTAGGTTTTGAAATGATCGACCGCGGTATTCCACGTCACGGTTATGAAATTGTCGATGCTGAAGGAAGAGTGATCGGAAAGGTAACCTCGGGTACACAATCGCCCTCTTTACAGAAAGCCATCGGTATGGGGTATGTAGAGAAGGAATTCGCTAAAGAGGGTACGGAGCTTTATATCCTGATCCGCAATACGAAGATTAAAGCTAAAGTTGTTAAATTTCCTTTCTATAAATAAACGGTCAGTAAACCTAGATGCAAAGAAAAATTGAAGTGTGTTTAACGCCGGCGCTGCTGGATTTATATACTATTGAGGAAAGTGTTGTTGTGGTCATTGATATTTTAAGGGCCACTTCATCTATGGTTTACGGCATTCAAAATGGTGCTGAATCAATCATTCCTGTATCAAAGGTGGAAGATTGCCTCCATTATAAAGGACTTAACTGCCTGTTGGCAGCCGAAAGAAACGGGGAAGTGGTCGATGGCTATGACTTTGGCAATTCCCCGTTTTCTTATACTCGAGAAAAGGTGCAGGGTAGAACGGTGGTCCTCACCACCACCAATGGCACCAAAGCTTTACATATGGCCAGAGCACGGGCACACCAGGTGGTGATCGGCTCTTTCCTCAACCTTGATTCCCTGTGTAAATACCTCATTAGCCAGGATAAAGATGTGCTGCTGCTTTGCGCAGGCTGGAAAGACCAGTTTAACCTGGAGGATACTTTGTTTGCAGGTGCTGTGGTTACACAACTCCGAACCAGCTTCTCTCATTTCGATGATTCCAGTGTGGCCGCTGAAGATTTATATGCACTGGCAAAAAATGACCTGCGTGCTTACCTTTCAAAGTCTTCGCATAGTCATCGTTTAATTGCCTTGAATATTGAAGAGGATGTTAAATTCTGTTTGCAGCTAAATATTTGTGAGGTCATCCCGGTGCTAACCGGTGATAAATTAATGGCATTGGCCTATTAAGCCTGTTATCCCATTTCTTTCTATTTTTGTTTGAACCATCATCCGCTCTTGCCCGGATCGGTGGGCATGAACTTTATTGTTTTTTTCTAATTCCTTCCTTTATTTGCTTTTATTTTTGTTTATTTGTTCTTGTGCTGTGCACCGCAAATATTCTTAAAGTTTAAGAAGTATTTAATTGTACCGAATTATGTTACCTAACCAAAGAAGAGAGAAAATACTGGATCTTTTAAAAGAAGACGGGTCTGCGAAGGTTGTAGATCTGGCGAAACTTTTTAAAGTGACGGAAGTGACGATCCGCCAGGATCTGGAAAAATTAGAGAAGGATGATTTGATCTTACGTGAACACGGGGGTGCCTACTTAAAAAACGTTGAAGACCAAGTAAAGGCTTTTTCGTTGGTACACCTGGATAACATGGATAAAAAAGAACTTATTGCCAGTAAATGCCTCGAATTTATAGAGGCCGGTGATACGATTATCTTGGATTCAGGTTCTACAACAACAGAAATCGCGAAAAAATTAAAAGGAATAAAGAATCTCACGGTGATTACCAATGCGCTGAACATTGCTTTAATGTTAGGGGCTGAGCCAGGTATAGAGATCATTATGACCGGCGGAGAATTTAAGCCACCAACCTTGTCGCTAACAGGACAGAAAGCCGCAGATTTTTTTGTGGGTATCAATGTTCAGAAGTTATTCCTGGCCACTGCAGGGCTTTCCCTTAAAGCGGGGCTAACCTATCCGAGTATAAGTGACCTCGTCGTTAAAAAAGCAATGATCAATGCTGCAGATATCACTTATCTGGTTGCAGACTCCACTAAAATCGGAAAAAGTTCATTCGCAAGTCTTGGTGCCTTGTCGCTCGTAGACTACATTATTACTGATGCTGGAATTGAAGATAAACACAAGAATTTATTTAAGGACAATGAGGTTGAACTCATTATAGCTGGTTAAACGGATGAAAGAAAAAGTAAGTTTAGGGGTAATTATAGGTAACAGGGATTTTTTCCCTGATAGATTAGTAGCTGAATCGCGGGTAGATATAATGGCGGCTTTCGACAAATTAAATATCAACGCCATTATTCTTGATGAATTTCAAACCAAACTTGGTGGGGTAGAAACCTTCCAGGATGCACAGAAATGTGCTGATTTGTTTAAAGCACACCAAAAGGATATCATTGGTGTGTTGGTCTTTTTGCCGAATTTCGGTGACGAAAGAGGCGTGGCCGAAACTTTAAAACTCGCAGCCCTGAATGTTCCTGTTTTAATACAGGCTTATCCAGATGACCTTGATAAAATGGATGTTGCCCGCCGCAGGGATTCCTGGTGTGGTAAAATATCTGTTTGCAATAACCTTTATCAATATGGTATCAAGTATACCATCACAAATAAGCATGTGGTCCATCCTTCGGACCCTGCCTTCGAGGAAGACCTGTTGGATTTCCTTGGCGTATGCCGTGTGGTGAAGGGCTTGCACAACGTGAGGATTGGTGCCGTAGGTGCCCGTCCGGGTGGGTTCAATACAGTTCGCTACAGTGAGAAAATTTTGCAGCGGAACGGGATTTCTGTGGTAACCGTAGATCTTTCAGAGATTTTAGGCAATGCCAATAAACTGACCATTGCAGATCAGGTGGTAAAAGACAGGCTGCAAAAAATCAGAGATTATGCCTCAACCGGACTTACCCCTCCTGATGCTTTAATTCAGATTGCTAAGCTTGATGTTGTTTTAAACGATTTTATGATCGAAAATGCATTAGATGCTACAGCCATACAGTGCTGGACTTCCCTTCAGAAAAACTATGGCTGCAATGTGTGCACGAGCATGAGTATGATGAGTGAAAACATGTTGCCTAGTGCCTGCGAAGTTGACGTTACCGGGACTTTAACCATGTATGCCATGCAGCTGGCTTCAGGTTCGCCAAGTGCGTTAGTAGACTGGAATAATAATTACGCCAATGATGATGAGAAATGTGTGTTGTTTCATTGTGGGAACTGGGCAAAATCATTTTTGCCCGACATAGAAATTAGTACGGCGCCTATTTTAGGAACCACCGTAGGTATTGAAAACACTTATGGGGCTTTATCTGGCCGTACACCTGCAATGCCTTTAACTTATGGAAGGATTAGCACAGATGATTGTCGCGGTGTAATCAAAGCTTATATTGGCGAAGGGGAATTAACTGATGATGCCCTGAATACTTTCGGTAACCGTGCAGTAGCAAAAATAAATGACTTGCAGGGACTGATGCAGTATGTATGTAAAAACGGTTTCGAGCACCATGTTGTCATGAATGCTTCAAAAACAGCAGGAATTTTAAAAGAAGCCTTAGGCAATTATCTGGGCTGGGAAGTTTACCAGCATTAATTATATCCCATGAAAACACAGGTTAAAGGAAGTATGACCGCGCAGGAACTGGAATTTAAATCAATAGCCTACCGCAAGAAAATATTAAAATACATTTATGGTGCTAAAGCCGGACATACCGGTGGCAGCCTGTCTTGCATAGATATTTTAAATGTTTTATACAATGATGTTTTAAATGTAAATCCGGAAAGCTTTAACTCCCCGGACCGCGATCGGTTTATTCAAAGCAAAGGACATTGTGTAGAAGCACTCTATGTGGTGCTGGCAGATAAAGGGTTTTTTCCCGAAACAGACCTAAACACCTTATGTCAGTACAAATCCCATTACATTGGTCATCCCACAAAAAAAGTAAATGGTGTGGAACAGAATACTGGCGCCCTTGGCCATGGCTTGCCATTGAGTGTGGGCACCGCCATTTCGGCTAAACTGGATGACCGGGATTTCCGTGTATTTACCTTGCTTGGTGATGGAGAGCTTCCTGAGGGCTCCAACTGGGAGGCTGCCTTAACAGCATCGCATTATAAGCTGGACAACTTATGCGCTATTATAGATAATAATGATCTTCAAATTTCCGGACGGATTTCAGATGTCTGCAATACAGCTCCTATAGACCTTAAATTTGAAAGTTTTGGCTGGTCTGTCCGTCATGTAGACGGCCATGATTTTGTTGCCCTTCAACGGGCTTTTCAGGACTTGCCTTTTACGGCTGGTAAGCCTAGTTTAATCATTGCACATACGGTGAAAGGTAAAGGGGTGAGTTATATGGAAAATCAAATCAAATGGCACCATGGTGTGCCTGGGGAAGATGAATACGAAATGGCCCAACAGGAACTGGATGAAGCCTTAAATATTTTAACAAACTAAATTTTAACCGTGGAAAGTGTAATAACAACAGAAAGACCTAACCTGGAAGTGTTTTCTGAAACCTTACAGGATTTAGCAAAAACCGACCGCGATATCATTGTGGTTACCAGTGATTCCAGGGGCTCAGGTAAACTTGTTCCTTTTGGAATAAAATTCCCGAAACAACTGGTGGAGATAGGAATTGCAGAGCAGAATCTGGTGGGGGTTGCGGCAGGCATCGCCTCTACAGGGAAGAAAGTTTTCGCTGTTTCACCGGCTTGTTTTTTAACGGCACGTTCTTTCGAGCAAATAAAGAATGATGTGGCTTATTCCGATAACCCAGTGAATCTGATTGGAATTAGTGCTGGCGTTAGTTACGGTGCCCTAGGGGCTACCCACCACAGTCTCCATGATTTTGCTGCACTGCGTGCTGTAAATAACCTGGTCATTGTTGCTCCGGCAGATAATTATGAAACGATAGAAGCCATTAAGTTAGCTGCTGCCTTGCAAAAACCTGTATATCTGCGCTTTGGTAAGAAACCGATGCCTCTGCTGCCTAACTTAGACTTTCATTTCGAGTTTGGCAAAGGCAGGGTAGTTAAAACCGGAAAAGACCTGGCCATTATTGCCACGGGTGAAGCGGTTTATCCCGCTTTAAAAGCAGCAGAAAAACTATGGGACGAGTACCAGATCGCGGTTGAAGTGCTGAGTATGCATACCATAAAACCGCTTGATTACCACTTGCTTCACCGGTTGTCGGAATCTTTTAAGGCGATAATTACCGTTGAAGAGCACAGTGTTTATGGTGGATTAGGAGAGGCTTGTGCTTCTTATTTAATTCAAAATGATTATAATGGTGCATTCAAAATTATCGGAATACCGGATGAATACACTGTTACCGGATCTCAAAATGAGATTTTTGACCACTATGGGATTTCAGAAAGTGGAATAACAGAGATTGCTGTAGAACTTTTAAAAATCTCCTAGAGATTTTTAAAAACAACCATTGAACCGGTTCTTTAAGGTTCGTTTTAAACCAAATGTAAATTATGAAGGGTATTGCTGTACTTCTTCTGCTGCTTTTTAGTTTCGCGACTTTCAGTTGTAAAAATAAAACCAGTCAGAATCAACCTAAAAAGATAGCGGTTATTGTGTCTACACTCAATAATCCATGGTTTGTGGTCCTCGCAGAAACAGCGGCGGCTAAATCCAGGGAGCTGGGTTATGAAGCGAAAATCTTTGATTCTCAAAACAATACCGCTTTAGAAGCGGATCATTTTGAGAATGCCCTTACTTCGGGCTACAATGCCATCTTATTTAATCCTACAGATGCCGATGGTTCTGTGGTTAATGTCTTAAAGGCTAAGAAAGCTGGTGTGGCAGTTTTTTGTATGGACCGGGAGATTAACAGTACCGTTGCGGCCACTTCGCAAATTCTTTCAGACAGTTATTCAGGCTGTATTGCCATTGGGAAGGATTTTGTTCAGAAAATGAATAAAAAGGGCAAGTATGTAGAGTTGCTGGGTTTGGTTGGCGACAACAATACCTGGAGCCGTTCAAAGGGCTTTCATAGTGTGGTTGATCACTATCCGGGATTAAAAATGGTAGCTCAGCAAAGCGCAGATTTCGACCGCAATAAAGCGATGGAAGTCATGGAGTCTATCTTACAGGCCCATCCTGATATCGACGGCGTCTTTTGTGGTAATGATGCCATGGCCATGGGTGCCTATCAGGCGCTTTCCGCATCAGGAAAGGCTCATCAAGTTAAAGTATTCGGATTTGATGGTGCTGCGGATGTGTTACAGTCCATTGGAGAAAACAAAATCCAGGCCACCGGTATGCAATTTCCGGTCATCATGGCGGAAACTGCCGCCCTCTATGCGCAGGATTATTTCAAAGGAAAACGTGATTTCCCACAAAAAGTACCCATTGGCGTAGAACTGGTTACCTCGAAAAATATAAAGGAATATTTCTCTCTAGAAAACAAAAATTAAGCTCATGGTGCGAAAATATTTGAAATACCTGGTGATCATACTTGTTGTTGGGTTAGTGCTGAAGAATACGGTTTACATCAGAAAGTTAAGTGAAGTCCACGCGGCAACACTCAAAAAAAGGTTTGATGCAGAAGGTTATGCCCACACATTCTGGAATAAGAAATTGATTCCTTCCTTAAATAAGGCCGTTGAAATTGACACTTTAATCGCCATGCTCAAAGCGCAGCCTGAAAATACCTTTAACGCTTATTCTCACGCGCTTGGCATAGGTAACCTGAAATATTTTCTTGTGAAGGGGGAAGGGAAGATACTTGCCGTCGGCGAAAATTCTGTAACGGTGCTGGTCAAGGGCGCAACCACAAAAAATGTAATTGAAATTGCTACGGAGTATGTTTATGGCAATGCAATCAGGGATGCCTCCGGGATAATCAACATGACCGAGTTTGATAATACCATGGATTTTAATGAGGTTTCTGCCGGCATTAACAAGATTGTGAGAACGAAAGTGTTGCCAGATTTTATTGCAAGGGTAAAAGAGGGAACTGCAGTGCAGTTTGCGGGTGCCATTGAATTAAACAAAAAACACCTGAGTTTAAAGGAGATCGAGGTCGTGCCGATAGCACTTAAAATAATTAATTAACTGTGATCATAGACCGTTTATGTTAGTTATAGAAAATATCAGTAAATCATTTTCGGGGGTCAAAGCACTGCAGGATATCAGCTTGTGTGTTTTACCAGGAAAAGTGACTGCCATAATCGGAGAGAATGGTGCGGGGAAATCGACTTTAATGAAAATTCTTTCCGGTGTATATCCTGAATATGAAGGGAAGATCATTTATAACGGCAGGGTTGTACGGTTTAATAATCCAAAAGAGGCCCAAAAAGCAGGTATTGCCATTATTCATCAGGAATTAAATCTGGTTGCTGAGCTGAGTATCGCGGAAAATATATTTTTAGGTCGTGAGTTGGTCACTCCCTGGGGAACGCTTGATAAAAAGTCTATGCGGCAGCAAACCAATCTGTTGCTGCAAAAATTAAAATTGAACAAAGATGCAGATACGCTGATTTCAGATTTAAAAATCGGTCAGCAACAAGTGGTGGAAATCGCCAAAGCATTGCTGACAGCAGCTGAAGTGATCATTATGGATGAGCCTACTTCTGCAATTAGTGATAGTGAGGTGGCCGTTTTGTTTACAATAATTGAAGAACTCAGAAAGGAAAATAAAGCACTTATTTACATCTCCCATAAGGTTGATGAATTATTCAAAATTGCGGACTGTTATGTGGTTTTGAGGGACGGGAGGTTGATTGAGACAGGCGAAATGAGTGCCGTAGATCCCGATGACCTGATCCATAAAATGGTGGGCCGTGAGATTGTCATGATGCAAAAGTCCGGCCTTTGCCAGGGTGAAGAGCAGCTGCTTTCTGTTAAAAATTTAAAGTTAAGAAATGCTGGTAGGGCATCTGAATATTTGCTTAAAGACATTAATTTTTCCTTAAATAAGGGAGAGGTGCTGGGGATATTTGGATTAATGGGTGCCGGCAGAACGGAATTACTGGAGACTTTATTCGGTCTGCACGCTAAAATGTCTGATGGGGAAATTTGTGTTAGCGGACAACCGTGTAAAATGAAATCGCCAGGAGATGCCATTAAATGTGGTATTGCACTGGTTCCCGAAGATCGAAAAAAAGATGGTTTGATCCTTGGGCTTGATGTACAACAAAATATCGGCATCACGACGCTTAACGGTATGGAGAAGCTGGGCTTGTTAAGCTTCAGGTCCGAATGCGAGCTGTCCGACGGATACATCAGTGACCTTAAGATAAAAACTTCTTCCGGTAAGCAGATTGCGCAAACTTTAAGTGGTGGCAATCAGCAGAAAATAGTCATAGCCAAATGGCTTGCTACAAAACCTAAAATATTGCTGCTTGATGAACCTACCCGGGGCATTGATATTCACGCAAAAAATGAAATATATAAGCTCATCATCAAATTGGCTGAAGAAGGCATGGGTATTATAGTCGTTTCATCTGAACTTCCGGAGATACTTGCCATTTCAGATAAAGTGATGGTAATGGCAGAGGGTTGTATTACCGCTAAATATTTAATTAATGAAGCTTCAGAGCGTATCATCCTGAAAGCTGCTATTCCGAAAACTATTTAAACATAAATAATGATTTTAACTGCCCATCGCCCGGTTTTAATGAAGTTTCAAAGCCTTATTGCACTATTCGTCTTGTGTTTTGCAATTAGCCTTTTGTCTGATAAGTTTCTCACCGTAGATAATGGATGGAATGTGCTGAGGCAAATTTCAGTAAATATCTGTATATCCGTAGGGATGACTTTTGTGGTGCTTACTGCTGGTATTGACCTATCTGTTGGCTCTGTATTGGCTTTTTGTGGTGCCCTTACCGCAGGGTTGTTGAAAAATGGGATTCAGTTTCCTGAAGGGGATCTATTTATTGGTTTTACGTTGTTTGGGGTAATCCTGGTCGGGATTATGGTCGGCTGCCTAATGGGTACCATGAATGGTTGGGTCATTACAAAATTTAACGTTCCACCTTTTGTGGCAACATTAGCTATGCTTACCATTGCCAGGGGGTTAACCATGTTGTATACCCAGGGTTTCCCGATTTCTGGCCTGGGCGAAAATTTCTCTTATCTCGGTACAGGATGGCTCCTCGGGATCCCGGTGCCGGTATGGATATCTGCTGCCGTTGTATTGATTGCGGTAATCATTACCAATAAAACCAGGCTCGGGAGATATATATATGCTATTGGTGGTAATGAAAGTGCTTCCAAGTTATCTGGCATCAACATAAACAAGGTTAAGATAATTGTGTATGCTATCGCAGGAGGTTTGGCGGCTTTGGGTGGACTTATTGTGACATCACGCTTAGATTCTGCTCAACCTAACGCCGGTAACAGCTATGAACTGGATGCGATAGCTGCGGTGGTGATTGGCGGAACTTCCCTTGCCGGGGGGAAAGGAAGTATATTGGGAACAGTTCTGGGTGCAATTATTATTGGGGTATTAAATAACGGTCTGGTGCTGCTCAATGTATCGCCTTTCTGGCAACAGGTGGTTAAAGGTCTGGTGATCCTGCTTGCGGTAATTATCGATAAATCGAATTCAAAATCGACTAACTAATGAATTATATCCTTTCGGTAGACCAGGGAACCAGCAGCACTAAAACACTTTTATTTGATGAAGAAGGTAAGGTTGCTGCGAAAGCTACCCAAGCACTAAACACCTCTTACTATGGTGAAGGTTTTGTAGAGCAGCAGCCCGAAGAAATTATTGAAAATGTGCTGCTCTCAGTAAAAGCATGCCTGGATGTGTTCAAAGCGTCGGGCGGTGAGTTGAGTGCTATAAAAACATGCGGTATTTCGAATCAGCGGGAAACGTTCGTGATCTGGGATCAGAATGGCACTCCTTTGTATAACGCCATTGTTTGGCAGTGTAAGCGCTCCGTGGAGGTGTGCAGTCGCCTACAACAAAAAGGTTATGAAAATCAGGTAAGAGAGAAAACCGGCCTGCTGATAGATCCTTATTTTTCCGGTACAAAACTGATCTGGCTAATAGAAAATGATGCCGGTGTAAGAGCTGCTATGGAAGAGGGTAGGGCTTATTTCGGGACTGTCGATACCTGGCTTTTATTTAAGCTCAGTGGTGAAAATAATTATTACACGGATTACACTAATGCGTCACGCACCTTGTTTTTTAATTTAAAAACCCTTAGCTGGGACCTGGAGTTGTTAGCCGCTTTTGGGCTAAGCAATATAAATTTACCGGTTATAAAACCTTCTTCTTCCCATTTTGGCTATACGAATTTTAACGGTCTGCTGCCGGCAGAAATTTCCATCACAGCAATGATAGGTGATTCACATGCTGCAGCTTTTGGAGAAGGGTGTTTCTCTCCGGGAAGTGCTAAAGCAACACTCGGTACGGGATGTTCTGTAATGATGAATGTTGGTGCCGAACTAAAGAAATCTGGCAGCGGCATGGTTTCTACCATTTGCTGGAGTACCGAAGAAAGAGTCGATTATGGTTTGGAGGGTGTTATTGTCTCTTGTGGGGCCACGGTAGAATGGTTGAAAAATGAGCTCCATCTTTTTAAGGATAGTCGTGATACGGCAACAATGGCTGTTCAGGCAATGCATAACAATGGCGTCTACTTGATTCCTGCATTCAGCGGGATGGGTGCCCCCTATTGGGATATGAATAGGAAAGCTTCTATTAATGGCTTGACTTTCGGTACCCATAAAAACCATATTGTCAGGGCTGCCCTGGAGTCCATTGCTTTCCAGATCAAAGATGTAATTACAGCTATGGAAAATGATGCTGCAACAGATTTGCAGGAATTGATGGTCAATGGCGGCATTACTGCAAATGAATTTGTAATGCAGTTTCTTGCCGATCTATTGGCAAAACCTGTGGTGGAAATGGGTATGCCAGATGTATCTGCTTTAGGTGCGGCTTATCTTGCTGGTTTATATTCTGGAATATTTAAAGATTTTGAACATTTAAAAACATTAAATCATCAGAAACATACCCATATTGCTCAGGATGGTCAACTTCAGGCATTGGATGCTTATCGTGGCTGGGTTGCGCTTTTAACCATTGAAACTTCCTCCTCTATTGAAAATTAATTCGATCTGAAAACATTTTATCCGGTATTTCAATTTTGACTAGCGGGATGACTTCTTTCTAATTTTTTCTTTTTCTCAAATAATTACCAAAAATCACTTATTTCTGTTTAATTATTCGATTATATGCAATTTAACTGCATTCAGTTAACTAATCGAAATTAAACGAAGAAATAGATAAATAAAAATGATAATTATAGTAAATATATAGTGATTAATATTTAAATTGCATTAGCATTATTCCGATGATCGCGTTTAAACGATCATCCTGTAATGTGACAGCTAAACCAAGTATTAAACCTATTTATCTATGAAAAAAAACCTGCTTCATAGGGGATGCTTTTGTGTTTTTAAACACAAAACTAATTCACCAGCAATTAAATGTATGATGCTCTTTGCTTTATTGTGCTTAACCAAAGTAACGATAGGGGCAGAGGCCGGTGATATGCACCGTAAGTTTGTGAGA
This sequence comes from Pedobacter immunditicola, assembly GCF_037482985.1. Classification (NCBI taxonomy): domain Bacteria; kingdom Pseudomonadati; phylum Bacteroidota; class Sphingobacteriia; order Sphingobacteriales; family Sphingobacteriaceae; genus Pedobacter; species Pedobacter immunditicola. The sequence goes on along the minus strand of NZ_JBBHKC010000009.1, from coordinate 4,584 downwards.
CTCGATTTCAAAGAAGTTAACTCCCTGATTGATGTAAAAGTTAAAGGCAAGGTCCTGGATGAAAAGGGTGTACCTGTACCTGGAGTGACCGTTAAAGTGGAGGGAACAAATCTTGGGGCCATTACGAACGGTAACGGGGAGTATGAAATTACCGCACCTGAAGGTGCTAAAATCACTTTTTCGTATTTAGGTTACAACAGTGAAACTATCACTGTTGGTTCTTCTGCTATCCAAACTTCTAATATCAATTTAACTGTTAATACTGCGGGCAAGCAGCTGAACGATGTGGTCGTGGTAGGTTACGGTACGCTGAGTCAAAGGGCAGTAACAGGTTCCATTTCTACCGTAAAATATGATAATTTCAAAGACAGGTCTTTTAACAACGTCACCCAGGCCCTCGCAGGTCAGCTGCCGGGAGTAAATATTACCCAGGGTCAAGGTTCGCCGGGTTCTTCACCGATCATAAAAATAAGGGGAACCAGCTCCATAACTGCAGGAACGAATCCATTGTATGTTGTAGATGGTTTACCCCTTGAAAATTTCAACCTGAACTTAATCAATACACAGGATATCGCGTCAGTGGATATCTTGAAAGATGCATCTTCTACCGCAATTTACGGCTCCAGGGGTGCTAACGGGGTAATCCTGGTCACTACCAAGCTTGGAAGACCCGGACAAACTACCATTAGTGCTACTGTAGAATATGGTGTACAAGATGTGTTGCGCAGGCTTGAATTGATGGATGCACAGCAGTACATTCAATATTATGTGGATGCACACAACAATGCGTGGACAGCGGCAGGTGGAAATGCTTCCGATCCAAACAGTGTTCGTGGATCAGCCTATAAAATTCCAGAAGATTTCACCACTAATCCTGCACAATTTGGCGTGGGTACAGACTGGCAGGATGTGATGTTCAGAACTGCGCCATCCAGAAATGCGCAGTTATCTGTATCCGGTGGCACAGAGAAAACGCAGTTTATGTTTTCTGCGGGATTACTGGATCAGGATGCTGTGCTAGACAGAAATTATTACAAACGACTTTCCCTGAGGTCAAATATCAAACACCAGATTTCCGATCGTTTTACGGTAGGAACCAATTTATCTTTTACCGGAATTTTTGACCGTACGGGTGGTACAGCAGGAAAAAGTGATGTAGTGAGTCTTGCCTTGCAAAGTGTCCCTATATTTCCGGTCTATAACGAGAATGGTAATTTGGGTTTCAGAGATCCCAATTCAACATGGTATCGTTTTGTGCCCTATAGCGACCTGATTATATGGCATCCTTATTCCCTAACCAGGGAAATTAGTCAGCAAAACAAAACCTTTAACACCCTTGCTACAGGATTTCTGGAATACAAAATTCTTGATGCGCTGAAGTTCCGTACCAGCCTTAATGGCAATATGTCTAATGGCCGTGATCAATCTTACAGGAACAAAAATCAAAAGTACGGTTACTCCTCCAACCTGCCTGCTGAAGGATTTGCAGGCTCCATTTATTCCTTAAACTGGCTAAATGAGAATACCTTAACTTACGATACAAATTTTGGTTCGCATGGATTAAATGCATTAGTTGGTTACACTTCCCAGCACCAGCGTGATGAATATGCGTCTTTAACGTCAACTAATTTTCCCAATGACCTTGTGCCAACCCTGAATGCGGGTACAGCAAGTTCAGGAACCTCGACTGCCTCGGAGTGGTCTATGTTATCCTACCTGGCGAGGGTAAACTATAATTACAACCAAAAATATTTCTTAACCGGTACCATTCGTAGGGATGGAAGTTCACGGTTTGGAACAAATACCAAATGGGGGTATTTTCCTTCTGTTTCCGCAGGCTGGCAAGTGTCAGATGAAGATTTCCTGAAAGATGTAAGTTGGATTAACAGGTTAAAACTTAGGACAAGTTATGGCGTTGCAGGTAATAACCAAATACCAAACTATGGTCCGGTGAGTCTATTAAGTTCACTGAATTATGCTAGTGGCAGCAGCCTTGCTAACGGACTAACGGTAGCTAACATTTCTAATCCGGATCTTAAATGGGAAAAAACAAACCAGTTTAATGTGGGGGTGGATTTGAGTGTTTTTAATAACCGTGTTAATTTTACCGGTGAATACTATAACTCCATCACCAACGACTTGCTTTTAAATGTTCCAGTTCCTGATATCACCGGTTTCGCAACGCAGTTAACCAATATTGGCAAGGTGAAAAACAGTGGTTATGAATTTAGCCTGGCAACTAAAAACACTGTAGGGGCGTTTAAATGGACTACTGATTTTAACCTTTCGTATAACCGCAATAAAGTGTTAAAACTTGGTCCAGGTAATGCACCGCTTATCTTCACAGATTTTGTGGTAACGGTAAAAACAGAAGTTGGGCAGCCGGTATCCAACTTCTATGGATATATATTTGACGGGGTATATAACAACCGGGCTCAAATTGATGGTTCTCCACATGATGCAGGTGCAACGCCGGGGGACCCAATTGTAAGGGATGTGAATGGCGATGGGGTGATTAATGCCAATGACAGAACCACAATAGGTAATGCACAGCCTGACTTTACCTCGGGCATCACCAATACTTTTACCTTTAAGGGATTTGAATTTTCCTTTATGTTCCAGGGTTCTTTTGGTGGGGAAATTGCCAACCAGCTAACCCGGTATAACGGCATCTGGAATGGGGGAAGAAATGCTTATGCTGAAGTCGCCAATTATTGGAAATCAGAAAGCAACCCTGGAGATGGCAAGCATTTTAAGCCTTCAGTCAATCCTTCAGCGCTGGTACAAAGTTTCTCTAATTACTGGATCGAGGACGCGAGTTATGTAAGGTTGAAAAATATCCGTTTGGGGTATACGCTTCCTGAAAAATTCATTGAACGTACCCCGGCGAAAGGTGTGCGGTTATATGTAAATGCGGAGAACGTACATCTTTTCAGTAAGTATAAAAACTACGATCCGGAGAATACTACTTATGCACCTACAACGCCATCGGCTACTGCTTCTTCCGCAGTTCCATCAGGTGCTTTTGTGGGTGTAGATTATGGATCTTACCCGGCACCACGTGTGATAACCTTTGGCGCTAAAGTTGATTTTTAAATTTAATAGGAAAAAAATGAAGACTATACAAAGATTTTTAGCCATGGCCTGCTTATGCATGCTGGCTGTCGGATGCAAAAAGTCATTTCTTGAACTTGCACCCATCTCAAATGCTAATGCTACCAATTACTATAAAACACCAGCGGATTTTGAGGTGGCGATGAATTCTGCTTACGCCACCTTATATACTGTCTATGCCCCCGAGGGAGCTGTTTCTTATACGGAGTTAAGGTCCGATAATGCTACTTTATATAGTGTGGCAGGTAACCAGGCGGATAAATGGGCATTCAGAGATTATACCATTCAATCCAGCAATACCCTTGTTTATCAGTTTTGGCAGGAAAACTATAAGGCCTTGTTTAATGTGAACACAGTACTTGATAAAATACAGACTGCCGGACTTGATGAAGCTTTTGCCAACCAGGTAAAAGCAGAAATGATGTTTTTAAGGGGCTTATATTATTATAACCTGGTTCAGTTGTACGGAGATTTGCCTTTGGTAACCAAAGTGCTGACCGCTGATGAAAGTTATGCCGTTCTGCGTTCTTCTGAAGCAGAGGTGCATGCACAAATAGTGAGCGACCTGACCTTTGCAGCTGCTAACTTGCCGTTGGCAAATGCAGTAAGAGGAGCAGGTAAAGCATCTAAAGGTGCTGCAGCAACCTTATTAGGTAAGGTCTATTTGTTAATGGGCAATAAAACTGCTGCTGCTCAGACTCTTCTTGAAGTTTATAACAGCGGGCAATATAGCTTACTCCCGCAATACGCTTCTCTTTTTGGGCCTGCTGTTAAAAATACAAAGGAATCAATATTCGAAATTCAATTCATTGGTGGTTCGGCAAGCAGTCCATTTAGCCCTTACTGGACCGCTTTTGCTCCGGTAAACAATGGTGTAATTACCAAATATGGTGGTGGTATAAACCAGGTTACTGACGATTTATACAATGAATTTGAAGCAGGTGATCCAAGAAGGGATGCCTCCATCGCTACAGGATATACGGATGCAAAGGGTAACTTTGTGGCCATCAAATTCCCAAAGAAATGGATGGATCCAACAGCGGCGGTGAACGGTGCACAGGAATTGAGTAACAATAATTTTATGGTCTTAAGGTATGCAGATTTGTTACTCCTGTTAAGTGAAGCAACCGGTGATGCTGCTTATTTAAATGCAGTCCGGGCAAGAAGTAACCTCGGTGCTTTTGGGTCGGCGACTTATCCTACAGCAACCTATCCGACACTTGATCGCGCCATAGAGCATGAAAGAAGAGTAGAGCTAGCTTTGGAATTCCACCGGTTTTTTGACTTAAAAAGAAATGGCCGTGCGGTACCTGTGCTTACAGCTAAAGGGAAACCTGCTACCGCGCAAAAGCTGCTGTTGCCAATTCCACAATATGTCATAACTCAAAATAATGCCATTACGCAAAACCCTGGGTATTAATAGGAAGTTGCTGAAGTTATATTAACCAAAAGAAGAGCCTGTGATCAATT
>NZ_JBBHKC010000008.1:0-279861 GCF_037482985.1 Pedobacter immunditicola | reverse complement strand
TAAATAGTCTGCCTTTTTTGTTTACAGCCTATTTTTTGTCATAAAAACTAAAAATCAGATATTCTCCACCGCTCTTATGGAACTTTTTTCGCTTTAGATTGTTTGTAGTGTAGACTTCAATCAATTAAAAGACAAATAAATTACTGATGAAAATCGCTTATATATCAACGTATCCTCCCCGTGAGTGTGGCATTGCCACGTTCAATTACAATTTACTGAATGCCATTGGTTTTGATAAAAAAACAATTTCTAAGGAAAGTTTTGTGGTTGCAATGAGTGATTCCGATCGCCTTGACACCTATAAATTTCCTCAGGAAGTTAAATATATCATCAGACAAGACAATCAAAAAGATTATATAAGGGGTGCTGATTATATTAACACCAGTTTATCGGATGTATGTGTTTTAGAACATGAGTTTGGTATTTATGGTGGTGATAATGGTGTATATGTACTTCCCATGATTGCCAGGATACAAAGACCGCTAATAACGATCCTTCATACAATTTTAAAAGATCCCAATTTCATGCAGCTCACCATCGTGAGGGAAATTGCAAAGCATTCTGCTAAAATTGTGGTGATGAGTCACCGGGCAGTTGGCTTTTTAACCAGCATTTATGATATCCCGCTGAGTAAAATTCAGCTGATAGAGCATGGGGTTCCTGACTATGAACCTAAAAAGGATAATCCCGTTAAAAATTCCAAAATCTTCAGGAACAAAAAGATAATGTTCACTTTTGGGTTAATTAGCAGAAATAAAGGGCTGGAAACAGTGATTCAAGCCCTGCCTAAAATCGTTGAGAAACATCCCAATGTATTATATGTTATATTAGGTACCACGCACCCCGGGGTTATTCGTAATTCCGGCGAAGAATACCGTGATAGCCTTAGAAAGCTTGCCCGAAAATTAGATGTGGAGAATAATGTCGTCTTCATTAATAAGTTTGTTGTTGAGGAGGAATTATATGATTTCCTTACGGCATGCGACTTATATGTCACTCCTTACCTCAATGAGGCACAAATTACCAGTGGAACACTGTCATATGCTGTAGGTTCGGGTGCTGCAGTAATTTCTACACCCTACTGGCATGCACAGGAACTGCTTGCAGATAACAGGGGCAGGTTGTTTGATTTTAGAAATCATGAAGCTTTGTCAAATATCGTCAATGAACTATTTGATGAGCCGGACAAACTTGCACTCCTAAAAAAGAATGCTTATCAGTACGGAAAGCACCTTCGATGGCCCACTATTGGAAAGGTTTTCATTGATGCTTTAAAACAGGCTATTACAGATGCTAATCAGGCCAATGAGCAACATAAGCCGATCATTGATCCTGATTTAATGCCTGCTTTTAGTCTGGCGCATATCCAGCGATTAACAGATGATACAGGCATAGTTCAACATGCTAAATACGGGATACCTAATTTAAAAGAGGGTTATTGCCTGGATGATAATTCACGCGCGTTGATTGCAGTGATTCTTGCCTACCAGCAGAACAAGAGTAAAACGGCAATAGAACTTATTCCTGTCTACTTGAGTTATATTCAATACATGCAATGCGATGATGGAAACTTCAGGAACTTTTTAAGCTTCAGGAGGGAATACTTAGATGATGTGGGTTCTGAAGATTCATTTGGAAGGACGATCTGGGCATTAGGGTACTTGATCAATAATGCACCTAACAACTCCTACCGTGAATTTGGCAAGGAATTGTTTGATAAATCCGTCCCGCATTTCTCCCAACTGGAGCACCTCCGGGGAATTGCCAACACGATGATCGGGCTGAGCCATTATTTAAAAGCTCATCCTTATGATGAGGGTATGATTGAGCATATGGATAACCTGGCTAAGCCATTAATCACAGCATTTAAGAGTAATAAGGGCGAAAACTGGCATTGGTTTGAGGAACAGCTTACTTATGATAATGGTATTTTGCCGCTGGCGCTTTTATCCCATTATGAAATTACCCATAATCAGGAATCATTAGACATTGGCTTGGAAAGTATGGAGTTTCTAACGATGCTCACCCTTGATAAAGGATACCTTAGTCCGATTGGCAATGATGGATGGCTGTACAGAACTAAAGAAATGGCTATCTATGATCAACAGGCTATTGAAACGATGGCTATGGTGCTGATGTACTTCAAAGGTTACCAGATTTCACATGATTTGAAATACATCAGACAGATGTACCTGAGTTACCAGTGGTTTCTCGGTGAAAACAGCTTAAGGCTTCCACTTTACGATCATGAAACCAAAGGCTGTGGCGATGGCTTGCAACCGCACGGCGTTAACCGTAACCAAGGCGCAGAAAGTACCCTTGCTTACTGGATCTCGCATTTAGCAGTCCTCAAGGCGCTGGAATTTGAATATGAATTTATTCACAATAACGAGATATATGATACTCAGAAAATAGTAGCTTCTCAACCATAACTGAAGGATGAAGATTGCTATATTAGCGCCAGTGGCCTGGAGAACCCCTCCACGCCACTATGGCCCCTGGGAACAGATCGCCTCGAACCTTGCCGAAGGATTGGTCAATAAAGGTTTTGACGTTACTCTCTTTGCAACGGGTGATTCATTGACTAAAGGTCAATTACAATTTGTGGTTGAAAAAGGTTACGAAGAAGATCGCTCACAGGATGCCAAGGTGCTGGAATGCCTGCATATCAGCCACCTGATGGAACAATCAAGTTCGTTTGAGCTGATCCATAACCACTTCGATTTTCTGCCCCTCACCTATTCGAAATTAATCAGCACGCCCATGATAACAACTATTCATGGCTTCTCTTCAGAGAAGATTGTTGAGGTGTACCAGAAATATAACAACAATAGTTATTATGCCGCGATAAGTGATGCCAACAGGCACCCAAACCTTCAATATCTGGGAACTGTTTACAACGGGCTAAACACGAGTCATTTTACTTATAATGAGCACCCTGAAGATTACCTGTTGTTCTTCGGCAGGATACATCCGGATAAAGGAACGGCAGAAGCCATTCAAATATCAAAACAAAGTAAAAGGCGCTTAATTATTGCGGGAATTGTTCAGGATGAGGTTTATTTCAAAGAAAAGATTGAGCCACTTTTAGATGACCATATCACATTTATAGGTGCTGCAGGACCTGAAAAAAGAGATGAATTAATAGGCAAAGCCTATGCACTTTTGCATCCCATTAACTTTGATGAGCCTTTTGGCTTAAGTGTTGCCGAAGCGATGCTATGCGGAACGCCTGTTATTGCTTTTAACAGGGGCTCTATGCCAGAATTGATTAGTGATAAGGTGACAGGCTATTTAGTGAAGGATGTGGCGGAGGCGGCAGCAATGGTAGAACAGATAAAGGGGATTTGCAGGATGGATTGCCGCGATTGGGCCATCAGCAAATTTTCCACAGAAAAAATGGTAGAAGATTATATCACCCTCTACCATCAAATTCGGAAAACCTAAAAACTTGTTTGACTCACTGAAGCTTTAAGCTAGTTTTACTTACTGAAGCCTTGAGCTTGTTCAACAACGTTTCTAAATTCACTGTAACAAACGAAGAACAATAGTCCGATAAGCCATAAGGAATGATGAGTTCCCCATTGTTTATAATTGAACCGCAAGAGTAAAGCACATTTGGCACATAACCTTCGCGTTCCTCTATATTCGGCATTACTAAGGGCTCGTGCAGGCGGCCAATCTCAATAGAAGGATCTTCTAAATCTAATAAACAAGCACCAAGGCAGTATTTACGCATCGGGCCAACACCATGCGTAATCACCAGCCAACCCTCTTCTGTTTCAATGGGAGACCCACAGTTCCCAATTTGAACATATTCCCAGGGGAACTCAGGCTCCTGAAGCTTTATGGGGTTGTCCCACACAGTCAATCTGTCTGAATACATCAGGTAATTATTAAACCCGTCAATACGGGACATCATGGCATATTTACCATTGACTTTTCTGGGAAATAAAGCCAGATTTTTATTCCTTGCACCTGAACCATGAAGCGGACTCACTTTGAAGTCGTAAAAATCAGTAGTTTCCAATAATTTAGGCATAATTATCGCACCGTCGAAAGCGGTATAAGTAGCATAGTAAACGATGCTTCCGTCGTCATTTATAAAACGTACGAAGCGCGCATCTTCAATCCCTTTACGTTCAAATTCCGAAATAGGGAAAATTACGCGGTCTGAAATGTCCGTATCTCTTGAAAAACTAATCTCATGGTAAGCATCAGACAACCATAATACCTTATCGTATTCCAGTTTTTTAAGATCATTCTCCTGCAGATTTTTGGAGTCCAGGATAACCCTTCTTAATAAAGAATAATCAAATTTATCCTGCAATCTACTGCCAACTTCATCTAACACTTCTATATCAATCTTGGAATCAATGGCCTTTTTAAGAAAAAGCTTTTTATCATAAACTGCATTGCGGATCACTTCAGCCTCATCAATATAATTACCTGCAGCAGTTACAAAAATATTATTGTGCCTGTCTATTAAGGCTCTTCTAAAAACCACAGAAGAAATATGACCTTCACCCACAGCCCTAAAACTGATGATAACCCGCTTTTCACCTTCCACTAAATCAGTTTGATCAGGATCCTGTACAATGGAGGGGTTAAAAAATGCTGCAGATTCTATGGAATATTCATGGGTAAAATAAGATCCGATTAATAGACGCTGGTATTTATCCAAAATATCATAATCAACCCCCATGGAGTCCATGATATATTTAAGCTTCTTACAATGTCTTGCCAGGATCTTGGTAATGTTACGGTGCCGTTTGGAATACTCCTGAAGCAAGGGAGAAATTTGCGAAAAAACTTCCTCTTTAGTTAACTTAAGCACCAGCCTTATGATTTGTTGTGCACGCTGTTCTCCGTTAAAAAAAAATCTTGCAATTACACGTTTTGGATCAGGATATACTTTAACAGGTTTACGGTCAATTTGTAGTCTCATAGATTAACAACGTTTATAAGGGATATAATAGTTTTATAAAAATTAAAATACTTTAATTTTAAGCACCCCACTTTTTTTAAAACCTTACGTCATAAAGCAAAAGTACTGCCAAAAAGTTATTCATACAACTGACGAATTAACAATTATAGTCAAAATGACTGAAGGCCAGGTTTACCTCAGTCAATTGTAGATTCCAATGATTGTCACCACAAAATAATATGTATGGAGCTAGTAAAATTTATCATCCTATGAATTAACAAGTTAACAAAAACCGCTCTCAGGGCAGCTGAGAACCACAATCGCTTTGGCACAGCTATTGACTATATGACATCAATGGTCAGAAAATATAAACACGCAAATGGCCTTATTTATAAATTAAAACAAAAAGAAAAGATGAAAAAGTTATTATTATCAATGGTTGCAGTTGTAGCATTTGGTTTATCAACACAAGCCCAAACAGAAAAAGGAAATGTATTATTAGGCGGAAATGTAGGTTTTAACACATCGAAAACAGACGGTGCAGCTAAATCTGATGTTAGTTTTAACATTGTACCTAGTGTAGGTTATTTTGTAAGCGATAATTTTGCAATTGGTACAGGTGTTGGTTACACTTATGACAAACAAGTAAGCGATAACAATTTAAACCAAGCATTTCAAGTTTCACCATTCGGTCGTTACTATGTTGACCTGTCTGACCAGTTCAAATTCTTCGGACAATTATCAGTTCCAATGGCATTTGGAAACAACAAATTTGTGAGTGACCAAGGAGATGTTGCTGATGATAAATATGCGAGCACAACCAGCATTGGTGTAAACCTTGCTCCGGGATTTGCTTTTTATCCAACAAAGAGAATCGGTATAGAATTTTCAGTTAATGGATTAGCTTACAACCACTTCAAAGTTAAAGACGAAGTGACAGGTGGTGAAAGCAAAAATAATTCATTTGGTTTAGATGCTGATACCTTTGCTCCTAAGTTAGGTGTAATGTTCCACTTCTAATCAGAATAAGCAACATTCAAAATTGCTAATTTCATTATAAAAAAATGCCCTGGTTATTCGCCAGGGCATTTTGTATTTATAATACTCTACCATTCTTCTCCACTTCCCTGTCAATTTCTATGATATCAACCTGATCAGACTGTATGAAATCACCGATCAGGTATTTATTAAAGTGATCGGCGAGTTTCCAGAAAGCATATTCAGTTAATTCACCAAAGTGATGGCGCTGGCCGGGCAAGATTACAAATTCAAACCTTTTACCAGCTTTCATCAATGAATTTGCTAATCTGACGGTATTTGCCGGGTGAACATTATTATCAATATCACCCGTCATGATCATCAGGTGCCCTTTCAGGTTTTTCGCCAGTTCGGGGTTTTTATCAATATTGTACTTAAAAGTAGTATCACCTTTAGAAATAATCTCTTTCACACCATGGTGCTTTTCACTCCACCAGCGGTTGTAAATGCTATTGTCATGGTTACCCGCTTTAGAAACAGCAGCTTTAAAGAAATTAGGATAGACCAGCATGGCAGCGGTTGACATAAAACCACCACCCGAATGTCCGGTAATACCCACCCTGGAGATGTCAATAAAAGGATGTCTTGCAGCCAATTGCTCTGCAGCAGCCTTTTTATCAGCCAGCCCATAATCTCTTAGGTTTCCATAACCAAAAGTATGGTACCACTTGGAGCGTGCCGGGTTACCACCCCTGTTACCTACAGAAACCACAATATAGCCTAACTGTGCCAAACGATCCGTATTATCCATGCTTTTAGTAAAAGATTTGTTTACAGCTTCGGTCTGAGGCCCCGGGTAGACATATTGGATGATAGGGTATTTTTTATTGGCATCGAAATCAAATGGCTTATACATTACCCCATAAATATCCGTTATACCATCATCTGCTTTCACCTTAAAAGGCTCAGGAAATTTGTAACCGCTTGCCATTAATAAAGAAAGATCAGCAGTTTCCAAATCCATGATCTGGTTGCCATTTCCATCCATTAAAACAGATTTAGGGACGCTATTAACCCTGGAGAAGTTGTTCACAAAGTAACGAGCCTCGTCGTTCATGTTCACCTCATGGTTAAAATTCCCCTTGTTCAAAAGCTTCATCCCAGAACCATCAAAATTCACGCGGTAAAGGTGCATATAATAAGGATCCTCATCTTGTTCCCTCCCATTGGCAGTGAAATATAAGACCCTGTTTTTGTGGTCTATGTTCACTATACTCTCACAGTGGAAAGAACCACTGGTCATTTGATTTTTCAACTTTCCGTTAGCGTCAAACAAATAAAAATGAGCCCAACCGTCCCTTTCAGACCAATGGATAATCTCCTTCCCATCATTTACCAATCCCGGTCTGTTAATCTCCACATAAGTATTAAAGCGCTCATCAATCAAAGTAGTAATCTCCTGCGTATGGATATCAACCATACAGATATCAATCCTTTTCAAATCCCTGCTGGTACGCGAGAAGTAGATCTTACTATTGTTACCCAACCACAAAGAAGGCCTGAATTCATCATCGCGATCTTTATTTAAAAAAGGTGCCGGCCAGATGGATACAGATTGATCCTTAAATGCAGCAGTATTTAGTTTTTTAAACGTTTTTGCCTGAAAATCAAATAAAAGTATTTCATCCACGGGAGCTTCTTTTTCACCGGGCATATGATACTTGTAAGTTTCAATGGTAGGCCTTGGAGATGCAGTGCTATTGATCACCCATAAATCTTTGACCTTCCGTGAATCTCTGCGACTTAACACAAAGTGTTTAGCATTTGGAGACCACATCACATACGCTCGACGCCTTTTCTTGTTATTTTTCTCATTTGCCACATTGTCTTCACCATCACCATCACTACCATAAGCATAGAATTTCTCCCCATCTTTAGTCAGCTGATGTTCCACAATCGTACTATCTTCCTCATTCTTAACCGCTTTTTTGTAGTTCTCCTTATTCATCCAATACAAATTATAATTGCGGGAGAATATAACAGCAGAAGAATCAGGTGCTACAGCTCCCCATGATGGTTTTGCCTTAGCCTTAGCGTAATCAGGAACTTCGGTAAGCTTTTGGGAAGCGATATCATAATTAAAGAAAAATATTTTCTTTTGCATGGAATCAGCAGCCTTTTTATCTTTTCTATCCTTCTTTATTTCATCAACAGAACTTTTAACCTCGAAGGTGATACTTTTCTCATCACTAGAGAATTTCAATTCTTCGATAGGCAGATGTTGTGCATCAAAGGGATCACGAACTATGCGGGTAATGTCGGCAGCCAATTTTTCATTGTTGAATATGACTTTCTTAGTTCTGCTTGCGGGATCCACCATGTACCAATGCTTTCCATTTGGAGTTTCATACTCATACCAAAAACGATTACTCAGCTTCAACCAATGTGGATCTACCGAAGTGGAGAACACCATTTTTTTTAGTTTAGCAGGTGAAAATCCGGACGCGAGCTGATAGTTAGCTTTCGGAGAGCTTGTGACCTGTTCGCTTATAGTAAAGGTTTTGTTTTGAGCAGCAAGGTCATCATAAGAAACCAGCACTAATAAGAGCAGGATGTAGAATTTATTCATGTATGTAATCTTAATAAATGCCTAAAATATTGAATTATTACACCACATCTTTACCCGACATTGTAATAAATAAGATATCTTCATAGTTTTGCACAGTATTCAGAGATTTAGCGTTATCAAATTACCTGGAACTCATCTAAGCAAATAAGGCTTACGATTGCTGCATCACCTATAAAAGACAAATTATATTTTAATGAAAAACCATTTCTTATCCATTGCCGCAGCAGCGCTTTTACTAGTCGCCGGTTGCCAATCAAAAACGCCAAGTGACGACAAGGTCGGCAAAGACCTGCTGCTCGCCGAAACAAGTGTTAATCCTGAAGAAAAAGCCGAAAAGCCTGTCGACGTCGCTAAAATTGAGGTCGCTGATGCCAAGACAATTTTAGCGAGGAAACAAGTTCCCGTGTTGTGTTACCATCAGGTTCGCGACTGGAAACCTACAGATTCCAAGGCTGCTAAAGATTACATCATCCCGATTGCCACCTTTAAGGAACATATGAAAATGCTTGCCGATAGTGGTTACAAAACCATTTTACCGGATCAATATTATGCTTATCTAAACAATGGCACCCCACTTCCTGAAAAGCCGATCATGATTACTTTTGATGATACGGAAAAGAATCAATTTGCCATTGCGGCTCCTGAAATGGAAAAATATGGTTTTAAAGCGGTATTTTTTATCATGACAGTAGCTATTGGAAGGCCCAATTATATGACAAAAGATGACATTAAGGCATTGGCTGATGCTGGAAATGTGATAGGATCTCATACCTGGGATCACCATAATGTTAAAAAATACCAAGGAAAAGATTGGGAAATTCAGATTGAAAAACCAACAAAAACACTGGAAGCGATCACCGGTAAAAAAGTAACTGATTTTGCCTTTCCTTTCGGATTATGGAACCCGGAGGCGATACCAGAGCTTAAAAAGCGCGGCATGAAATCAGCTTATATTTTAGCAACGAAGCGTGATGAAAATGATCCGTTATATACGATCAGAAGAATCATATCAAGTGGTTATTGGAATGCGAATACGTTGAGTAACAGCATCAAAAACAGTTTTTAAAATAGCCTATCCTGTACGAGACTGGAATCTTTTGCCCTGAAAAAGGGCAAAACTTCCTAGGTCTCTTGACAGGATAGGCTATTTTATATTTAGTATCCGGGCAGGGAGGTTAGGATACTTGGAAGAGGGGTATTTGGCGAAGCTTGGCAAGTTTATTTTGAGTGAGTCAGGTTACCTGATGTTCTTTTTGCTTTGAAAACGGTTGAAAGAATTTAACTCAAATGTTCTCTTGCTAGTATAGCGATTCAGCTTAAGAGTTAAGGCGTATTTTCCGCTATTTCAACAGAACCAGTGATTATCAATTCATTTGGTTCAAGAATCCAACAGCAAAAAGCCAATCTTACTAATTGATATCTTTAATAATGTATTTCTTGTTATTGAAACTAATGGAATCATTAACCTTCTTTCCCAAAAGCAACTGCCCTATTGGCGACAGTGCAGAAATGGCGAAAAAAGGTTTCCCATCAACACTCAACTGACCAACACTGATACTGATGTAAAACACACCTTCTGAGGTTTCCACCAAGCTACCACTTTTAACCCGATCACTCTTTGGTGTGTCTTTGATAGCTTCCAGCACCCGTAGATTTTGTTTCGCGTCCATCAGCAAGCTTTTATTCCTGGTAATATCCTGTTGCATCATTTCGCGTGTAGTTTCAAACTTGTCGCCAGCACTGCTTTTAGTATCATCATTACTGGCTTCACGAGCCTGTTCCAATGCGGTTTCTGCAGTTTCAATTCTTTGTCCCATTAAATCCTGACACAGATGATATAACTGAGCTTTAATATTTTCCATTTCTATTTGCTGTAATCTTAATCCTCAACCCAGGTCACCTTTGTGGCAATAGGCGTTCTTTTAACCGGAGCAGGTTCCTCCTCATAATAACCCATGTAAAAAAAGCCATAGCACTTTTCATTTTCAGCCAAATTCAGGAACTCGCCTAATTCAGTGATTAAACCTGGCGAACTCCAATAAGCACCTACATTCAAAGCCTCAGCCGTAAGCGCCATATTTTGAACAGCACAAGCTAAGGAGGCAACCTCCTCCCATTCGGGCAATTTTTCAGGATGCAACTGTGCATTGAGGGCAATTACACAACTGGCCTGATCTATTTTTGCGGTGATGCTATCATATTTCTTTTGCAAAAATAAAGCCGGAGGAGTAGTATCCTTATAAATACGTGCCAGCTCGAATCCTAGTCTTTTCTTTCCTTCTCCTCTGAAGACAACAAACCGCCAGGGCTCCGTTAATTTATGCGTAGGTGCATAATTTGCGTTTTCCAGAAGCTGTTTAATTACTTCAACAGGAACTTCCTTTTGATTATAATTTATAGGAAAAATACTCCGTCTTCTTTGTATAATCTCTGTAAGGATATTGATTTCAGCTGCCATATGATCTCTTTGTAAACTCAAAAAGCAAAGTTAACCTTTAAGGTTACAATCAAGCCTGTTCCCAATAAATTTAATATTATGAAATGTCCTGCAATGCCATACAAAGCAGAAGTTAAACCTAACTTCTGACTTCGGGCAATCTTTAAAAAAGCGATAAATTAATTCTGAAAATTATGAATATTGTTTTTTGATTCTTTCCAATAAAGCTTTTGTTTTCCTAACACCCTCTTCCTCCGACAAGTTGGATCCCTCATATTCAATGCCGACGATCCCAGTCCATTTAGCGTCTTTTACAGATTTGAATATACGGTCATAATCAATGGTCAATTCATTCCCATTTCCATCAAAATCCATGGATTTGGCACTTAACCCTTTAGCAAAAGGCAACAGATCCTTTACACCCTGGTATTTATCGTACTCACGCGTGGCACTCACTTTAAAATTCCCAAAATCCGGCAGGGTACCGCAATAAGGATTGTTCACTTGTTTCATCACCGATGACAACCATTTGCCATCAGAAGAGTAGCCGCCATGGTTTTCCACAATAATATTAATTTGATGCTTCTTACCATATTCAGCCAGTCTGCCTAAACCATCCACGGCAGCAGTTTTAACTTCATCCTCAGTACCTTTACCAGCAGCATTAACACGGATCGTTTTGCAACCCAGCGCTTTCGCAGCTTCTACCCATTTGTAATGATTTTCAACAGCCTGAATACGGTTTTTTTCATCCAAGTCGCCCAAATTGCCTTCACCATCAACCATGATCAGGTGATTTTGAATCCCTTCATTTTTAGTTCTGTTTAACAATTCTTTAATGTATGCGGGGTCAGATTCGCTCTTTTTAAAGAAAACACTCACATATTCTACAATATCAATCCCAAAATCATTCTTAGCTATTAAAGGAAAATCCATATTTGTCATTTTCCCGGCAAACAATGCTTTATGAAATGACCACTCTGCTAAAGAGATCTTAAAAAACTCCTTTTTAGCAAAAGCAGCTACGTCAAATGGCATCAAAGAGGAAAGCCCTGCAGCAGCAGATAACATCCCCATATCTTTCAAAAAATTCCTACGGCTAGTTGATTTCATGATTATTGGTTCAAATATTTATAATGTTTATAGTTCTAAAGTAATGAAAATCCATAGCAGTATTCTATTTTTTTTGTAGTTATTTACCTGTTTCCATATGAGGTGCATCTACAGGTTTTGATTCAGGAGAGCCCTTTTGTCTTAAGTAAATGGTTAAGAACACAATAGACAAAACGGATAAAAATTCACTTTGCCAGTTTTGAAACGTTTCAAACCAAAACCGGGGTTCTATCAGAAACTCCACGACGGTAGCTGTAGGCTTGTTCAATAACATTTGCTCTACATTATGATCTCGCAAGCTTCCGTACAAATGCATGCCCCAGCTTAATAGGAATAAAATAGAAAAAGCAATACCTAATGAGTTACTGTATAATTTCAAGATCCAGCCACCTTTTTTCACCGGCCATGGGGCATCTTCGGAGGGCACCGGTTCACGATCCACTTCTTCCTCTTCATCCAATGATTTAGATTCTGCAGAGCCAATTTGCCTTAGCTTAACAGTAAGTAAAACATACAAGGCCATTTGTAGAAATTCACTTTCAAAATTTTCAAAGGTAGCCGAGATGAAATGACCACTTTGCAGGTAAGTCCTAAACTCCAATTCTTTCGCATTTTTATCCTGAAGTTCCTCATTATGTTCTTTCCAACCCGCATAGGCCTGGGCGCTCAGGGTTAAAAGAAAAATAAACAAAAAAACGAGGGACAAGCTGTTACGATAGAAAAATGAATGTTTTTTCTCTGGCTTTTTCATGATGTTGCTATTTGGTACAACAACAAAACACCATTACAAATAGTTTAATTAATCATTAACACTTAGTTCTCCAGAGTAGCAAGGGATTAGGTAGCCCAAAAAAGAAACAAAAGACTATCCTGCACTGCCTTTTAAAGAGGAATACAGTCACCTGATTTAGGCAGTGAATTAGAAAATGTTCAGAACCAAATTAATTTCAAAACTTAGCCTTTCGCATTATTACCTTACATCATCCCTTACTTTGTCTGCAGTACCTCTTCCAGGAAGATAGATTTGCAAGCCAAATTGTAAGTTTAAGTTATTTTGATAATTGGTACTTCCAAAACCGGCTAAACCATTATATTTAAACAAGGCTTCCACACCGATATTGGGGGTAATGAAATAAGCAAAACCAGGACCAAGGCTAAAATTAAGACCATTAGTAGAACCCCCACCGTCGCTCACGTTCTGACCACCAAAACCAACCGTAGCCTCGCCAAATAAACGACCATGTCTCAATACTTCCACATCAGAACCCGTGTAATACCTTGCCATAGGACCAACTCCGTAGGTGGTGGTGGTGGTTTGACCTTTTGCCGTTTGAATTCCAAACTCTACATAAGCACCGACGGCTACATTATCTTTAATGAACCAGGCGGCTTTTGGCGTAAGGAAGGCATTAAAGACGTTTGGCCTGTCTAAATCCAGACTGATATCTGCAAAGTTGGCCCCTACCATCACATTACCTTTTTGAATTTGTGCACTTGAGGAAAGCCCTACCCCTACAAGTGCCGTTAATAAGAAAATAGATAAACTTTTCATAACATATTCTTTAAATTCACGGTTAATTAAAACTAGAACACACTTTGTAAAAAATTGTTTATCAAAAGATTACAATGTTTTTTGTTTAAATAATAGTTGGTTTCCTGCCTAAAATTTCTTATGTTATATAAGCGCAGTTGATAACGCTTTGAGAAATTAAATTTCACATGAAGGCTAAATATTAAATGATATTTATCAAATTCTCTTAGATCGTTTAGCCCATCGATTCTACACTTCATAATTCAGGCGAAAATGTCAGCTATCTTGAATACTCATTTTTAGTTGACCAGGATTTGCCGGGATTTCTTTGAAAAGCAATAATTAAATCATGGCAATATGTAGATCTTATGTAATTTAACAAACTATATAGCTACATGCACCCTTGCCTCATAAAAACCATTTTATAAATTTTGACTACCTTTGCAAATAATTTTTTAAGCATATATGATTTCAGTTTCTAATTTATCTCTGCGTTACGGAAAACGTACCTTATTTGAAGATGTTAACCTAAAATTTACCCATGGCAATTGTTACGGTGTAATTGGTGCTAACGGAGCAGGTAAATCAACCTTCCTAAAAATTCTTTCTGGTGAAGTTAACCAAACCTCTGGTAGCGTGGCTTTTACACCGGGGGAAAGAATGGCCGTATTAAAACAAAACCATTACGAGTTTGATGAATTCTCCGTTCTTGAAACTGTTATGATGGGTTACAAGGAACTGTACGATATCATGAAGGAGAAAGATGCCATCTATTTGAAGGAAGATTTCACCGATAAAGATGGGGAGCGCGCGGGAGAACTTGAAAATAGGTTCGCCGAAATGGATGGCTGGAACATGGAAAGCAATGCTGCCACCATGCTCAGCAATTTGGGTATCAAGGAAGAACAACACTATAAACTACTTAAAGAAATTGACGGTAACCAGAAAGTACGTGTTTTATTGGCACAGGCTTTATTTGGTAACCCTGACGTCTTGCTCTTAGATGAGCCTACCAACGATTTAGATATAGATACCATTGCCTGGCTGGAAAACTTCCTGGCAGATTATCAGAGTATTGTATTGGTGGTCTCTCACGACAGGCACTTTTTAGATGCCGTTTGTACACATATTGTTGATATTGATTTCAGCAAAATGAATATCTACTCTGGTAACTATACCTTCTGGTATGAGTCTAGCCAGCTTGCCTTGAAACAACGCAGTGACCAGAACAAAAAACTGGAAGATAAGGTTAAAGAACTGCAGGAATTTATTCAAAGGTTCAGTGCTAATGCATCCAAATCAAAACAGGCAACCTCCCGTAAAAAGGCCTTGGACAAGATCGACCTAACGGAAATTCAACCTTCCAGTCGTAAATATCCTGCCATTTTATTTAACAATTTAGGCAGAGAAGCCGGAGATCAGATTCTGCAGGTGGAAAACTTATCGAAGGTTTCCAACGGCGAAGTGATGTTTAAGGGCGTTAACTTCATGGTGAATAAAGGCGATAAAATTGCTGTAATTTCCCAGAACAGTTTAGCAACTACCGCCTTCTATAACGTGTTAACTGGTCGTGATAAAGATTATACAGGCGATTTTAAATTTGGCGTCACCATTAATGTGGCCGATATACCGAATGATAATTCTGACTATTTCAACGGTAAAGACATGAACCTTGTTGATTGGTTAAGAGAATATTCTGATACGGATAAAGATGAGCAGTTTGTGAGAAGCTTCCTGGGCCGTATGTTATTCTCTGGTGAAGAAGTATTGAAAAACTGTAAAGTATTGTCTGGTGGTGAGAAAATGCGTTGTATGTTCTCCCAGATGATGCTGAAACACCCAAACTTGTTGTTATTTGATGAGCCAACCAATCACCTGGACCTGGAATCGATTACTGCACTTAACAACGGTTTGAAGGACTTTAGAGGCACCGCCCTGTTTACTTCCCGTGACCATGCCTTAACAGAATCTGTGGCTACCCGAGTGATCGAACTTACGCCAAGAGGGAGCATAGACAGAATGATGACTTACGATGATTACATCACAAGCGAAGAAATAGCTGATTTACGTGTCGAAATGTACAAGTAAAAGAATATAAATTACGTTAGCGGGCCGTATCATCTACAGGATGATACGGCCCGTTTTTGTACATCCACAGTAGATCGGCTACGATTTCTGTATAAGCTTACGACAATAGATCGTTACCTTCAAATACAGCACTCCATAAAACAAAAAAGGCGCGGATAAACCGCGCCTTTAATAGTTATTTCTTTAAGAACTAGTGACCAGCATGGCCATCAGCGCCATGAGCATGACCATGACTTAATTCTTCAGCCGTTGCTTCACGTTCTGAAAGAATCTTACCAGCAAAAATTAAGTTTTTACCAGCCATTGGATGATTTAAGTCAACCGAGATAGATTCTTCGTGAACTGCAGTAACACCAGCTCTAAAATGGTTTCCCTGGTTATCCTGTAAAGGAATAACATCTCCAACATTAGGAAGATCTACATCCTTAAACATATCTTTAGGTAAATCTGCATAAGCGCCCGGATCGATCTCTCCGTAACCATCCGCAGCAGATAGTTCAAAACTATACTCATCGCCAACGGTCAAGCCAAGCAAATGCTCTTCGAATTTTGGCAACATCATACCTACACCATATAAAAAAACCAGGGCATTTTGCTCATCAGCTTTTTCTACAAAAACTTGTTGTCCTTCTTCGTTCGTCGTATGCAATTCATACGTTAAGGAAACTACTGTATTAGGTTTAATACTCATTAGAATCTTTTTTAATTTATTAATTTTATCGCTTCCTCAACTGTGTTTACAGGCAGCTGACATGATTTATTCCGGCAAATATAGATTTTTGTTTCTAAGCTTTGCCTATCTTTTAACAAAGGTAATGTAGAATTTGTTCCTGCAATTGTAACTTTGTTAGGAATATAAACCGCATTTAACTCCTTTGTTACACTTTCAAGGTCGTTTCCTGTGATAGCGATCTCATTTAAGCTATATACTTCATTTAATAATTGTGTGGCCCAGTTAGAATAAGCAGAACCATAAGTTTTGATCTGTGGCTTCACTGCTGCAAGCATCGCAGACGCTTTTTCAAGGTAGGCGTCATTATCAAACATAAGACCCAATACCTGCAGGTTCTGCGCCATTACAGAATTGGAAGAAGGAATTACATTATCCATGATTTCATGTTTACGCGCTATCAAGGCTTCGCTGCCGGCGCTCGTGTAAAACAACATCGGACTGTCGTTATCATTAAAATCATTCAAAACCTGGTCGGTCAATTTCCTGGCTTCCAGCAACCATGACTCCTTGAAGTCTACAGCATATAAAGCAAGTAAGGCTTCAATTAAAAAAGCATAATCGTCTAAAAACCCAACTATGCTGGCTTTTCCAGATTTATAATTCCGGTACAATCCCCCGTTTTCAGTCCTGAGACTGGTTAATATGAAGTCAGCGGCTTTTTTAGCCATTTCATAGTAAACTGGCTCCTTGAAAACATTGGCACTATCTGCCAGCCCCTTAATCATCATGGCATTCCAGGCCGTAAGGCATTTATCATCCAAACCTGGTCTAACCCTGCGATTGCGCTGTTCCAGTAACCTTTCTTTTGCAAGTTGTACTTTCGATTGAAGTTCTTCTACAGTAATCCCTTTAGCATGTGCAAATTCTTCATCGGTTTTATTTCTGAGCAGGATATTTGTTTCCTCTTCCTCCCAATTACCAGCTTCGGTTACGTTGAAATATGCTGCCATCAGGAGGTGATCACCTTCGGTCAGCACTTCAAATTCATCGGCCGACCAAACATAAAACTTACCCTCTACCCCTTCACTGTCGGCGTCTAAGGCAGCATAAAATAACCCTTCGGGCGAAGTCATCTCCCTTTGCACCCAGGCGATAGATTCTTGGGCAACCTGCTTAAATAAAGGCAATTGAGAAGCTAAATAAGCTTCAGCATACAGGCTGACCAACTGGCCATTGTCGTACATCATTTTCTCAAAATGAGGCACATGCCACCGTTCATCAACCGAATAACGGGCGAAACCGCCACCGATATGATCGTAGATGCCACCAAGGGCCATTTTCTCCAACGTTAACAGGGTGGCTACATGAGTAGCATTGTCATGGGATAAATAGCTATACCGCAGCAAAAACTGCCAGTTGTTGGGCAAAGGAAATTTTGGAGAACGGTTATAACCACCCTGGCTCATGTCAAAAGAACGTTTCCAGGGCTCCACAATTTCTTTTAAATCATCTATGGTATAATCCGCGGTTTTAACATTAGGAATAATCTTCTCTGCGTTTCTGATACCATCTGTTAAACGGTCTGCATACTGCAAAGTTTTTTCCCGTTCTAACTGATACATTTCGGCAATACTAGTCAATACGTTGATCCAATCACTTTTCCCAAAATAAGTTCCGCCATAAATCGGGCGTTGATCGGGCAGGCAAATACAATTCAAAGGCCAGCCACCCTGGCCAGTCATCAGTTGCACAGCCAGCATATAGATCTGATCGATATCCGGGCGTTCCTCGCGGTCAACCTTTATACACACATAATGCTGGTTCATTACTTCTGCCACTTCATGATTTTCAAAACTTTCACGTTCCATAACATGGCACCAGTGACAGGCAGAATAACCGATACTGACCAAAATCAGTTTGTTTTCGGCTTTGGCTTTTTGCAAAGCCTCATCACCCCATTCATACCAATTAACAGGATTATAGGCATGCTGCAATAAATATGGTGAGGATGCCTTAATTAAATGATTTGGTTCATTATTCATACTATAAAGGTAAAAAGATAAATTGTACTTTTACCCTCATGCAGGCAGGATAAAACCTCCTCCATTTACCAGCCTATTCAACTAACCTTTATAATTTTTTATACAGATGAAGATCACCCATACCGAAATTTACCGCTTTAGCATCCCTATGGAGCCCTTTGTAATTGCCACCGGCACCATGCATTTTGCACAGAATGTGTTTATCAGAATTTATACAGATGCAGGGATTTATGGTGTGGGAGAATGTTCAGCTTTCCCCATGATTGTGGGTGAAACGCAGGAAACCTGTATCGCCATGGCAAAAGATTTTGCAAAGATCTGGATTGGCAAGGACCCGCTGGATATCCCCGAAAGGATGAAAGACCTTTTAGGTTATGCAGACCATAATGGCACCATTAAAAGTGCTTTTGACATGGCTTTATTTGATATCGCTGCTAAAAATGCAGGGTTGCCGCTCTACCAGTTTCTGGGCGGTAAAAAGCGGACCATCGAAACCGACATGACCATCGGCATCGGTACGCCAGAAGAAATGACGCAAACAGCGTTGAAATACCAGAGGCAGGGTTGCAATATTTTAAAGATCAAACTTGGAAAAAATGTGCATGATGACATTGAAAGAGTTGCCCAGATCAGGAAAGCAGTGGGTGATGCACCTTCCATCCGTTTAGATGCTAACCAGGGCTGGAGTTTTGATGATGCGCTATTTGCTTTGGCAGCATTGGAAAAATACAATATTGAGTTTTGTGAGCAACCGATGCGCACCTGGTTTGATGACCGCCTTCCGGAATTAAGCCTCAACTCGCCTATCAAGATTATGGCTGATGAAAGTTGCTACATCCACCACGATGCCCGTAAACTGATTAACAGCAAGGCTTGTGAGTACCTGAACATTAAATTTTCAAAATCAGGCGGCATTTTAGAGGCCCAGAAAATTCATGAGGAAGCTTTAAAAACAGGTGTTAAATGCATGATTGGCAGTATGCTGGAAAGCAGGATTGCCTTAAGTGCTAATTTGCATTTTGCATTGGCGAGTCCGAATGTGGTTTTCTTTGATCTGGACACCTGTTTACTGGGTCATTTAGTAGATCCGGTAGTTGGCGGCCTTACTTATGAAGGTTATATGCTTGATGTTCCTGACACCATAGGAATTGGTGCTGATGCAGATGAGGAATTTTTGGAAAGCTGTGAGCAGTGGGTGATTTAAAGTCGACTTATTGTAACAAAAAAATCAAACACTGATCTTATTCACACACCTTATTGCTAAAGCAACCATGCAAATTAAAAACGCGGCCCTCATTTTGTTAATTTTTGTTTGCACCCAAACATTCGCTCAAAGTAAAGGCGACATTGTAATGGGAAGAATTGACACACTTCATTCTGCAATATTGAACGAAAAAAGAGAAATACTGATTTACGTTCCAAAGGCCGGAAATAACAACGTCAAGGTAGAAGCCAGTTATCCGGTTTTGTACCTATTAGATGGTTATGCAGCATTTCATTCGGTAACCGGTGTTGTTCAGCATTTAAGTTCCATTGGAAAGATACCGAAAATGATTGTTGTGGCAATTTCCAATACCGACCGGGTGAGAGACCTTACTCCTACACATTCCACTGAATGGTCTGATGGGACAGTCGATTCTTCCGCACTAAAAACTTCCGGAGGCGGTGAAAAATTCATTTTATTTCTTGAAAAGGAATTGATCCCACATATTGAATCTAACTATCACACTGATCCGTATCGAATGTTTGTTGGCCATTCTTTAGGGGGATTAACTGTGCTGAATACCCTTATTAACCATCCTTCCCTATTTAATTCCTATGTCGCTATTGATCCAAGTATCTGGTGGGATCAGCAATCACTGCTTAAAAAGGCCAACACCGTTTTGGCGCAGAAGAATTTTGCGGGTAAAAAACTATTTTATGCAGCTGCAAATACGATGGAAAAGGGAATGGATATGGTGAGGGTGGTAAAAGACACAGCAATTAAGAATGTGCATGTGAGAAATAACCTCAAATTCCGAGAAGTGCTCTTAAAAAACAAGAAGAACCAATTGGTATGGGACTGGAAATATTACCATGAAGACAACCACTCATCTGTACCACTGATTGCAGCATATGATGCTTTCCGTTCCTTTTTTAAAGGTTTTGAATTAGCCGATGACCTGAATGATCCTTTGGTTGATCTGAAGTTTGTGCAGAATCATTATAAAAAGGTTTCTGCAATGTTGGGATATAATGTAATGCCGCCTGAAAATACAGTTAATATTTTAGGATACATTAATCTCGAAAACAAGGACTATGCTAAAGCCTACAGCTTTTTTAAGATGAATATAGATCTTTACCCTGAAAGTTTTAATGTTTATGACAGTATGGGTGATTATTACATTGCCAGGGGTGACAAAAAGAAAGCTAAGGAATTGCTATTGAAGGCTTTGATGTTAAACGAGCATCATGATACCCGGAAGAAATTTGAAGGTTTGAGATAGTTACGACGTCAATCTCCATAATACTTCCCAATAACCTTATGGGTGATGACATTCCGTTCTTCTGGCAAAGCAAGCCTTATACTCACGTTTATGCTTTCTGTCTTGTCTTTCATTGCTTTCACGTTTTTCTCGTCTTCGGATCTAGCTATTAGGTATTTTAAAAAATCTGAAGTAATCGTGTCTTTAAATGAAGCCACCTTTATATTTTTTAATAATCTTTGACTTTTTTGTTTCAGGACACTTTCCTCGAAAAAACTCTTTTCAGAGCCCTTTGGAATGAGGAAAATATGATTCGGCATTAAGTGGAGCAAGTCAGGTTCAGGGTCATCGTAAACACCACCTCTGTCCGGATTTCTCTCGGGAAAAGAATAGAAAAAAACACGGTCACTTGAGTCAATAACGAAAGTATAGGGGGCATATTTCACTTTTGGTGGCATTACTACATGACCAAGAGAATCCGTATAGGAAACCTTAAGTAAACTATCTTGTTTCGAAATTATATAGGTGTCGGAATTACCACAAGATGATAATAGCATCGTAAATACAAATAATGCGGAGTACAGTAAGCGATTTTTCATAAGGAAAATAATAAGACTATTTTATTTGTAATTTTTAAAACTTCATTATAAGATAGGTATTTGTTATTAACTCTAATCGGAATTAATCTTGTCACCGATGCTTTTTCGTTAAAGCTTATACGGGTCTTTGTTCTCAAGCAGTTCATCCAGATATTGGAATACCACTTCCATGTTTTTACCTCTATTGCTGTTTCGCTGTTGAGCACGCTTGACAACATCGCCACGCCCTGTTCGGTAAACATTCGGCGGTCATAGAATATCACCCCTTACCTCAACTTCAACGCTTCAAAAGCTGTACTATCGCCATTGAAAGCATTAAAATCAACCACATGATTAATCCCATTGATCCGTGCTTTATCAGAATGCTGCCAGAAAACCCATTTAGAGTCCTCTAGTTTTAATTGAGGCTGATAATAATGAGCTACCCACATCGGATACTCCTCAAAATAGCCGTCTAAATAATCCTTATAAAAACTTAGTCCGGAATAAATGATGGGCTTCACCCCAGTTTTCCGTTCTACATGTGAAAGAAAAGCTTTGAGTTCTTTGCGCATATTTGCAGGAGAAACACCATTTAATTCCTCAATATCTACCACGGGTGGGAGGTCGCCCTTTTCGAAATTTACGGTTTGCAGGAAAAACCGAGCTTGCCAGTCGCCGGATTTTTTTGGTCTGAAAAAATGGTAAGCACTGCAAACAATACCTGTTTTCGCTGCTTCACGCCAGTTACGCTGAAAATAAGGATCGACCAGCATTACGCCTTCAGTCGCCTTAATTATCGCAAATTTCACACGGACGCCATCTTCCTCCATGGCTTTCACCTTCGGCCAGTCAATCTTTCCCTGGTAATAAGAAACATCGATCCCATGGATGCTGTGTTTCTTGGGTATCTTGATATCGAAACTATTGTAAGTCCTGTAATTTGGATCCTCCCCCAAATCCTTCACCCAGCTGATGGTGGAAGTAAATAGCCGTAATACATAAGCATAATATAAAGGGGATAAAAGGATGAGCAGCACAAAGGCGATGATCACCTTCCAATGCATGGCCATACCCTTCGACTTTTTCTTCACCGGCCTGCGTTTCACCGGCGGCTTTCCTGGAGCCCTTGTTTTGGCCCGGGGAGCAGCGGTTGCACGTGATACAGCTAGATCAAGGGAAGTTTGGGCTCTTTTCTTAGGTGGCGGCACGTATAAATTTTAAATAAAGGGATTTAAATAAATAAGGAACAATTCTATCTGATGATCTATTAGACCATTAACTCATTTTACTGGTGCTGAAGAGCACTTTAATCATTCTACAAATGCCAAGCTTATCACAATAACTAAACAACCAGCTAATCTAACAAGAATATCATCAAGCAAACAACCAATAACTAATCAAATAACAACATCTAACCAGCCTAACCACCAATCACCATGTCATTAATATAAAGCAATCAGCCAACATATTGTCAAGCAAAACAACCAGCTAATCTAACAAGAATATCAACCTAACCACCAACCATAACATCAACGGATAGTCCAACCTGACCGGTTTCATGAATTAATACACCATGCCTGTCAACTGGCAAGTTAGATAGAAAACGCCAATGTGCTTTCCCGACATCCGGATCTTATTTCTAGATCCGAGGAGGGAAAGCGCATTGGCGTTTTCTTATTTGCTTAGTTCAGCATAATATTTATGAAACAAGGGCAAGGTCTCAATGCCTTTGTAATAATTGAAAATATCATATTTTTCATTTGGCGAATGCAAGGCATCACTATCCAAACCGAAGCCCAGCAATACCGATTTAATCCCTAAAACATCCTCAAACAAAGCAACGATAGGAATACTTCCACCGCCCCTTGTCGGGATAGGTTTTTTACCAAAAGAATCCAGAATAGCCAGTTCAGCAGCACGGTAAGCTATACTATCTGTAGGAGTAACAACAGGCTCACCACCATGGTGTTCAGTTACTTTAACCTTCACATAATCAGGTGCAATGCCTTCAAAATGTTTGGTAAAGAGTTCAGCTACTTCTTTAGAGCTTTGACCAGGTACCAGGCGCATGGATATCTTAGCATTAGCTTTAGAAGGCAGTACAGTTTTAGCACCTTCACCGATGTAACCGCTCCAGATACCATTAACCTCTAGTGTTGGACGGGTACCCGTCCGCTCCATTGTCGAATAGCCCTTCTCGCCCCATTCGGACTTAATATCAAGGTCTTTTTTGTATTCTTCCAAGTCAAAAGGAGCAGAATTTAAAGCTTTCTTCTCTCCATCGGTCAATTCTACAACCTTATCATAAAAACCAGGGATGGTAATGTGGTTATTTTCATCATGCAGGGAAGCAATCATTTTACACAAAATCGTTGCCGGATTGGCCACTGCACCACCATAAACACCGGAGTGCAAATCGCGGTTCGGGCCAACCACTTCAACTTCCATATAAGCTAGACCACGTAAGCCAGTCTCAATAGAAGGATTTTCCATGCTGATCATCGAAGTATCAGAGATCAATACCACATCCGCTTTTAGGCGCTCCACATTTTCTTTTACAAAGATGCCCAGGTTGGCTGAACCCACTTCCTCTTCCCCTTCAATCATAAATTTTACGTTACAGGCAAGGGTATTGGTCTTCATCATCAGCTCAAATGCCTTTACATGCATATAAAACTGTCCTTTATCGTCACATGCACCACGTGCATATATTTTACCATCACGAACGGTAGGTTCAAATGGTGGTGTATCCCACAATTCCAACGGATCTGCAGGCTGTACATCATAATGTCCGTAAACTAAAACGGTAGGCAATTGATCATTAATAATTTTCTCTCCGTAAACAATAGGATATCCGGCAGTAGGACAAATCTCAACCTTGTCTGCACCGGCTTCTTTAAGTTTCTGCGCAACAAAATCCGCAGTTTTTAATACATCACCTTTATATTTCGGATCTGCACTTACCGACGGGAAACGTAATAATTCAAACAGCTCTTCTAAAAAACGCTGCTTATTCTCTTCTACATATTTTTTGATCTCTTGCATAACGAATGATTAGTTCTTAATTTGATTAAAATACTAAAGGTTCCTGAATGTATCAAGCAAAGAAGCACATCCTTTTAAAGGTTATTAAGGCTTATTTACTATAAAAAACATCCCTGAATTAAACCGATAAAACTAAAAAAAATTATTGGTAAGTACTTCCAAAGAACCAAAACGTTTAAAAACCCTACTCATTGCTCACCGTATAAAGTGTACTGAATTTCCTATTCGTTTCCTTATTAATCTGTTTTTCGAATATTCTTTCGTGTAATATTCTTAGTCAATGAGCTTTAATAAGATACGTGGATCATGAACCGCCTTCAAAAAGCAAAGAATGACTAAAATAGGCTTTTAGAGCCTTTTCATATTAACTACTAATTCGTATATTTGGCAAGGCAACATCAGGCTTGATGTTTATTGTACCAAATAACCTTCAACCACGTTATTTGAAGATTGTAATACACTAGTTTTACATAAACCCAGATTTTTACAGCGTCGTTTCATAACTTCGCATTTTTAAAAATATTTATTTTCATTTTGGATTATTTAGCAGGATTAAACCCACAGCAACGTGCAGCAGTAGAGAACACCGAGGGACCAGCCATGATTGTAGCTGGTGCTGGATCAGGAAAAACAAGGGTGATTACTTACAGGGTTGCGCATTTAATTGAAAAAGGTGTAGATCCTTTTAACATCTTAGTTTTAACCTTTACCAACAAAGCTTCGAAAGATATGCGCGAGCGGATCATGAAGGTGGTGGGCAATGAAGCTAAAAACATCTGGATGGGTACCTTCCACTCTGTTTTTGCCAAGATTTTAAGGGTAGAAGCAGAAAAAATAGGTTATCCTTCCAACTTTACCATCTATGATACGGACGACAGTAAAAGTTTGATCAGGGCGATTTTGCGTGAAATGCAACTGGATGATAAATTGTATAACGCTAATTTCGTCTACAACAGGATTTCTTCCGCAAAAAACAACCTGATATCGCATACGGAATACCTGAACAATGCAGAAATACAGGCTGAGGATAGCAGCAATAAACGCCCTCTAATTGGCGTAATCTATGAAACTTATACCAAACGATGCTTTAAAGCTGGTGCAATGGATTTTGATGACCTGTTGTTCAAAACGAACGTGCTTTTAAAGAACCATATTGATGTATTGAATAAATACCAGCAGAAGTTTAAATACCTGATGGTGGATGAGTACCAGGATACTAACTTTTCACAGTACACCATCGTTAAAAAACTGGCTGCAGCTAACCTGAATTTATGTGTGGTTGGCGACGATGCACAAAGTATCTATGGTTTTAGGGGCGCTAATATTCAGAATATTCTTAATTTTGAAAAGGATTACCCCGAACTGCAGGTTTATAAATTAGAGCAAAATTATCGCTCTACCCAAAATATTGTAGAAGTTGCCAATAGTATTATTGCCAACAACAAAAATCAACTGGAAAAGAACGTCTTTTCGGCTAATGAAACTGGCGACAGGATTAAGGTGCAACGCGCTTTTACCGACAATGAGGAAGGTAAACTGGTTGCCGAGGCTATTGTACAAGACCGCACGACTAACGGTTTAAATTACCACGATTTCGCCATTTTGTACCGTACCAATGCACAATCCAGGGCCATGGAGGAAGCTTTAAGAAAATTAAATGTACCTTATAAGATATATGGCGGACTTTCTTTTTATCAGCGTAAGGAAATTAAAGATCTGATTGCTTATTTTCGTTTAACTTTTAACCCTAGTGATGAAGAAGCGATTAAAAGAGTTATCAATTATCCGAAAAGAGGTTTAGGAGATACCACCGTTGATAAAATCATTGTAGCTGCTGATAAACATGATATCACCATGTGGCAGGTGATTTGTAACCCTTCTCAATATATTGAAGGAAGGATCGCAAACCAGTTGAATGATTTCGCCATGATGATACAGAGTTTTTCGGCAGAAGCTAAAAAACTCGATGCCTATGAAACGGCTTTGTTTATTGCGCAGCACTCCGGTATTTTAAAGGAACTGCATATTGACGAAAGCATTGAAGGCAGAAGCCGCTATGAAAATATACAAGAATTGTTGAATGGTATTAAGGAATTTGCTGAACGGGAAGATATTGAAGACCGCAGTCTGGCAATTTTTATGCAAGACATTGCGTTATTAACCAATGACGACAGGCAGGACGATAAGGACCGGGATACAGTTTCTTTAATGACGATACACTCTGCTAAAGGTCTGGAGTTTAAAAACGTATTTGTAGTGGGTTTAGAGGAAAACCTTTTCCCCTCTCAGATGTCTTTAAATTCAAGAACCGACCTCGAAGAAGAACGCAGGTTATTTTATGTAGCCATTACCAGGGCAGAAAAAAAGCTTACCCTGACTTATGCTACCTCCAGATACCGCTGGGGAACTTTAACGAGTTGTGAACCAAGTCGCTTTATTAACGAGATTAGTGGAAAATACCTGGAACTGGAAGAAGTAAAACCTGCGAAAAGCAGCCTGGGGGAAAATAGTTTTGATAGTGAAAGGCGTACCTGGACACAACAGCGTGATACTTTCAGCAAACCGAAACCCACAACCACCAGTTCATTGCCTAAAAACACAAGCATGTTGCCTAAAGCACATGTACCAACACCTGGTTTCGCTCCCGATGCACCTAATGCCTTTCAAAATGGCATGGAGGTAGAACATGAGAAGTTTGGCTTTGGAAAAATTGTTAACCTTGAAGGTAATTTCCCTGATGTAAAAGCTACAGTTTTCTTCCAGGGTTTAGGAAATAAACAATTATTATTAAAATTTGCTAAATTGCAAATAATTAAATAGATTATATCTTTTAAGAACAACACACAGGCCATTGATGAATCTCTCCATCAATTTTGCCATAGAAAAAATAAAAATGAATTTCGATTATAATACCACCCGTAACGAGTTGATCTTAGCCGAGTATGGTCGCAATGTGCAAAACATGGTGAAATACATCTGCGAACTCCCGGATTTAAATGAGCGTAACAAATATGCTCAGGCAGTAATAGAGCTGATGGGCTTTTTAAACCCACATTTAAGGGATGTTGCGGATTTCAAACATAAACTCTGGGATCACCTCCACATTATTTCGGGCTACAAAATTGATGTAGACAGCCCCTACCCTAAGCCTACACCGGAGCAGGCGGCCGTTAGACCAAAACATATTGGTTATCCGCAGCAAAAAATAAGGTTTAAGCATTACGGAAAAACGGTGGAAACACTCATTCAAAGAGCTAAAAACACGGAAGAACCGGAGCGTAAAGCAGCAATGGTACAAGGCATTGCCAACTTCATGAAGATGGCCTATGTAACCTGGAATAAAGACAACGTTGCTGACGAAACCATCTTAAAGAATTTAGCTGAACTTTCTGGCGGTGAGTTACAACTGGAAGAAAACATCAACCTGAATAAAGTTGAATTTAAACCTGTGATTAACAGACCAGCCAATAACAACCGCGGCAGGAGCAACAATAACAATAATAACAACAACAGTAAAGGACGGACGAATAACAACCGCCCTCCACGTACCAATAGCAACAGCAACAACGGTAAGCAGAGACACTAGTTACCACCTTATTTAGAGAGATACATATATATGAACGCATTTGAAATTATCGGTGGTAAAAAACTTAAAGGTGAAATCCAGCCACAGGGTGCTAAAAATGAAGCCTTACAAATCTTATCCGCTGTTTTACTGACAGAAGAAAAGCTGACCATCAGCAATATTCCAGACATTAAGGATGTCAACAAATTAATTGAATTATTAGGTGATCTTGGCGTAACCGTAGAACGCTTATCAAAAGATACTTATACTTTCGAAGCAAAAAACATTAACCTTGATTACTTTACATCAGATGTTTTTAAAACAAAAGGTGGTGGATTAAGGGGCTCTATCATGATTGTGGGTCCATTGCTGGCCCGCTTTGGTAAAGCTGCTATCCCTAAACCCGGTGGCGACAAAATTGGCCGCAGAAGATTGGATACTCACTTCCTGGGCTTCGAAAAACTGGGTGCTAAATTTATCTACGACAGTAAAAAAGAATTTTTTAATGTTGATGCCACAGACTTAAAAGGTGCTTATGTACTGTTAGATGAAGCTTCTGTAACCGGGACTGCAAACATCGTCATGACTGCCGTGATGGCTAAAGGTATAACCACTATTTACAATGCGGCTTGTGAACCTTATCTACAGCAATTGTGTAAAATGCTGAATCGTATGGGGGCTAAAATCTCCGGCATCGGCTCTAATTTACTGACCATAGAGGGGGTGACAAAATTAGGCGGAACTGAACACAGGATGTTGCCCGATATGATTGAAATCGGTTCTTTTATTGGACTTGCTGCCATGACAGAATCAGAAATCACCATTAAAAATGTTTGTTACAATGAATTGGGTGTTATTCCCGATGTCTTTAAAAAATTGGGTATTAAGTTTGAATTAAGGGGTGATGATATTTACATCCCTTCTCAAAAACATTATGTAATTGAGTCTTTTATTGATGGCTCCATGCTTACCATTGCTGACTCGCCATGGCCAGGTTTTACGCCTGACCTATTGAGTATCGTGCTGGTTGTTGCCACACAGGCCAGGGGTAATGTATTGATCCACCAGAAGATGTTTGAAAGCAGGTTGTTTTTTGTGGATAAACTGATCGACATGGGTGCACAAATCATTCTTTGTGATCCGCACAGGGCCACAGTAAATGGTATCGACAAAGCCTATAAGTTAAGGGGTATCAGCATGACATCTCCGGATATCCGTGCAGGTGTGTCTTTATTGATCGCTGCATTATCTGCAGAAGGAACCTCTACCATCTATAATATAGAACAGATTGAGCGTGGTTACCAGGATATCGACATCCGCTTACGTGCCTTAGGCGCAAATATTAAGCGTGTGGAAGGTAACGGACCAACGCATTAAGCAAACATAAACCCATAAAAAAAGCCCTTTTAAAAAGGGCTTTTTTTATGGGTTTATGTTTTTTAAAAGCTAGTTTGAAATGGCATTGATGATATCATACTGTGTAATGATATCAATTTTACCATCCTCACCTTCTACCAGTACGGCACTGTTTTCTCTGTTAATTAATGCAGAGATACGGTCAATAGAGGTGTTCATATCTACAAAAGGGAAAGTCGGTCCCATGATGCTCTGTACCTGTGCAGATTTTAAGGAAGGATTCTCAAGCAAAGCTTTTAAGATATCACTTTCCGCCAGCTTACCAACAACCATACCTTTTTGTGTAACCGGTATTTGTGAGATTTTTAAAGAACTCATGTTGCCAATGGCTTCCATCAGTGTCTTTTCACAATCAATAGTCACAATATCCTGTTGTTCTTTTTTAGCAAGGATACTACCCGCTGTTAATTTATCATCCTGTAAAAAACCACGCTCTCTTAACCAATCTTCGTTATACATTTTACCCATATAACGACTACCGTGGTCATGGAAAATACACACCACCACATCTGTAGGCTTCAATTTATCTTTCAATTGCATCAAACCGGCAACCACAGAGCCCGAAGAGTTACCAGCGAAAATACCTTCTTTTCTGGCGATATCCCTGGTCATCAAAGCAGCGTCTTTATCAGTCACTTTCTCGAAAAGGTCAATCATATCGAAGTTTACGTTGGCAGGTAAAAAGTCTTCACCAATTCCTTCAGTGATATAAGGATAGATTTCGTCTTTATCGAAAATACCGGTTTCTTTATATTTTTTAAATACCGAACCGTAGGTATCAATACCCCAAACTTGTATGGCAGGATTTTTCTCTTTTAAAAATTTACCGATGCCAGATGCCGTACCACCGGTACCAACACCTACCACAAGGTGTGTAATTTTACCTTCAGTCTGTTCCCATATTTCAGGACCAGTTTGCTCATAGTGAGCCTGGGTATTAGACAAGTTATCATATTGATTAGGTTTCCATGAATTTGGAACTTCGCGTTCCAAACGGGAAGAAACAGAATAATAAGAACGAGGATCTTCAGGTTCAACGTTGGTAGGACAAACGATCACTTCTGCCCCAAAAGCACGCAAAGCATCAAATTTCTCTTTTGATTGCTTATCCGTAGAAGTAAAAATACATTTATAGCCTTTAATAATGGCTACCATGGCTAAGCCCATGCCTGTATTACCAGAAGTACCTTCAATAATAGTTCCTCCAGGTTTCAATTTACCACTTTTCTCAGCATCTTCTATCATTTTAATCGCCATACGATCTTTGATAGAGTTACCCGGGTTGGTCGTTTCTATTTTCGCCAGTACCGTTGCTTCGATATCTTTTGTAATGTTATTCAATTTAACAAGCGGTGTATTGCCAATTGTTTCTAAAATATTATTATACCACATAGTGCAAAAATACGATTTGAGCTTTAGAATTCTAAAAATAAACCCAAAATAAGAATTATATTCTCATATTATGACACTGCGAGAATAATATTTTACCCTACTAAGCCAATAGACTAGCTAATTCAGCTGGTACCTATTGCCGGGTAAGCCCCTTAAGATCCCTTGCATTTCAAGGTTTAAAAGGTGAATGGCTAGTTTACTTTGCGGTATACAGGTTTTGGAAGAGATCTCATCCACCAGCGATGGAGCTATTTTTAAAACTTCCAATATTTTAATTTCTTCACTGCTTAATCCCAATGGTAATTGCGTTTGTATGGCCTTTTCCTGGCGATTTATTTCTTCCCAGCCCATATAATAAGCCAAATCCAGGGGATGATTGATCAGTGCCGCTCTATTGGTTTTAATGAGAAAGTTGCAACCTTGTGAGAATTCATCTTTCACACGACCGGGAAAGGCAAATACATCGCGGTTATACGAATTCGCAATGTCTGCGGTAATGAGCGCACCTCCTGTTACAGTAGCTTCCACCACAACGGTTGCATCAGCTATGCCAGCAATGATCCGGTTACGCTTAGGGAAATTCTCCCGGTCTGGCATGGTATTTAAAGGGAACTCTGTTAACAAGCCACCGTTAAGGAGCATATCACGGGCAATTTGTTGATGATGATAAGGGTAAACGCGATCAAGGCCATGTCCCAACACCCCTACTGTCGGAATGTTATTTTTGAGACTTTCCTTATGAGCGGTAATATCGATGCCATAGGCTAAACCACTCACCACCAGCACATCGTAAGATTTAAGACTTTCTGCTAATGCCGCACAAAGCTGCCGGCCATAATCAGTCGCCATTCTTGTACCTACCACACTGATGATCCTGGGATGGTTTAAATTAGCCGTACCTTTATAATACAACAAAACCGGCGCATCATTACATTCCCTTAACCGGCGTGGATAGTTATCTTCGGTAAAAAACAATACTTCCACCTGATGCTTTTCGATGAATCTGAGCTGTTCTTCGGCCTGAGTTAACACATTACAGCCCGTAATTTGATTGGCAGTGATGGAGCCAACACCGTTTACGGCCAGCAAATCTTTGTTTTTCGCTTTAAATATGGCTGCTGCAGAACCAAAATGCATTAGTAAATTTCTCGCGGTCACCTGTCCCACGCCAGGAATTAAAGTAAGTCCGATTTGATGAATGATACCCATAGGCTAACTTAATATTTAAACCTATTAAAATCACCATCAGGTTTATATTCTAAATGATGTATTTAAAGGGGATTATTTTAGCAAGTGGGACCAAGGCGTCACCCTGTGAACATTGATCACCTTTTGAGTATTCCTAGAAGAAGTATTGGGATAACATGAGGGAAAGTTTAAAGTAAGGCAAGGAATAAGGCCGTAGATAATTTTAATCCCGGCTATAGTCGCTCACGAATGATTTCTCGTTCAAATTCCGTTAATGATACAAAAATGTTAAAGGTAAACCTACCTGTAGCTGTTGTGGTACCAATTTTTGATAGAAATCCTAACTTCTAACGCGTCGTATTAACTACCAATAAATAAGGTGAAGACCAAGTTAGATTTTTCTGCAGTGATATCGACTTTTACTTTTTTGTCAGCATACTACTTACTTTTTTAAGGGGTTGTAAGTGGTATGCTTCGCCAGGCGCCAATACAATGACGCGTTCAGGATTCACTATAAGCTTTTTTAATACTGCTGGATCTGCATTGAACGGCGTAAAATCTGGGGCATTCACCGATCCCCAATGATTCAACAGTAGCGGGGTATCCGGATATGCATTGGCAATTTTCACGGCACCTGCCAATGTGAAATGCCATTCACTGTCTGAAAAATCAAACAAAATGGCATCTGGTGTTGGGAATTGAAGATGCTCTGGCATTAACCTGGAATCTCCTGGCGCCCAAATGGTTCCATCGGGTGTTTCAATCCAAAACCCGCAGGCATCTACATTTTTGAACCAACGTGTACTCGTTCTGGGATAGGCATTTTGGTAGGCATGGTCAGCTGGGGTTAGTTTTATTCGTACAGGCCCCACATTGAAGTTATCGCCTATGTTATGTCCAAACGAATGGAAGCCTTCATTTTTCATAAGCGAATCGACATAAACCGTCGAATGAAAGCTACCAGTGACCGGTTTCAAGTTACGATTGGTCGGAAGGCTGAAGTGATCGTTATCCGCATGTGTGATTAATATAGCATCCAGTTGGGGAACATCCTTTGAAGCAATGGGAAAGTCAATCAATAAGGGCATATCAAAATCATCCAACAATGGGTCAATCATAAAGGTTGTGCCCCTGCTATTGACGAAAAATCCCGCCATGCCTAACCATCGTAAAATTGTTTTATCAGAAGGCAGAAATGCTTTGGCATTAAAGGGCTGAGTTTTTGGTGCCTTAGCCTGGTATTTTTTATATGCACTTTTTGTTTTCGTTGTATCAGAACCTGATTGCGCCTGTACTCCGGTGGCAATCAACAAAAGAAACGATGAAATGATTGCAAAATGTTTTGTTGTCATGATTTCTAATTTAATTTTTTGAAAATTCCCATCATAGTTTCTTTATCAAGGCTGTTCATATCTACCAATTTTAATGATTTTATCATGTGAAGTGTATTTGTCTTATAATGAAGAAAATGGGGCGTCTTTAAATGCGATTGATAAGAAGCTTTATTGGCGTAAATTTCGATAATCCTTATCTGCGTTGGGTTTTTCTGCTGGTACATTGGGAAAATGGCTAACACCCCAGGCTCTAATCTAACAGAGGCAGATGCTTCATCTTTTAGAACCGTGTTGTATGCTTCCAAGTGTTCTGGCAAGATTTCAATTTCAGAAATACGCACCAACATATCTGGTTCGATAACTGGAACCGTCCGTTGCGATAGTAACTTCCGCAAGCTATTCGATTGCGTCTTGTTGATATATTGCGCTATTAAACTGGTGATTTGCACCAGTTGAGCATCAGTAATTCCAGTATTTTTGCCCATACCGATATGTGCCCGCAACTGCGATTCTACTCCCGGCATTGCAGCCAATGCTGAAATAGTTGCCAATTCCCGTTGCTGGAATGTTAGTACATCACTATCAAAAATATCAGCAAACAAATGTTCTTTTAAAAATGCATCCATACGTGGCACGAACTCTCCGAAACCGGGTGCAGGTTTTACTTGTGTCATTTTAGTCAAAATTTCCAAAACTTTGCTGCCCTGTTCGTATTTATCGGTTGTGTTGGTACCTAAAACAATTTTCTTTCCTTGTTGATCTTGAATGCCTTTGGATTTTCTTTCTTCCAAAACAGTCTTAAAAACTTCTATAGCGTTAAGGCTCCTTGGAAAACCACTGTAGGCGTATAACTGTGTTAAGACTTCCTTTATTTCATTAATGGTAAGCCCGGTATCCAGACCTGTATTTAGCTCGGTTTTTAGTTTCTCCAGGTCACCTGTTGCCGTGAGTGCAGAAATGTTTACAATACTTTGCTGCTGAGCATTCAAGATATTGCTTGTGCTGGAACTGTTTTGTGCATACATGGCGTTTGCATTTCCGATTAAAACAAAAAGAAGTGTCCACTTAAAAAATCTTCTAGTACTCATATTCTTAGAGGTTTACTGTTTATTTACTACTTTAAATTCCTCATCGGCCACGAATTTCAGCCATCTTATATTTTGATCGCCCTTATAGTTTGTAATGGCAATATGAGCAATTTTGCTGGTCACTGTAGCTCCTTGCCAAATGCTCCACATTTTCAGGAACAATTACAACATCACCTCTCTTTATTCGTTGTGCTGGTTTGCCCCTTTTCTGATAAAAACCTTCTCCCTCGGTCACAATTAAAACTTGTCCTTTGGGGTTAAACCATTCATTTGGTAATTTATCTCCTTTAGGAAATAGAGCAGCACTATTTTGTTCTTTCATTTTCTCTTAATTTTCATTGGTATATAATTTGTTATTTAACGGTGATGAAGCTAGCACGAGCAATATTCATTGCTGTTTGTGAGTGTTTGCTCATGATGGTTTTATTGTTATTACAAGCTGTTAAAGCAATCAAACTACTTGCCAATAAGACTGCTATAGATTTAAAATAAGCATTCATAAAAAAGGTTTAGTATGATGTTTTAATTTTTATTCTCCAAGATTGTTTCTAATGCAAATCTCGGCAGTAAAATCTGCACAGGTCTTATACAGGATACAGATGTATTTACCAGTTTTACGGATGTAGCATTAGCGTGGTGGCCTACCAGATTTGGTTTATTAAATTTGTATCTATAATTTTTAGAAATGAAAGAAGTTGAAAGGATTGATACTGTAAGGCAGTATAACGAATCTATAGGTGTAGATACATTGCATCCCTTGATCAGTGTGGTCAATTTTGACGAGATCCCAACCTATCAATATTTCCGACGATATATGGGCGTGTACGCCGTTTTCTTAAAACACATAAAGTGTGGCGATATGCGTTATGGCTGTCAACCGTATGATTACGAAGACGGGACACTGGTATTTATATCACCTGGTCAGGTATACGGAATTGACAGTAAAGGAGCTATTATTAAACCTTCAGGAAGGGCTTTAGTATTTCATCCTGATTTAATTGTTGGTACGCATCTCGCAAAACACATAAAAGGTTACTCATTTTTTTCTTACGAAGTGAACGAGGCACTCCATTTATCAAAAAAGGAAAGAGCAACCGTAAATGATTGTTTTGAAAAGATAGCGTCTGAAATTGATTCGAATATTGATAAGCATAGCAAAACCTTGATCGTGTCCAATATTGAACTGTTTCTTAATTATTGTATGCGTTTTTATGACCGACAATTTATCACTCGAACCAATGTCAATAATGATGTTTTAGTGCGATTTGAAAACCTGTTGAATGATTACTTCAAATCTAACATGGCACAAAATTTAGGTTTGCCTAGTGTAACCTGGTGCGCAGAGCAATTGCATTTATCACCAAATTACTTTGGAGATCTAATAAAGAGAGAATCAGGAAATACTGCATTGGATTATATCCAATCGAAATTGATAGACGAAGCCAAGATGAAAATATTTGATCCTGCCAAATCAATAAATAATATAGCAGATGAGTTGGGGTTTAAATACCAACAGCACTTTACTCGCCTGTTCAAACAGAAAACTGGAATGACACCAAATGAATATAGGCGTTTGAATTAGTGGGCTAATCATTCCATTAAAAAAACGTATTGATATAGACATCAATGAGTTAAAGAACAAAATGCCTGTATTTATTAACATAGGAGTACGCCAATGTTTAGATGCAACTAATCATTAATTTCACAGCTACGCATACAATGAAATTATGTGAATGATAATCCTACATTTTAAAGTTCATTATCATTCCCCGTCTTTCAAGAATAAAATGGATAAAACGGCAAAATAGCGCTAAAGAAAAGCGGCAATTTATTAATAAAGTTCACAGGAGAACCACGAAGGTTTTATTTAAGTCTGCATTATGTATATTGATTCACAGAAAGCCGGCTAATTGTTACAGCTCATGAATCACTCAATTTAAAAGGATTCAATTACGTATATTAGAGAGTTAGCGGTAATATAAAAAGACTGTAACAAATCATAGAAAATAATAAAGAACCGAATGATATGAGAAAAATAATTTCATTTATGCACATGTCGCTTGATGGATTTGTAGCAGGACTGAACGGAGAAATGGACTGGATTAAAGTTGATGAAGAAATTTTTGATCATGTTGGTAAGCGCATAAGCGAAGGCGACACAGCGTTATATGGACGAGTCACCTACCAGATGATGGAAAATTACTGGCCTAACGCAGGAAATAAGCCGTCAGCAACCAAGCACGACGTTGAACATTCAAAGTGGTATAACCAAGTCAACAAAGTTGTTTTATCAACAACAATGAAAGATGCCGGTTTGACTAACACAAAAATTATTAGCGACAACCTTTCCGACAGAATAAATGAAATAAAACAGCAGTCAGGTGAAGACATCTTGCTTTTTGGTAGCCCGACGGCAACACATTCACTTATTCAACTGAACTTAATTGACGGCTACTGGCTATTTGTTAATCCAATTATTCTTGGAAGAGGCATACCATTGTTTGTAGACATCAAAGACAAAATAAAACTAAACTTATTGACTACCCGCCAGTTTACTTGTGGGGTAACTGAACTAAATTACACAGTGGACAGACAATAAATCAAATTCCTTTTATTGAGGAATATACACGACAAATTTGGTTTCAAAAAAGGCCTCTTCAAAGTAGTCAGATAGCGGATAAAGTTCCGCTTTTAACCTTGATTCTTTAATTTCTTCTGCCAGTTCACCCCCTT
Organism: Pedobacter immunditicola; assembly: GCF_037482985.1. Lineage (NCBI taxonomy): Bacteria > Pseudomonadati > Bacteroidota > Sphingobacteriia > Sphingobacteriales > Sphingobacteriaceae > Pedobacter > Pedobacter immunditicola. The sequence continues at coordinate 242,636 of NZ_JBBHKC010000008.1, read as the reverse complement.
TAAGATACAGGATGCCATTAGGAATGGCATTTTTAGAGTCTTTATTAAACTTTCCTTGCACCCATGGGTAAAAGTCAATCAAACGCGTAACCGCCCGGGAAACCACGAAATCATACTTATCCGTAACCTGTTCAGCCCGTAGGTGACTGGCCTTCACATTGGTTAACCCTAATGCGGTGGCTACTTCTGTCACCACTTTGATTTTCTTGCCAATCGAATCCACCAGGTGGAACTGTGTTTCTGGAAACAAAATGGCCAAAGGAATACCCGGAAAACCGCCTCCTGTGCCAACATCCAGCACTTTCTCACCCTTTTTGAAGCTGATAAATTTAGCGATACCCAAGGAATGTAAAATATGGCGCTCATACAATTCTTCAATGTCTTTCCGTGAAATGACATTAATTTGAGCGTTCCAAAAGCTGTAAAGGTCAAAGAGCTGATCAAACTGCGCGATCTGCTTTTCGGAGAGATCCTTGAAGTATTTTTGTAGGAGGGTTGATTTTATTTCCACTGTACTTTTTTAACAAATATAGACAGAATGCCGTTAAACACTAAAAAAATGAATAATAGTATGTCCATCACCGGGAACCACCAGGCTAAACCTGGGTAATTTAACCGCTTTAATAACTTTGGATAAATGAAGCACCTGATGATGATGCTGAATATAAATATACCAAGCGCAGGGTACCAGAGTGGCTTGAAAAAACAAGCAGCCACCAGGGCCGCATAGAATAAAAACTGTATAATTATCTGTGACGACAGGATGAATTTGTGCTTACTTTTATACAATTTCCCTGCTCCAAAATGTCTCTTTTTCTGCCTGAGATAAGCCTTGAAAGTGGTCTGTGGTTCTGTCCAGACATGCGTATCAGGATTGATCCTGATGGAAGTATTATAAGGGGTCGCATTTGCATTGACAAATAAATCATCATCGCCTGATGGGATATGCATATGGGCCGCGAAGCCTTTATTCTCAAAAAACAGCGATTTTTTATAGGCCATGTTACGGCCAACACCCATATAGGGCATCCCTTTCAAAGCGAAAGACAGGTAATTTACAGCGGTAAAAAAAGTTTCAAACCTGATCAGTGCGTTAAGCAAACCCCGTTTCTTTATATATGGAGAATAACCCAGTACAATTTCCTGTTGTGCCTCTTTGGGAGGTTGCATGTCCATTAACCAATGAGGAGAGGCCGGAATACAATCGGCATCAGTAAAAACCAGCCATTGATGCGAAGCCGCTTTGATGCCCATGGTCGCCGCAAACTTTTTGCCAGCAAAAAACCGGGCCCCATCAAGCACCGTAACAATTTTTAGATTCTTATAAATTTTAGTAAAATCCTGCAACAATTCTTTGGTCCCATCCCAGGAGCGGTCGTTAACCACAATCACTTCAAAATCAGGATACTGCTGTTCCAAAATAGCGGGGAGGTTCTGCTCCAGGTTTTTAACCTCATTACGGGCACAAATAACTACACTGATGGGTTCAGAGGCACTTTGAGGGATTTCTTCCACCTTTATGCGGGCCAATTTCAGGTGTACAAAAAGGCTGAAATAGAGTTGAACAAGCAAACAAAAAACTAATATGCCCAGCAGGCAGGCTTCAATAATCGTCAATTCCACGGTGGTATTTGTAAAAGGTGCTAAATTTCAGGTTTTTATTCTACAATGATGAAAGATGTTGATAAAATAAATTAAACGTTTAATCTGTTGTTTTTTCCTATTTTTGGCAGATTTTAGTGAAGAGCATACAGATATATGAAATTTACCCTAGAGGCGAAAGATACACATTCCAAAGCAAGAGCAGGCAGCATAACAACAGCACACGGCACCATACAAACCCCTATTTTTATGCCTGTAGGCACCGCTGGGACAGTTAAAGCGGTACACCAGCGGGAACTGAAAAATGATATTGACGCCCAAATAATTTTAGGAAATACCTACCATTTATATTTACGCCCCGGTTTAGATATCATTGAAGGAGCCGGTGGTTTACACAAATTTATAGGTTGGGACCGACCAATTTTAACGGATAGTGGTGGTTACCAGGTTTATTCTTTGAGCAAAGTAAGAAAAATTAAAGAAGAAGGCGTTACTTTCAGGTCGCATATCGACGGCTCCAAACACTTGTTTACGCCAGAATATGCCATGGATATACAGCGTACCATTGGTGCGGATATCATTATGGCCTTTGATGAATGTACACCCTACCCATGCGATTATAAATATGCAGCGTCATCGATCAATATGACACATCGTTGGTTAAAACGCTGCTGCACACGTTTCGATACCACAGAACCCAAATATGGTTTTGAGCAAACCCTCTTCCCTATTGTGCAAGGATCTGTTTATAAAGACTTAAGAAAAAAGTCCGCAGAGTTTATTGCTTCCATGGACCGTGAGGGTAATGCCATCGGCGGATTATCGGTAGGTGAACCTGCTGAGGAAATGTATGGCATGACCGAAGTGGTGTGTGACATATTACCTTATGAAAAACCACGTTATTTAATGGGCGTAGGTACACCTGTGAACATCCTGGAGAATATTGCACTTGGCGTGGATATGTTTGACTGTGTGATGCCAACCAGGAATGCCAGAAATGGGATGTTATTTACTAAAAACGGCATTATTAATATAGGTAACAAAAAGTGGGCAGATGATTTCTCACCACTGGAAGCAGACAGTGATTTATTTGCTGACCAGGTGTATTCAAAAGCTTATTTAAGGCATTTAATGCACTCCAAAGAGATTCTTGGTGCGCAAATTGCAACCTTGCATAACCTCCATTTTTATTTATGGCTGGTGAAGGAAGCAAGAGAAAAAATCCTTACCGGCGAGTTTTATGCATGGAAGAATAAAATGGTGACTATATTAGGGAATAAATTATAAATGAACTTTTTCAAAAGCAGATTCAAAATAATTGATTGGTACATTATAAGTAAGTATCTGGGTACATTTATCTACACCCTGACGATCTTTGTAGTGATCATTGTTATCTTTGATTTGTCGGAGAAATTAGACGACTTCCTTGGTAATGACATGACCATTTGGGAGGTCTTCACCATGTATTATGCGGGATCCATCCCTTTCTACGTCAACATGTTGTCCCCTTTGATCAATTTTATTGCGGTAATCTTTTTTACGGCCAAACTCGCTGATCAAACTGAAATTGTACCTATATTAAGTGGTGGCGTAAGTTTTAACCGCTTTCTGCGTCCTTATTTCATTTCTGCTTTCATTATTTTCGCTGCCAATTTATTTTCAAATCTATACATACTTCCGTATACCAATCAAATCAAGAACAATTTTGAGAACGTATACATGAAGAAAAATGACCCGAAAAGCAAGCAAAACATCCACATGAAGCTTGACGATAATACCTATATATATATTGAAAGCTTTGATAACAGAACTAAATCCGGTTTTCGCTTTACGCTGGATAACTTTAAGGGAGATGTTTTAACAAAAAAACTAGTTGCAGATGAGATCAAATGGGACTCCTTAAAACGCTCCTGGCAGCTCACCAACTATACCATCAGGAATATTAACGGCTTGAAGGAAACATTTATTTCAGGTTCAACCAATAAAAAGGATACCGTATTGGACATGAGGCCGGATGATTTTTCCGTGTACGACAACATTTATGAAAACCTGAGCAACAGGGATTTATCAGAAAAAATCCGGAAAGAGTCCATTCGTGGATCCGGAATCATGAATGATCTTCTATTTGAACAGTACAAACGGTACTTACAGCCGTTATCTGCCTTCGTATTAACATTGATTGGCGTAGCACTCTCCTCCAGGAAAGTCCGCGGAGGCGTGGGCATATCACTCGGAATCGGCATATTTTTAAGTTTCGCTTATATTGTAGTCGACCGTTTTGCTAAAATGTTTTCCATTAAAGGGGGCATACCGCCATTGCTGGCTGTATTACTGCCTACTATATTTTTCGGCCTGCTCGGCCTCTATTTATTAAAAAAAGCACCAAAATAAAATGCCCCAGACCACCGCGCTGCAATCCAAAAAGAACTTATACATCCTGCATTTAACTGTGCTCATTTGGGGCTTTACCGGCATATTAGGCGCATTGATTTCCATTGATGCTGTACAGATGGTGTGGTACCGTGTAGTGATCGCTACCATTACTTTATTCCTCTATTTTTTATTCACGAAAACCAGTTTAAAAATCACTAAAAAGCAGTTCCTGCAGTTCTTTTTCACGGGAAGTATTGTGGCATTGCACTGGGTACTTTTCTTCCATTCCATTAAAGTATCCACCGTATCTGTTACCTTGGTATGCCTCTCCTCTTTCACACTTTTTACTGCGATTTTAGAGCCGATAATCAAAAAACAAGCCATCTCAAAGGGCAATATTTTCATTGGCCTGGTCATCATTCTGGGCATTTATCTGATCTTCAAATTTGAAAGTCAGTATTCCCTGGGCATCATTTTTGGCCTGAGTGCTGCCTTGGCATCCACGCTGTTTTCCATCATCAACTCAAACCTTATACAAGAAAGTGAAGCTAAAATCATTGGCTTTTATGAGATGGCGGGCGCCCTGTTCTGGATCACTTTATACCGTTTATTTGACGGAACACTACTGCAGGAAAGCTTTGATTTAAGTGGAAGTGATTGGTTTTACCTGATGATATTAGGGACAATTTGTACTGCCCTGGCCTACGTTGCAGGAGTGTCTGTCATGAAGACGATATCGGCATTTAACGTTGCGCTGATCACCAACCTTGAACCGGTTTACGGCATCATCATCGCCTTCATTTTCTTGGGTAGTAAAGAGACCATGACCCCCGGATTTTACATGGGAGCAGTGCTTATTTTAGGAGCTGTATTTATCTATCCCATCTATAAAAAACGCCAAAGCAGGCTTTAATATCCTTCAATTTCTCACGTCTTTTGCGCTGATTAAGCTACTGTCTTCATTAAATAAAGCAGTTATCATGGAGTAGGAATACCACAATATCCTTCTATAAGACACCTCATTTTGTACGCTTATTGCTAAGAAACAGTAGTAATTTAATTCGGTTTCCTGGATCAGATTAACAAGATAACTATGTTGTTTTCGCATTTAACAGCCCTGTATGCCCTTGATAAGGTCTGGTAAAATTAGTCCCGGATCCGCTCGTATTATCACATCATATAGGGTCGAAGATCAAAAATACCGCTTGATATAGCCGCTAAATTACCGCTATAAACGAAGAGAAAAATCAACACCATCAACACGGATATCGGTCGTTTACGGGCCTTAAAACTCCACCTATACAGACCTAAATTGATGATTAAACTCACAAAAACTGCTACACCAACCCCTGTTTATCTTTGACAAATCGCACTTGCGGCAACCAAAAATTAACGTAAATTTTGATATTAATCAACTTAAAGTCAAGAAAGAAAACCCATTGCACCATAAAAAACCAAAAAGTGAAGGTTAAAAATCTAATCATTTGTCACCAGCCTAATCATTTAATGTTCAACAATAACTAACAGAATACGCCAAAAACTTTGGCGGTTGTTCACCAATTCTCACTAAAAAAAACAAAATCACCAGCATCAAGTTCCAAAAATCGAACATCAATAACTAAAAATCGTTCAGCTAAAACCCGAATTATGTTCATTAAACAAAAACAAACACCTAAACAAAATACACCTTAAATATCCACCAAAATCAGCCAACTTTGTTGTCTGAAAATCAAAACCGCCCTAACTAAAAGTCAAAAAACCAACACCAAAAACTCAAAAACCAATACCAAAAAACAAAAAATCCCTGCCACTAAAATTGAAAATAACCTACTCGGCCGAACCTGAACAACACAAACCACCGACGTTCAAACTGCAAAAAACACCAAGTATAAACTATCAATCCCGCTAAAAATCCGATCAAAAGCCAGCGTTACAGTCACTCTTTCAAAGCCCAAAACACTCCTCTCACCGACTAAAATCGCAGCAAAACAACAACCGAAAACCTAGCTAAACAACATGCAAAAACGAGAGTTATCACCCGCAAAATAGCCCCCTTTCCTTCCGAAAAATTTCCTATCTTATAGTCGAAATCAAGTGATTGATCAACAGGAACGATGGGATTTACCCTGGCAATAGTGATTAAGAAACCTATGAAATAGGTAAGTTTAGTCCTTTGAATTCGCTAAATAAAATAAGGTAAACGCTCCTCTTTTTATGTAGCTTTACTGAAAATCAAAAAGAAAAGAAACATCCACTAAGTGTATTTTTTCCACTTAATTACGCCAGAAATAAAAATGATTACAACAGGAATAAAACCCGCTCCAAAAACCTATATATAATGAAATTAACCAAATACATCCACCAAAAATACTATTCATTATTAATTGAATACCAATCTATTAAGATTTTTATATAAAATTATCAATCACTTCAAATCAAAATTCAACACCTTAAAAAACTAAATAAATTAGCATATCGATAATATGAACAAACGTATACCTTACAATAATTTAATTATCAAGTATTTATCTATAATTAGTTTTACCTTAGTTTCACATAAGACATTTGCTCAAATTTTCGGGGGTGAACAAAACCCCCTTAGTGTAAACTGGAGACAAATAAACCATCGTGGATTTCAGCTGATCTACCCCACCGAACTTGAGAAAGAAGCACAAAGAATGGCCAACACACTCGGCTACATTTACCCTTATGAAGGCGCCAGTTTGGGCCTTCGAAAAACCACCCTTCCCATCGTGTTTCAAAACCGCGGCGTCATCGCAAATGGCTTCGTCCAGCTGGCACCAAAGAAGTCAGAATTCTTCACTACACCACCTCAGCATTTCGACAGTCAGGACTGGCTGAATAACCTTGCCGTTCATGAACTCAGACATGCAGCGCAGTACGATAAACTCACCGGCGGGAAGGCGCACCCTTTTCCGGAAGAAATTTATTTTGCCCTGATGGGCGCCAGCATCCCGCTCTGGTTTTTTGAGGGTGATGCCGTGGGAATAGAAACTTCACTCACCAGGGTTGGCCGGGGGAGGCAGCCTTCATGGATCATGCCTTACCGGACCCAACTACTGGAAGGGAAAAACATTTCTTACAGCAAGGCAAATTTCGGATCCAACAAAGACATCACACCCGGCTACTACCAACTCGGCTACCTGATGACTTCCAACATCCGGAAGAACTTTGGTAAAAATATTTTCGACAGTCTGCTGACTGATATTCGGAAGCGGCCAGTCAGACTCTACCCCTTCGCCGGGAGTCTAAAAAAACTTACCGGAAAAACCGGCAGGCAATGGTTCGCGGCAACGCAGGAAGAATTAAAAAATCAATGGGAACATCAGGCTCAAGGAAATGAAACCAAAGATTACCAGCCGCTGAATAAAAAAGCAAAATATGCGACCGACTATTTTCTGCCAAGACAACTGGAAGACGGAAACATTTTAGCCCTGAAACAAAGCAAGTCGGAGACCGCTCATTTTGTAACGATCGACAGCAATAAAAAAGAAACACGGTGGTTTGCCATCGGCTACCAGGAAGAGCCATGGTTCAGTTATGCGAATGGCGTTTTAGTGTGGGATGAGATCAGGAACGACACCAGGTATGGACAACGCAGTTTCAGCGTGATTTGTGTTTATGACCTGCACACCAAAAAAACAAGGAAGCTGCAACCAAGGACAAGGTTATTTTCACCTTCGCTCTCGGCAGACGGAAAAAAAGTAATCGCTGTCGAGATCGACCTCAGTAATCAAGCGAGCGTTGTGGAGTTGGAAGTGGCGACTGGGAAAATCACCTACCGATATCCCAATCCCGAAAACCTGATCTTGCAAAGCCCCGCCTTTCACCCCAGCAAAGAACTCATCACTTACGTCAGTGTGAGCGAAAAAGGGAAAGCCCTCTGGATTTCCGGAAAAAACACAATTCCGATCAAAGTTTTGCCCGAAACCACCCAACAACTCAACCGGCCACAGTTCACATCCTCAGGAATCGCATTTAACGCCCATTACAGCGGTGTTGATAATATTTACTACTTGGACCTCGCTACGCAAGAGATAAGCGCGCTGAGCGAAGCAAAATACGGGGCATTTAACCTTGCCCCCGCGAAAGATTCCACCCAAATCTTGTTCAATGATTACGGTCCGGAAGGACACAATATTGCCAGCACAAAATTTAAACCTGAAAAAATTAAAGAAGACAGTTTTGTGTTTTTCGGCGCCGCGACAGCAGCGCAAGAAAATGCAGCAGACATCCTTTCCAAAGTCCCCGACAGCACCTTTGAATCCAAGCCTTACAAAAAGCTAGGTAACCTTTTTAATTTCCACAGCCTGACCCCTGTTATTGAAAGCGATTATGTCGGCGGACTTCAATTGAGATCACACAATCTGCTGAACACATTTGATTTCTTTACCGGTGTAAATTACCACCGCGACCTTAACCGATTTGAGTACAATGCTGGCGTCAGTTTAAAAGCCTTATACCCCATTATCAGCCTCAACTATGAGAACCGGCCAGAACGAACATTTTACACCCAGAACAAAATTACCAAACAAGGCGACTGGCGGGAAAATTACGTCAAGCTAAATGCCATGGTCCCGGTGAACCTGAATGCCCTGAATGATTATTATAATTTCTCTTTCAACATCGGCACCAGTCTAACAAAACGCTACCAGCCAGAAAATTTACCAAATAACTTCATCACCACGCTAAATTTTCCGATGGATTACCGTTTCACCTTTTCACACGGCACCAGACAGTCAGAACGTGATGTGGCACCACGCTGGTCGCAAATTGTAAGAGTCAAGTATTTTCACCAGCCCTTTGATGATCAGTTAGCCGGCGATTTGTTCTCCATCGAAAATTTCTTTTACACTCCCGGTATATGGAGAAACCACTCTTTTTTGGTTAACTTCAATTACCAGCGGGCCAGCGGAATCAGGAGGTTCAACACGGAGATCAACAAAGTTTACGGCTATAATAATATTTTAGCAAAAACTAAACTGAGCAATACCCTGTTATTCAACTATAGGTTTCCGATAGCTTTTCCAGATGCAGAAATTGGCCCCCTTGCTTACATCAGAAACTTAAGAGCAACTTTGTTTACTCATTATGAGAACTTTGGAACCGAAACAAATTTTAGAGAACCTAAAACATACGGATTTGAACTACGCAGTCACATGAATGTCCTGCGTTATGACCCGATTGTAGATTTAGGAGCAAGAGTCGTGTTTGTGAATAAAATATACAATCAAAATCCTATCTTAGAATTAATTTTTAATTACAGCTTTTAATTATGCGCACTAAAACTATTTTCATTATCATTTTCACCGCTATTTTGACAGTGTTCTTAATGATTAATACCGATGAGGTGGAATTTGACTTTATCTTTGTGAAAAAGGATATTTCAAAGCTGATAGTGGTGGGCGTATTTACCCTGATTGGATTTATTTTAGGCTATTGGGCAGCCAAACCAAAGACTGTGGTCAGTACTTACGATAGCCTTGACGAAGGCTCCGATAATACTGACCACAGAAATACTTTGAGCAAAGAAGATAAGGATTATATTAGCTAACCTGCTTTTCCCAAACTTCCGGTACATGGATAGCGTAGCTAAACTTTATTGTTGCCGAGCGCTCCAATATATTTGAAACTGAGCAATACTTATCAAATGTAAGTTGCAACGCCCGTTCTACCTTTTGGGCATTCAAATCGCCATAAAGGTCAAAATGAATATTGATTACATTAAAAATCGGCGGCATTTCATCTACCCTTCTATTGGCCTTAATTTGAATTTTTATATCGTTCAAAGGCTCTTTTTGTTTCGTAAGTACATTGACCATATCAATACCACTACAGCCACCTAAACCAACCAATAACATCTCCATCGGTCTGAACCCACTTCCTTCTCCACCTATTTCCGGCTTCGCATCCAATTCAACAGTCTGACCTATACTATTTGTTGCTTCAAAATTGAACTTATTGTTTTTCCGTATTAAATTGATCTCCATATTCTGACTAAACGTTGTAAATTACTTTATATTTTTGTTCCAATTGTGGTAAAGATACTTCACCTTTAAATGCGGCATATACGGTAGATCCACTTCCACTCATCAATGCAAATATTGCACCTTCATGATAAAGTTCGTCTTTAATTTCCCCTATTTCTGGGTGAATTTCAAAGACAGAAAGTTCAAAATCATTCTTAATTACCCCTTTCCAGGTATCGATAGGCAAAGGTAACATTTTTTTTACAGCCTTGGAAGGTTTATCGGGATAAACACCTGCATAGGCATTTGCCGTAGACACATGAATATCAGGCTTTACCAGCACAATATTGTAGGAAGAAAGATCAAGCTCAACAGGCTCTAACTGATCGCCGATGCCTGTTGCAAACATGGGTTTATTATCAATAAAAAAGGCACAATCGGCGCCTAATTGAGATGCATATTTCTTCAATTGAACGTTAGAAAGCTTCAGTTTAAACTTTTCGTTAACCAATTTCAGTAGGGAGGCTGCATCAGAAGAGCCACCACCCAGGCCAGCACCTATTGGAATATTTTTCAGCAGCGTAATTTGCTGAGAAGGAAGATCAAAATCCCGGCTAAGGAGGGCTAAAGCTTTCAGGCATAAATTATCCTGCGGATTTCCAGGAACAGGCAATCCTTTCAAGATACAATGCGTATGTGCTGCATCCGTTATTTCAATCACATCATATAATTTTATCGGGTAAAAGATCGTTTCTATATTGTGATATCCATCCGCACGTTTTTCTGTTACGTTTAATCCGATATTTATTTTAGCATTAGCGAATGCGAGCATGATACGATTGTTTTGTTAGATGATTGCACAAACTTACAAAAAGCTGTGAGAGCTACACCGATAACAAAATAACAGCAGCTAGATTTTGATAAGAACTTTGCATAATAATATTATTATGCCGTTTGTGCTGTTAATTCTAATTTTATAATATTTTTGTGATCCTATCAAAGAATCACTCTTTACAGCAAAAAATAAAAGCTCCTGAAAAGAGCGAAAGAATAAAATGAAACAATATTTAGATTTAATGCAGCTTGTTCTCGACGAGGGTGCGCAGAAACATGATCGCACCGGAACGGGCACGGTCAGCATTTTCGGGCACCAGATGAGGTTCAACCTGCAGGAAGGATTTCCCCTTGTTACGACCAAAAAACTTCATTTAAAATCCATCATCCACGAATTGATCTGGTTTTTAAGTGGCGATACCAATATCAAATATTTAAAAGACAATAAAGTTAAGATATGGGATGAATGGGCAGATGAAAACGGTGACCTTGGGCCGGTTTACGGATCACAATGGCGCTCATGGCCTACACCCGATGGCGGACACATCGATCAGATTGCTAAGGCTATAGACACCATCAAAAACAACCCTGATTCCAGGAGAATTATTGTTTCCGCATGGAATGTGGCCGAGATAGATCACATGGCCTTACCTCCATGCCACGCCTTCTTTCAATTTTATGTAGCCGATGGCAAATTAAGCTGTCAGCTATATCAGCGAAGTGCCGATATTTTTCTAGGTGTTCCTTTTAACATTGCGTCCTACGCACTGCTTACGATGATGGTGGCACAGGTTTGTGGTTTAGGTTACGGCGATTTTATTCACACCCTGGGCGATGCACATCTTTACAGTAACCATATGGAGCAGGCCAAACTGCAGTTAAGCCGTGAAACAAAGAAATTACCAGAAATGAAGATCAACCCGGAAGTAAAAAACATTTTTGATTTCAAGATTGATGACTTCACCCTTGTAAATTATGATGCGCATCCACATATCAAAGGAGAAGTAGCTGTATGATCGTATCTATGGTTGTCGCTATCAGCGAAAACAACGCCATCGGCAAAAACAATCAGTTGTTATGGCACCTGCCTGCCGACCTCAAGCACTTCAAAGAAATTACGTCGGGTCATACCATCATTATGGGACGCAAAACTTACGAATCCATTGGCGAGGCCCTGCCAAAACGCCGGAATATAGTCATTACCCGCAACACGGAACTCGCCCTACCGGGCGTAGAAGTGATGCACAGTTTACAGGAAGCATTAAGCAGCTGTGAGGAAGAAAATGAAGTGTTTATTATTGGAGGTGCAGAGATTTTCAATCAATCTTTAAACCTGACCGATAAAATATACCTTACCAGGGTTCACCAAAATTACGCGGCAGACACCTTTTTCCCTGACATTGACCTCACTAAATGGCAAGAATCAAATATAGAAAGCCATGAACCGGATGAAAAAAATGCAATAGCATATACATTTTCAACACTCGAAAGCAAATAGTGTATCATAAGTGATAAAATATTCATAAGGGAGTCTATTAATTAAAAAATTAATTAGATTTGCCGACTTGTTAAAAAAAATATTAGCATAAAAGACAAATAATTACGAACAAATGCAAGGTAAAGGTTTTATTAAATTTCTGGCAATACTATTAGGTATTGTCTGTGCGTATTCTCTCTCGTTTAACCTGGTTACATGGAACGTAGAAAAAAACGCTAAAGCGTATGCCAAAGGAGATCCTTTAAAAGAGGAGGCTTATTTGGATTCGATGGCATCAGAACCGGTATATCCGATCTTCGGCTTCAATTATGAATTCGCCAAATCGAAAGAAATCAATCTTGGATTAGACCTTAAAGGTGGCATGAACGTAACGATGGAAATCTCGTTAGGTGAACTTGTTAAATCTTTAGCAAACAATCCGGATGATGAAAACTTTAACCAGGCTATTTCCAATGCACAGACAAGGTTAAATGCCGGTGGTAAAGATTATGTCGGTTTATTTGTAGAAGAATTTGAAAAACTGAGTCCGAATGGTCAGTTAGCCGAATACTTCGCTAATCAGGATAATGCCAAAGACCTAAAAGTTAATGCAAGCAATTCAGAAGTAAAAAAATATTTATCAGCACAGGCGACCAGCGCAATTGATCGTTCGTTCACCATTATCAGAAGCCGTATCGACGGATTTGGTGTGGTTAGTCCAAACATGCAAAAACAAGAAGGTACCAACCGTATCTTAATTGAAATGCCGGGTGTGCAAGATAAAGAAAGGGTACATAAACTTTTACAAGGATCAGCAGAATTGCAATTCTGGCAAGTATACCAGAATGAAGAAGTTTATTCTGTGATGGAGAACATCAACAACACCCTTGCTGCTAGTTTAAAGGACAATCAAGCCCCAGCTGGTACTGACACTTCAAAAGCAACAGCAGATACCACTCAGGCAGAAAGTAAATTAGCCGGACTGGCTAAAAAGCCTGCTGGTAAAGACTCCCTTGATTTACAACAAAAGAATCAGGCGTTATCAAACCCATTATTTTCAGTTTTAAACATACCAACTTACCAAGGACAAAACGGACAACCGGCATTACGTCCCGGACCAGTTGTTGGTTGGGTTGCCCAAAAAGATACAGCTAAAGTAAACGAATACTTTGCAAGACCAGAAATTGCCAACATTATCCCTCCAACATTCAAATTCATGTGGAGTGTTAAGCCGATTGAAGGTGCTAAGGTTTTTGAATTATATGCCATCAAAGTAACTTCCCCAGACGGAAAACCAGATTTAGGTGGTGAAGCCATCAGTGATGCCCGTGCTGATTACAGTCAGGATGGTCAGCCGGAAGTAACCATGTATATGACAGGTGAAGGCGCTGCTAAATGGAAAAAGGTAACTGCAGAAGCGGCATCAGATCCAAATAACAAAAAAGCAATCGCTATTGTATTAGACAATAACGTATACTCTGCCCCTACTGTTCAAAACGAAATTCCTAACGGTATCTCTTCCATCACGGGTAGCTTTACAGTTAACGATACACAAGATTTAGCTAATATCTTAAAAGCAGGTAAATTACCAGCTCCGGCAAAAATTGTTGGTGAGTTTGTAGTAGGACCATCTTTAGGCCAGGCTGCTATCGACAATGGTTTAATCTCATTCGTACTTGCCTTTATTGTGATCCTGGTATTTATGGCCTTGTATTACAACAAAGCAGGATGGGTTGCAAACTTCGCTTTAGTGATTAACCTTTTCTTCATTATGGGTATCCTTGTATCCCTGGGCGCGGTATTAACCTTGCCAGGTATTGCAGGTATCATTTTAGTAATCGGTTTATCGGTCGATGCCAACATCCTAATTTTTGAAAGGGTGAGAGAAGAACTCTTACATGGCAAAAGTACTGCCGTTTCTATTAGAGAAGGCTTCAAACATGCAATGCCATCTATTATTGACTCGAACGTAACGATTTTGATCTTAGGTATCATCCTTTACATTTTTGGTAGCGGTCCGGTTCAAGGTTTCGCAACTACCTTATGTATTGGTATCCTTTCTTCACTATTCTGTGCGGTATTGATCTCACGCCTGGTGTTTGAATGGTTGTTAGAGAAAAACAGCGACATTACTTTTGGCAACAAGTATACCCTCCATGCCTTCAGAGACATTGCATTTGACTTTGTAGGCCATAGAAAAGTGTACTACATCATCTCTACCGTTATCATTGTTTTAGGAGCTGTTTTCTATGTGAAGAATGACGGATTGAAACTTGGTATTGATTTTAAAGGTGGAAGAACTTACATCGTTCACTTCGACAAACCAATGCAGACTGAAGATGTAAAAGAAAAATTAACATCGTTTTTTGGTGATGAAACACCAGAAGTTAAAACTGCAGGTGATGATACAGAACTAAAAATCACCACTACTTACCACATTACTGACCAGACTACTCAAGCTGATAAACAAGTAGAAGATGCATTGAAAGCTGGTTTAGCCACAACCAATGTAAAATACACGATTGAAAGTAACCAGAAAGTTGGGCCAATTATAGCGAGCGACCTGGTTTACAGTGCTTACTACGCGATCTTATTCTCTTGTTTACTGATGTTTATTTATATCATTGTAAGGTTTAAGAAACTGAATTATGGTTTAGGAGCGGTTATCGCCTTGTTCCATGATGTATTGCTGGTATTATCTTTCTATACCATCTTAGATGGTGTACTTCCTTTCTCTTTGGAAATCGGACAAGACTTTATTGCCGCTATCTTAACGGTAATGTCTTATACCATGACGGAGACAGTGGTTGTGTTTGACCGTATCCGTGAGAAACTAGCGGGAGCACATGAAGACGATATGCATAAAACAGAACGTAACAAACTGATCAACTTCGCGCTGAACAGTACATTAAGTCGTACGATCTTGACTTCATTAACGGTATTCTTCGTGTTATTGGTGATCTTCATCTTTGGTGGAGACAGCATCAGAGGATTTATCTTTGCCTTGTTAATTGGTCGTGTGATCGGTACTTATTCGTCATTATGTATCTCTACCCCTATCGTTGTAGATTTAACTAAAGACAAAACAACAAAAGAACTCGTTTAACATACATTATTTAAGAAGGGCCGGTCATTGAAAAATGACCGGCTTTTTTTTGTCCTGTCCTGAGCGGTAATTTCTTTAAGAAGATCTGGAATAGTAAAGTTGGAGTTGCCGGATGTTGGATCTACGGTGGATCTACCATGGATGTACGTTGTATCTACCTTTTTCCATAAAAACGTAGATACAACGTAGGTTCATCTTTGATCCAATATGGTTCCAATCTAGCTTGATGAAATTTGTGAAAATGAGATCGCCTATTGATAGCATCTAAAATTAGCTAAAAGGCGATGATAATATAATTATCTTCAATGCGATTATTAAAGTGATTTGCAATCATAAAAGATGGAAAGAAAAATTAAACTTGTTGAATGCCCCAGAGATGCCATGCAAGGTCTGCATGAATTTATTGATACACCCCTGAAAGCAGCCTACATTAACTTGTTGCTGCAAGTGGGTTTTGACACCATAGACTTTGGAAGTTTTGTCTCGCCTAAAGCCATCCCACAGCTTAAAGACACCAAAGAAGTTCTTTCTTTGCTTAATTTAGACGGTGACACTAAATTGCTTGCGATTGTAGCCAATTTAAGAGGTGTAGAAGAAGCTATACAATATCCGGAGATCAGTTACCTCGGTTTTCCTTTTTCGATCTCAGAGACCTTCCAACAGCGCAACACCAATTCTTCCATTGCTGAATCGTTAGCTACCATTGATAAATTACTGGAACGTTGTGATCACAGCGACAAAACAGCCGTTGTTTATTTATCCATGGGTTTTGGAAATCCTTACGGCGATCCCTGGAATATGGAAATTGTAGCAGAACACGCAGAACAGCTGATTAGCAAAGGCGTGAAAATATTGTCTTTCGCAGATACCACCGGCGTATCGACACCAGAAAAGATCAAAGAAATTATACCGGGGATGATCAGCCGTTTTCCGGAAGTAGAAATTGGGGTACACCTGCACAGTACACCAGCCACGCGGAGAGAGAAAATTGAAGCCGCCTTCGAAAGTGGCTGTCTGCGTTTCGACAGTGCCTTAAAAGGTTATGGCGGTTGTCCGATGGCAAGTGATGAGCTGACAGGCAACCTAGCGACGGAAGATTTGATCAGCTATTTTGAGGAACAGGATATCGACCTAGGATTGAATATGGAAAAATGGCAGGAAGCAATGTTGGTAGCCGATAAGGTGTTTAAGGGGTTTTAAAATCTCTCCTTAAACTCAACTGAACCTGTCTTGACTGCTCCAGCTCGCTTGTAATTGGCGATAATCACTCCACTTGACGTAACCGTAGATTCTAACAATGTAAATGCTGCCGGAATCGGCCCATTGTTAAACAACTTTTTCCCTGAACCAAGAATTAATGGGTGAATCATGAGCCAGAGTTCGTCCACCAAGTCATTTTTCAATAGCAATTGAATAACTTCACTACTGCCCCAAACCTGAATGTCAGTACCTTCAGAATCTTTGAGCTTTTCAATATCTGCCAGGCTATCAAAAAAAACTGAGTTTTTCCAATCTGACTTTTTCATTGTCCTGGACAATACATACTTTGTGACATCATTGATACCTGGCCATCCTTTTTCATGCTGTGGCCAGTAGCCCGCCCAAATATCGAATGTTTTTCTGCCCAAAAGAAGGTCTGCAGGTTTCATCAGTTTTTGCATCACCTTCCCAGAAACCTCATCACCATAAGGGGCAACCCAACCGCCATATTTGAAACCGTCTGATGGATCTTCCTCAGGGCCTCCAGGTGCCTGCATGACTCCATCTAATGAAATCATTGATAAAACGATAATTTTTCTCATGTTAATTCGTCTTATAATTGATTCTTCAAAATTGATTTTGTTACCTACAAATCTGTTTAACACAGTGTGTATTACCGCGGTCTCTTGCTATAAGCAT
Organism: Pedobacter immunditicola; assembly: GCF_037482985.1. Classification (NCBI taxonomy): domain Bacteria; kingdom Pseudomonadati; phylum Bacteroidota; class Sphingobacteriia; order Sphingobacteriales; family Sphingobacteriaceae; genus Pedobacter; species Pedobacter immunditicola. Next base: position 225,355 of record NZ_JBBHKC010000008.1, on the reverse strand, counting down.
GACAAATCTTATCGGTGGTCATTCTAAATGAAACAGTAAAACAATATGATAAATGGAAAGTTTTTAAGTTTTTGTTTTAAAAAACCCTCTATTGGCCCTTGGTTCGTCGGGATGACCGGAGTCCGGTATAACGATTAATTCTCCGTTTGACGATATTTAACTTTTAACCATTTTAAAGTGCTGGATCCCGGCTTCTTCAAATTGCGGACCTTCAGCTTTGAAACCAAACTTACCATATAATGGCATGGCGTCTAGCTGGGCGTTCAGGTAAATATAATCGGCATCTTGTGGCAGGTCTTCTAAAACAGTGGCTACCAATGCACGGCCTATACCCTTGCCCCTGTATTCTCTTAATACGGCAAATCGCTCTAATTTATACCCGGCTTCAGTTTTGCGCCAGCGGCAGGCACCACAAGGTACATTGTTGAGCAACGCAAGGAAATGAATGGAAACCTCTTCATTTTCCCATTCAAGCTCAGGTGGGCAATGTTGTTCTTCAACAAAAACAATTTTACGGATGGCAAATACTTTTGCCAGTTCATCTGCATTACTTACTTTTTTAACTTCTAAAGCATCCATTATTTCTTGCATAAAAAAACGCCACAAGCTAGACTTGTGGCGCTCATGATTTTATCTTATAATTTGTCGCTGGCGTTTCTGCAGTTCAAGTCTTCGAATGCCTGTGTTAAACGTTTAACAAAAGCTTCTTCTCCTTTACGCAACCAAACACGTGGATCATAGTACTTTTTGTTAGGCTTATCTTCACCATCCGGGTTACCGATCTGAGCTTGTAAATAAGCTTCGTTTGCTACATAGTAATCATGGATACCTTCCCAGAATGCCCATTGCATATCTGTATCGATATTCATTTTGATGGCACCATAAGAAATAGCTTCCCTGATTTCTTCCTGCGATGAACCAGAACCACCGTGGAATACAAAGTTAATAGGTTTTTCAACAGCGATATTATATTTCTCTTTCAAGAACTCCTGAGAGTTTTTCAAAATAACAGGCTGTAACTTAACGTTACCTGGTTTGTACACTCCATGAACGTTACCGAAAGCCGCCGCAACGGTGAATTTATCACTTATCTTACTTAATTCTTCGTAAGCATAAGCAACTTCAGAAGGTTGTGTGTAAAGCTTAGAGCTGTCAACATCGCTGTTATCAACACCATCTTCCTCACCACCTGTAACACCTAATTCAATTTCAATGGTCATTCCCATTTTAGCCATACGGGCTAAATATTTAGCAGAAATTTCCATGTTTTCTTCAATCGACTCTTCAGAAAGATCTAACATATGGGAAGAAAACAAAGGCTTACCAGTTTCAGCAAAGAATTTCTCACCATGATCCAACAATCCATCGATCCATGGAAGTAATTTCTTAGCTGCATGGTCAGTATGTAAAATCACAGCCACACCATAGTGCTCAGCTAATAAGTGAACGTGTTTAGCGGCAGATACTGCACCTAAAACACATGCTTGCAAGTTGTCGTTATTTAAGGTTTTACCAGCATAGAACTGTGCACCACCATTAGATAGTTGTATGATTACCGGTGAATTTACTGCTTTAGCAGTTTCCATTACCGCATTGATGGTATTGGTACCTGTAACATTGACAGCAGGTAGTGCAAATTGATGCTTTTTAGCCTGTTCAAACAGTTCCTGAACGGCATCTCCGTAAATTACGCCTTTATAGCCTTTTAAACTCATTTTTCAAATATTAGTATATGCCGAAGTTAGGAAAAATAAAGATTTAGCCAAATGTAAGAAGAGATTATTTTCTTATTTCCCAGAGAAATAAGTTCAAAATACACAGTGGTGTATATTTTACACTTAGTTATGGTTGAATTGGGGGGAGATTTGTGGAATTTTCGCAACTTTATGCCACTGAAACCTTTTGGAAATCTAATCCAGTTAATTTTTGTTTCTGTATTGCCTTTTTTAATGTTTCACTAATATAAAGCCCCGAAGTAATTTTCCATAAATTGTGGGATGATGGCATAGAAAAAATACTATATGCACTAATTTTAGAAACAGCGAAAACAGGTTTTATGATATGGTCTGTTCCTGGAACGAACATTGTTTTCTTCATATCCAAGACGTCTAACATTTTATTGAATCGAAGTACAAAATATGGTTTTTCTTCTTTTTCACTTTCTACCTTGCAATTAATCCAACCTACTTGCTCATTTCCTGTTAGGTTAATTTCAATTAGGTATTTTAACCTCTCCGAAATTAACGGCCAAGCAAGGCTGTTAGGCTGATAATCCAGCCAGGTTTCTTTCAAGTCTGTTAAATCACCATCCATAGTCAATCCGTCTTTTTTTTCTCTAACTCTTCCTAGTTGAAAATTAAATGGCAATGAATTTTTGCCATCAAGCTCCGGCATTAATTCGTGGGCAACTTGATTTTTTATTGCATAAAACGCACTTGCCAACTCTTTTTTATGTTTCCAACTCAATAAATAATAACTGTTCATTTTATCACCTGATTTTCTTAATATGTCTGCCTATATGACATAGTCGTATTTCATCCTGCATTTAACTCTAAACAATACTTCCAGCTATGTTTGACATTTGTCATAGTTCTAGTTTGGACTCTGCTGTAAAAGGATAGAGAATTAAGTCAAACTACTGATTTATTTGGATCCTGACGGTTGTCCCAAAACACCAAAAGTTCTATGGCTGTTGAATTGATTCTATAAATTAAGCTTACTTGTTTAACTATTACACATTTGTGTGTATCACTCTCCTTCGAATAAGGAAAAAGTAAAGGATTCGTAGCGATATGATGGATTGCTATCTCTGTACGGTTAACGAAGGCTATTAATTCTTTTTCAGTCCAGTTCTCGACGAGGTAATTTAAAATCTCGAAATAAGTAAGTTGAGCAGTTGGAGACCAAATAATGGCATATTCCATTATTATTTGTTCAGAAAGCGGCGTTTCACTTCTTCTATAACTTTCGCGTGGTCAATACCTTGTCCACGGTCGAGTTCACCTTTTGCTTTATCAACCGATTGTTTTACATCATCCGGGAGTTCGTCCCAAAAGTCACCTTCTGATAAGCCTACTAATGATTTTATTTCATTTAGCAAGACTTCATCATCACTTTGGATAATTTTCTCAACAATTTTATTTTTTATTTTAATATCCATACAATGATTGTTAGATAAAGATAACATTTAAAATTGGGTCTTTAAAACGGGATTTTATCCTGCCTCTTCTAGCTGGTCGTCTCAGTATCCATCACCTTTACCTTGCACTATAAAAGGTCCAACCGGTTATTCAAAGGTTCAATCTTTATTATTTTAGTTATTGAACCGCTATAGCCATTTTGATGCCCTTTATTATCACTTTGAAATATACCTTCTAAGATCACATATTGTTTATTGCTACGGTTATATTTTTTAGAATCAACTTTTATAGTCTCAACGTCAATCCATAGTCCGTTTTTATCTATTCCAAGATCACAATCTTCTTTAGACAGGTAAATAGCATTTCCTTCAAACATTAAGTTCAAGTATCCTTTAACTCGGATAAGTTTCTGATCATATTTTTCAGAGGCTGCTATTAAGCTAATCAATGAAATACTTTCCGGCTTTGTTTTAACTGGATCAGGCTTTGCTATATCAAGGTTGGTCATATCCTCCTTTGTCGAAGGGCTTTTGCAACTAATTAACAATACCGTAATAAAATAACATAATATTACTATTTCTTTTTTCATATCAATTCAATTTCAAAGTCCCTAAAGATTATGCAAAATAAATAACAAAGCCCGGCTTAATCAAGTGGCTTTGCTGTGGTTAAGTGTTAGCGGATGCTAGAGGCCAGAAGAGGGGCTACACCTTATACCATAACTGGTTTTGAGACATAACTTTTCCCTCTTTTTTCAATTCTTCTAAAAGTAAAGTTACTTCTTCAACCGAGTAGTGTAATCTATTGATATAATCTAAATATTCTCTAATTATTTCAATGGTAGTTACCTTATTATTCTCTAATAACTTCAGTATAATATCCTTCTCGATAGTTTTCATAAAAACAGTTCTAAAGTCCTAAGTATCTACTCATATCTTTCCCTATATCGATTTGCTTATTTCAAATGTTATTGAAATTTCGACCTTTATATAACTTTAGCATGTTCAATTCCCGGCCGCGGTTGAGATTCAACCGACAACATTTAAAACTGGTTCTTGAATACGATAATTCGTAACCTAATTTATGCAATTTATACCAAAGGAATGCGATACAATTCTATCCCCAAGTTGTGAATTTACACATTTCAAATTGCTCACTATTCTGATTAGCTAAGTCCCTAAATCAGGTTGAGCACTTTGATAGATTTACATTAGTAATTTATTTAGAACTGTTTATACCAGTAAGTTGTTGTTCAAAGGATAAGAAGGAAGAAGATGGAAGTGATGCTATATTTTAAAACTGTTGCATAAAAAACAAACTATATGCGAATGAAAAAGACAACTGTAAGCCTGTTTGCAATACTTCTATCAATGACAACAGTTCTGTTATTTTCTTGCAAAAACAATCCGGCGGATGACGAAGCAAAAGGTTTTCCTCAATCAAGTTCCCCAAATAACCAACCCTCAAACGCAAACAATTTAGATTTTGTTCCTGCAGCAAAAGCGGTGACTCCAGGCGTGGTACACATTAAAACCTTATACCAAAACAGAAGCTCGGGCAACCTTCCTTCAGCTTATGGTGGTGGAAATGCTCCTTCAGGGGGATCGGGTTCTGGAGTAGTCATTAGCAGTGATGGTTATATTGCCACCAATAATCACGTCATAGAAGATGCTACACAAATAGAAGTGATATTTACAGACAGGCGTACTTTTATTGCCAAACTCGTTGGCCGTGATCCTAACACAGATCTGGCTTTATTAAAAGTGGATGAAAAGGATTTACCTGTAGTGGAGTTAGGGAATTCTGACAATATAGAGGTCGGCGAATGGGTGCTTGCTGTAGGTTATCCATTTTCACTGAACACCACCGTTACCGCAGGCATCGTCAGTGCGAAAGGCAGAAGTATTGGTATCATCAACAGCAATTCTTCAGGATCACCACAGGCCAACACCGCTATTGAGTCTTTCATTCAAACCGATGCGGCCATCAATCCCGGTAATAGCGGCGGCGCTTTAGTAGATATGAATGGCAAGCTCGTCGGCATCAATACTGCAATTGCTTCTTTAACAGGCAGCTATGCAGGTTACGCATTTGCCATCCCCGTTAACCTTGCGAAGAAGATACTAGACGACCTGAAACAATTTGGTGAGGTAAAGCGTGGTCTGCTTGGTGTCTCCTTTCCGGCGCCATCTGTAGAAGATCAATACCTGAAACAACAAGGCATCAAACCTGGGTCGGTAAAAGGCGTATTCATCACTGGCATACAAAAAGGCAGCGCTGCCGATGCTGCAGGGTTGCAGAAAGGTGATATCATTCAAAGCATAGATGGAAATGAATTGTTTTCGTCTGCTGAATTTTCGGAAAGGATTGCAAGGCATCGCCCCGGCGATAAAGTGGAGTTGAAATTTTTACGAAATGGAAAGTCTAACAGCACATCGGCTACTTTGAAGGCTGAGGAGCCAAAGAAATTATTAGCTTCAGATCCGGAAGCGCTTGAGGAAATCTACAACCGGCTTGGTGCTGTTTTCGCTCCCCTTACACCTGAACTGAAGGAACGTTATAACCTAAAAGCAGGGGTTGTTGTCACACAGGTCCGCATTGGGGGTTTCTTTCATCAGTTAGGAATCCCGCCAGGAACGATCATTGCTTATATAAACGGCAGAGGTGTATCTAGCCCTGAAGATATAGATAGAGCGCTTGTTGCCGCACAAAATTCAAGAGTACAGATTATTGGGATAGCGCCTGATGGTTCACGAATAGCGTTTGATTTTTCACTTGGGGCGTAAAGTATTAGTCAAGGCCCACTAACTGAAACTAAAAGATTAACTAATTGTTATAAAGTAAACAACATCCAAAATTATGGCAAATTATAAAATTGCAGTGATCGTAGGAAGTCTTAGAAAAGAATCTTACAACCTTAAAACAGCAAAAGCGTTAAAAGCATTAGCACCTGAATCATTATCTCTAGAACTATTAAGCATTGCGGAACTACCCATGTTCAACGAAGACCTCGAAGCGACTCCACCAAATGAATGGAAAGTGTTTAGGGAGCAAATCATTGCAGCTGACGGACTTCTTTTCCTAACGCCTGAATATAACCGCTCGGTACCGGGTGTTTTAAAAAATGCGATTGATGTTGGCTCCCGTCCTTATGGACAAAATTCATGGGATGGAAAACCAGCAGCTGTGGTCAGTGTTTCTATTGGAAACATCTGTGGTTTTGGCGCTAATCACCACTTGCGCCAGTCGCTTGTTTTTGTGAATGTCCCTGCCATGGCCCAGCCTGAAGCCTACATTGGCGGCGCTTCCGCATTATTTGATGATAACGGAAACCTCAAAAACGACTCTACCAAAGAATTTCTAACAAGCTTTATGGCAGCCTTTGAAAAATGGGTCGAGACACATGCAATGAAATTAGCTTAACGTGTCTTTCTGCCTGCCACTTTGATAGCTTCCCATAAAGAACGGTAAAAGTCAACACATATCTGATTTCCAGCAAAAATCTTAAACATAAAACTAGCACCCACTCTTCAGATTTTTTTTTGTTTCTTTGTACTCGCATTTTCAACTAATAACATGGCTTGGTTTAAGAGAGAAAAAAAAGGTATAAGTACGCGTACTGAAGAAAAAAAAGAAGCACCTGACGGCTTGTGGAACAAATGTCCCAACTGCAAAAAGGCTTTACACAGCGCGGATTTGACCGAAAATAAATATGTCTGTCATTATTGTGATTATCATTTAAGGGTAGGCTCAAAAGAATATTTTCAGGTGTTATTTGATAATAACCAGTTTACAGAACTCTTTGCAGGTTTAAGATCTACCGACCCGCTACAGTTTACAGATAGCAAACCTTATTCTGAAAGACTGGTTGACAGCATGAAGAAGACCGGCTTAAATGATGCCATTCGGGCTGCGCATGGTAAGATAGAGGGTGAGGACATCGTTATCGCATGTATGGACTTCAATTTTATTGGCGGCTCTATGGGCTCAGTAGTAGGTGAAAAGATTGCCAGATCAATTGATTATAGTATTGAACACAATATCCCTTTCCTTATGATATCGAAATCTGGCGGTGCCAGAATGATGGAAGCGGCTTTTTCATTAATGCAAATGGCTAAAACATCGGCAAAACTGGCTTTATTAAGTAAAGCTAAAGTGCCTTATATCTCCCTGCTTACCGATCCGACTACTGGTGGTGTCACGGCTTCTTACGCCATGCTGGGTGATATAAACATTGCTGAACCTGCTGCATTGATCGGTTTCGCCGGTCCCAGGGTAATTAAGGAAACCATTAAAAAAGACTTACCAAAGGGCTTCCAAACTTCAGAGTTTGTATTAGAACATGGTTTTTTAGATTTTATTGTAGACCGCAGGGCGATGAAAGCTAAATTGGCTGTTTTCCTTAAGATGATGAAAAACTAACTGATAACGAAGCTATCATAAGCTTTGTCTCCACTATAAATAATTTAAAAGCTGATCGATAAAATTGATCAGCTTTTTTTATATACCTTATTTTTAATCTCTGCTATTAATTCCTGAAAATCGTATGGCACTAAACTCTGCGTGCCCATTAAATGCATTGGATAGCTCAGGTCATTTTCAATATAGGAAGGTTGCCGATAAACTACATTGATTAAGCTTAAACCCAATCTTTTATAGAAATCGATTCTTCTGCAGGCATCCCTGGTAATTGCCGGCTCTACTTCCAGCAGCAATCTACCTTCAAAGATTCCCAGGTAGTAACGCACTACTTCTGCTCCATAACCTTTGCCCCTAACTTTAGTAGAGACTGCAAAATGTTCAATAAATCGCCAATCCTGGATCTTCCACAAGATAATAAACCCAATAGGACTGCCCTCTGCGACAAGGAGATCTACCTGCATGTCCGAGTGGTTTAACAGGCCCAGTAATGACGACCAGTCTCTTCTTTCCTGTACAGGAAAGGCTTCCTCGTAAAGCTCCTTGATAAAGGACAATTCGGGCAAGCTTCCATCTGTTAATTTAATATAGTCAATGGTTATATTTGTTCTTTCAATGGAAGTTGCGCTATAAAACAAAAAGCTTAGCCGATTCGGCTAAGCTTTTTGTTTTATTTAACAGGTTTCATCAGATATTACTTCCCGGGGTGGTGCCTGGTTCATGGCCTGAGCCCAAGGGGTTATGTTTTCTTTCGCCCTTCTTTATAAAATCAGTCCTGCCTATATCAGACGCTGAAGATGATTCTCCCGGATCTTTGTCATCCTCGCCCCTGTCTTGAGTTTCTTTATAAATTGTTTTTCTTTTTTCGTCCTTTTCGTCTCTATTGTTTTCCGGATTATTTTCTGGTGTAATCATCATCTTAAATTTAAATGAACAATAACTCGATTAATTACCAGAATAACACCTCAACCTTCAAAATGTTCTGTTACAATCGCAGATGCACTTAAACACCTACGTTCTGCTCCACAATATGTTTTACCTTTTCTACCACATAATCCAGCTCTGCTGTGGTGTTATATTTACTGAAGGAGAACCTGATGGAAGGCCTTCCCGGATCTGCGGCAATACTGGTAAGCACATGTGAACCAATGCTGGATCCTGAAGAACAAGCACTTCCGCCAGAAGCAGAAATACCATTGATATCCAGGTTAAACAGCAGCATATCGCCCATATCCATTTCAGGGAAGGATACATTCAAAACAGTATAAAGACTGCTTTCAGGATCCGTTTCTCCATTGAAAGTAATTCCACGGACTTCAGCCTGCAACTTCTCTTTTAAATAAGTCTTTAAGCTTTGGATATGGTGTTGGTGTTCTTCCATTTTCTCATAGGCCATCTCCAATGCTTTCGCCAAACCCACTATCCCATATACATTTTCTGTTCCTCCACGCATATTGCGCTCTTGTGCACCTCCATAAATCATCGGACTGATTTTAATGCTATGGTTCACATATAAAAAGCCTACACCTTTAGGACCATGTAATTTATGCGCTGCACAAACGATAAAGTGCGCTTTCAGCTTTCTTACATCATGTTTATAATGCCCCATGGTTTGCACGGTATCACAATGGTAAATGGCGTTGTGAGCTTCACAAATATCACCTACACGAACGATATCAGTCAAGGTACCCAGCTCATTATTGGCATGCATCAGGGACACAAAAGACCGTTCGTTTGTTTTCAAAAGCTCTTCCAGGTGTTCGTAATCCACATTTCCCTTTGCATCAATATTGACATAACTGATTTTATCGATCACGCCTGTTTTAAGGAGATGATCAAAGGTATGCTCTACAGCATGGTGCTCAATTTTTGAAGTAATGGCATGTTTGATACCAAAAGCGGCAATGCCACATCTGATGGCCGTATTATCTGCTTCGGTACCTCCCGAAGTAAAGAATATTTCCGCAGGAACAGCATTTAATAAGCCGGCAACCGTTTTACGCGCCTTCTCAATTAATGTTCTTACCTCACGCCCCTGGGCATGGATAGAAGATGGATTTCCATAATAGTTATCCATTACATTAACCATTTCAGCTATGACTTCCTTGTCGAGCGGCGTGGTGGCAGCATTATCTAAATAAATTCTGTTCATTAGTTTAATTCAATTTTAATATTTCTTTGATGTCTGAGATGATTTTGGATGCCAGACCTTCTGCCACAGTTTCATTCTGAGCCTCACTATAAATTCTGATGATAGGCTCAGTATTAGAACGTCTTAAATGCACCCACTCATTATCAAACTCTATTTTCAACCCGTCAATGGTACTGTTGGGTTGCGTTTTGTATTGTTCCTGAACTTTCAGCAATAGTGCATCAATATCCATTTCAGGGGTAAGGGTAATTTTATTCTTAGAGATATGGTAGTTCGGATAGCTGCTGCGCAATAAGGAAATTGACTTTCCGAATTTCGCCAGGTGTGTTAAAAACAATGCAATTCCTACCAGGGCATCTCTTCCGTAATGCAGTTCAGGATAGATGATTCCACCGTTTCCTTCACCACCAATCACCGCATTGGTTTCTTTCATTTTGTTAACCACATTCACTTCACCAACTGCTGCAGCGTTGTACTGACCACCAGCTTTTTCTGTTACATCTCTCAATGCACGGGTAGAAGATAAATTAGACACTGTATTGCCTGGCGTGTTTTGCAGCACATAGTCTGCAACGGCAACCAGGGTATATTCTTCACCGAACATAGACCCATCCTCACAAACGAAACATAACCTGTCAACATCCGGATCAACAACGATCCCTAAGTCTGCATTTTTACTTTGCACCACTTTGGATATCTCTGTTAAGTTCTCTGGCAAAGGTTCAGGATTATGAGGGAAATGACCATCTGGCGTGCAATACAATTCATGGATCACTTTTACGCCCAGGGCTTTTAAAAGCGCGGGAACAAAAATGCCGCCTGTAGAATTTACACAGTCGATGGCAATTTTGAAGTTTGCGTTCCTGATCAATTCCACATCTACTAATGGTAAGGCAAGAATTGCGTCAATATGTTTTTGCAGATAGGTATCATTTTGTACTACTTTACCCAATTGGCCAACTTCAGCAAAGGAAAAATCAGCACGTTCTGCAAGGTCAAGTACATCCTTTCCTTCAGTGTCACTGATAAACTCCCCTTTATCATTCAGCAATTTCAATGCATTCCATTGTTTTGGATTGTGACTTGCGGTAAGAATGATTCCTCCGCCAGCATTCTCCAATGGGACAGCAATTTCTACAGTCGGTGTCGTGGAAAGCCCTAAATCAATAACCTCTATACCAAGGCCTTGTAAGGTTCCAATGACAAGATTATTCACCATTTCACCGGAAATACGGGCATCACGGCCCAAAACTATTTTCCTGATGTTGGTTTTTGTAATAACCCATGAGCCGTAAGCAGCAGTAAATTTAACAATATCAATTGGAGTTAACCCGTTGCCGGCAATTCCGCCGATGGTTCCCCTGATTCCAGAGATAGATTTTATGAGTGTCAAAGTCGGTTGTTTTAAATAGGCCCAAATTTAACAAAAATTTAAGCGCTCGCATAATTAATCCTACCGGATGCTGTTCAAAATACTATCTTTGCTTTTTCTTAAAACACAAAATTCCGGCTCTTATGCAGCGTAAATGGTTTCAGTATTGGTTTAATTCACCTTATTATCATATTCTTTACAGTCAACGGAATGATGATGAAGCTGAATTCCTGATCGATAATCTTTCCACCTATTTGAAACCTCCACTTAATTCAAGGATTTTAGATATTGCTTGCGGGAGAGGACGGCATGCCACTTACCTGCAAAAAAAGGGTTATGATGTAACCGGAGTGGACCTTTCTGAGCAGAATATCAAGTATGCCCAGCAATTTGAACAAAAACACCTTCATTTTTTTGTTCATGACATGCGCAAGCTCTTTTACATTAATTATTTCGATATCTCCCTTAATCTATTCACGAGTTTCGGCTACTTTGAATCCGAAAGAGACAGTGTCAACTCTTTAACATCTTTCCGCAAAGGTTTAAAAGACGACGGGACGTTGGTGATTGATTATTTTAACACCTTGAAAATCGTAAGAAACCTGACTTCAAAAGAAGTAAAAACGATGGAAGGCATTGAGTTTAACATCAAGAAGTTTGTTTCAGAAGGAAAGATCATCAAACATATCAATTTCGAACACAGAGGCAAAGATTACGCTTTTGAGGAAAGGGTGAAAGCCTTTACGATCGAAGATTTTGAGAGAATGCTTGAAAAAAGCGGTCTGCAGTTGATGGAAAAATTCGGTGATTATGCATTGAATCCCTTTGATGAAAATAAATCCGACAGGTTAATTATGGTCTGCAAGAAGATATGATGGAATCCCTATTGCAGTTTGATACTGATCTTTTTTTAGAGATACACAGGGGGCTGGCTAATTCCTTTTTTGATTGGCTTATGCCACTCATGCGTAACCGTTATTTCTGGGCACCGCTGTATCTATTCATCATTATCTTTTGCATTAAGGAATACCGCAAACAAGGTATTCTGCTGGTTGGCGCCTTATTGCTCACTTTTGCTATCGGAGACATGGTTGCTTCCAGAATTATTAAACCTAATGTGGCGAGAGTAAGGCCTTGCAACGATATTAACCTCAGGACAGACATTATCCCACGGGTGCATTGCGGATCTGGAAAAAGCTTTCCTTCTGCGCATGCCACCAACCACTTTGCCATTGCGGTATTTCTGATCCTGGTATTCTATGATCGTTGGAAAGCCATTTTACCCCTCGGCATCGCATGGGCTTTTATCATCTCCTTTGCACAGGTTTATGTGGGTGTCCATTATCCATTAGACATTTTTGCGGGTGCGATTCTCGGTATACTTATCGCACTGTTTACCTCAAAACTTTATAAAAAACTACAACATTACCTATAATGGAGATTTGGAAATTACTAGTATTATTCTTCTCTGCCTTCATTGGGGGCGCATCCATCTTCCTGGTAAAGAGTGATAAGTCGCAATTGCTAAAACTTATCCTATCATTTAGTGGAGCCTACCTTTTTGGCATTACCGTATTACACCTTATTCCTGATGCTTACAGCGGGGCTGATGCGCATGAAATCGGAGTTTTTATTTTAGTAGGCTTCCTATTACAACTTTTTCTGGAACAGTTTTCTGAAGGTGTGGAACACGGGCACATGCACAAACATGACCATAACCATGTTTTTCCTTATGGCATCATGATCAGTTTATGTCTGCATGCCTTTCTGGAAGGTATGCCATTGGCAAAAGATCAGCACAATGAATTAATATTCGGTATTTCGTTGCATCATATCCCTGCAGCTTTTGCCCTGGCCAGCATTCTGAAACACAGCAGCTTCAGTAAGGTCAACATCCTTTTTTATGTGGCTATATTCGCTATTATGGCTCCTTTAGGCTTTTATGTGAGCAATGGTTTAAGTGATGGCAGCATCGGAAACCTGGCTGCTTATTATAATAAAATGATGGGTGTTGTGATTGGTATTTTCCTTCATATATCTACCACCATCTTGTTCGAATCCAGTGTAGACCACAAGGTAAACAACCGTAAAATGGTCGCCGTATTATTAGGTGTTGCCGTTGCCCTGATCGGGTTTTATGGCGCCAGTCACGGCCACTGATTTTGTTCTTCCGTATTTCCAGGGGCAATGCCTGCATTTATTTTTGCAGCACGAACCCCTTTTCAAATGGTAAACTTCAGTGAAAACCATTAAACCCTGCTCGTTAAAATAGTAATCTGTTCCCTCTTCCATTTAATTCAGCATTTTCACCATTAAATGATCTCCAAAATGAGCTTTAAGGGCATGGCCACTGCCATGGGTGGTCCACACCTGGGATGGTTCCACCTTGGAAATCGTCAATATGATATCGAGCCAGTCTGCATGGTCTGACACATACAATTGAATCTGGTTGGCTCTTTGCAAATCCTTCCAGCCCGTCGCAAATACCTTCACCACGTTCAGGGTTTTGACATTGCTGTTGTAGACAATTGGGGGAACGATATAAATGATATTGCCATGGCTTTTCATCACCTTTTTATCAAAAAGTTCATAATGACCAAAATTAATACCCTCCTGCTCATAGATTCGAAGAAAAGGAAAGACACTGTGGTGGATTAATATTCTTTTTTCAGGACAATATTGATTGATCAAATGGATTAACCTTTGGCTTTTACCCAACACATAGGCACCGAGCATCACATTGGCGCTGGTCGCATTTAACTTCATCATCTCCCCAGCTGGTAAAGGATGCTGGGTATCGGGATGAGCGAAGGTGGTTTCTGTGATCAGCACATCCGCTTTAACAAACTCATAGGGTTCACAGGTGGCATCTTCCTGTAATTTGAAATCACCAGTATAAAGATACCTGATTCCCTGGTAGGTCATCATTACCTGAGCAGAACCCAGCATATGGCCCGCGGGAATAAAGCTGAGCTCCACCTCTTTGATGGTAAAGGAAGTCTTATAATCCATCAGAAAAAACTGTTTGGCGGCGTTTTGCCTGTACCGGTGCTTCATGAACAAGGAAGTGGCTTTAGTACAGTAAACTGCTCCATTTCCAGGGAAAGCATGATCACCATGGGCATGGGAAATGACGGCCGTCTTTACAGGAACTTTGGGGTCTAAATAGAAATCTCCATACACACAGTACAAGCCAACGGGGCTTTGCACTAAAAAATCTGCTAATATCATTTAGTTACTCTATTTATAAATTGCTCATGCAGGTCTAATACCTGCAAAATGATGGAGGAACTTTCGTCATTTTTGATTTGAAAATCCGCCAGTTTCAATTTCTGCTCATCCGTGAATTGTTTATCCATGCGCGCCTGTACCTGTGTTGCTGTGACGCCATCACGCTGCATTACGCGGGCTATTTTACTCGCCCGCGGCGCAGTGACAAGGATATTATAGTCGCACATTTTGTAAGATCCGCTTTCAAACAATAAAGCAGCTTCTTTAAGGGTATAAGGGCATGATCGCGGCACTGATGCTACCCAACGGTCAAAAGCACGGAACACGGCCGGATGCACCAGGGCATTTAACTTTTCAAGGGCAATGGTATCATTAAATACGATCCCCGCCAGGTGTTTGTTGTTCAAAATACCATCGGCGAGGTAGCTCTCCATGCCAAAGGATTCTTTGATGCCGTCCATCAGGATTTCATCGGTAACCATAATCTGCTTTGCGACCACATCGGCGTAGAACACCGGGATTCCCAGCACTTCAAAAACCCTGCATATCGTCGTTTTACCACTACCGATCCCGCCTGTTATTCCTATTTTAAGCATTATTTTTCTATGATGAAGTCTACTTTTGAGGGTACTATTTTGATGAGCTTGCAATATTCAGGGAAACGGGTAAGCCTCACTTGTAGTTGCTCATGTTTTGATAATTTCCATTCCTGCATATCTACTACAGCATCAATCAGGTCCTCATTCACTTTTTTATAACTGGAAAGCGCCACCATAAAGGTAATGGTAACTTTTTTTGGATAGAGCTTAACATTATGGTATTCTTTGTTGTTGATGATTTTTAAAGGAACCTCCATAGTTTTCTCGGTAAACTCATCAACAGGCACCAACACTTCTACGCTACCCGGAAAAATGCTTACATTCTTAAAATGACTTTGATTCATAGCCACCCTGGTTTTGATAGAACTTTGAATTTCCTTATTTCTTAACGTATCTGTTTTCCAGGAGTCGATTTTGTTAAGCTCTTTCAAAGGCCCCGAAACGGTAACATGACTAGGCTTGATCACCACATCAGCTGAAACTCCATACTGTTGATTGAATTCCAGATCTGAAACCAGGTGCACCGGCACCTTCTTTACCGTCCGTGCAGAAAAATCAAAGTACAGCGTGTCAGGTCTAACAGAAATTACTTTCTGCGCGGTAAGCAACTGGTTATTCACACTATTTAACTGCTCTGAAAAAAGAATATAATTTCTGTTATTCAGTTTTTCAAGGTTGATGGCAATGGATTGTGGTTTTATTCTGAGCCTGGCGAACAACAACTGCCAGCCTGTGCCTTCTACCTGCAGGTCAACGGTATCGGATTGTAAAGGGTGAAAAGCTTTTTTTTGAGGAAAGTTCTTATAAACCAATACGGTCTCTGCCGTATAAATGTATTTGTTATTTAATGCCAGGAAAAGCCAACCAGCCACCGCCAAAAACAGACAGACAATTAAAGTCAGGAAGCGTTTTCGTTCAATGTTTGTTAATTTGATGATCGGCATAGTGTAATGTAAACAAATTTAATAAAAAAAGCCGCTCCATTGCGGAAGCGGCTCAATTTCTATAGGGCAAATTATGCTTTTGGTGAAACTGCTTTTGTAGCATCAAACGATACCGCTGTTTTATCAAATCTAATCTTTGTACCACCTTCAACTTCAATTAAAAATGTAGTTTCATTTAGGTCTACAATTCTACCATGTATACCGGCTGTAGTTACAATTTTATCACCTTTTTGTAATTCACTGATTAGTTTTTTATGGTCTTTAGCTTTCTTAACCTGAGGTCTGATCATGAAAAAATAAAACACGACCATGATTAATACCATAGGCACTAAAGTGCCTAACATACCACCGCCCTGTGCTTGTAAAATTACTACTGATGTTATCATATTCTTTTTTTTGTTTAGTTAAATTTAGGATTGTGTTATTTCGCCTACGATGTGCACTTCATTAATTGCAGGATTACCATTAGAGGTCACAGTAATTATTTTGTCCTGTATGCCCATTTTCCCGGTGCTGTCGAATACCACTTTGATCGAGCCTTCTGCTCCAGGCAAAATCGGGTCTTTTGGGACTTCAGGCACGGTGCAACCACAAGTGGCTGTAGCGTTAGTGATAATCAATGGTGTTTTACCAGTATTTTTGAACTTGAAATCATACTGAATAGTTTCACCTTGTTTGATCTTTCCGAAATCATGACTTCCTTTTTCGAAAGTCAATACCGGTGCATCCGCAGATGGCGTTGCTGTGGAAGCAGCAATTTCGGTAGTCGCGGCTTCATTGCTTTCCTGAGCCGTATTTTGCTGGCAGGAAGTAAAAATTACGCCGGCCAAAGCAATCATAAAAATTTTATTCATATCCTATTCTTCTATTAATCCCCTACCGATTTTCTTAATACTGTCGGTACGTTTTAAATCACCTAATATTTTATCTAATATACCGTTAATGAACGAATTACTTTTAGGCGTACTGTAATCTTTTGATAAATCCAGGTACTCATTAATGGTTACCTTCACAGGGATGGAAGGGAAATTCAACAGTTCACAGATAGCCATCTTCATGAGAATGGTATCCATTAGTGCAATACGCTCAGATTCCCAGTTTTTGGTACGCTCTGCAATTAACTCCTGGTATTTATTGTTGTTTTTTAAAGTATGAACAAATAAATCCGCTACAAATTTACTGTCTTCTTTCCAATCCGGACTAATTGGCGTCAATTTATTGACGAAAGCGTCTTCAGAAGTAAAGTTCTTGATGGTTTTTGCCACCATACCCTGCATCACCTCTTTATCTACTGTCCAATTGATAAATTTATCTTCAAAATCCTGAATTACATTCTGATTTTTAAGAACGATCTTCCTGAAAATAAATTTAATGATTTCTTTAGATTCCTCCAGTCCTTCATTGTCTTCAGCCGCTAAATAGGCATTATACTCTGGCGTGGACTTTAATTTATTAAAAATAGTTTTAATAAACTCAGGGTCAGCATGCCAGTTGATCTGGTATTTATTGACTTTAGCCTGGAAATCTGGATTTTGTTGCAGCAACACAATAAATTTGTTGTGCAATAATTTTTGATTGGGGTTCAGATCTTCTGCGGTAGGGAAATGCTTATTGGATCTTTCGATGGCATCAATAGCTGTATATTCCGTGATCTCAGATAAAAGAGCAAGCATCCGTACGTACATTTCATATACGTCATCAATGCTTTTCATCAATGCTTTCTTTGATGATTCCAGATCTTTTTTATCTGTCATTTGCCAGGCAAAAATGTTTTGCAAAGCTTTAATTCTTAAGTGCCTTCTATTTAACATGAATGTAAGAACGAGTGGTAAATTTACCTGATTATTTATTTATTTTTAAAACGACGATTTAATTTTTTTGATATCTGCTATCCTAAGTTCTGCAATGCGGTTTGCGGCCTGTATAGTAGGTATATTTTCTTTCTTAGACATTTTGAGCACATTTCTTGTTGCATCATAAATGTGTTCTGTAAGTTGCATACTGCGCTTTTTACCAAAGCCTGTTAGTTCTGAATAACAATTGATCAGTCCACCAGCATTGATCAGGTAATCCGGTGCAAACAAAATGTTTTTCTCCAGCAACAACTGACCATGTTTTTGTTCATCTGCCAGTGGGTTGTTCGCTGATCCCGCAATTATAGCAAACTTCATTTTTGGAATAGTACGATCATTTACAGTAGCCCCTAAAGCACATGGTGCATAAATATCTGCGTCAATGGTGAATATTTTATCCGCATCAACTGGCTTGGCTTTATATTTTGCAGCCACATATTGCAAACGTTCGTCGTCAATATCGCTAATGAAAACTTCTACGTTTTCATTTCTTAGTAATTCTACTAAATGCTCACCGACATTGCCTATTCCCTGTACCACCACTGATCTTCCGGCAAGCATATCTGTTCCGAAAACTTCTTTTACGCAGGCTTTAATACCCAGGTAAACACCTTTTGCAGTATAGGGAGAAGGATCCCCTGCCCCACCAATGGACTCAGGAACACCGGTAACATGGCTGGTTTCCATCCTGATAAATTCCATATCCCGTGTATTGGTACCCACGTCTTCTGCAGTGATAAATTCTCCGTTCAGATTTTTAATGAAGCGGCCATAACTACGCATCATGGCTTCAGATTTACCTTGTCTGGAATCACCAATGATTACCGCTTTGCCCCCACCTAAATTCAAACCGGTAATGGCTGCTTTATAAGTCATGGTCTTGGATAAACGCAAGACATCTTCCAAAGCCTCGGCTTCAGAAGCATAATTCCACATCCTTGTACCTCCCAAAGCAGGGCCTAATGTTGTATCATGTACTGCAATAATGGCTTTTAACCCAGTATCCGGGTCATTGCAAAAAACAACCTTTTTATGACCTAGTGCGGTTAATTGATCTAAAACAGAAGTTACAACGGGGCTATTACCAGACATAAACATGTATTTATCAGATATGGGGCAAAACTAGCATAAAAAAACGTTATTTTACCTTCTTTCCACTAAAGTGTATAAAATAATCAAGCCGATTTGTATAACTTTACATGCACATGAAGCACCTGCGTTTTTTAAATAAATACTTCCTCAAATACAAGTGGAGGATTATACCCGGGATTTTATTCGTCATCATCTCCAATATTTTCGCAGTGATCCCGGCTCAGGTGATCGGTCATGCTTTTAACCTCATTATCGAAAACATACAGGTATACACCTTATTTTCAGGATTTAACAGACAAGCCATCATCTATGATATTTTCAGTTACAGTCTTTTTTATTTCGGGGCAATGGTCATTTTGTTGTATATGCTCAGGGGCTTGTTCCTGTTTTTCATGCGACAAACACTGATCCTGATGTCAAGGCATATAGAATTTGACATGAAAAATGAGATTTATGCGCATTACCAGGAGCTGAGCCTCGGTTTTTACAGGAAAAATAATACCGGCGATTTAATGAACCGGGCCACTGAGGATGTAAACCGCGTTAGGATGTATGTAGGGCCTGCCATCATGTACGCCATCAACACGATAGTACTCTTCCTGCTCATCATTTCTTATATGTACTCGGTAAATGCCACGCTGGCCACCTATAGCCTGCTCCCGCTCCCGCTGCTTTTCATTACTATTTATTTCGTGAATACCATGATTAATAAAAAGAGTGAAAGAATCCAGGAGCAGCTATCTACCCTATCAAGTTTTGTACAGGAGCGTTTTTCCGGGATCAGGGTGATTAAATCTTATGTGAGAGAAGAACATACCAAAGCCATATTCGCACAAGAAAGTGATGCCTACAAGCATAATTCCATGAGCCTTGCCAAGGTTCAGGCAGTTTTTTATCCCACTATTTTGTTGTTGGTTGGCCTGAGCACCATCTTCACCGTTTTCATTGGTGGCAAACAGGTGATGAATGGGGCCATCACTGCCGGTAACATCACAGAGTTTATTGTATATGTTAACCAGTTAACTTTTCCTGTAAGTATGCTTGGCTGGGTCACCACACTCATTCAACGCGCCGCGGCATCGCAAAAAAGAATCAATGAATTTTTGCAGCTTAAGCCTGATATCGTTTCCGGAGAAGTGGTCATCCCTAAGTTTGAAGGCAGCATACAATTTAAAAATGTAAACTTCACCTACCCCGATACCGGTATCCAGGCGTTAAAAAACATCAGTTTCGACATTAAAAAAGGTCAGTTTGTAGCCCTTATTGGCCGAACAGGCTCTGGCAAATCTACTTTAGCCAACCTGATCATGCGCATGTATGATGCCGATAGCGGAGAGATCCTGGTGGATCAACATGCCTTGAAAAACCTCAACCTGAATGTATTTAGAAACCAGGTAGGCTTTGTGCCACAGGAAGTTTTCTTGTTTTCTGATAGCATCAGAAACAACATTGCCTTTGGACTGGATAAAGTAGTGGAAGAGGATGTGATGGAGGCGGCAAAAAGTGCTGCCGTATACCACAACATCATGGACTTTGAGCTGAAATTCGAAACCATGCTTGGCGAGCGGGGAATTACCCTTTCAGGGGGACAAAAACAACGCGTATCCATTGCCAGGGCCCTCATTAAAGAACCTAAAATATTAATATTTGACGACTGCCTCTCTGCTGTGGATACGAAAACAGAAGAAGAAATTTTAAATAACCTGGGCAGGATCATGAAAGATAAAACAAGCATCCTGATTGCACACCGGATTTCCTCTATTAAAAATGCGGATGTAATTATGGTCCTGGACAATGGAGAGATCGTGGAACAGGGTACACACCAAGAATTATTAGACTTAAATGGCACCTATAAGGACATGTATCAGCATCAATTACTGGAAGAGGAAAATAATTCTATGTAATTAGTATTTTGAAGTTTAATAATTAATGCTTTAATTTACCTGAACCAAAAACCAAGATCAGTACCAACCATGGGAGAATTTGACAACAAAGAGAGAGAAGAGGTGTTTTCTAAAAAAGTAAGGGCAGGTAAAAGAACTTATTTTTTCGATGTAAAAGCAACGCGTTCAGGAGATTTTTACTTGACTTTAACGGAAAGTAAAAAAAGATTAGAAGATGGTGTATTTGTAAAACATAAGATCTTTCTGTACAAAGAGGATTTTGAGAAATTTGCAGAAGGATTAAACGAAACCGTTGATTATATTAAAAATCACCAGGAAGTGGTTGAAAAACGATATGAGTTTTCTGAAAACCATGAAGGAACTGGTGCGAAAACAAACGACGACTTTTCATTTTAAACAAAAAATGAAATCTTAAAGCTCCTTTCAGGGGCTTTTTTTTTCACCCGGATTTATTTGTCAGCTTACAAAAAGCAATAAAATAATTCAAGGTAGATCCATCCTAGATCCACTATAAGCTTAAGTTAACTTCAACCACCGTTAATAAACTAATTATATCCTGATGAAGAAGATCCTTTTTACGCTAGTCATTGCATTTTTAACGCTAGCCGTCCAGGGACAGGAGCGCAAGGACAAGAAATTAGACAAGCTGCTGCGCGAACTGGTAAAAGATTTTAAAGGTGATGTTGGCATCTATGTAAAAAACCTAAAAACAGGGAAAGTGGCCGGTTTTAAGGCGGATTCCATTTTCCCCACCGCGAGCATGATTAAAGTACCCATTACTGCCGGTGTTTTCAGTAAAATTGAAAAGAATGAACTCGACTATAAAACTATCCTGACTTACAAAGACAGCTTGCTTTATGCTGGGGAAGATATCCTGGGAAGTTTTAAAAACGGTGAGAAGATTGCCTTAAGTAAGGTGCTGATGCTCATGATTACGACCAGTGATAACACCGCCAGTTTATGGAGCCAAAGTCTGGCGGGCACAGGTACCGAGATCAATAACCTGATGGAAAATATGGGTTTGAATAATACCAGGGTCAATTCTCGTACGCCTGGCAGGGTAGCAAATCAACAAAAATATGGCTGGGGCCAAACCACCCCAAGAGAAATGGCCAACCTGGTCACCATGATCAGAAATGGACAGCTGATTAGTCCCGCGGCTTCGGAAAGGATCTATAGAAACCTGATCCGTATCTATTATGACGATGTAGCGTTATCGCAAATCCCCCCTTATATTCAGGTAGCATCAAAATCAGGTGCTGTTGATGAGGCGCGGTCTGAAGTCGTATTGGTGAATGCTCCTCATGGAGATTATGTATTTTGCATTGCCACCAAGAATCAGCAGGACACTTCCTGGAAAGGTGAAAACGAGGGTTGGGAGCTGATCAGAGCGTTAAGTAAAATGTTGTGGAATTATTATGAACCTGACTATGGCTGGCAACCCGCAACAGGCATGGAAAAGTTCAGGTAAGGCGACTTAAGGCAATGGCATCATCATTCAAACTCACAATTAAGTCGTATAACAATTGTATGTTTTTATCTTCTGTCTCTGCATTACAGTCCAGTACATCTAAAAAATCAAAATAAAAAGTATCGAATATTTCATCCGGTAAATCGATTTCCTTTAAGCGCAGTTGATAGGCAGTATGGAAAATCAAGTGCATCACAGAAAAATAAAGGTCATGTGTATCCAATAACAGCATCTTGTAATCTGTGCCACTACCATCGTTTATATAATAATGAAAGTTGTCAGAAGCATGTTGATGGAATTCCCGATCCATCATTACCTCTACTTCATCCAGACTATTGATCATGAAATAGATCTGGACGTGGTTAATGACCTTATTTACAGAATTCAGCAGCACATTTACGGCAGGATCATCTAAAGATTCCAATATCTCAAAATCGTTTTCATAGATTGAATCAACCTTCACTAAGCCTTTTAAATCCGATAACTCTCGCTCGAAAGCAAGTGAATAGCCATACTTACAAAATTCACTTATGGTGAAACCCAGGATATGAGACACCATTCCGAGTAATATTTCCTCGTTATCCCTTTCTTTCTCTTTCATACCTGAACTTAAAGCTAGATACTTTGTAGCAAATAAAAAAACTTAGTATCAACATATTTGTAAAGTTATTGATCGGTGACCGCAGCTTTAATAGTTTCAAAAGAGCGTTTAAGGACATCCCTGGAAAATAAAAAAGAAACGGGGATACAGTTATCAAAACCATATCCCCGCCATCTAATTAACGCTCTCGTATATAATACGCATTTACGCAGACTTTATTGCCCGGATAATTAAAAAAGCAACGCGATCTACGGTTTGCATTACAATTTCATCTGGCCCCCCTGGAAAAACGGTTCTGTCTGTAAAAACTTTATCCTTGAATCTCCCATGGATAAACATCGTGCCCACCGGCTTCTCTTCTGTTTCACTTCCTCCCGGGGTAGTTAATCCTGTTACAGACACATAAATGTCAGATGGAACTATTGTTTTCGCTCCCTCGGTCAAGGCTTCGGTGACCTCAGCAGACTCCGGTGTGTAAGTATCAATAAGTGATCGCTGCACTTGCAATTGATCTTGTTTAACGTCTGCATCGTAACACACGAGGCTTCCTTTCAAAAATTTACCTGCATGTTCTGTCAAAGAAAATTCGTAACAAATTCTTCCTGCAGTAGCACTTTCAACGAATGAAATTTTCAAATTCTCATCTTTTAAAAGTTCACTGCATTCCTTTACTATAGCTGATGGCATAAGTGTTTTTTTATTTATCGTTCTTGTTATAATTTTTGATTTATGTTTACCTTAACACGCTAAAATATTTAAAGTTTTAAAGATCATTTTTATATTAGCGACATGGAAGACATAAAACCATTGGTTATACTTAACGCTGCTGAACAAAGAATATTGGGTGTCCTGATAGAAAAAAGTAAAACAACACCTGACTATTACCCAATGAGTATCAATGCCATTATGCTCGCCTGCAATCAAAAAACCTCCAGAAATCCTGTGGTTAATTATGATGAAGAAACCGTAACACTAACTTTAAATACTTTAAAGGTTAAAGGTTTGGTGGGCACTGCGACCGGCGCAGGAAACCGCAGCACAAAATACAAACATAACCTCGCCATTAAATATCCACTCCTTCCCAAGGAACTCAGCATTTTATGCCTGTTGCTATTACGTGGCCCGTTGACCCCGGGAGAGATCAATACCAACGCAGCGAGAATGTCAGATTTTGAAAGTATTGAAGAGGTACAGGAAATCCTGCATAAACTTGCGACTGATGAACCGCCCTATGTGAAGCAAATAGGAAAAAAAGCAGGCCAGAAAGAAGTACGTTACCAGCAGCTTTTAGGTGGCGACAAACTCCAGGAAATACAGGAGGAAGAGATTTTCCAACCTGCACCGCCCAATACAGAGGTAAATGCACAACTTGAACAAAGGGTGCAAAAATTAGAACAGGAACTCGAAGATCTAAAAGAGATGGTTAACCTGTTAATGAATTCCTGATTGGCGTAAAAAAGCTTAAACTTTTTGCAGGCATAATTGGTTAAACATGAAAGAAACTGATTATGAATGGAATAAAATCATATGCTGCTAAAAGCGCAGATAAGCCACTTGAACCATACCAATTGGATCGTCGTGAACCCGGCGTTGAAGATGTAGAGATTAAAATTTTATACTGTGGGGTATGCCATTCTGATATCCATACCGCCAGAAATGAATGGGGAGGAACGATGTATCCTGTAGTACCCGGTCACGAAATTGTAGGCACAGTTACCCGTGTAGGAGATCAGGTTAGCCGTTACAAAGTTGGCGACACGGTTGGCGTGGGTTGTTTTGTGGATTCCTGTGGTCATTGCCACAACTGTAATGAAAACAATGAGCAATATTGTGAGAATGGACACTCCCAAACCTACAACTCTTACCTGCAGGATAAAAAAACCATCACTTACGGAGGGTATTCCACTCATATTGTGGTGACTGAAAAGTTTGTTTTAAAGATTTCCGATAATTTACCTTTAGAAAAAGTAGCTCCTTTATTATGTGCTGGCATTACTACTTATTCTCCATTGAAATACTGGAATGTAAAAGCGGGAGATAAAGTTGCTATCGTTGGTTTAGGAGGCTTGGGCCATATGGCCGTGAAAATAGCGGCTTCTATGGGGGCTGATGTAACGGTTTTAAGCCGCTCTTCTGGCAAGGAACAGGACGCAGAAAAATTAGGTGCCCACCATTTTGAGTTGACAACCGAGAAATTAAACATGATCAGGCTAGCAAACAGTTTTGATTTCATCATTGATACCGTATCTGCACCACATAATTACAATGACTATCTGGCACTGCTGCGCACCAACGGCGTCATGATTTTATTAGGCGCTCCGCCAAAACCATCTGAGGTGCAGGCTTTTCAGTTGATTGGTGGCCGCCGTAGCCTGGTTGGCTCCCTCGTAGGCGGACTAAAAGAAACCCAGGAGATGCTGGATTATTGTGCTGAGCATAATATTACTTCAGATGTGGAGATGATTAATATTGATCAGATTAATGAGGCTTATGAACGAACCCTTGCCGGTGACGTGCATTACCGTTTTGTGATCGACATGGCTTCTCTATCTTCCTAGGTATGCCGGAGGGTCCCTCTATCGTAATTTTAAAGGAACAATTGCTTCCTCTTCATCTCGAAGGTAAAATTGTTCTTGCGGTAAGTGGGAATACCTCCATTGCTAAAGAAAGGCTGATAAATGAACAATTGCGGGAATTTAAGACTTGGGGCAAGCACTTCCTGATTTGCTTTAAGGAGTTTACCCTGCGTGTTCATTTTATGCTTTTTGGAACTTACCGCATCAATGAACGCAAGGAAACGCAGGAAAGATTGCGTCTCGAATTTGAAGATGCGGAAATCAACTTCTACACCTGCTCCTTGTTAATCATTGAGGGTGATATCAATTCCATATACGACTGGTCGGCCGATGTCATGTCTGATCAATGGAATGAGGCAGCGGCTATCCAAAAACTGCTCTCGAAACCTGATACGCTGGTTTGTGACGCCCTGCTTGACCAGCAGATTTTTGCCGGTGTAGGTAATATCATCAAAAATGAGGTTTTATACCGGATTAAAGTTCACCCTGCAAGTAAAATCGGGGACCTCCCTCCTGCTATTTTGAAGCAACTCGTTACTGAAGCCAGAAATTACAGTTTCGATTTCCTGCAATGGAAAAAAGAATATACCCTGAAAAAGCACTGGCTTGCACATGCAAAAAGGACTTGTGGCAGGTGTAATTTACCGCTACAAAAGGTATATCTTGGTAAAACCAACAGAAGAACCTTTTTTTGCAGCAAATGCCAAAAATTTTACAATTCTATGTGATTTTCCTTTTAATTAATTATATTCGTTCAATATATACCGTTTAAATGTGACGGGGATCACATTTTGTTTAAAGCTAGGTCATTTTAGGGCGAGACAGAAGCGTGCAAATTTGTAACATATTGAATATCCATGTTAGAAACGAAGTCTTTATCAATAGAAACCAATTGTTACCATTGCGGGGAAGATCTACCAGAACGACCATATACGCTTGACGACCGAAACTTTTGCTGCTTAGGATGTAAAGGCGTTTACCAAATTCTTTCCAGTCATAATTTAGGAAATTACTATGCCTACAATGATGTGCCCGGCAAAACGCAGCAACAGCAAACCTTACACTTTGAATACCTTGATGAACCGGCTATCGTAGCTGATCTTGTTGATTACTGCGATGAAAAGATGACGGTAATCACCTTATATATTCCCGCTATCCATTGCAGCTCCTGCATCTGGTTATTGGAGAACCTCTATAAAATCAATCCCGGAATTATACAATCCAGAATTGACTTCTTAAAAAAACAAGTAGCCATAACGTTTAATAATACCGACCTTACTTTAAGAAAAGTGGTTGAAACGCTTTCCAGCATCGGCTATGAGCCATTAATCAGTCTGCAGGATGTGGTTAAAAAACAACAGACATCGGTTGGCGACAGGAAGCTGATTACCCAAATTGCTGTGGCTGGTTTTTGTTTTGGCAATTCTATGCTACTTAGTTTTCCTGAGTATTTTGGGCTTTCAAATTTCGAATCAGCGTTTAAAAATTTCTTTGGCTGGTTAAACATCGCTTTTGCATTGCCAGTGGTATTTTATTCGGCAAGAGATTATTTCATTTCAGCCTGGCTGAATCTCAAAAAAGGCATCCTGAACCTTGATTTCCCACTTGCATTGGGGATTGCAGTCATGTTCCTGCGTTCACTGGGGGAAATTGCAACGGGCACAGGGGCAGGTTTTGTGGATACGCTTTGCGGACTGGTTTTCTTTATTCTGATCGGCAAATGGATGCAGGCGCATACTTATCACCACCTTTCTTTTGAACGGGATTACCGTTCCTATTTCCCTGTAGCAGTAACCGTGATTGAGGATGGAAAGGATAAACCTGTGCCTTTAGATCAATTGAAAAAAGGAAACAGGATTCTGATCAGGAGCAACGAAATTATTCCTGCTGATGCCATCTTATTGAATGGGGAGGCGAAACTGGATTTCAGCTTTGTGACCGGTGAATCTATACCTGTTGAAAAGGTATTGGGCGAAGTAGTCTACGCCGGTGGCCGCCAACTTTCTGGCGCCATAGAATTGGAAGTAATCAAACCGGTTTCACAGAGTTACCTTACCCGTTTATGGAACAACGAAACTTTCACGGCAGATAAAGACCGTATAAAAACCTTTAGCGGCAAGGCCAGCAAATATTTCAGCGTTGTCTTGTTATTGGTTGCCACAAGTGCTGGTGCTTTCTGGCTATTTACAGACCCTTCCAAAGCATTGGCTTCTTTTACCGCTGTATTAATTATTGCATGCCCCTGTGCCCTGGCATTGAGCTCGCCCTTTACGCTGGCAGCGGTACTAAGTGTTTTCGACAAAAACAAATTCTATTTAAAGAACACGGCCGTGATTGAAGAACTCGCCCGTATCGACACTTTTATATTCGACAAAACGGGAACCATTACCAACCCTGAGGCTGCCGGCTTCAGCTTTAAGGGCAGCCTAACAGCTGATCAAAAACAAATGATCAGTGACCTGTCCCGCAACTCCGGACACCCATTAAGTCGTGAACTGGTTAAATGGCTTCAGTTACCCGCAAAATACAGGGTGTCGGATTATAAAGAAAAAGTGGGCCGCGGAACGATGGGCAATATCAACGGGTATGAAATTAAACTCGGGAGCGCTGCATTTTTAGGTCTGAATCTAACTAACCTCCCTGAAGGAAGCCAGGTACATGTGGTGATCAACAGCGAGTACCTCGGCTATTTCTTATCCAGTCAGCAATGGCGTGATGGCTTTAAAGAATTGATTCAAAAACTTGGCAAAAGAGCAGATCTGCATCTTTTATCCGGTGACCAGGATCATGACCGCAACAATTTAATTCCTTTCTTTCCCAGGGTTCAGCAATTGCAATTCAGGCAATCTCCACAGGATAAGCTTAACTATGTTGTGAAATTGCAGCAGGCCAAGAAAAAGGTACTCATGTTTGGCGATGGCCTGAATGATGCAGGTGCATTAAAACAAAGCGATCTTGGTATTGCTGTTACAGACAACATCAACAACTTTACACCCGGCTGCGATGCCATTTTGGATGGGGCTAATTTCAGCAAAATACCTCAGTTTATTCAGCAAGCTAAAGATGCTGTAAAGGTGATACACATGAGTTTCGCCATTTCACTGGCCTATAATTTTATTGGATTGTTGTTCGCTGTACAAGGAATCATGTCGCCGCTTTTTGCCGCCATTTTGATGCCTGCCAGCACCGTTACCATTATTTTGTTCACCAGTATCACCGCAAGGTTATATGCTAAAAAAAACCACCTGTTATGAACATGCTTTATCTGCTGATCGGCATTAGTATCCTGCTGGCACTCATTTTCCTTTGTGCCTTTTTCTGGGCTTCCCGAACGGGGCAGCATGACGATACCTACACTCCTTCAATCCGTATGTTGTTCGATGATGAAGTCGCGGCAAGTCCGCCGGAGAAAAGTGATGAAGATCATATTTAGCCACAACTAACATCATTCTCCCTACTTGGGGGCAATTGTAATTTTACCCGCATTAAAACCATCCACTTTTTAATATGACTGAAAAATTCTACTACGACAATAAAATTGTCAGGAACTTTGCCGTTGCCACCATCGTATGGGGTATAATCGGCATGACGGTTGGCTTGTTGATTGCCACGCAGCTGTTCGCTCCTTCCATGAATCTGGGAAACCAATACACTACCTTCGGCCGCATCAGGCCCCTGCACACTAATGCTGTGATTTTTGCCTTTGTGGGTAATGCTATTTTTATGGGTGTTTACTATTCGCTGCAACGCCTGCTTAAAGCAAGGATGTTTAGCGATACCTTAAGTAAAGTTCATTTTTGGGGCTGGCAGCTTGTCATTGTGGCAACAGTCATTACCCTTCCTTTAGGCTTTACTACTTCCCACGAATATGCGGAAATGGAATGGCCCATTGATATCGCCATTACAGTGATATGGGTGGTATTTGGCGTAAATATGTTCGGCACAATTATAAAAAGACGTGAGAAACACATGTATGTAGCCATCTGGTTTTACATTGCCACGTTTGTTACCGTTGCTGTTTTACACATTGTAAACTCTTTTCAATTACCAATTTCTGCTTTCAAAAGTTACTACTTGTTTGCAGGTGTGCAGGATGCACTGGTACAATGGTGGTATGGCCACAATGCTGTAGCCTTCTTTTTAACTACGCCTTATTTAGGGATGATGTATTACTTCCTTCCTAAAATGGCAAATCGCCCTATTTACTCTTATAAATTAAGTATCCTTCACTTCTGGTCGCTTATTTTTATTTACATCTGGGCAGGGCCTCACCATTTATTGTACACTTCATTACCAAGCTGGGCGCAATCTCTAGGTGTAGCTTTTTCGGTGATGTTAATTGCACCAAGCTGGGGTGGAATGATCAATGGCTTGCTTACCCTGCGCGGTGCATGGGATAAAGTTCGTGAAGATGCAACCTTGAAATTTATGGTGGTCGGCCTTACCGCTTATGGTATGGCTACTTTCGAGGGACCAATGCTGGCCTTCAAACAAATCAACGCCATTGCACATTATACAGACTGGATTGTAGCACACGTGCATGTTGGTGCACTGGGATGGAACGGATTCCTGACTTTCGCCATCTTGTATTGGTTGATACCACGAATTTATAAAACAACACTTTACTCAAAAAAATTAGCCAACTTCCATTTCTGGACAGGCACACTCGGGATCATATTCTATGCGGTTCCTTTGTATTTTGCTGGCTTTACCCAGGGATTAATGTGGAAAGAATTTACAGAAGAAGGAATTTTAAGGTATCCTAATTTCCTGGAAACACTGATCCAGATTCTTCCTATGTACATGTTAAGGTCAATTGGTGGCGCCTTATACCTAATGGGTGTAATTGTAATGACTTACAACCTAATTAAAACTGCAAAAGCAGGGACATTACTAGCAGATGAACCCGCAGAAGCTTTACCACTACCGGAAACTTATATACCTGTAGGATCTGACAAAAAGCTTCACCGTGTGTTGGAACGTAAACCAATGGTATTCCTGGTGCTTTCCCTAATTGTGATCCTGATTGGTGGAGGTGTGGAAATGATGCCAACTTTTACCATTGATTCTAATATCCCAACCATTGCCAGTGTGAAACCTTATACGCCATTGGAGTTACATGGACGTGATGTTTACATTAAAGAAGGCTGTGTGAACTGCCACTCGCAGATGATCAGACCATTCCGTTCTGAAACAGAACGCTATGGGGAATACAGTAAGGCTGGAGAATTTGTTTACGACCACCCGCACTTGTGGGGATCAAAAAGAACTGGTCCGGATTTGCAGCGTTTAGGTAATAAATACTCAAATGCCTGGCATTTTAACCACATGTTAGACCCGCAAACCATGTCGCCGGGCAGTATTATGCCTGCCTATGATTGGTTGGTAGTACAGCAACTGGATACCACCACCACCATAGCCAAAATTAATGCCATGCGTACATTGGGTGTGCCTTATGCAGAGGGTTACGAGCACCAGGCCAATAAGGATCTTGATATCCAGGCGAAAGCTATTGCACTGGACTTGCAGCAAAACAATGTTAAAGTAAAAAGCGATAGAGAAATCATCGCGCTGATTGCTTACCTGCAACGTTTGGGAACAGATATTAAAGCCAAGTAATTATTTATATATACAGCTATGTTTAGACAATTTTTAGAACAAGTAGACGATAAAAACATTTATTTAATTACTTCCCTTGGTATTTTCCTCGGTTTTTTCATCCTGGTTGGTGTTGTCCTGCTGGTGATGAGAAAAGAAGAAGTCACCTATATGAGCCAACTCCCTTTAACAGACGAAGAAGATAAGATATGAGCTACGCAGATATATTAGTGATCGCCCTCGGCATCGCCGCCGTATTGATCCTTGGAGTTTCCATTTTAATGCTCAAGGTGATTAAATTTTACATCAGGGAAACGGTTAGTCCGACTCCTTTCGCCACGGCTGAGGAAAAAGCGAGACGCAAGCTTGCGGAGGAAGAAGCAAGAGCCCAGCAAGAAGATAAACCTACCCTTTGGCATCGCCTGATGGGCTTAAAACCCCTTTCGGAAGAGAAAAACTTAGTGATGGAGCATGAGTTTGATGGCATTACTGAACTGGATAACCCTACACCGGGTTGGTTTATGGTGTTATTCTATGGCTCGATTATATTTGCCATTGCTTATATGTTCAATTATGAGGTATTGGGCTGGGGGCCTAACCAGGAACAGGAATATGCAACGGAACTTGCGGAAGCTGAAGAAGCTAAAATAGCTTTTCTTTCCAAACCAGGGAATGCTAAAAATGCCGTCAACGAAAACAATATGGTACAAAGCACCGATGCCGCGGTAATTAATGCAGGAATGGGCTTCTACAAGAACAGGTGCTCACCTTGCCATGGCGAGCTTGGCGAAGGGTCGGTAGGTCCTAACCTGACAGATGAGTTCTGGCTCCATGGGGGTGCCGCTGCTGATGTGTTTAAGACCATTAAGTATGGTGTACCTGAGAAAGGGATGGTGTCCTGGGAAAAATCCCTGAGTGCACAGCAAATCTCTGATCTTACCAATTACATTTTATCATTACAAGGCAGTAACCCTCCGAATGCCAAGGCACCCGAAGGTGATAAACAATAAACGAAATGTCGCAATCCCGTGAATGGATATATCCCCGAATCATTAAAGGTAAACTTTACCAATACCGTTCGGCCGTAAGTTACTTTTTTCTGGCGCTGCTGTTTGCAGCGCCATTTATGAAGCTCAATGGCGAACAACTGGTATTACTCAATGTGCTGGAAAGAAAGTTTGTATTCTTCGGAATCATTTTCTGGCCACAGGATTTTTACATGTTTGTATTGGCTTTGCTTACTTTTATTGTATTCATTGTATTATTCACGGTAATTTTTGGCCGGGTCTTTTGTGGATGGGTCTGTCCTCAAACTATTTTCCTGGAAATGGTATTCCGCAAAATAGAAAACTGGATCGAAGGTGATTACCTCAAACAAAGAAAACTGGATGAGGGCCCCTTAACCACTGAAAAGGTGCTTAAAAAAACGCTAAAACACAGCATCTTTTTAATCATCTCTTTTTTTATTGCAAATATCTTCCTGGCCTATGTCATTGGCACCGCAAACCTGATCAAGATTATCACTGAACCGGTTTCCCAGCATCTTTCTGGTTTCCTCTCTATCTGCATTTTTACCTTTATGTTTTACATGGTCTTCTCCAGAATGCGGGAACTTGTTTGTACGGTTGCCTGTCCTTATGGCCGCCTGCAAGGCGTGTTACTGGACAACCAGAGTATCATCGTCGCTTATGATTATGAGCGTGGCGA
Source organism: Pedobacter immunditicola (assembly GCF_037482985.1). Lineage (NCBI taxonomy): Bacteria > Pseudomonadati > Bacteroidota > Sphingobacteriia > Sphingobacteriales > Sphingobacteriaceae > Pedobacter > Pedobacter immunditicola. Next base: position 192,696 of record NZ_JBBHKC010000008.1, on the reverse strand, counting down.
ACCCAGGGGTAAAAAATCAAAGAAAGAGGAACAGCAGCTGGGCGATTGTATCGACTGCAAGCTTTGCGTGCAGGTTTGTCCGACGGGAATTGATATCCGGAACGGCACACAGATGGAATGTGTCAACTGCACCGCCTGTATTGATGCCTGTGATATGGTGATGGAAAAAATCGACCGCCCTTTACGCCTGATCGGCTTTAAATCGGAAGATGAGATTAAACTCAAACAACCTTTTAAACTGAGCAACAAAATTTATGGCTACAGTGCCGTACTGCTCATTTTAATGTCTGTACTGAGTTACCTGTTGATTAGCCGTAGTGACGTTAAAGCGACGATATTAAGGGCCAGCGGAACCCTTTACCAGTTGCGTAAAAAAGATCATACGGTAAGCAACCTGTATAATGCAGAATTGGTTAACAAAACCAATAGGGACCTTAAATTTGAAATCCAGCCGGACGACAAAAATGCCACGATTCAGTACATCCAGAAAGAGGATCAGTTGAAATATGGTGGCTCCGTAAAAATCACCTTCTTTGTGGTGATGCCCCAAAATGCAATTGAGCAATACAAGTCTGACATGAGCTTTAAGTTGATCTCTGATGGAAAAGTAATTGACCGTTTTAAGACTACTTTTATAGCACCACCTAATAATTAAAAAAACAATAGAAAGATGAACTGGGGAACGAAAATTATTATAGGCATGCTCACTTTTATGAGCTTTATCATCGTACTTGTTGTACAGATGTTCAGGAGTGACAGCGATGCCCTGGTAGATAATGATTACTACGAGAAAGGTATCCACTACAATATAGATTACAACAAAAAAGAAAACGTAATCAAGGATAAGGCAACACCAGAAGTGAGGATCGAGCATGACGCCATCGTCATCACTTTTAAAGATAGCGCAACTGGAACAGTAAAACTGATCAGGACTGCAGATAAAAGAATGGACCAGAACTTGATTTTAAATACGGATACTGCAAATCAGTTTCAGTTGCCAATCACCGGTAAAGCCGGTGGTTTATGGAAATTGCAGCTGGATTGGAAAAGTAATGGTACCGCTTATTTATATGAAAAGGAGGTGATGTTGTAATGACTGAAATGTATCTGGCTTTTATGATTGGGTTATTAGGAAGTATACACTGCATTGGCATGTGTGGGCCCCTGGCGTTTGCGGTCCCGTCACTAAGACCAGGTGTTGGTTTTCTGGTGTTTGATAAGGTATTGTATCAAACCGGCCGGATTATCTCTTATTGTGTTCTTGGTGTGTTAATTGGCTTCATTGGCCGTCAGCTATGGCTTTCGGATATGCAACAGGGTATTAGTATTTTCACTGGCTTGTTGATTATTGCGGCGGCCTGTTCCAGGATCTTCAAACTTTCTTTAGGCAACAACTCCTCTTTCCTCCTCAAACCTTTCAACAAGTTATTTAGTTATGCTTTGCAGCATAAGGCGAATCATCTAATCATAGGCATGATCAATGGCCTTTTGCCCTGCGGTTTTGTTTACCTCGCATTAGCGGGCGCTGTAAATACCGGTGGTATTGGCCAGGCTGCAGCATATATGTTCTGGTTTGGTTTAGGAACAGCTCCTTTAATGCTTTTGGCAACCATAAGTATGGGTTTCACCGGTAACTTATTCAGACGTCGGATCAACAAGGTAATCCCTTTTATGATGCTTTTCCTTGGTATGTGGTTTATACTAAGAGGAATGGACCTAAATATCAAATATTTAAGTCCATCCAAACCGACAAGCGGCGTTGCGGAATGCCGCTGATTAATCAGCGATACCAATTTGATTAATCTGCCATACTAAAAAGCTGAGTCGCGGGCTGATTCGCCAAAAGTCTGGCATCCAGCGTCATGCATATATTTCTCAAAAAGCGCTTCCCTATAGGGGTTACTGTTAATGTAGTTTCACCGATTTCTACCAGGCCATCGTCAGCAAGCATTTGCATCCGTTCAAGCCCCTCAAAAAACACTTCACTTTGTTGTGCTGGCAATGCCCATGAAGTACGTCCCTTGCACATGATATTTAAAATATGCTGGCGTAAAAGCAAGTCCTCTTCATTTAATATATGTCCTTTAAAAACAGGGATCTGCCCCGCATTCACCAATTCCAGGTATTCTTCCACTTTTTTTACATTTTGCGCAAAGCCCGTCCAGGTATCACTGATCGAAGAAACCCCCAGGCCAATCATTAACCGGCTGTATTGGTCGGTGTAGCCCATAAAATTCCGGTGCAGCGTACCATTTTCCTCCGCAGCATAAAGGCCGTCAGTAGTTAAGGTAAAATGGTCCATGCCTATTTCTGTATAACCACCGGCTTTTAGCATTGCCCTGCCGGTTTCATAAAGCTGCTTTTTAAGCGCTGGTGAGGGCAGGTCTTTTTCGGTATATCTTCTTTGTCCGGGTTTTACCCAAGGCACATGCGCATAACTATAGAAAGCGATACGGTCAGGCCTTAAAGTGAGTACCGAATCAATGGTATCAATTAATCCCGCAAGGGTCTGCAGCGGTAACCCATAAACAAGGTCATAGTTAACAGAGCTGTAACCCGCTTCCCTGGCCTGTGCGGTTACTTTTTCTACCTCATCGTAAGTTTGGATGCGGTTAATGATCAGCTGCACCCTCGGATCGAAATCCTGTATACCGAAGCTCACCCTTTCAAAACCAAGAGCATGCAAAGTTTCCAGGTGCGCTTTCCTGGTATTGCCAGGATGGCCTTCAAAACTGAAAGCTGCCTGTGGATGACGTTCAGCAAGTTTAAAAACCCCATTGATCAGCTTTGCCAGGTTTTCAGGACTAAAGAAAGTCGGGGTACCGCCGCCCAGGTGCAGTTCCTTAATGATAGGCTTGCTCGGCAAAAGCGCAGTATAAAGCTGCCATTCTTTTAAAACGGCAAGAATATAAGGATCTTCAACGGCATGGTTACGGGTAATGCGTGTATTGCAACCGCAATAAGTACATAAGCTTTCACAAAAGGGTAAATGGATATACAGGCTTATGCCGTCGGCTGCATTACTTTGACTAAAAGAGGTAACAACTGCCTTCTGCCAGTTTTCACTACTAAAGCTAGCTGAGTCCCAATAGGGAACTGTAGGGTAACTGGTATAACGCGGGGCTGCGACATTGTATTTGCCGCTAAGGTCTTTGGTGTTCATCGGATTAAAGGGTTTGACTCCGGCAGGTTTTCGAACAGATGCAGGCATTGCCGAGGCATTTTTTTTCCTGCCATTGATCAAGGTTCCGGATGGTTTCGGTGGCTGATATGGTATAAAGTGTTTCAGAGGCAGGGTGGCTGACAGCTGCGGCAGGAACATTTGCGATCTTTATATGTCTTTTTTCAGCCGCCTGCAGGTCGATATGGCCAATAGAAGTAGAGCGAGTGGCAATGTATTTAACGCCCATGTCTGCCAGTTTATTAATCACGCCAGCATTCACTTCATCGTCATCCAATACAATGACAGCTTCTTTACCCTCGGCATAAGCAGCCGTAGCCTCGGTTAAAGAGTTCGAAATTAAAGTAATCTCATGCTTCTTCCGGTTGGCAATGGCCAGCGGTTCTTTTTCATAAGACTTGATACTATAGGCTACTGCTCTCATGCTTGATCATTTATTAGATCAAAATTACCTTTAATCAGTAGCCCTTGGAATGAGGCTGATCAATCATTAACATGATGTTAATCAGTTTTTCATTTGCTGCAGTCGCTGAAGATCCAGAATCTGGATCTGACTGCCTTTTCTTTCAATAATGCTTTCCTCTTTAAAATCACTCAAAATCCTGCTCACGGTTTCTGTGGCCATCCCCGCAAGGGCGGCAAGGTTATCCCTGGAAACTTTTAGCAGCATGGGATCGGGTGACTTTTCTTGTTTTGACAGCCGAATTAAAACTTCAGATAAGCGTTTACGCACAGAATGGTAGGCCAGCTGCATCAGCTGCTCTTCTTTTTCCATCAGGTTATTGGATAATATTTTAATAAACTGCTTGTTGATCGCAGGATATTGGGATAATAAATCTTCTATCATGTCTTTTGGCAACAGACAGATTGAAGTATCTTCCATCGCTTCGGCAGATTCGGCATAGGGTTCATTGAGCAACAAAGCAGGAATTCCAAAATATTCGTCGTCACTGTAAATACCGGTCATCAGCTGACGGCCATCCGCCGATAATTTTACCGTTTTCACTTTACCACTGACCACTAAAAAAATTCCGGTGACTGCATCGCCCTCATAATAAATTACCTGTTTCTTTTTGATATGCCGTAATTTACGTTCGGCAATTAATTTCTGAAGTTCATTTAAGCCCGAGGTATGGCTGATGAGGCCAGAGATCTGATCTAAAGACTTGCTATAAAAAGCCTCGTACTTTGTCTTTTTCCTTAACCTGCTTTCAATAGCGTTCAGTAATTCAACGTCATCAAAAGGCTTCGTTAAATAGTCATCGGCACCCATTTCCATGCCTTTACGCATGTCAATACGTTCTGCTTTTGCGGTCAGAAAAATAAAAGGGATAGCAGAAGTCTGCGGATTTTTATTCAACAGGAACAATACACCATAACCATCAAGTTCTGGCATCATGATGTCACATAAAATAAGGTCAGGCAGGTTTTTTGTGGCTATTTCCACACCGATTCGGCCGTTTTTAGCCTGTAAAACTTCAAAATCTGCAAGTTCTAAAATTTCTGCGGTGCTTTCCCTGATGTCATTGTTATCCTCTATGATCAGAATACTCGTTTTGTTCATCTATTTAGAAAATGATAATATAAATGTTGTCCCCTGGTTAATTGTACTTTCGAAATGAACATTACCGCTCATTAGGGTAGCATAACGCCGCACGATGTTCAAGCCCAGCCCCGTTCCCGGGATATTGCCTGTATTATGCGCACGGAAAAAAGGCTCAAATAAATGTACCTGATCTGTTTCTGGTATGCCTATGCCGTTGTCTTTAATGGTCACGATACACTGACTGTCGGTAATTTCTGTATTAAATTCGATAAAAGTGTTCTCACCCGAATATTTAATTGAATTACTGATCAGGTTGATCATACAATTCCGAAGCAGATTTTGATCTAATGTGGTGATACTCTGCAGTCCTGTATGCTGATAAATGATATTTTGATCCTGCTTGGCAATCATCTGCATTTCTTCAGTGATCTCCTCACAAAACTTAACCAGGTCAAAAGTACTGAAGGAGGGCGCTACATTGCCGGCTTCCAGGCGTTCGAGTGATAAGAAATCGTTTAATATAGTGGTGAGGTTACCAACGGCATTTTTGATTTTTCCTACATGCTTTTGGATATTCTTATTATCAAAAGGCTGGGCATACTTTTCGATCAGGGAAGCAGAAAGTTGTACAGAACTTAAGGGGGTACGGAATTCATGTGAAGCCATGGAAACAAAACGGCTTTTCATTTGGTTCAGTTCTTTCTCTTTTATTAAAGAGATGCTGACCTCTTCTTTCGCTTCTTTTAAGGCGACCACAGTTTTTCGTAACGATCGGGTGCGTTCCTGGACCAATTCTTCCAGCTCTGCGGCATACTCCCGCAAACGTTCTTCTGCTTCTTTTTCTTTAGAAAGGTCATGGATAAAACCTGTATAGATTTTTCTCTGCTCGTATTGCACTTCACTCACGGCCAGTCGGAATGGAAAAGTAGATCCATCTTTGCGTAAGCCCCTTACCTCTCTGCCAATGCCGATGATGCGTTTTTCACCCGTATGCTGGTAGCGATGAAGATAACCGTCATGCGCACTTTTATCAGGTTCAGGCATCAGTACATTGATGTTTCTTCCTACCACCTCCTCAAGCTCATATCCAAAAAGCTTCAGGGCGGCCGGGTTTACACTTTCGATAAGACCACGCATATCTATCGTAATAATTCCATCAATGGCATTATCAATAATCGCAGCTAATAACCTGGCTTTTTCCATAGACAATTTTTACAAATATAAAATTTTTATCCGTCTTACAAGATTGCGCAGGATCAGCAGTATATAGTGATGAATATCATGTTTTATACTGAAAATTGTACGCTATTTTGCGATACATAAAAAATAAATCCATGATGACACATACTTTCCACATACCCGTTCTTGGCTTGGGCTACTCTATTGACACCCCTTTAAAAGTCGCCAAATATGGTATCTCTTCTGTCGTTTCCATAGTAGATGATGAATTAACAGAGAGAATGAGAAAGTACCATGCTGAACTTAATCAGATTCCTTATAACGCTATCTCCCTAAAAGAGGAAGACAGCAGGGCCAGAAGGATTACTGCTTACCTGAATTTACTTGACACCATTGTTAAGCAGCAAATCGCGACGATCAAGCTGCAGGATTTTGGCCCTGAAACCGATTTAACGCGTTATTTTGAATTGTTGCCCTCCTCTTCTCCTTTGAAAAAAAGGTATCAGGAAGCGATGCTGGTGGAAAATGAAAGCGCAAGACAATCATTGCGCTTAGCGCTGATCGAACAGGTCATCCCGGGATCTATTGATGTCAACATCATGTCGAAAGTGGACAAACCAAATTACAACGCCGCTAACGAATATACAGGTGACGATTATACAGATGCACTGGCAGCAATGCGTGGTTTTGCAGATAGCAACCTACAGGCATCCATCATTATTTCTGCGGGTTTAAACCCACGCTTATTCGCTTACATGGAAAAATGCAGGGTTTTTTATCCCTATGAAGGCGTGAAGCCAGGAAAAGAGATCATCCTAAAAGTCAGCGATTACCGTTCTGCCTACATCCAGGCAAAAATGCTGGCTAAAAGAGGATTGTGGATCTCAGAATTCAGAGTAGAATCAGGATTGAACTGTGGCGGACATGCATTTGCGACGGATGGCTTTTTAATGGGGCCGATTTTAGAAGAGTTTAAACATAAAAGAAACGAGCTTTCGGAAGAACTCTGGGGCATCTATTCACAGGTGCTTCAAAGCAGGGATATTCCACTTGCCATCAAACCTCAACAGCGCATCACCGTGCAGGGTGGTATTGGAACGGCCGAGGAGCATGACTTTTTAATTGACTATTACCAGCTGGATGCTGCAGGCTGGGGAAGCCCTTTCTTACTGGTTCCTGAAGCAACGAATGTGGACCAAACTACTTTGGAAGCCCTGGTAACCGCCGAAGAAAAAGATTTCTTCCTGAGTAACTCCTCTCCCTTAGGCGTTCTTTTCAATAATTTCAGAAAAAGTAGCGCAGAAGATTTAAGGCTGGAACGGATAGCAAAAGGCAGACCGGGCAGCCCCTGCAAGAAAAAGTTCCTGGTCAATAACACAGAGTTTACTGAACAGCCGATATGCACCGCATCAAGGGAATATCAGAACCTTAAAATCAAACAGCTGCAGGAAATGGCTTTGTCAGAAACAGAATACCAGCAGAAATACGAGGCTGTTGTAGAGAAAATATGTTTATGCGAAGGGCTTTGCGCATCCACTTATCTAAAAAATGCAATGTTAAAACCACGGGAGAGCAATGCAGTCAGCATTTGTCCGGGGCCGAACCTTGCTTATTTTTCCGGCAAATATTCACTGGTACAAATGGTGGATCATATTTATGGAAGAGAAAATCTCTTGAAAGATGCGATTCGTCCGAACTTGTTCATCAATGAATTGAACTTGTACCTTGATTACCTCAAAAAAGACATCGCTACGCAGATGAGCGCTTTAAATGATAAAAAAGCAAAGTACTACCAGAAGTTTTCTAATCAATTGCAGGAAGGAATTAATTATTATAAAATCCTGGTGCCCGACTTGAAATTAAAAACCCAAGCTGCCGTTCAGGAAATTCAAAATCAGTTGACAGAAGCAGAAAATAGATTAAAGATGATCACGATTGCTTAATGATCCTATTGCTTAATGAGCGTCCCAGCTCATCAGCTCCATCATTCTTTTAAATTCCGGTTGCAGGGCAGTTTTGAGGTGTAGCTTCAAACCTGTAACCGGATGAAGAAACTCGAGTTCTGAGGCATGGAGCAACATGGTTGTCATTTCCCATTGTTCCTTGAAGAACTTGTTCTGCTTGTTGCAGCCATGCTTTCTATCGCCAATAATGGGATAAAAGATATGCGCAAAATGCTTGCGCAGCTGGTGCATGCGACCAGTACTTGGGCACGCTTCTATTAAAGAATACCTGGAACTGTCATGTTTACCAAAAGCTACGGCAAGTTCTGCCCGGGCAAGGGTAACGAATGAAGTAAAAGATTCCTGCACCACCCCATTATCATTGGTTAAAGGATAATCGATATCCATTTGATCCGGTGCATAACCCCTTAAAATTGCTTTATATTTCTTGCAGACTTCCCCTTCCTGAAATTGTTTATGCATAGCGATTTCAACGTCCTTTTCAAAAGCAAACAACAGTAATCCGCCGGTTTTTCTGTCTAGGCGATGCACAGGACTCACTCTCCGGTTCACCTGGTCTCTTAACAACTGGAGGGCAAATTCTTTGGCATCATTTGCAATAGAAGAACGGTGTACCAATAAACCATGTGGCTTGTTAATGGCAATTAAGTGATCATCCTGGTAAACAATTTCTAGCATATAAATTTTTTGCGAATATAGCTATCTTTACTTGGTACTTAACGGATAAACAACCTTGATCATCACTATTCAAACGACACCAGTTAAAGAGCATGCTGAAAACCACTTACTAGTTAAGATCTTTAACCAAAGGCTCTTGGAGAAAGCTGCTGAATTGCAGCATTTTAGTTTGCGTCACCTGGAATATGTCGACCCAATCTACGAGGATGTGGTCATTTATCTTTTTTACAACCCTAAAAATCAAATTCGCTGGTATATAGCCAATGATGTATCAGCCGACATCAATGACATTATTAAAAAGGAAATGCACAAATTAGGCATGGTTACTCAAGACTGAGGGGCTGCTTTCTTTATTCCGTTTCAGATCCAAAGTAATGGAATCAAATAATGTTGCTGGCAGGTCTTTATCATCCTCATGCACCATGGTATAATACTGGCAGGTCAGAAAAAATTCATCTGCTGTTTTCTCAAGGATCACTTTTATAAAACCATGCTGGTAAAGGCTGTAATTTTCAAGCCTTACATCTTCAAAACGGGGATCTTCACTGGTAAAACCGGGGTCGTCACTTGATGCCAGCACATGCAATTCATCAAACCCGCCTGAGCCAGCTACAATAAAAGGAACGGTTTTGTCACCTGGATAGGTTTTAGAGAAACGCTGGTAATTATGAACATGCCCGTTGAAAACAATATCGGGTATTACCCCTGCTCTGGCAAAAGAATCCTCTAAAAAATCGATCATCGCAATGCTGGAACCGTGATTGGTATCTGCTGTGAAAGGTGCATGGTGTAAACAAACAATGATGGCCTTGTCGTTCTGCATCTCCCCCGCCCTGATCAGTTCTTTTATAAACCAGTCCTGTTGTTCCGCACTGACGTAGCCATACTTAGGCACGTTGCTATACAAACCAATGATGGTGGCCATTTCTGTATTTAAAGTCCAGTACACGTTAGGTTGGCACTGGTTTTTCCGGCTTACGTTTTCAGAGAAGTAATGGTCTCCTCGCCTCACATCACAAAAAACGGAAGTAAAAGCATCCAGACTTTTATAGGGTACAGGGTTAAGCGGATTTACATCGGCATCATGGTTACCGGCAATCGCATAAATTGGCCCTGGAAAACTAGCGTAAGGTGTAAAAAATTGCTTTTCATATTGTTCACGTTCGCCATAATGATAAACAATATCCCCCAAATGATACAGGAACTGACTTGGGTAGAGGCTATCGGCTGTTTGTTTACCCAACTCTTCTGCGATCTGCTGCTGAAACTTTGGGGACTTCAATCCGCCGGTATCACCCACCAAATTAAAGGCAAAAGTTTTGGCTGGATGACCTGCACTTACAGGGAAATTCAAATGGTAAGGGTAATTTCCTGAGGGTGCTGGCAGGGGTTGAATTTTGAACGAATCATCCGGCTGGCCTTTTTTAATTACCGGTTTGCTGATGTTATGATGTTTAACTCCACTCATTGCCTTACAAAGCTATGAAACCTTGTTATCATTGTCGGTAACAAAGCACAAACTTTACATAGAGTTTACTTCATGGTCATCGCACAGATGCGTATTTCTATAGAATAAAACCTTTCAAAGCAGCCTTGGCATAATCACCCCAATCTTTCAAGGCATTGGTTATAAAAGATTTAAATGCAGGGAAATTCATCGCCTTGCCTTTTGTAGGTGGAGCAACCGCCTGTGCGCCTACCGGTACATCATTTACCTTTGTAGCGAACCAGGTGATGTTTTCATGGGGCAAAGCCACACCAAGGATCATTCCCGGTAAGCCGGAAAAAGATTCGGGTCCTCCTGATACAGGAATCTGGTCCGTATAAAAAGCCACGACATAAATAGAATCCAGCATGATTGCATTTGCCCGGCGACAACTATAACCAGCTATTTCCCGCACTTCATCAGTAATTTTCCAGGTAATTTTCCTTGTAGAATCCTGCACTAAAAAAGTCTCTTCATAAACCTTCTTCTGACTGGTGGTGGTGCCAGCAGACAAATCTGTGAAGATGGTATTGTATTGATTAGCCGAAGGTTCATTGCTGAAAAATCCTCCGGTTTGTGCCTCCTTACTAACCACCGGGCTAAACAAAGTCTTGTTATTTGAAAAGGCAAGCGTGCTCTTTAACACCTTAAACTGTGGCTGGTTCTTTTTATAAGCATCGAAAGCCTGCTGGTAAAAACTATTTTGACCAATGTTTGCAAGGTTTTTTTTGAGAAGGGCAAACATGTTCACCTTCCTTTCGTATTCTATGGTACCTTCTAAGGGAAAGCGGACATTTTGAGCATGGGCGTTATTGACCATCATCAGGAATAACAAGGCTGCAGTTGCAGTTATAAATTTCATAGCCATTATTTTTGAGTTTTAGAGCCACCCATTTGATTAAAATCCCAGGTGATGGATCCCATAAAATATCTTTTGATGTTGGTGTAATTAGTTTGTGAAATGACGTTGCCATAGGCAGACCGGTTGAAACCTGTATTCTGGTTTAGCAAATCTCTGCCAGTGATCGAAATACGCAAGCCATCCGATTTAAGGAACTTCTTGGAGATGGCAGCATCCACAATGAAACGCCTAAAATCCTGGTCAAATGATTCCGTTTTCGCGGTAAACTGGTAATTGGCCTCGCTGCTGATTTCGAATTTCCCTGGCAGGAAAACCTTGAAAGCTCCATTACCATTAAATCCCCAGCCATTGTTGTTCAGTTGTTTCTGCAAAGAAGATTCGCTGGTATTGTAACTTGGCCCAGCCCTTAAATACACCTGGTACTTTTTGGCTTTATAGGTTGACAGGTTTAAGCCACCGGAATAATTGTAAGATTTGGTTTGGTTAAGTGCATTATTTACATAATTGAAATAAGTATTGCCATTAGCACTCAGGTTAAAACCCACATTGACATCAATTGCCTTGATTTTTTTATCATAGTGAGCATACATATAAAAATTAGAGGTGTTTTTATCATTTAAGTTGATCGATTGGTAGGTGCTTTTACCTGTCGAATCAGTCATGGTGTTACTCACAATGGGGTTCATGGTAAAGGCATAGGAACCGTTGATCCAGATCGACCTGGAGCTTAACACTTTATAGGAGTTGAAACTTGCGTTGAAACGGTTACTGAAAGAGGGTTTCAGGTTGGGGTTTCCCATCACAATGTTCAAAGGGTCTGTATTGTCCCTTATGGGCTGAATCTGGTTGATGGTCGGTTGGGTGGTATTACCGTTATAATTTAAACGCAATGATTTCTGTTGCGAAAATTTGTACTGGTAAGATGCCTGAGGACTCCAGTTGATGAAATTTCGGTTAAGATTTTCATTGGCATTGACATCCAACTGATCAAAATTCACTGCCGTTACTTTAGAACCAAAATTAAGAACGGTCTTGTCGGTTTTATAATTAAAAATGGCCCCTGCCTGGTTTGACAGCTGATTTAATTTATAGTCATTACTGAAAGTGGTATCCAGTTGGGTATACTGACCGGGATTTAAGGCATTGAAAGATTGGCGTCCCTGCTCGGTATTATTGAGACCTAAGCCATAGTTCAATACGACAGCAAACGTTTTCGAAAATGGCTCTGAGTAGGTAAGATTAGAGCTAAAAACGGTACTATTCAATTTGTTGGTTTTGAATTGATCGGTTACATTCGTGCTATCCAAATCACCGGTATTGTTATAATAGCTTTCTGACGACTTTAAAAATCCCCTTCCATCGGATTGGTTTAAACTTCCGGTCACGTTTAACGAAACACTTCGTCCTTTTTTCTTGAACCTTTTATTCCAAAAGGCGGTTGCTTTAAATAATTTCTGGTCTGTTGTATTATTCAGGTCGCGGTCGTTGGCATTCAGCAACACATCATTACCATTTAAGCTGGTCACCTGGTAATTGGTATTTGTTTCATTGGTCTTAAGCGTGCCCTCTACCGAAACTTTTAAAGTGGAGGAAGTATCCAGCTTAATTTCATAAATACCATCGAGTTTTTGCCTGAAGGCATAATTATCGAAGTTTTGATTGGAAATACTGTTGATGACTCCCGTAGGAAGGTTATTCTGTACAAGAACATTTTTCTCGCCTGTTACACCTAAGGAACCTATCTTATAATTTGTATTAATGGACTCTTTGTCTTCATTCCATTTGGCATCATAATGCACACCACCGGTGCGTGCCAAAGGAATTCCTTCACCATTATACCTGCCGCCAAAAGATTCCAGCTCATCCTGGCCGGAAGTCATATAGATCCCGCCATCATCACTAAATTCCATATTTCCTGAAGTGCCGTATCTATTGCTGTCCTCCCAGCCCAGACCCGTTTTTCCTGTATTGCCAATCGTGCCGTACGCGGAAAACTTCTTTTTACCTTTAAAAAAGTTAAACATCCCTTGTCCCTCGTAATTGTCATTGGTGCCGAGGCCAGCATCTATTTTACCAAAATACCCCTGCTTTTTATCTTCTTTCAACTTGATGTTAATGGTTTTGGTTTTCTGGCCGTCATCGATACCGGTAAATGCAGCCTGATCACTAGACTTATCATACAATTGCACCTTATCCACCATGTCACCACGGATGTTTTTGGTCACCAGGGTTGGATCATCTCCAAAAAATTCTTCGCCATCCACTAAAACCTTATTCACCGTTTGTCCTTGTGCTGTGATTTTTCCATCCTTATCCACCTGTATACCCGGAAGCTGTTTCAACAAGTCTTCTACCTTCGAATTGGGTTCTATGGTGAACGCTGCTGCATTGAATTCAGTGGTATCTCCTTTGATTTTAATGGCCCCGGCGGTTCCCCTAATGATGACATCCTGCAGTAATTTGGCCTTCAACGTCAGGTTTACCTTTCCGAAATCTTTTTGGCGGTTAGCGGAATCAATTGCAAACTTTTCCACATAATCTGCATAACCAGGGTAGGTAACCATCAGGATATATTTGCCGGTTTTCAGAGCACCAATATTAAAAGCACCGTTACTGCCTACCCTCGTAAAGTTTACCAGCGTGGAATCTTTGGTGTTTAAAACGGAAACAGAAGAATTAACCAACCTTGTGGTGTAAGCGGTATCCACCACAAAGCCTTTAATGGTATTTGATTCTTGAGCAAATAAGGAGACAGAGGTACAAAAAAGCAACAAAAGAGCGTAAAGTAGTTTCATACAAGAAATTAAGTTACGCGAAGGTATAATTTAAATTAAAACCATAAATCTCTTTAACTAATTTTAACGTAAATTAACTGATACAGGTAGCAAAGCCAGCTTTTAAAATAGGTTTGATATGCCGATCTTTGCATAAAAAACAGAAAATGACCCAGACTACAGCACTCAGGATAATAGAACACAGACAAGCAACGGCAGATAATGTAGTTATTAAACTGATGCCTGATAACGGACAAAAATTGAGTTACCTGCCGGGTCAGTTTTTAGCTTTTGTTTTTAACATCAACGGACGGGAAATCAGGCGTTCTTATTCCATTTGCAGTAGTCCGGATTTGGATGAACCTTTAGCCATTGCTGTTAAAATGGTAGAAAATGGAGAGATCACAAAATTTCTGCATCATAAAGTTGGTGTCGGCGATGTGCTTCATGCGCTGAATCCCAATGGTATCTTTACCTATATTCCTGAAAAAGAAAAGAAACGCACCATCTTTTTATTTGCGGCAGGAATTGGCATCACCCCTATCTTCTCCATATTAAAGACCGCTCTGGTTGCCGAAGAACAGAGTAAATTAGTGCTGGTCTACAGCAATAAATCTGCGGTCAATACTTTGTTTTACCAGGAACTAAACGAATGGCAGGTAAAGTATCCCGACCGGCTTAAAATTATATACCTTTTTAGCGAGTCAAAAAACCTGCTGACAGCAAGGTTGAATAATGTCCGAATTGAACATTTGGTGAAAACCAATTTAGAATTCAATCCTGATGATGCCTTGTTTTATACCTGTGGACCAATTAATTACATGGTTCTTTGCAGAATCACCTTGCGTGCCCTGGGTTTTCCACAGGAGCAGATTAAGAGAGAAACTTATTTCATTCCAGAAGACGAGATTGATGAGGATGACATGACGGAGAAAAAAGTTAAGGACACTAACACTTATAATGTGATCATCGATTACCATGGAAAGAGGCATGAGCTGAAGGTCCCTTATTTTAAAAGGATCCTGGATGTAGCACTGGAAAACAAGATCAATCTTCCTTATAGCTGTGGTGCCGGGATGTGCAGTACTTGTACTTCCACCTGTATTGCCGGTGGTGTGCGAATGGATTATAACGAGGTGCTGACAGACGAGGAAATAGAGAAAGGCCGTGTTTTAATCTGCACCGGGCATCCTACGGCTGAAAACACCCATATTGTTATCGGCTGATCACCATCATAAGCTTACAAACAGCAATGATGAGCTTAATCAAAACAAAGATAATTGTGAGCGTGCAGGTGGTTTCGCTTTGCCAAAAATGGTTCTGCCACCGTATTTCCAGGAATCTCTGCGTTCTTTTTCCAGGACCGCCTCCAAATTTTCATTAGGTGTAAAGTTTTTTTCAGCAGCCCTGGCAAGTTCGCCAAGCTTTTTTATGGCCTGTTGTTTATCGCTCTCCCCTATTTTAGCTTTAGCAACCGCCTTGCTTAACACGGAGATAGTTTCGTCGTAAACGTTGACTGGCACAGGGAAAGGATGCCCATCTTTGCCCCCATGGGCAAAAGAAAACCGGGCAGGGTCCTTAAAGCGCGATGGCGTACCATAAATCACTTCACTTACCAGCGCCATAGACTGTAGGGTACGCGGCCCCATACCTTCCAACAACAGCAATTCCTCAAAATCGACAGGTCGCCGGTCATGTGTCAACCACAGCATCGCACCAAGTCTTTTCAGGTTAACATCTTTTGCCTGTACGTCATGGTGACGGGGCATTGTCAAATGCTGCACTTCCAAAAGCATTTTTTGCGGATCTTCAGCAGCCATCGCCATCACTGCAGCTCTTGACGACCGTGCTTCCAGCGCTACCATGTTTAAAATAGGCCCTTGGTTTACGCCGCAAATACCCGTATGCGGTTCTTCAACAAATGACTTCAGTACCGAAGAGTGCCAATGGTAACGTCTTGCGGTCGAATTGCCCTGGCTCATCCCCTGTTGAACCACAGTCCACAAGCCATCGTTGTTGACTATGAAGTTGTGATGATACAATTGAAATCCATCCTGCACAGCTGTGTTGTCCACCTTCGCACTTAATTTACTGCAACGAACAAGTGCTCTTCCATCCAAACCGGTACGCTCACTAAAAGCCAGTAATTCATTCGGTGTTTGCCGGGATTGTTTGCCCTTACCACCACAGATATAGATGCCCAACTCTTTGGCATGTGGATTAACAGCCCTTTTGAGTGCACCCATCACTGAGGTAGTAATACCCGAAGAATGCCAGTCCATGCCCATCACGGCACCGAAACTCTGGAACCAGAATGGATCACTTAGCCTACGAAGTACTTCTGAAGTACCATATTCAGCAATGATCGCTTCCGTGATCGCAAAGCCCAAACGGGACATCCTTTCAGCCAGCCACAGGGGCACATGGCCACCATGTAAGGGTAAATCAGCAGTTCCGGATCTTTTCATTGCTAACAAAATTAGTAATAATCTCTGGTAAACCAAGCATTGCAATCATCCTTCTATCGTAACACCCCACATCTAAGCCCTGGATCCGACGGGGGACGTAGCAAGTTTAAAAAAACAAATCTGATAGGTATATTGTAATAGTTACATGCATGATCATTCTGTTTACTGGCTGTTTATTTTAGCAATTCCCATTGCCTGCATCACCTGGACGGTAACCCATGAAGAAGTGTTTCGTGAACCACGCGACTATTGTGTTAAAAGATCCAAGGAAGAAAAGCTTATATTTAAAAGGAAGTTCTTTTATATGCTCACCTGCGAATATTGCTTTAGTCATTACGTAACCGCATTTATGTTGATACTTACAGGTTACCAATTGTATTTAACCGACTGGCGCGGTTACCTTATTGCGGGATTTGCACTGGTTTGGATCGCCAATATTTACATGAGCCTTTACAACATCATCCGTATTGATTTAAAGAAAGGTAAGATTACGGTAAAAAAAGAGGAACAGGCTATTGAAGAAGAGGAAGAAATGACATCACAAAAATAAAATCATGCAATTTAAAAAAGGAAATTTAGTTTTTATCGAAGACCTGAAAGAGGAAACCTCCCTTGGTTCAAATGTCACATATTTTACTGCCAAAGCCTTGGTGATCGCAGAAACCGACGGGCAGTATACTGGTACAGTGGAGACCTTAAAAATTTCTGAACTCATCCAGAAAACATCCGCCTATGTTCATGATGGTGTGCATCAGCGTGAGGCCCACAAACTATACACCTGGCCTGCAAACCTTGGCGATCATCAAGCCTGGGCCGACAGCAAAAGGATCTTCCTGATGCAGCATGTAATGAACTTTCCCCTCCGAATTATCGATATAACAGCTGAAAACCACCTCACCTGGGAATTCATTACCCCAGAACAATTTAAGAATACACCACCGAATATACAAACCAGCCCTGAATTTCAGCATTACCTGGACAACCAGCATACTTACTTTTTTTTAAGAAAGAAAAAAAATGAGCCTATTTAATTTTTTTATGAGGCTTACACAATAAACCGAATAATAAGTCGTCTATATATGTGAGAGCGTTAATTTAAACGGGGGTATTTCGGACGGAATATCCCCGTTTTCCTTTATACAGCCACCAGACCGATCATCACTTATCTTCAGTCATATCCAGTTTGCTATAAATCAGGGCTGAAATCAATAAGAGCAGTGCTAAAACAATCCATAAAACATTGTACCCCAAGTGTCCCGCTAAGTAAAAGCCGGCCGTTGGTCCGATTACCTGTGCTGCCGACCAGCTCAAGGTATAACCCGCAGCATACTGGCCCCGGTTAAATTCATTGCTTCTGTTAATGACGAAGGTATTGATAAATGGCAGGGAAAGCATTTCTCCCAAAGTGATGACCACCGTTACCAGGAGGGCTATACCAACAGGAAATTTTGCAGGGATTAATAGCAGCAGATAAGCGAAGCCTACCAATAGAGCCCCTGCGATGATATAGAAAACAGCCGAACGCTTATGCTCAATTTTACTGATCATGACCATTTCAAACAAAGCAATAATGATCCCGTTCAGGCCCAAAATCATACCAATCATCGATTCATCTATATGCCACACTTCTTTATAAAAAATAGGCACCACCCTGAACATCAGAAAAAAACAAGTAACAAACAGGGTCGTGAGGATAATAAATTTCATAAACAAAGCATCCTGCCAGGGCTTGCGCACCACTAATCCTTTTGATTTCTCCTGGATCGCTTTGCGATATCCTTTTACGACCGGCAATAAACACAAGATAGCAATACCACATAAAATGTTTACGCCACCGTCTACAATAAATAATAACTGATAATTATAGGAAGCAATAATACCGCCCACGCTACTACCCACCGCCCAGCCAAGATTCGTAGCCAGTCTGTTTAAAGAATAAGAACGGGTTTCAGTACCCGGATTTGCATAGGAAGCAATGGCAGCAAAATTGGCCGGTCTAAAAGACTCAGAAAAGAAACTGATCACCAGTGTTAAAAAACATAAGGTTTCGAAATGCCTGACAGTGGAAAAGAATATGAAAAAAGCACCTCCAATGAGGGTACTGAAAATTTGAACGGATCTAAAGCCAAATACATCGGTAAACTTCCCTCCTGCTACTGCGCCTAAAAGAGAGCCAATCCCAAACAGAGAGATGATTAAACCAGCATCGGAAACAGGCCGAGACAAATACTGCGTCACATACAGGCCCATAAACGGCACGGCCATGTTACTGCTTCGGTTAATGAGCATCACCAAACTCAACAACCAGGTTTCGCGGCTTAATCCCCTAAACGATTCTTTGTAAGTTGTTACAATGACATTATTCATAGCTCAAAGCCGATCTGTATTCATTAACATCCATTAGGTTTAAGTAATTACATTTACATATTTTAGGAATCACCTTGCAATATTACATGAAAAAGTAAATAAAACTTCTATTTTTAACTTTGGTAATCACCCTTAATGGTTATAATGAGATGAACATTTTTGAAGAAGGATATAAAGAGATTTTTAATCACAGCCCCATTGCCAAACTAATCTTAAGCGTTGCCACCCCAGACTTCACTATACTGGACGCTAACAACACCTACCTGCAGGCTACAAACACAAAAAAAGAGGAGCTGATCGGCAAACCTGTTTTTACGGTGTTTCCTAAAAACACCTTAGATCCTGAATCAAAAAACATCGAACAAACCCTGCTATCCTTTGAGCAGGTCATCCAAACCAGGCAACCTCATACCATGGAAAAGTACCGGTATGATATACCAGTTCCGGGAGAAGATCAGTTTATAGAAAAATATTGGATAACCGTAAACACCCCCATCTTTGATGCTAAAGGCGATATCCAGTTCATTATTCACGCGCCAAGGGATGTTACCGCTCATCACTATCTGGAAAAACGGGAAAAAGCTGGAATTGAAAGCTTAAAATTACAGCGGAAACAATTATATGCCACTTTTATGCAGGCGCCGGTCGGCATTGGCATTTTCAAAGGTCCGGATTTGACAGTCACCATGATCAATCATGCTTTATGCAATATCTATGGAAAATCAATTAAAGAAATGTTGGGTAATCCTGTGTTTGATGTTTTACCTTTTGTAAAAGGACAGGGCTTTGAAGAACTTGTGGATAATGTCCGAGTTACTGGTGAAACTTTTGAAGGAATAGGTGTTGAATTACCTTTGATTAGGAATGGCATTCTTGAAAAAGTATATGTTGATTTTGTTTTTGAGCCTTTTTATGAAGAGAACAATACCATTACGGGTGTGATTGTAGTAGCAACAGAGGTTACAGCCAAAGTGGAAGCCATGCACAAGTTAGAAGAAGCAGAAGAACGGGCAAGGCTCGCTGCAGATGCTGTTGATTTGGGTGTTTATGATTTGAATATCGTAAATGGTAACCTGGTCACATCAGATCGTTTCGCCCATATCTTTGGCCTCGAAAAACCGGCAACAAGCCATGAATATAACGCCGCCCTTCATCCCGACGATGTAGAGGTAAGAAAAAAAGCGCAGGAAGATGCAATTGAGAACGGCACCATGAACTATGAAGCCAGGATTATCTGGCCCGACCAATCCATACGCTGGATAAAGGTTGAAGGTAAAGTGCTTTACGACAAAGAAGGAAATCCGGCACGTATTTTAGGCACCGTACTCGACACTACAAGTCAGAAATTCGACAAAGAGCAGCAACGGAAACTTGTTACCTTAGTGGACAACAGCGTGGATTTGATGTCCATATTTGACCTGGAAGGAAATAACACTTATATGAATACTGCAGGCATCGAACTTTTAGGTCTGCCATCTATGGCAGAAAACCAAACGATACATCTTTCAGATTTACATAGCCCCGAATATTTTGAATTTGTTCAAAACGAAGTTTTACCGGCTGTGATGCGTGAGGGAAGCTGGTCAGGCAGGTTGATGGTCCGTAATTATACAACTGGAGAAAACCTGCCGGTATTTAATAATTTCATCCGCATTGAAGAAAGCGTCACCTTAAAACCCATTGGGATTGGAGTGGTTATGAGGGATCTCAGATTGGAGTTAACCGCTAAACAAGCATTGGCTGACAGCGAAAGCTTGTTAAGAAACATCACGACGGCGGCACCCACCGCTTTATGGATGTCAAACAAAAAGGGTGAAATTACCTATATCAACCAAACCTGGGTTGACTGGTCTGGAAATTCCTTCGAAGACAACTTGCTTTATGGCTGGATGTCTATCATTCTTCCCGAGGACCTTACTCAGGTGGTAGATGGTTTCTATAAAGCTACCTCCAACAAGATACAATATGAAGTGGAGTTTAGAATTAATCATGCGGATGGGACACAGCATTGGTGTATTGCCCGTGGGCAACCACAGTTCGATTTAGATGGCTGGCTTTCAGGATATATTGGCTCCTGTACAGACATCACGGAACATAAGGCACTACAAAATCAAAAAGATAATTTCATTGGTATTGCCAGCCATGAATTAAAAACTCCCGTAACGAGCCTTAAAGGCTATGCACAAGTGTTGGAAAGGATCCTGAAAAAGAAGGGCCATGAAACTGAGGCTGACATGATGCGTAAGATGGATGCGCAGCTTAACCGGCTGACAAGCCTGATCGGCGACCTTTTAGATGTGACCAAAATCAATGCCGGCAAACTGCAATTCAACAACCAGGTGTTTGAGTTGCAGCCCATGGTGAGCGAACTGATGCAGGACTTGCAACGAAGCACCGAAAAGCACCTGCTGGTGGAAAATTTTAAACCTACAGGCAAGACTTATGCGGATAAAGAACGTATTGAACAGGTAATCATCAACTTCCTGACCAATGCCATCAAATATTCGCCCAATCCCTCAAAAATCATCGTTCATATCGAACAAAGAAACAATGAGATTATTGTATGTGTTGAAGACTTTGGCATTGGTATTTCTAGCGAAGATTCGATGAAAGTATTCGAGCAATTCTACAGGGTAAGCGGTGCCATGCAGCATACATTTCCAGGATTAGGGCTTGGCCTTTATATTTCCGCCGAAATCATCAGGCGTGTTGGGGGCAGGATCTGGGTGGAAAGCAAACAGAAAGAAGGTTCATGTTTCTACTTTTCCCTTCCGGTTTACCAATAGCTATTTTTCAATCTCCTTAACTTCTGTGACCTCATGCTTTTTAGGGAAGTTAAATAGTATAGAACTTGCAACCGGAATAACGAATATGGCGATGGTTAAAATGGACACATAGAGATCGGCCTCTTCTCCTTCCATAAATTTAGACACCGGAGAATCAGGAAACATGTGAGTGATAATTGAAGACGATAATTTTAAGCCTAATACCCCAATTACAATATAAGCAATTGATTCAAGGAAGGTGAATCTTTCCATCAGCTTCACAAAACCCTGTGCCACAAAACGCATGGCCAGGATACCAATAAACACGCCGATATAAATCAGGTAAATGTTATCGGTGAAAGCTACTGCAGCAAATACGTTATCAATAGAAAAGGCAAGGTCCATCAGTTCCACCAGGATTACGGTAGCCCAGAAATTACCAATCAGCCCCACGGTAGAGCGGTAGAACCAGTTCCTTTTTTTGTCCACCACCTCATGCTCCACAACTTTATTCTTATTTTTTTTCCTGATAAAGTAGCTTATGGCCAGGAACAATAAATAAAAACCACCCAAAGGCTTTAACCACCATATCGTGACCAGCCATGCCGCTAATACCAAACATATGCCCCTAAAAACGTAAGCACCAATAATACCATATTTTAAGGCCTTCTTTCTTTGATCCGGTGGTAAATCCATGACCATCGTTGCCAGAACAGCAGCGTTGTCGATGGAAAGGATACTTTCAATGAGTATTAAATTTAAGATAATTAATAAACCTGCCTCAATATCATCACCTAAAATGGTATGCACAAAATCCATATCTATATGCTGGTTTTACGAATCTATTTCAAATTAGCTTTGATCTCCATTGCCATGTTGTAATGCTTTTCTATCACAGGAGTGGTTTTTTTTGCAAATGCAACGAGGTCATCTTTATTCACATTCTGACCAGTTTTAAAGAGTTCAACAGTTTTTTGGTGATCTTTCACCATCATATCCATGTATTGCTTATCGAACGCCGGACCGGATAGTTTCTTCAACATCTCTATATCCGCTTTTTTCTCGGGTATAATGGCTGTGGGAATGATAGCACACACTGCGGCTACCATCAAGGCTAAACTTATTTTTTTCATCATAGTCTGTTTTAATAGGTGATAAAGCTATCATCTCATGATGGTCTCATTAGCTGCTTTTTAGGTATTTCTTTTAAACAGCCAGGAGTTAAAATAGTTTCCGTTTAACACGTTAAGCAGGGAGGGATTTCTTTTTGTCGAATAATTGAAATAACAGCGCCAATACCACAACCAATAAACAGCCAATTACATTTAGCCAAAGGTAGGCTACGACGGCGAAATAGCCACAAATACAAACGATGATCTCGGTAACGATGGCGGCCATAAACACTGCCCGGCCATTGACATGCCTTACGTAAAAAGCAACCAGGAACACGCCTAAAATAGTTCCATAAATATAAGAACCCAGAATATTCACCGCTTCAATCAGGTTACCGATTTTGCTGGCATACAGGGCCATTAAAATACAGACAAAACCCCAGAAAAAGGTCGCCCAGCGCGATGCCTTGAGGTATTGATCATCGGTCGCATTTTTATTGATCAGTCTTTTATAAATATCGATCACAGTGGTTGACGCCAAAGAATTCAGGGCACTTGCCGTGGAACCCATGGAAGCTAAAAAAATAATGGCTATCAAGAGGCCAATTAAGCCACGTGGCAGGTATTCCGTTACAAAGCTTAAAAAGATATAATTGTTATCATTGATATCCGCATTGGGATCGTTTTTCAGCATCAGGTCCGTCGTTTTTTTGCGGATATCTTTGGCTTTATCATCAGCTTCCTGCAACACCACTCTTTGCTGATCAATTGTTTTCTGGTCCTTCTGATCAAGTGCAAGACTAAGCTTTTCTAATTCCTGCTGCTTTTCCTGGAACGCTGTGGAATACTCGGCTTTAATGGCATTCAACTCTGCCTGATGCGGACTCCTTTCCAGTTTATTCAACTCAAAACTATTGAAAAAAACCGGGGGTTTGGTGTATTGATAAAAGGCAAATACCAGCACACCAATCAGCAAAATCAAAAATTGCATGGGGATTTTAACCAGGCCGTTCATGAGCAGGCCCATCCGGCTTTGCCCCACGGATGATCCTGTGAGGTAGCGCCCTACCTGGCTCTGGTCAGTACCAAAATACGACAGCTGCAGGAAAAACCCACCGATTAAGCCACTCCATACGGTATACTGGTTATCCCAGTCGAAACTGAAATCGATGGCATTGGTCCGGCCCATTTTACCGGCAATGCTGAGGGCTTTTCCAAAACCAACATCAGCAGGCAGCAATTGAACCACGACAATACCTGCAGCAAACAAGCCGCAAAAGATAATGGCCATCTGCAACATTTGCGTGTAAGACACTGCTTTCGAGCCCCCGTAAACCGTATAAAAAATAACGATACTCCCAATCAAAATCGTTGTAATCGTAGGATTGATATTCAGAATAGCCGAAAGGATAATTGCGGGTGCATAAATGGTAATTCCGGTCGACAAGCCCCTTTGGATGAGGAATAAGAATGCGGTCAACGCCCTGGTACGCAGGTCAAAGCGTTGCTCCAGGTATTCATAAGCTGTATAAACTTTAAGGCGGTGAAAAATAGGGACAAAAGTGATGCACAGCACGATCATGGCCAGGGGCAGGCCCAGGTAGAACTGAACAAAACTCATCCCCGAAGCGTATGCCAATCCTGGTGCTGAAAGGAAAGTAATTGCACTGGCCTGCGTTGCCATCACCGATAAACATACGCTGTACCAGGGCATAGACTGGTTGCCTAATAGAAAACCATCGATATTCTGCGTTCCCCGGCTCTTATATACCCCGTAAAGTACAATAACAAGGAGGGTGATGACTAGTACTGCCCAATCCAGGTTACTCATTCAAAATACTTGGTAAAGAAATAGAAAAAAACGATTAATAAACACAACCAAAGGATCAGCAGGCGGTAAAACTGCGGCCAGCTTTTCACAAATGGAGGCAACTCCGGGTCCTTTTCTTTTACTTTACTCATGTCTGGGAATCATTTTGTTCAATTACTTATTTTATAGGGATTGGTTTAATTGGCTGGCATTTATTCAGCGGGTTTTGCAATTAAGTTGACAAATAACCTGAAGGCCCCGGGCACACCTGCGGGAAGTTCCCTGAAAAAGGACAAGCCTGTATAAACATATTTCCCCTTGCCATAAGCGGCAACAAACAGGGAGCCGTTTTCTGGCGACTGGCCTTTATCATTCATCGCAAGAATAGGTGTATATTTTGGATCCAGTTCTTTCGCGAAGTATAAGCCGCGTTCCTGCACCCAACCTTCGAAATCTTTGGCGGTTATTTTATTGGGGTAGTTTAAAACCTGGTGACCGGGAGCTAAAAATATTACTTTTGCATCTTCTTCTGTAACTCGGGCACGGCTGATCTGAAAAGGATATGGTCCTAACTGATCGATTTTCAGGGGATTATTGACGTTATATTGTTGTAAAAGTGTTCCCCCCTCTTCTACATATTTCATCAGGCGGGGTTGCATCGCTTTCACTTGTTCATTGACATTATAGAAACGTACGCCGGTAATGATGGCATCAAAGGAAGAAAGATCACCGTACAACACCTGGTTATTGTTCAGGAGGGTTACTTCAAAACCAATTTGCTTTAACGCCTCCGCCACCAAATCTCCTGCGCCTGCAAGGTAGCCAATGCGTTTCCCTGCCATTTGGATGTCTGCAGCTGCAACCTTCGCTGCTGCAACAGGAAATAGAGTTTGTACCGGAATATGTTCATAATTGATTACCTGTAAACCTTTATTATACAATACCCCGCCCACTTGCAGTTGCAATCCCAGTTTACCTTCGGTCACTTTACCTGCGGGAGTTACACTAAATGTAACGTTTTTCACTTCGCCTTTTCTGCTGAAATCAAAGTCGATTGTTGCGGGGTTGACTTTCCAGCCCTGCGGAACTGTTGGTTTTAAGACACCTTTTATTTTATCTCTAAAATTATGAAGCTGAACGGTGAAAGACCTGGTTTGCCCTTGTCTGAAAACAAAAGCTTTGTCGGAAAGTGATGCCGTGACCGGCGGTGCCACCACTAAAGGCTGATAAATCTCCCCTATGGCCGGATCGGTAAACTTATGAACAATAGCTCGTTTCACCGGAATGGTCTGACCGCCGATCTCCACTTCAATTTGACCAAGTTCCGGGGCTGGATTCTTTGGCAATCCCCTTAATGACAGCGAGTCTACGATATAATAACCCGGAGGATGTTCTTTTTCCAGCCAATAAGGCTGGGTGATGCCGATTGCTGCAGCCGGAAGACTAAATTTAAATGAGGTCATTTGTTTGGACAATTGTGCAACTTCCGTGCGCTGACCATTTGTTTTTACAGAAATCTTAATCGGTAAGGTGACATTTGCACGGGCTAAAGCTTGTAGTTGTACAGGAATAGAATCTGTAATAGCATAAGTAGACATCGGCACATTTGTTTCAATCCAAATCCCCGCACAGGCCAGAATCAACTCGTCTAAAAGCTGGTGCTTAAAAGACAAGCCGGCTACTTTTTTCCTTAAATCCAGCAGGAGGTTCAATGAAGCTGCAGGATTTGAAACCTGGTATTCCTGGTTAATTTTTGTGACTAATTTTTGTACAGCAGCCATTCGTGGTTCCTGACCTAGAGAAAAATCGATGCCCTCAAAAAGGTGTTTCTTTGCCGCAACGCCGTCAACATGACTAAAGTACTCTATTGCTGGTATTCTTTGTGCAGGGGCCCCAAATCCCTGACTCCTGTGTTTTGATCTGCTTTCTGCAGCTATTTCACCATAGCTTTTACCTAAAAGCGGGTTAAAGCCCCCTACTTCCAGCTTCAGCTGGTCATCGGCGGTGGTATTGATAGAAGAAAAGTTATAAGTATTCCATACGATGCGGTGGGCCTTCCAGGTTTTCACCTCTTTAAGCTGCTCAGGGAATTGCCGCGGATCTGCTGCCGCAATAAAAGCCTCATGGGCTAAAATTGCTGAAGCCGTATGATTTCCATGGCCTGCTCTGGCATCTTCCGGAAAACGGGTGATGATCACCTGTGGTTGAAACTTGCGGATAATCCAAACTACATCGCCTAGCACCTGCTGTTTATCCCAGAACTTGAAACTTTCCTCCGGAGGGTTAGAGAAACCAAAATCATTGGCCCTGGTAAAGAATTGTTCAGCACCATCAACACTTCTTGCGGCAAGTAATTCATGGGTACGCACCAAACCTAAAAGGTCAGCCTGTTCGGTACCGATCAGGTTTTGTCCGCCATCGCCACGTGTAAGGGAAAGATACCCGGCACGCACTTTCTTTTCCTTAGCAAGGAACGCGAGTAACCTCGTATTTTCATCATCAGGATGAGCAGCAATGTAAAGCACACTGCCACTCACATTCAAGGATTCTAAACCTTGTTTAATCTCCGCAGCATTGGGAGATGTGATGTTTTGTGCATTTAAAAAAATAGGCAGCAGGAATAGCAGAAAAAAAAAACGTGTCGTTGGATTCATATAGTACGTTTGGTACGTTGATTTCCGAAATTAATCAAAATTCACTTATCCCGCAGGACTGAACAAATCTTTTACAACAGTATTTTGCTGCTTACCTCCTTATCGATACTGATAAAGCCCGGGTATTTAACCAGGCTGTTACCAACCATAAAACTAGGCCTGATTTTCAAGGTTACTAAACCTTTCTGCTCCGGTCCACCTTTTTTGGCTGTCAGGAATTTTGTTACATCCTCCATTAATTTACTATTTGAAACCAGGGGATATACGTTGGCATTAATGTCTACCGGAACAACTGTTGTTCCGCCCGGCGCTACACTCACATTTTGGTTTACAAATCCTGTGGCAATTTCTTGCTTGTTAATTAAGATTTTATACTCAAACTCATTGATTGACGCCTGGTTAGCTGTAGGATTGGAGATTTCCAGATTCAACTTTGCTCTTAAAGGCACATCCTTTCTGAAAAGCCCCAGTGCTAAGCCCGGAAGGCTGCTTAAGTTGATGTTATCTTTGTTAATAATGGTTCTGATATCAGTTCCTGCCACCGTAATCTGGTTAGCAGAAGCGATTACATAAGTACACTTCTCGAGTGCTTTGATTTGTTGTGCCTGTTTATTTACGCCACAACTGAACAGCGATATCGTCAAAAAGCACAGGAATAAGGTTTTCTTCATAACAGCTATAACGGGAAAATGCCAAAAAGTATACGTACGCAACAGTAAAGGATTTTAAAATGTCCGTCTGCGATTCGCATTTCTGCTAATCACGCTGTCAATACTGAATTTTCCAGGACCTGAAAACATCAGGAACACAAAAACAAGTAAATACAATCCGGGAAGCTCCATTTTTTGGAACCCATCAGCTGGATGAACAATAAATACAGCAACTGCCATGGTGATGATTAATGGGATCAATACCAATCGGGTAGCTAAACCCAATATCAACAGCAGGGAACAAAAGAATTCCGCAAAAATGGCCAGGTAAAAGGATGTTTTCATTCCCAAACCAATAGGGTCACCAAACTGTATCTCTGCACCACTCAACACAGTACTTAGCTTGCCCCAGCCATGAGTCATCATCAGGCATGCAACACCGACGCGCAGGATAAATAACGCAACATCAAGTCCTTGATGGTTGTAATTGGTATTAAATATACTTTTCATAAGCTACTGTAGGTTTAAACAGGAATGTAGGTGTAAATATATTATTTTTTTATTAATCTATAATTAAAACCATTTTTATTGGCAATGGTTTTGCTTTAGCCACCAAAGCCACTATCACTAAGCACTTATACTGGTTTCATCGCCATTTATGATTGCTTCATTACCGAGGAAAATCAAACTACAGACTTATGAAAAAAGTTACAACTAAAGGGATTTGGGAAATTTTGAAAAACTCCTTCACAGGATTTTCTGACCACAAGGTGACTAAGCTTAGTGCCTCCCTCGCTTACTATACCGTATTTTCAATGGGACCTTTGCTGATCGTCATCATTTCCATTTGCAGTCTTTTCTTTGGCCGTGAAGCTATTGAAGGCCAGATCTACTACCAGCTGGAAGATTTTTTAGGTCAGGATACGGCTATGCAATTGCAGGATATCATCAAGAAAGCCGCGATCAGTGGCAAAGGCGTCATTGCCGTTGTTATTGGAGGTATTACGTTGCTCATCGGGGCCACTACCGTTTTTGCAGAAATTCAGGATTCCATTAACGGCATCTGGGGGTTAAAGCCCAAGCCAAAAAAAGGCTGGTTAAAATTCATCCAGAACAGGGTACTTTCGTTTTCTGTCATCATTAGCCTGGGCTTTCTTTTACTGGTTTCTTTAGGGATTACCTCTCTTATTGATGCTTTCAGCAACAGGATCATGTCGAAATACAGTGATATTTCCGTTGTACTGATTTATATTGTCAACCAAATCATTACCCTGGCGGTCATCTCTTCGATATTCGGTGTCATCTTTAAAGTCTTGCCCGATGCAGAAATACGTTGGAAAGATGTGTTTTTGGGATCGATTGTGACCGCTATTCTTTTTATGATCGGTAAGTTCGGTATTTCCTTTTACATCAGTCAAAGCAATGTAGGAAGCACCTACGGCGCTGCCGGCTCGCTGGTCATCCTGTTGTTATGGACTTACTATTCATCCATCATCCTTTACTTCGGTGCAGAGTTCACCAAGGCCTATGCGCTGCAGTATGGTGCTGAAATCCACCCGAGTCAGTATGCTGTAAGCACCCGGGAAGTAGAAATTGAAACGCCGGGGGAATCACTGCAGGAAAATGCTAAAAAACCCACCAAGTTGAAATAGCGCATAGAAAATTAAATCAGCTCATAATACCGGATGATCCATAATCGGTAATTTGGCAAACTGAAGAACTTCGACACCAGGGAAACCAAAATCTTCCACCACCGTCCCTGAAATCAGGTAACAACCTTTGCCTTTAAACGGATAGACAGGGGTATGGGTAGGGAAATGTACCGTGTCAAAAAAGTCGCCCCTATGATCCAGAAAAGTGCCGAACCACATTTTCTTGTTATTTTTCGTGCGTACAGTTTTTTCACAAACATACTGCCCCACCATTTTAACCACCTTGCCCCTATGGGCCTTGAGGTCTTTGGCCATCACCGCTCCCCTGTAAGTCGTTCTTAACAGGTCAAACATATCTAGGCTTACTGGGTAACCTAATAGTTCGAATTCCTGGTAAGCATCTTCCAGCAAACTGCTTTCCAGCTCAGGCAATTGAAACGGTTTGCTATTGCTGCGGAACAGGACAGCAGATGGTGGCTCAGGTGTTTTTGAACCCAGGTAATTATACACCTCCCACAGCAAAACCTTTTTACTACTGCCTGTAAAACGCAAGGCACCGATCCTGATCAGCAAAATGCATTGCTGCAAGGTGATGCCCGTCCGCAGCACAAAATCTTCCAACCCTGTGTACAAGCCATTCTGCTGCCGTTCAGTTACAACCGACGCCATCAGCTTCGTTTCCAAGCCATTTACCCCGACAAACCCCAGATAAACATCTTTTCCCTGCAGCGTTACCTTGGGCTCGCTGTGATTTACACAAGGCAGGTGCAGCCGCCCCCCTGCCTTTTTAAGTTCGTGCACATACACCCAGCGTTCATAAAAACCACCATAATTATTAAGAACGGCCACCATAAATTCTATAGGATAATACGTCTTCAGAAAAAGGCTCTGGTAACTTTCCACAGCAAAACTTGCAGAATGAGCCTTGGAAAAACTATATCCTGCGAAGGAAGCCACCTGACGCCAGATTTCTCTGGTGACAGCTTCATCGCGGCCCTGATTTTTGGCATTGGTAAAAAAACTTTCCACCAGGCGGTCAAACTCCACCTTGGAGCGGTATTTACCACTCATGCCCCGTCGCAGGATATCTGCATCGGCTAAATCCAGTCCCCCGTAATGATAACAGATCTTGATCACATCCTCCTGGTACACCATTACACCAAAAGTTTCCTTTAACTCCCTTTCCATAATGGGGTGCAGGTATACAATCTCATCCCGGTGATGGTAGTTATAGATATAAGTTTTCATCATGCCCGACTGCGCCACACCGGGCCTGATGATGGAACTGGCAGCCACCAGGGTGAGGTAATCTTCACATTGGAGCTTGCATAACAATTGTCGCATGGCCGGAGATTCGATGTAAAAACACCCAATGGTATCACCGGTTCGCAGTTGTGCATTGATCAAAGGATCGTTCAGGAGCCGGCGTACTTCATGGACATCAACGTTTATTCCCCTGTTACTGGCAATGAGCTCAACGGCTTCCCGGATATGGCCAATTCCCCGCTGACTCAGGATATCGAATTTATCAAAACCAATTGCTTCAGCTTCATACATATCCCACTGTACCGTAGGCATATCTTTCGGCGGCAAATCCAGTGCAGTATAATAGGTAATGGGTTCTTCTGAGATTAATACCCCGCCGGCGTGAATTGAGCGCTGGTTAGGCACGTTTTTCATCAGGTCATGTGCGTTGAGAATCTTTATATAAACCGGGTTATCCCGGTGCTGTCCTTGTAAAGTGGGGTCGGTAAAAGCATCAATTTCCGCCTTGGGCAAGCCCATCACCTTACCAATCTCCCTGATGACCGATTTGTCTTTGAAAGTACTCATGGTAGCTAACAAAGCCGTATGCGCTTGTCCGTAGCGTTCAAAAATATAACGCTGCACATCTTCACGCTCATCCCAGGAATAATCAATATCAAAATCCGGTGGCGAACTGCGGTGTTTATTCAGGAAACGTTCAAAATAAAGATCCAGTGCCAGGGGATCTACATCGGTGATGCGCAGGCAGAATGCGATGATACTGTTTGCACCAGAACCACGGCCAACATGGTAGTAGCCTTTCCCTTGAGAATATTGTATGATATCCCAGGTGATCAAAAAATAAGCAAAAAAATCAAGTTCATCCACTACAGCCAGTTCCTTACTTATACGCTCCTCAGCAGCTGCATTTCCCCTTCCGTATCTTTTCAACAACCCTTCCCAGGCCAGCTTATTCAGCAGGGCTTTATCGCCCTCGCGGGTGCCGGTAAAAGATTTCTTATTCCTTTTATCCTTTGGGATATAGTTCAAACAGCAGTCTGCCATCAGCTTTTCGGTGTTGGCTACGATAAAAGGATAAGCAGCATACAAGCGTTTTAATTCCCCTGGTGGCATGAACTGCTCCTGCGGCGCGCACCGGTCCTCCTCCCCAACTTTGGTCAGCACTGTATTCAGGTCGATTGCCCGCAGGTATTGATGGAGCCGGTATTCCACAGCATTTTTCACGGTTACCGGGTGCAGGACGACTAATTTTCCTTTCAACTGCTTTAGATCCTGAACGTAAAGCTGGTGTAATTGCCTGGCCCTGATCCCGATAAACTCATGCCCCTTTTCCGGGATAAAGCCCGGTTGAAAGGGATAAATCACATAAACATGTTGAAAATTCCATGGCTGGTCCGGCAGGGCCTTACGCTCGAGGTTATGCCAGGTCAAAAAATCATTCAACTCTTTTACACCCTCCTTGTTCCGGGCAATTCCAATATACAACAAGCGGTGCTCACGCCTGAACTCTATGCCACCAACAGGTTTTATTCCCTTTGACTGGCATTCCCTGAAAAACTCCATCATCCCGGTGGAGTTATTGACGTCTGTCAGGGCCATTTCAGTAACCCCCATAAAAGCGGCTTCCAGCACCAGCTGTTGAATATCCATGGTGCCATAGCGCAAACTATATTGAGAATGAACATTCAAATACATCGGCTTATATTTTTAAGGCCAGCGTTGATGCAATGGTGATTGCTTTCTCGCCAAAACGCTTTCTGATTTTATCCATCGCCTGGCACAAATTATACTGTTCCTCGGCAGCACCGTAGAGGTTGATTTGTTCCGAGCCATTCACCAGGTTTGAAAATTTCACCCCAACCAATCTGATCAGCATCCTGCGCGTATAGGCTTTATCAAAAAGGGCCTTTGCCCTTTCAATCAAAAAAGCGTCGAGGGCCGTGTAAGGAATCTGGGCCTGCTGGCTTACCGTTTCAAAATTTGAATAACGGATAGTAATGGTCATGCAGGCGGTTAACTTTTGTTGCTGTCGCAATTCATAGGCAAGCTCAATGACCATACTGGTAATTAAGAGTTTAATGTCATTGAAATTGATACTGTCGCGCTCAAAAGTATGCTGCTTGCCCATGGACTTCTGTTCGCGGTAGGGAACTACGGGAGAATTGTCTACGCCATTAGCTTTCTGCCACAAGGTTACCCCATTATTTCCCAGCACTTTAAACATTTGCTGCTGAGGAATCTGTGATAAGGTATGAATCTTCCTGACCCCCATTTCACTCAATTTGATATAGGTAGCCTTACCCAAACCAGGGATTTTTTTAATCGATAAGGGGTTAAGGAAATCTTTTACTTCTGCTTGGGCAACCAAGAGCCCACCATCAGGCTTACATTCGTTTGTAGCCATTTTAGAAACTGTTTTATTAACCGATAAGCCAAACGATATAGGCAAACCACTTTCCTTGATGACCAGTTCTTTTAACTCCTGGGTATACTTGAAGCAACCATGAAAACGGTCCATGCCCGTCATGTCGATATAGTGTTCATCGATACTCGCCTTTTCCAGCACCGGCACTTTTTGCCGTAAAATATCGGTCACCATATGTGAATATTTACTGTACTCCTCCATATCGCCACGGATAAAAGTGGCATGCGGACAAAGTTGTTTCGCCATTTTTGAGGGCATTGCTGAGTGGATGCCATATTTACGGGCCTCATAACTGCAGGACGCCACTACGCCACGGTCTGAACTGCCACCTATGATTACCGGAAGACCCAGCAGTGCCGAGTTTTTCAAAACTTCTACTGATACAAAGAAGGCATCCTGGTCTATATGTACAATCTGTTTTTCGGGCATAACCTTCGTATTTTTCAAGACAAAGTTATGCTAATTTATTTAGTAAATAAAAACAATTGCTATTTAAAATAGCATCCAGAAACCCCTCTGGACCTGAGGTCAATTATTTAACAAATAATTATCAGTTTTTTCTGGTAACGATGGTTTTTTTATCCTAAAAAATGTTGATTTGTATATGGGTAAGTTTAAAACATCAAAAGTGATCATACATTTGACCGCATGGCTGTTATTTCTAAGCTTTTCAATCTTGTTTATGCTTCAGGGCAGCAGGCAAAGTGTCAGTGCCTCCTTCCAAAATCCCTGGGCATTCTTCCAGTTCACCTTCCTGTTTATTACCATTTTTTACCTCAATGCAAACTACTTGTTTACAAAGTTCTACTTCCATAAAAAATACCTCATTTATGGCTTATGTTGTATTGCACTCCTGATTCTGGTATTGACGATCAAGCCCTTTGATCAATTAATTGGCCAATTCCGACCGCCCTTTAAACCAGGACCTGAGCGACAGATTTTTCCCAAACCAGGGATGCACTTCGACTTGATGAGTATGTTTATCTTGATCACGTTAATGGGCATGGGAACGGCATTACGCTCTACACAAGAATGGCAGTTAACAGAAAAAAGAGCCATCCAGGCCGAAGCAGAACACGCCAATGCAAACCTTTCTTTCTTAAAAGCACAAATTAACCCACATTTCCTATACAACACCCTCAACAACATTTATACGCTGTGCATCAACAGTCACCCTGAAGCAGCAGAAAGCATCATGAAACTATCCCATATTATGCGGTACATTACTGATGAGGCTGCTACTCATTATGTTCCCTTACAGGAAGAAATTCACTGCATTAATAATTTCATAGAACTGCAGCGACTTCGCCTTGGCAAAAAAAACCGGCTACATTACAAAGTTAGCGGAGATCCTTCCGGTCACCTGATTTCACCGCTCATTTTAATGACTTTCATAGAGAATGTGTTCAAATACGGGATCAGCAACCACCATCCTGCGAACATCCATATCAGCCTTAAAATCGAAGACTGTAAATTGATTTTTCACAGTACCAATCAACAGTTTCACAAGGATAAACCAAGTTTTAATAAGGATAAACAACAGACGCGCAACGGATTAGGCATCAGCAATACCAAAAAACGACTTGACCTGTTGTATACTGGGAAACATCAGTTGAGCATCATGAACAAAAACGATTTATTCACTGTGGATTTAATACTTTTTACCAAAGGATAGCTTATATTTAAATACACAATGAAATTATGCCACTAACCTGTATCGCAATTGATGATGAGCCCCTGGCCCTGGAGCTGATCAGTACCTACGTATCGCGTATACCAAACCTGCAGCTGCTGGAGGTTTTTGAAGATGCCATTTCCGGAGCAGCTTACCTGGAACACAAAACGGTTGACCTGCTGTTCCTGGATATTCAGATGCCAGATATTTCAGGCCTCGACCTGGCAAAATCACTAAAAAAAAAGCCAATGATCATCTTCACTACTGCACATAAGCAATTTGCTTTTGAAGGCTTTGAACAGGAAGCAGTGGATTATTTATTGAAACCGGTTAATTTTAAGAAATTTATGAAGGCAACTGAAAAGGCAGCAACCCTAAAAAACTATAAATCCTCCGCGCTTCTAACGCAAGAGGATGCTTTTTTTTATGTTCACTCAGAATACCGGATGGTTAAGATTCTGATGAAAGACATTGAATATATAGAAAGTTTGGAAGATTATATTAAAATCCACCTTGAACACCAGAAACCTGTCCTTAGCTTGCTTTCCCTGAAGAAAACAATGCTTTTGTTACCCGCGGAACAGTTTATCAGGATACACCGAAGTTATATAGTGCCAGTTTCGCGGGTAAAATCCATTCAGCATAAAAAGATCCAGCTCAGCACCGTGGTGCTCCCTATTGGGGAAAGTTATGCTGCGCAGGTAAGAGTGCAACTATCTCTTAAGCAATTTCCATCTTCGCAATATTCCGATAAGGGAAAACGCTGAAGATATGTCTGCGGGCAAACCTGCCAGGTGAATCTGCATTTACTAATTTAACGTAAACCGCTTTTGGTACTTCAAAGTACTCATAGCCGCTACCATCAAGAAAGTACACCTTTAAAACCTGACGTTCCCAGGTAAAGTCTGCAATACCGCAGCTGGCCGTTGTTTGGTTATATTCCTCTTTGGAAAGATCCAACGTTTCCGGTGCAATACTTACCAAAAAATGATAGGCTTCAATGATTTCCTTGCTTTTATGTTCAGCTTCCAACTTTGCCTCTTCACTGTCCTGAAACTTATCAGGGTGACAGTCTTTCATTAAATTCCTGTAAATGGTCTTTAATTCCTTCAGTTCGGCGTCCTTTTGTACACCCAACAATTTTCTGTAATCTACTATTTTCTTCATAAAATTTGCGCAAAGATACACACATTTTATTTGTAATTGTATTATGATTCAATTAATTATACAGCAATCAGCCTTAAAAAAAAGAGTTAATTAAACTGATGATAGTTGAAAACGGAATAAGATCGGA
Organism: Pedobacter immunditicola; assembly: GCF_037482985.1. Classification (NCBI taxonomy): domain Bacteria; kingdom Pseudomonadati; phylum Bacteroidota; class Sphingobacteriia; order Sphingobacteriales; family Sphingobacteriaceae; genus Pedobacter; species Pedobacter immunditicola. Next base: position 156,888 of record NZ_JBBHKC010000008.1, on the reverse strand, counting down.
TGTACTGCGCATCTACCATGTATCTAGGTTTTTACAGGAAAAGGTACATACAACGTACATCCATGGTAGATCCACCCTAGATGCATTGGTATTTGAAAGAGAATAAAACACTAGGGAACAAAATGTGTTATACCCTTGACCTTACTAAAGGCAATAACCTGATTAGTGAAACATTGATAATAATTTAAAAATGGGAGATTTAGAATCGCACAACCCTGAATTTGAGGTACAGGTAAATATAGACGGCACAGAAAAGACCGTATTGATTAAACCTGAAGAAACCAGTGATGGTGTGGAATATTACAACTGTATGTTTGAAGGTAAGCAACTGACCGAGATACGCGAGGATGTAAAGGGGGAATGGGAACAACTTTGGGGCAACCTCACTCAGGCGAAAGTTAATGCAATTGGTAAGGCAATTAAAGCTAAACAATAAGACATGAACACAGCAGGAAACAACTTAAACCTTCGTTCTGGCAATTTTTCTATAGAAAAACACCAGTATGAAAATATTGGTTTCAATGAGCGCTTGGCTTCCATGTTACTAGGGGGTGTTTTAATCGGCTCATCGCTTAAAAACCCCTTCAAAACCAGGTTTTTATATGGCATGTATTTTACTTACCGGGGCATTACCGGCAACTGCATATTTTATGATTACTTAGGCATTGACGGTAAAAAGCCACAGGCCATCAATATCAGGGGCGAGTTTGAAATTGATCTTCCTCCACAGGAGGTTTATGCCTATTGGAGAAATCTGAAGAACCTGCCGGGCACCATCAGCCGTTTACTGGAAGTAGAGATGGTAGATGAGCACCTTTCTACCTGGAAGACAAAAGTGCTGGGCAATTTTTTTGCTGTAAAATGGGAGGCAGAAATCGTTAAAGATGAACCCGGCCGATTAATAGGCTGGCAATCTGCCAAGGGACCTTTATTGCGCCATGTGGGCCGTGTAGAATTTGAAGAGGCTCCTGATGGCAATGGCACCTTAATGAAGGTCGCACTCTCTTACCGCCCATTGATCGGCGGCATTGGTGTAGGGATATCAAAACTGATAAATCCCTACTTTGAACACCTGTTAAAAAAGGAAATTAAGAATTTTAAATACAGGATTGAACATAAAACACCAGTGAACATTTAGTGAGTTAAGATGACATGCCACCGCTACCCAGGCCAGCACTACCCAATCCGCCAATGATCGCCATTAACATGACAAGGAAATACAATGCAATCAGTACAATCAGCAATACACCCCAAAACTTGAAAAACGACTTCAGGTTAAGCATGGCAACGCTCAGACTTTCCTGATCGCCATACAAAACCGCTTTTTTTACAGCATTAGAATGTTTAAACATTAAAAGGCTAGGGTAGAAATACAATAATGCCATCACCATGAAGTAAACGGTGATAAAACCCGGCCCCATGGCTGCCAAGGGGTTTCCCGGACTATAAGTTGCCAACAGGGAAACAAAAGCAGTCGCCGCAAAAGCGAAAAGAGCGATCAGGGCCGTAAACACAAAGCCTGCAATGGACAGGAACTTGGTCCATTTTGCCATGTCATAGAGGTAACTTCTGATATCCTCAGTAATGATCAGCGGCTTTTCAGGAGATTCCATTGAATTTCCCTGGTTTGTTTCTTCGATATTATCCATTTTTTTTGACGGCTTTTTTATTGCTTAAACATAGATATTATTTATTTTCTCTGCAAGTTTATTACCGCAGGGATTTAAAAATTTTGATACCTTTGCGCCAAATTAATACAAATCTATACATGGCATTACAATGTGGTATCGTGGGTTTACCGAATGTTGGAAAATCTACCTTGTTTAACTGTTTATCAAACGCAAAAGCTCAGGCAGCAAATTTCCCTTTCTGTACAATTGAACCTAATATAGGTGTAATTACCGTTCCTGATGAAAGGCTGAACAAGCTTGCAGAACTGGTTATCCCTGAGCGAATTGTTCCAAACACTATCGAGATTGTTGATATCGCGGGACTTGTAAAGGGCGCTTCTAAGGGTGAAGGACTAGGAAACCAGTTTTTAGGAAATATCAGGGCAACCAATGCAATTATTCATGTTTTGCGTTGTTTTGATGATGGAAACGTGATCCATGTGGATGGATCTGTTGACCCAATTAGGGACAAGGAGATTATTGATACCGAATTGCAGCTCAAAGATTTGGATACGGTTGTAAAACGGATCCAAAAGGTGGAAAAGATGGCAAAAACGGACAAGGATGCCAAAAGAACGTTTGAAATATTAAGCGTAATAAAACCTCACCTGGAAGGTGGAAACGCCGTACGTTCGGCTGCTTTAAATCAGGATGATTTTGAATACATCGCCGATTTGGGTTTACTGACTCAAAAACCAGTATTGTATGTTTGTAATGTGGATGAAAGTTCAGTGATCGATGGCAATGCTTATGTTGATATGGTGAAAGAAGCCGTAAAAAACGAACAGGCAGAGGTATTGGTTATTTCAGCGAAAATAGAATCTGAAATTGCTGAGCTTGAAAGCTATGAAGAACGCCAGGAGTTTTTAGCTGACCTGGGTTTAACAGAATCAGGCGTCAACAAATTGATTGTTGCTGCGTACCGTTTACTTGATTTATATACTTATTTCACTGCAGGTGTAAAAGAAGTAAGGGCATGGACCATCACTAAAGGATTTACCGCACCACAGGCTGCCGGGGTAATCCATACTGATTTTGAAAAAGGTTTTATTCGTGCAGAAGTTATTAAATACAATGATTTTGTAACCCTTGGTTCAGAAAATGCTTGCAAGGATGCAGGAAAATTAGGTGTCGAAGGTAAAACTTATGTTGTGGAAGATGGCGACATTATGCACTTCCGCTTCAACGTTTAAAGATAGCGCTAAATCTATAGGTTAATAAAAATGCAGCTTCAAAAGAGCTGCATTTTTCATTGGTATATAAATTGGTTATTCATTGCTATTTGTAAGCTGCGAACTTATGATGGTTTCATTAGTATAGATTTATTGGTATTCTTTTACTCCAGCTGATCTCAGTCGGCAGCTTCTCTGATAAATTTGGCATCAGGTGCATACCAAACAACAACGTCTGGCGTGCCTTCAATATCAATTTTATAAGTAATTTCGCCACCAGTATCGATGCGGTCCACGTCATCAATTCGTCCCTGAGGATACTTTGTTTTGATGCTCTTCGCTATGTTAGCTGGAAGTTTTGATTTGTGTATATCTTTCTCTAAAGATATAATTTTGCCCCTGGCCGAATACAAAGCTTTATGATCTACTCTGCCTATATCAAAATCTGCTTCATAATTTGATCCTTTCATTTCCCAATCTACATTTTTTGCTTCAGGGAAAACTTTGTCGAAAGCGGTTTTTACTGCAGCAGGAAGATTTTTAACCGCTATATCCTGAGCATTGCTGCTGGCAATCCCTCCAACCAGGAAGAATATCGCCAAAATCGTGCTTTTGTGATTCATAACAATCAAACAGCTACCGAAAATAATTGTTTAGTCTTGTTTCGCTGAATTCAAAAATCCGTTTTTAACCGTTATAAATAGTAAGAATTTTAATTGACTTAGTATTCACCTATTGATAGGGTTTTTCTTATCGCTAAGGTTGTGGCTATTATGGAAGAATCGAATTCTAAAGTACTGAACATGTTTTTTTAAGCACATAAATGTACAGTTATTCCTATATATTAATTAGTTTTCGCCCCCGATAGCCAAGCATATAGAAAGTCAACATGAAATGACAAAATGTAATCTGAGCTAATACGTAAACCAAAATTGATGCAAAGTTTCAGAAGTTGATGATAAGTATTATTATCAATGGGACTAATCAAAAGTAATAATCAGAGAAGTAATCATTAAAACAAGTTGCCACCAATATTAATTTCGAATTGAGCAGTAGTTTACGCAAAATTCGCACACAATTTTCACTTTTTATTCTTTAGCTTTCGAAACCAACTATGAACCTGTGACCAATGGCTTGTTCAAAGACAGAGTTAAACGAATTACTACGGCTCGTCGCTATTTATAATAGCCAAGCAACTTAGGGGAATCCCATACCTGGACTGGGGCGTAATGACCGGAGTGGCATTCACAGCGAAGGAACTGTTACACGAATTAGTTCGAGGGCGACCTCAATAATCAATTAACACTATGAAGCTAACGCTTGTAATTTTAGCAATAACAACATTGGCATTGTTCTCCTGTCAGCGGTCTAAGTCGTTAGGAAGCAATTATAAAGAATGGGCAACTTATGCCGGCACAAAGGACGGCTCTCGGTATACTGCACTGGAAAACATCACTTTGCAAAACGTGTCCGGGTTGAAAATTGCGTGGACTTACAGCTCCAAGGACAAAGATCCCGGGAATCGTACACAAAATCAGTGTAACCCCATCGTGGTGGATGGAAAGCTGTATGGCTCTACACCTAGGCTGAAACTGTTTTCGCTCGATGCTTCCACGGGTAAACAAAACTGGCTTTTTGACCCCGCCAAACTTGACACATCCAGCAAAAAGGACCCAATGGCGTTTTTCAAAGTCAACCGCGGACTAGTTTACTGGGCAGATGAAAGCGGCAACAACAAGCGTATCTTCTATAACGTTGGCAGCCGCGTGTACGCGATCGATGCCTTAACCGGTAGACTGGTATCCAATTTTGGAAAAGAAGGTTATCTGGACCTAACGAAAGACCTCGGGAAGGAAGTACATTCTTTTATTGCCTCTACCACCCCCGGGGTGATCTATAAAGACATGATCATCATAGGAATGCGGGTTGCCGAAAGTGAAGATGCAGCTCCTGCACCAATTCGTGCATATGATGTGCGTACGGGTAAATTAAGGTGGAGCTTCAATACCATTCCGCACCCTGGCGAAAGGGGTTACGAAACCTGGCCAGACAAGGACGCCTGGAAGAAATTAGGTGGAGCCAACAACTGGGCTGGAATGTCCATAGACGAGAAACGGGGCATTGTCTATATTCCGACCGGCTCTGTTGGAGGCGACTTCTACGGGGGCAACCGAAAAGGGCAGAACTTGTTCGCTAATTCCTTGATAGCGCTGGATGCCTCCACAGGGAAATACATCTGGCATTACCAAATAGTCCACCACGACTTGTGGGACCGGGACCTGGCTGCAAACCCAAACCTGCTAACAATAAAGAAGGATGGTAAAACCATCGATGCGGTTGCCCAGATTACAAAGCACGGTTACATCTTTATGTTTGACCGCACAAACGGAAAACCGATATTTCCCATTGTCGAAAGACCGGTTAGTACAAAGGGACTGCCTGGTGAAGAACCATGGCCTACACAGCCATTTCCAACTTTACCTGAACCCTTTGCGCGGCAGCACTTCAGCGCCGCTGATATAACTGACCTGTCTCCAGAAAGTCATAAGGCGATGATGGCTAAATTTTTGAAGGTAAAGAACACCGAAATGTTTAGTCCCCCAAGCAAAGAAGGCGGCTGGATCTTCCCGGGGTTTGATGGTGGCGGAGAATGGGGCGGTGCGGCCGTTGACCAGGAAACGAAAATCATGTATGTGAATGCCAGCGAGCTGCCATGGGCACAAGTAATGATCGACGTTCCAAAAGGCGATGTCCGAGATCATACACTAGCAGGAGCCGGACAAATTGTCTATAACAAACATTGTATATCGTGCCATGGTGTGGACCTTAAAGGAAACGGAGCTACAATTCCCGCACTGACCAACCTAGATCAGAAATACAACGCAACACAGGTAAGAACAGTTATAGACAATGGCCGCAACATGATGCCGGCTTTTAAGGGGATTACAGATGAGGAAAAACTGGCTATTATCGCTTTCTTACTCAAACTTCCAGAAAAGGAACCTATGGAGCCCGTGAACACAGAATTGCCACAGGTGCCCTATACAATGTCGGGTTACGACCGGTTCATTGATAAAGACGGTTACCCGGGTATAAAGCCACCATGGGGAACGCTGAATGCCATAAACTTGCAATCAGGTAAATTGCTCTGGAAAGTCCCACTTGGAGAATTTTCGGAACTCACAAAGAAGGGTATTCCCGTTACCGGTACTGAAAACTATGGCGGGCCGCTGGTCACCAAAGGTGGCCTGGTATTTATTGCAGCTACTAAAGACGAAAAGATCAGGGCATTTGATAAAAAAACCGGTAAGGTTGTCTGGGAAGCGCGTTTACCTGCAGCAGGCTATGCCACGCCAGCGAGTTATGAAGTAGATGGAAAGCAATACATCGTCATTGCGTGTGGTGGTGGTAAGATAGGCAGCAAGTCGGGCGACACTTATGTAGCTTTTTCGCTATAGATTTTGTACACTAATATTGGAATTAAAGAAGTATACCTTCCAGGAACATCACTGCTACGGAGAAATAAATAATCAAACCGGTAACATCCACCAGTGTAGCCACAAAAGGAGCTGAAGATGTTGCAGGGTCAGCGCCCAGTTTCTTCAGTAGCAAAGGCAGCATTGAACCGGCAAGTGAGCCCCAAAGCACTACCCCTACCAGGGATACACCTACAGTAGCACCGATGAGCATCCAATGGGGACCATACATATCTGAAAATTGGGAGCGTAGAAATATGGTGGAAAAACCAATAACACCTAATACAATGCCGAGCATTAAACCGGAGACAATCTCACGGCGCATGACCCTCCACCAATCAGCAACGGTGATCTCCCCTAAAGCCATGGCTTGTATAATTAAAGAAGAAGCCTGTGAGCCACTGTTACCACCACTGGAGATAATCAAGGGAACAAAGATGGCCAAAATTACTGCTTTGGCAATATCGGCTTCAAAATGCGACATAGCCGCTGTCGTGAGCATCTCCCCAAAAAACAAGATCGCCAGCCAGCCTACTCTTTTTTTGAAAAGCCCAAATAGTGACATATCGAGGTAAGGCTCATTTAGCGCAGCTGTACCCCCTATTTTATGCATATCCTCGGTATACTCTTCATTGGCAATCCAAAGAATATCATCCACGGTTACGATACCCAATAAAATCTCATGATCGTCCACTACCGGCAGGGCCACCCGGTTATTCATTCTGAAAACGTTAATGGCCTCTTCCTGCGGGTCACTCACATTAAGCGCAATAGACCGGTTGTCGGCAAGGTCCCCAATCAGGACCTCAGGATCGGCCAGTAAAATTTCCCTGATCCTGATGTCATCCAGTAATACGCCATTTTTATCAATAACGTAGATGACATCAATGGTTTCTGAGTTTTTTCCATACCGGCGAATGTGCTCCAGCACGCGGGCTACTGTCCAGTCCTTTTTAACAGCTACATAGTCCGGTGTCATTAAACGGCCAACACTGTCCTCCTCATAGCCCAATAAAGCCAATGCTTCAATACGATCTGTTGTAGGAAGCAGTTGGATCAGTTTGGCTACCGCATCGCCTTTCAGCTCACTGAACAGGGAAGTCCTGTCATCTGGCGGCAGCAGATTAATTAACTCGGCAAGTTTTGTTCCCGAAAGTTTTTTAATAATTCTCTCCTGGGTTGGAAAGTCGAGGATCCTGAAAACATTAACCGCCCGGTTAATAGAAAGCGTATCTATAAATTTTACTGCATGTTGAGGAAGCTCATCTATAAGGTGTTCTACATCCGAGATGTTCAGATTATCGAGGTAATCTTTTAATTGTGCATCATTGCCCTGTTCTACCAGCTCAACTACTTCTTCAACAATCAGTTCTTCCATAAAATATCACCTATTTTTTACATGTTTCAATGCTTTATCCGGATTGCAAAAGTGAGGTTTTATTTTCAGAAAACGTGTTTTTAACAGGAGATTATTTGATTTACTCAGCCAACTGAGGACCAGAAGGTTAACTTAAGTTGATGTCAAAAAAGAATAAAATCAGTGCCTCATGCTTTCAAGATCTTCAACGAAGGCCTTCAAAGCAATTCATTTTTAAGGTTGAAAAGGAAAGTCTTTATTCTCGACACGGGATTCTTTCATGATGTGGCTGATTTGCTTAACCACTTCTGGATACTTCGTGCTGAGGTCTTTTGTTTCCTGAGGATCTTTTGAAAGATCAAACAACTGGATGGGTGCATTTTTGACTTTTTTCACATTTAAACGGACGCCTTTCCAATCTCCCATGCGCACCGCTTGTCGGCCGCCATCTTCATGAAATTCCCAATACAGCGAAGCGTGTTGTGCTTGTGTACCATTTGAGCTCAGGGTAGGTAAAATAGAGATCCCATCGATATTTTGCGGCTGCTTTTGTTTCAATAAATCAGCGAACGTAGGCATGAAATCCCAGAAGGCACCGACATGACTGCTTTCAGCACCTTTTTTTATTTGTGCAGGCCAGCTGATGATCATCGGTTCACGGATGCCACCTTCATACAGATCCCTTTTTACCCCTCTGAAACCGCCGCTGCTGTTAAAAAAATCAGGCATGTTGCCACCCTCGCGATGGGGGCCATTGTCGCTGGTAAATACAATCAGGGTGTTTTTTTCAATCCCCAGGTCCTTAAGTTTTTTAACCACTTCCCCCACATATTGATCCAGTTTGCTTACCATGGCTGCATAAGCAGCTTTAGGATAAGCCTGTGGCTGATACCCTACTCCATTCCATGTTGTGGCAACGGGCTGTCGGCTTTCCTTAAATTTCTTTTTATAACTTTCAAAAACTGGATCCCCGGCAGGCAATTGCAGGCCAGCATGGGGCAAGGTATACGTGAGGAATAACAAAAAGGGCTTATCGCGGTTGTTTGTTAAAAATTGCATGGCGTTCTTTTGGATGAATTCCGGCGCATAGTCCTGCTGCTGAGTCAGCGTATTGGTAAGTGTGATTCGATTGGTATTCTCCCAAAGATGCCCAGGAAAGAAATTATGCGACTGACGCTGACAGTTATAGCCATAAAACTGGTCAAATCCCTGGTTATTTGGCGCCCCTGAAGAACCGGGAAAACCCAATCCCCATTTACCAAACAAACCTGTAGTATAACCCGCATTTTTGAATAACTCCGCTATAGTAAAAGTAGAATCCGGTAATGGCAACTGGCCTTCCGGTTTAATCTCATAGTTACCACGGATTGGCGCATGTCCAGTATGCTGACCCGTCATCAGCGATGCACGTGAAGGCGCACAGACCGAAGTTCCTGCATAAAACTGGGTAAAGCGGATGCCATTGGCAGCCAGCCGATCAATATTTGGGGTTTTAATCAACTTTTGACCGTAGCTTCCCAAATCGCCATAGCCCATATCATCTGCTAAAATAAAAACAACGTTGGTCTTGGTTTGTGAAAACGCAGGGACAGTAAACCATACTGAGCTCAATACAGATAAAATGATGACAAGGCGGTTTTTTTCCATAAGTACATATTTGTTAAAAACTGATGTAGCTATCTAGATCAGCTTTTAAATTGACTGTAAAATATGTAGTATAGCTGCAGGAAGCAAATTTTAAAGGACAAAAAACAACCGCAAACGTTTGATTAACGTATCAAATGCGGGTCCGTTTGCAAAAAGAAGGCATCAGCCAGGCCAAAAAGTAAATACTTTCTAAGATTAGAAATCAGATTTCGAATAACCCAATGAATATTATATATTTGCGACCATTGTTCCCGTAGTTCAATGGATAGAATGTTAGATTCCGGTTCTAATGATGGGGGTTCGAATCCCTTCGGGAACACACAAAACCGCCTTTAATTAATTTTAAAGGCGGTTTTTATTACCCAATCACCAAATTCCCCTAAGTGATACTTCCTTGTAATTAGCGATGTGTCTTGTTAGCGCTAAAATCAGTTCACATCCACTTCTTCCAATTTCTTTAGCTCCGGCGATTTTTGTCTTTTTACAAAAACCAGGGTTGCAATGAAACTACCGATGGCGACAAGAATCCCAGTCATGTAGGAAACATTTTTACCGAGATGTAAACCTTCAGGTGCAATAAAAATATAGGTGACTACAACGGCCGTCATAAACACTGCCGGAAAGAATGATATCCAGTAAAACTTTTTCTCCTTGATCAAATAAGCCGTCACGGTCCATAATACGACTGTTGCCAGCGTCTGGTTTGTCCAAGCAAAATACCGCCATATAATCGAAAAATCTAAACTTAAAAGTCCTAAAGCGATGATAAATAAAGGAGCGGCAATGATTAAACGATTTGAAATGGGCGTCTGGTTATATTTAAACAAGTCAGCAATAATAAGCCTTGCACTCCTGAATGCTGTATCACCAGAAGTGATAGGGGCAGCAACAACGCCTAAGATCGCTAAAGCACCCCCCACCTTACCTAAAAGTGAGTTTGATATCGTACTGACGATCAATGCTGCATTTCCACCACTGGTGCTCATTTCACTATTTAAAAAATCAACGCCTCCGAAAAAGCTCATGCTAATGGCCGCCCAGATTAAAGCTACTATTCCTTCTGTAACCATGGTACCAAAGAAAACAGCTTTTCCTTGTTTTTCATTTGTCATACATCTAGCCATTAAAGGAGATTGTGTAGCATGAAAACCTGAGATCGCCCCGCACGCGATCGTTACAAAAACAAATGGAAAAATGGGAAAACCAGCAGCATTATGGTGCATGTTGGTTAAGTTATCAAAAGTCACCTCTGGAATCGGCAGTTTATTATAAAACATCATCCCAAAAATCCCTAAAGCCATAAATAACAACGCAACCCCGAAAACAGGATATATTTTGCCAATCAGTTTGTCAATAGGCAAGACTGTCGATAACACGTAATAAATAAAAATAACAGCTAACCAATAAAACAGACTGCCATTAGTTCCGGTTAAGTCCATTAATATTTTGGCTGGCCCCATGATAAACACAGTTCCCACCATAATTAACAAAATGATGGAAAACACCCGCATAAATTGCTTTACCCAACTACCCAGATAATAACCGGATATTTCGGTTATACTTTCCCCTTTGTGCTTAACAGACAACATTCCAGAGAAGTAATCATGAACCCCACCGGCCAGAAGCGTACCCAAAACAATCCAGACAAAAGCTACAGGACCCCACATTGCACCTGCTACAGCGCCGAAAATTGGCCCGAGTCCTGCAATATTCAAAAATTGAATTAAAAAGATTTTCCAGAGTGGTAACGCGACAAAATCAATTCCATCAGCGTGAGTATAAGCTGGAGTAGCGCGGGTTGGATCTGCGCCAAAAATTCGCTCGCAAATTTTTGATAGAAAAAAATATCCGACTATGAGGACACAGACTGCAATAAGAAATGAAATCATTGTTTAGTTTAAGTTTATGGTTTAAAATTATGGTTAGATTCAGTTGAGGTTAAACAGTAATTGTAAATATATTGGGGCGACAACTACCAGGGTAAATTTACAAAGCAAAGTTTTTCCTAGTAAGCAAGATATAAATTCATATTGAATCTCTACATCAACCGGCGTAATAATTGTAAATAAATCTCACATTTCGTTTACCCTGCGTTAAATTACATTTGATGATGATTAAGAAAACAAGACAGTGGGTAATTATTCGTTTATCTTTATACCATTAGCATCGCTATTATGAAAAGTAAATTAAGCATCCCTCTTTCAATACTTGCCATCACTCTATTTATGGCTTGCTCAAACGACCCCAAATCATCGCAGGAAGCTGTAGCAATTGACAGCACAAAAATTAAAGACAGCCTGGCTAAATCTGAAACCAACAAAATAGAAGAATAAAGTGCTTGGTAATATCACGTTTGGCGTATCTGAAACGCAATTCGAACAGGATTTAGCTCAGTTCAAAAGCACACTGGAACACAATGAATTTCAGACTGTCTTCGTCATTGGAGACTACATTGTTTCTGATATGAAAGGAAGTTTTGACAACCACAAGCTATACAAGCTAACTACTTCTGGCGATTTCATACCTTACCAAAGGTATAAGGAAGAGCTGCTTCCACAGGTAGAAATCCTTAAAGCTTTGATCTCTAAAAGCTATGGGGAACCTCATTCAGGCACTGGAGCACCAGCGGGGAATACGATCGAAAAAGATTATAGCTATCTCGCCTATGCGTGGAATATTGGCAGCAAAAGGATTGAAATAAGGGTCACAAATAGAGATTTGTATTATACAGCAGATTTAAAAATATACCAACCCGAAGTTGAAGAGCTGATAGAAAAAAGAGAAGCCGATAAAGACACAAGAACTATCGAAAAGGCAAACGACGTGCTTTAGTCTCCCATTAAAGCACCCCAAATCACATCATAAACTTCAGTTGCCTGCCGATTGGCGTCGTTTATTTTTTCATCCGTAATTAAAACGGGAAAATAAGAAGATGCTACATTCACACTACCATGTGATCCTTTAATTAAATTGGCATCCAAAGGAATAACATCCATCACATACCTAAAGCCAGCCTTCTTTTTCAACAACTTATATGCAGCACGAAACTTCGACGACAAGAACATTTCTACGGGATCATATCCTGGTTTTTTAAAAATGTCTACACATCGCGCATAATCAGGTGCTTTGGCATCATCTAACCAGAAATAATAAGTAAACCAGCTTTCTGGAGCAGCAACCAACACGAAGTCACCGGCCCTGTCATGATCAATACCATGAGCTTTTTTACCTTCCTCATCTAAAACCAAAGCAATACCAGGAGTTGCCTTGAGCAAAGTTTTCACCTGATCGACAACACTTTTATCATTGATATAAACATGGGCAATCTGATGATCTGCTACCACAAATGCTTTTGAAGCACCGGCATCCAAAAGTTCAAGTCCACGTTCCATGCGTAATTGAAGTAAGCCATGATTTCTAAATAACCTGTTCAGGTGAACAGGATCATTTACCGGAACAATACCATACTCAGAAAGAATAATGATGTTTGCATTTTTTGCCGTATAAAAATCCACCAGGTCTTTAACAACAGCATCAATATCATTTAAATCCTTTCCAATTTTATTAAAGTCATGTCCGAATTTTTGAAGGCAATAATCTAAATGAGGTAGATAAACGAAAGTCAGCGTGGGATTATACAGCTCTTCGGTAATTTTCGTGGCATCAGCAATCCATTTAGAGGAAGTAATATCTGCTCCAGGCCCCCAAAACTGAAATAAAGGGAAGGTACCCAGTTTTTCATGTAAAATATCTCTCAGTTCAGGTGGTTGAGCATAACAATCCGGAAGTTTTCTGCCATCGGCTAAATAATTGGGTCTGGGCGTTACCGAATAATCCGCTGAAGAATACATATTATACCACCAAAATAGATTGGCACAGGTAAAATCAGGATTCTCTTTTTTAGCTTTATCCCAAATTTTATCAGCCAGCACAAGCTTGTTAGATTGCTTCCAGAATTTTATTTCTGAATCTATTTTATCATACCAGCCATTTCCAACTACACCATGCACTTTTGGCGTCTGCCCTGTTAAATAGGTCGATTGTACCGCTGTGGTTACTGCTGGCAGCATGGGTGTTATCGTAGCCAAATGCTTTTTTTTACGATAACTCTCCAAAAAAGGTGTGTGCTTTCCAATCAGGTTTGAGGATAACCCCACAACATCTATGACAACAGTTTTCTTCATTGGTTGTTATTTGTTTTCAATGGTAATGAAACTTTAATCACCCAGTTTAATTCATCGATGATAGACTGGGCAACGGGTAGTTTAATCTTCTCTGGCAACACTTCCCATGTGTAAGTTTCCACTTCTAAATGATTGGTAAAGCATTGTTCTTTTTGGAGTTCAAGCACTTTCAAAATATCATCCTGTGTAGATTGTAAAGAACCTATTTCTTCAAGGGATATAGGCACATGAAAATGTGCTCTCCATTGTTCCATATGAGGATGTTCAAAATCAGCGAGTGCCTGTGGCAGATCAGGATAACGAATCAAGCTTCCATCACTTTGTTTAGCAACCACCTGGTGCAGGTAAGTCGTTTCATTAAATTTGCTGAAACTCTCCTTGATTTCTGCTCTTGCCGCAGCAGGTCTATTTAAGTTGGCTTTTAAGGCAGCACTAATTTGAATTTTCCCTACACGGAGGCCTTTTTCCTGAAGTTCTTTTAAAACAACTTCATGATTTTCATAACCAATAGAGAAATGACACACATCGTAACACAAGCAAAGATGCCTTTTTATGCTTTCTTCTGCTGCTATTGCAGAAAGACCAAAACATTCCATGAATACAGGTACACCGAATGTCAAAAGATTATCTTCAAACCACGTGATGTACTCCTTGCCGCTTTCCAGCATCCCATCGGGCTCTGGCTCCACATCTAAATGCATTAAACATTCACTTTCAACATAAATAGTGTGCAACTCCTTCAACACTTCAATGATGTTTAAGGTGGCCTTCTCTTTTGCCTGGTCTGCATCCCCTATCGATGTAAACCAATGTCTGTACGTGAGTGGCGAAGTAGAAATCCCACCATCGATATCCGGGGGCAGCAATGACTGGAGGATTTTAAATAACCGGATGGTATAATCTTTACGTGCGGTGGTTGTCCAATCTGGACGATGAACATTTTCTTTAACAACCGTATGATGAAAATCTCCGTAGGGGAAGCCATTCATGGTAAAAACATAGGCGTTGTTTTCCTTCAGCCATTGTTTAAATTCAGTTAAGGCAACTGGATTGATCAACTGCAGGCTTGCCGCCTCAGACACTCTTAAACCTATCCCAAAAGGCTGATCGGGAGCAATAGATTTTTTAATGATGGGCAGATTTTTTTTCAGGATATCAAAATCTTCCGTCCAATTCTTTCCAGCATGAATATTTGTACAATAAGTCAAATGGCCTAGAGCGGTTTTCATCAGTAGTTGTTTTTTAAGGTGATAGCGCGATCATGAACATAAGCTAAAATATATCGACTGGCTTCCACTAACAGCGGCATTTGCATTTCATGTACCTCAGCTTTTTGACCAAGATCTGTTAATAAGGTAATGGTCAATTTCCCGCCAAGGTGTTCCTGAAATTCGGTCAATCCCTGTAAAACAGGTGCTGCTAAATCATTGATTTGAATATGAGGATTGATGATATCAAAAGAAAGATTCCCAAGTAAATTCAAAATGCGCAATAGTTTCTCTTCACTTAACCATCCTAATAAATAGGAATAAGCACTATCCAGAGCAATTCCCATGGCTACAGCCTCCCCATGGGTGATGGTGAAATCACTCAACTGCTCAATTTTATGGGCACTCCAATGACCGAAATCCAAAGGCCGGGCAGAACCTGTTTCGAAAGGATCTGTTCCACCGATGTGCTCCAGGTGAAGCTGTGCACAACGCTTGATGAGGAAATCCATGGATTCAACATTTCTTTTTCCCAGGGACTCAGCATGACTTTCTATCCATAAAAAAAAGTCATGATCTTTAATCAGTGCAACTTTTATGGCCTCAGCAATACCTGACCGATAATCCCGGTCAGACAAGGTTGATAGAAATTGATTATCATTAAATACAGCCGCCGGCGGCGAAAAAGTGCCAAGAAAGTTTTTTTTACCTTTATAGTTTACGCCATTTTTCACCCCAATCCCAGAATCATTCTGCGAAAGAACAGTAGTTGGGATCCGAATATGTTTTATACCCCGGTGAGCCACTGTTGCAGCAAAACCAACCATATCCAATACAGCTCCACCGCCAATTGCGGCAATGTAGGAATGCCGGTCAACACCATACTTATTGACAGTTTCAATAACCTGGTCAAGAAGTTGAACTTCATTTTTTGACACTTCTCCACCGGGAACAATCAAAATATCCTGGACCAGGTTTATATTATTATAGTGCTGAAAATAGGCTTTGATTTCGTTTAAAAGATGTGGATGAGCTTCAGCAACTTGTTGATCGACTACAAAAAGTATTTTGCGATTCGCTGACGGATCAACAATAAAGAAGTTAGACAACATAGGGTTACTCAACTTAAAAATTGATGTCGTAAAAAATATTCTATACTGAAAACTTACACTAAAAGACTGTTCTAAATAACTCATAGGTTGATATGCAGACTAAGTAACGGCAAATTTTTTACTCAGCCATAAGGATAATGGTAATAAAATAATAATGAGGACGGCTATTTGCCAGTTACCAAAGGCACTCGCCCATGCGGCATTCAATAAAATTAATGCAATGACACCTGCCTTTACAGCTCTGCCAATATGAGGTCCGCTGGGCAGATGAATGGCTTTGAGAAGCGGACCAAAAATCATCCATGTAAAAGGCAACAAAAAGAGGAAAGTGATAACAAAATGCTGCATCATCATAGCGATAACTAAAACAAACGCAATCACAATCACATAAAGAAAAGCAGCCAAGTAAAGGCTTTTTTTACTTCCTCCATGTACCTCTCCTCTACTGATCATGGTGATTGAAGCAATATAGATGATTGGTATAATGGCTACAAACCACCAAGCTTGAAGTTGTGGCGGTAATATACTAACCCCTAAAAGTAAATTTAACCCTCTGCATAAACCCATATTTAAAGGCCCCAACAACTTGTCATGCTTAGCCCACTTATTATACGTTAAACAGGCGATCACAATTGAAATAGAAAGGATGAATGATACAAAACTACAGAAGGCTGCAGCCACTACACCGATCACAAAAAAAATAGCACCAAATAAAGACGCTTCTCTTACAGTAATCAGTCCACTTGGAATAGGTCGCTCTGGTCTTTCGATTTTATCCAGATCGGCATCAAAAACATCATTAAAAATGATTCCCCCACTGTATAAACCTACTGTAGAGATACATATAAAAATCACAGACAATACATTGGTTGAAAATAGGACATCCGCTGAGCCAAGGTAATATCCGGAAATAGCAATCCCCGCAAGAACATCAGCCACAGCAGTCACCACATTTGCAGGACGCATTAACCGGATGTAACCTAATCGTTTTTCCACCATAGATACCTTTAAGAAATAATAATAGAGTTTTTATCTATCCTTGGTTGTTGTCCCCCTCTTAAAATGGAATTATGCTCATACTTTTGTCCCTGATCAACAGTTTTCACTGTCATAAAATCACTTTCATCGAGCTGTCCGCTCTGAGCAAAAGCATTTAATGCATTTCTATAGGTAACCAATTCGATATCTTCAAGACTAATCCCGGATCTTTTCATTAATGCTGCAGATTTAGGTACAGCCAGGGGATCACTAATTCCCCAATCGGCGGCAGAATTGATCATAACTCTTTCTGAACCATATTGTTTCACAATATCTACCATCCTTTCATTCCCCATTTTAGTAAATGGATAAATGGTAAATGCAGCCCAGAAGCCCCTGTCAAGCACTTCTTTTACGGTTTCTTCATTATTGTGGTCCACGATAACAGCCGAAGGTGAAAGTCCATGTTCCAACGCAATGTCCATGCTTCTTTGTGTACCTTTCTTTTTGTCGCGATGAGGGGTATGAATCTGAACAGGCAGGTTAGCCTCTTTTGCCAGTTCCAATTGCAGGCGAAAATATTTATCCTCAGCCGGAGTCTGGTCATCAAAACCAATCTCACCAATCCCCACTACACCCTCTTTATAAATAAAGAGCGGCAGAATCTCCATCACCTCTGCTGCTAACTTTTCATTATTGGCTTCCCTTGAATTCAAACCAATGGTACAATAATGTTTAATGCCGAATTGTGAAGCCCGGAATCTTTCCCAGCCCAACAAACTACTGTAATAATCAAGAAAACTACCCACAAAAGTTCGAGGCTGACCAAGCCAGAAAGCGGGCTCAATCAAAGCCACAATACCTGCATCAGCCATGGCCTGGTAATCATCAGTAGTTCTGGAGGTCATGTGTATATGTGGATCAAAAAACTTCATCCCCCTGATATCACTCAGATCAAGCACACTGGCTATCTTTTCGCCTTCAGCTCTTTCTTTAAAATTTTCATTACAGCACATAATGTTTATTATTCTTTTTATTTAATACACCTTCCAATTAAACCAGCAATCTATAAATTTCTTCATTCACAGTTCTATGAGCAGCTAAACGTTCTTCAATATAATCATTTAGTGCTGCTGCAAGCCTGGTGTTTACTCTTTCCGCTAAACCTATTATATGATTAACATTTTTTTCTGTAAAGAAAGCTTTGAGTATCATTTGATTCCAGGCCCCTTCTGAAAGAAAATGTGCAGGATATGGATTGTGATACATAATAGCTTCCAATACAAGCCCGATATTACTCCGTATGCCCTCTTCGCACCTGAAAATCCACTCTTCAGGATAACCCAAAATAGGTAATGCTGAATAAAGAGCTACTTGTTCATTCATTTCTGCAGACTCAAAAAGGTCGTTGATCTTTTTGAGGTAAGAAATTTTATCCTGTTGTGGGAGTTGCATTAATATCCAGACCCGACATAATCGTTCTAATGTCCATCCTTGTAGATTATAACCCCGAAGGAACGAAGTGATCACAGCAAGTTCCGCAGCTTCTAAACTAACCATTTGTTTGCCTGTAAACCTGGGGATTTGAGCAAAAAGCAGCCTCAATTGAAAAGAATTTGATTCAGTATTGACGGCGTCTAATTTACTTTCTAACCATAAAAACGCATCGGCTTTCAGATTCCTCTTTATAATGACCAATAAGAGGTCTTCGATTTCTTTTTTATCCCCGCTAGTGATTAAACTCATGATTTTAACTGGTAACTACAAAATAATTGATAGCCAGGGCGCCGCTTATAATGAGTAATCCAAAAAACTCTCTGGCCTTTTCAATATAAGGCTTGGTTGCTTGCATACTTTCCACCAAACTTGGTCTCCCGTAAACACCGATCCAATCTTTCACCCCGTCCTTATCAAAAAATAAATAGACTGCGTAGATCAGGTAAAAGCTAATAGCTATCAAATAAAGCGTAGGATAATATAATTCAAATACAGCCAGGCCACAACAGGCAGCAGCAACTAAGTAAATGGGTACCCACAACCAGGAGTCTTCATCATTTAAATTTACGTAAGCAAATAAGATAAATGAAAGGCAGAAAACTGAATTCAGCACATTAAAAAACATACAATATTATATTTGATTAAAGGATGTTCAATATCTAAATTTTTAACAGAATGACTGCTAATTTTGTTGATTTTAATTCATTGTCTACCTGAATTTATTCTCGGAAGAGAACAAGCAAATCAAAGCCGCTAACTTACAGGGTTTTGGCCTTCGGTTTTTCTTTAAAAAACACAGCAAAAACGATCAAAATCACAACGGAAATCAGGCAAGGTATGAGCCAGACCATTTTCCAATCAAACCTGAACTCACTGTTTAACGGAAGAACAAAGGCTTCTGTTAAAATACCCGAAAGGTAAGAGCCGATGAGCATCCCAATACCATAGGTTGCAAAAGTTACAATACCTTGTGCAGCACTTTTAATGGATTCCCCGGCCTTTTGGTCCGTATAAATTTGCCCGGTCACAAAGAAGAAATCATAACATATGCCATGGAGTACAATCCCTAAGTAGAGCATCCATAATTCGGAGGTTACGTTTCCGAATGCAAATAACAAATACCTTATGATCCATGCAGCTATACCGATTAAAATCATTGCTTTTACACCCAGCCGGCGAAACAATAGTGGAATTAGCAGCATAAAGGCAAATTCTGATGCCTGACCTAAGGTCATTTTACTAGCCGCATTTTCCATTTTAATATCATTCAGAAAGGAATTGGTAAAACTATAATAAAAGGATAGCGGTATGCAAATGGCTATAGAAGCGATAAAGAAGATCAGAAACGAGCGGTTTTTAAACAAGACCAATGCATTTAGCCCCAATATAGAAGACAACTTGTCTGTGTTCTTTTCCTTTATAGGCGTATCAGGCAGAAAAAAACAGAAAACACCTAATAATAATGAGGCGACAGCAGCAATTCTGAAAGTAAATACAGAGCTTTCCAATCCCATAAAACCAATTAACAGGCCCGCAGCAATCCATCCTATCGTACCAAAAACACGTATCATTGGGAACTCCTTTCCCCCATCTTTGATTTGATGAAAAGAAATTGAATTAGACAAGGCCATGGTGGGCATATAGAGCAAGGTATAAAGTAAGATGAACCACCAAAAATCATTGAAGACGCTCACTGAGCTAATGTAAAAAAGGACGGCTGCACCGATAAGGTGCAGCACGCCTATTACTTTTTGTGCAGCAAAGTAACGGTCAGCAATCAAGCCTACAAAAAAAGGAGAGATAATAGCCGCTATAGATAAATTGGCATAGGATGAACCCACCTGTAAACCACTGGCATTAAAGTTTGAGAACAAATAAGTACCCATGGTTACATACCAGGCTCCCCAAATGAAGTACTCAAGAAACATGAGTATAGATAATTTTATCCTAACTGAGTTTTTCATTCCCTATCATCGTTTAATATTTTCATCCGTATGAAATTATGGCTGTTTTGTAAGCTACAAGCTTTTGGTGGTTTCCTTATTGAAACCGAATCCAGTCGACATTGAAATAGTTTTTGTGATCAGCGGACCCGGTAAAAACGAAGAACAAATCATGCTTACCGGTAGTCGCTTTAACGGATGCCTCCATTTTCTGCCATGCCTGATTCACCTGTTTTGGATTTCCTGAAGGAATAGTCAGTTTACTCACCAAAGGACCATCAATTTTATCCAGCCTTACTTCAATGTTTCCACCGGAACCAATTGCCTGAACCTGATAAGTGAGGCTTTTTATACCAACAAGGTCAATATGATTAAACCTCATATACTTCCCATTGGTGATATTGGTGATATACGAGCGGAACTCCGTCGTTATTGTAGCTATCCTTACGTTTCCTTTATCAAAATCCTCTGTTTGAATCAATGGATCCTTTAACAGAATATAATTTCGTGATTCTAATTCTCCAATACCATTGGCTCCCTGATCTTTATAACTCGCATTTAACAGGTATACCCCCTCATTTCCTTTACCAATATGTGCTGCGAGTTTGATTGTGCTTTTTAAAGGAAGCCTTGCATTTTTCTCGGATAAAGAAAGAATATAAGCGGTCATATCTTGTGCTTCCTGGACAGAAAGTGCCGGATGCGCCGTCATCGCCCGCTCACCCCAGCTTCCACTTCCACCTTGAATCACTTTGTTTGCCAGCTTTTCTAAAGACCCTGGTTTGCCGCTATAGCGTTTTGCAATGTCCAGGTAAGAGGGGCCAACTGACGCCTGATCCAGAGAATGACAAGATTTACAATCCATACTCAGCACCATCTGCTTTCCTTTTAAATACTTAAAACTACTTACTTCCTGATTACTGGTTAAAATAGTGGCAACATCCTTACCATGAGGTATATATCCAAAAGAAACATTTAAACGTTCAGGCTTAACAGTCTCTTCTTTATCTTTAACCTGGATATCGTAATCCAACACCCCGTTATCCCAATAAAATGTGCTGTTAGCCTTTGTCAGAATAGAAACTTCTGGTGGGGTATTGCCGACATATACTTTTCTGGATGTTTTACCAACACCGCCATGGTTATCTGTAACATTTAAAACGACTTCATAAGTGCCAGGTTTAGTAAAAGTATGGCTAAGGCTTTCTCCTTCAAATTTTTGATTTTCAATCTCCCAACTATAGGACAACTGATCAGCTTGATCATGATCTTGAGAACCCTTTGCAGAAAGGTTTACTTTCATCGGCGCAGCACCATATTGCTGTTCCATGTCAATTACTGCTTTCGGATTTCTGTTCCCTTCTACATATTGGATCCGGACAAGCTTGGCATTTGAATTTTTAGAGAACCAATTTGTTCCATATTCAAGCACATACAAAGATCCGTCTGCTGCAAACTGTATGTCAACAGGTGCTTCAAATTTCACATGTTCAAGGAAAGGTTCCATTCTTAAGTAATTACCCTTCTCATCAAAAGTAACCGCCATGATCCAGCCCCTAATCCACTCATAAATGAATAATTTACCATCATAGTAATCAGATAATTTAAAAGGTGCTTTTTCAAAAGCCGAGCTGTTATAGACAGGTCCGGCCGCTGCTGTTGCGCCACCACTCCCTACTAAAGGAAACTCGGCAGATTTACCCTTCCCATACCAGATCATCGCGGGTTTTGCAGCTGGCAATTCCTTGGCACCGGTATTGTTTGGCGAAATATTGATGGGCTTTAAAGGATCTTTTCCGGGGTCTTCCTTTTTTGTTGCATAGTTGTATTTAGGGAAAATCTCATTGTTTCCTAAAAAGTAGGGCCATCCGTAAAAGCCGGGTTCTTTGACCTGGTTAATCTCATCGAAACTCATGAGCTCACCCGTTGAAGCCTTCACTTTGGTATCAGGACCAACGTCTCCAAAATATAAGTAGTTTGTTTTTGGATCAATACTGAAACGATAAGGGTTCCTTGAGCCCATAATGTAAATTTCAGGCCTTCCAACAGCGCCGTCTTTTGAAAACAAATTACCCTCAGGCACTTCGTAACCACCTTCAGGCAATGGTTTGATGCGGAGGATTTTCCCTCTCAGGTCATTCGTATTGGCCGCAGTACCCTGATCATCTGCCAAAGAACGTCCGGGTCTTTCATCTACGGGCGTATATCCTTCCGTCTCCTCTGCATTTGTATTGTCACCTATAGCCAGGTATAACAAGCCATTTTTATCAAAAGATATATAACCTGCAGAATGGCAACAATAAATACGCTGTGTAGGTATTTCCAGAATTACTGTTTCATTACCCAGCACTAAACTATCACCATGAAGTTCAAACCTCGATAGGCGATTTACTGATTTCTCGCCCGCTACAGCATAATAGAAATAAATCCAGTTATTTTTCTCATATCCTGGATCCAATGCAACACCAAGCAGTCCATCTTCAATACCAGTAAAGACATTTAAACTGGCAATGTTTTTTGTGATTCCAGTGGCATTTTCATAACGCTGGATGCTTCCCTTTCTCCCTACAAATAAAACATCCTTATTTGGAAAGATGGCCATTTGCATCGGCTCATCGAGGCCTTCGGCAAGAATTTCCCTGGTGTAACGACTGCTGTCAGGAACAGCAAGGGTTTCCGACTTTTCAAAATCCGGTATTTTATTACTTCCAACGACATAAGCTAAGGCTTCCCCAAGCGCTTCTGCGGTGTATGCTTTACTCAGCAAAGCCAACCTGCCTTTGTCCTGTTCCAGTTGAGCACCATCCTGGTTATCCAACCAGGACTGCAGCCATGGCCAGCCTCTATTACTTAGTGTGGTATCGCGAATCGCAATGATCCCACCACCTCCTGCTTCAAGGTATCTTTTCAACTGAGGAATTGCGCGATGATCAAGCTTATTGACATCGCTGACTTTTATTAAAATAGCACTTATACCTTTAAGTGAATCTTCTGAAAAAACAGAAAAATCCCTTGAATAAGTATAAGTCCCTTTATTTTGTGTTGTAAAATCCTTTAACCCCTTAGGTGCTCCATTTTCTGGTTGAGAAGAAAAATACAGAACATGAGTTTGTTTTCGAGTAGGACTACAGCTTATCATAAATAAGCCGATAAATAGCATCAGATAGATTTGTTTCATTATGTAGTTTTATTGCACTGAATTTGGTATTTTATTTCGTAAGTAGAACAAGTTTTCCGTTTTCTTTTCTACTTAAATCCGCGGCATGCATAAAAGTAAAGATCTCTAAAGTCTCAGCTTCTGATACCGGAGGTACCCCCGTATCGAAAAAGGTTATAATTTTATTAACCAAAGGCGTATAAGAGCTAAAGGGTCCCAGAATAGCAATACCCTTATCTCCAAAAGCAGTTCCGGCAATGTTTGCACTCCCCGTCCGGATGCCTCTCACTGTACCGATACGACCGTCTTCCCAGGTGCCGACCAACAAATCTGTTCCTTCCTGATAAGTACGGCTAACGGATTTACAACCTGGCCCCATCACGGTAAAAAGCATTTCAACACCATGGATGCCATACCATGCCATGTCCAAATGACGGGATTCTATTACCGCGGGCGTATACACATCAGCGCCCGTCACTTTTCCAATGGTGCCATTCACCACTTTTTGAACCGTAGAGTCGAAACGTAATGCAGAGCTGCTAAAAATGGGACTGTTGTATTTTCTTGAAGCCGCAAACAGCCTTTTCGCATCAGCTAAATCCGCAGCGACAGGTTTGTCTATAAACATTCGTTTGCCTGCTTTAAGCACAGGAAGCGCTTGTTCATAATGAGGCCTGCCATCAATCGTTTCCAGTAAAATTACATCGACTTTCTTCAGCAGGGCTTCAATAGAATCAACGATTTCTACGCCCATGTTTTTCACCGCAGCAATAATTCCAGGCTTCATCTTCAAGGCCTCCGGAATATCCGGGCTCCCATGTGGATAAGCCGCTACAACTTTGTATCCCCCAGCTACTTCTCCAGAATTAATCATTTTTGTAAACACCTCACTATGTGAAGTATCCAACCCAATAATACCAATTCTTTTTCCAGCAGCTACAGGGTTAAGCCCTGGAGCGGATGAATTAACTTCATCGGCAAAGGAAAACAAAGGGCTTAAACTAACTGCGGCACCAGCAATAGCCGATAGTCTTAAAAAAGACCATCGGCTATATGTATTTTTATACTTCATACTTAAATTAATAATTTGAATTTTGTGTCAATACACCATTTGAACGGTCAATTTCCGTCTGTGGAATTGGAAAAGGCCAGCTATTTTCTCCGGCGCTAACACCTTTGTCGGCAAACCCATATTTTGTATGAAACGCTTTCATGGTAGTCGCATACTCATTCCACCTGACCAAGTCATACAACCTAAACCCCTCTAAAGCCAGCTCTACCCTCCGTTCGTGCTTTATTGCTTCCAATAAATTATCTGTCGGTTTAACAGCATAACGGGTTTCAAATTCCGCTGGAGTAACCGCAGCCAGCCCCTCGGTGAATTGTCTGAATACGGCAGGCTCATCAACTTTTGAGGTCGTTACAAACGCTCTTCTTCTCACTTCATTAATATATTGAGCTACCTCTGCATTAGCCCCATTTGTTTTCACAAGTGCTTCAGCGTATACTAGTAAAACCTCGGCATACCTTATCCAATACGGCCCCCAGTTACTGCGTGTTAAATTAGCCTGCACCCGGAATTGTTGTGGTACAAAAGCTTTCCGGCTATGTTGTAAATTAAAGTCATTGTAATATCCGCGGTAGTTATGAACTTCATTAGCGCCAGAAGCGGTACGGAAAATATCATTATGGCTGATGATGGTAAACAACTTTCTTGGATCACCTGCTTCAAATTCTGATGCCAAATCTCTTGTTGGGGTATTACCACCATAACCACCTACGTTGTTTCTTCCAACGTTCATAATGGAGAAGGCATCACCACCCAAATTAATAGCCGGCAAATAAGTCCTAAATACGGTAAAAATAGCCTCTTGAGAATATGGGCCGACCTGATAATCACCCCGGTATAAATCCTGGTAATCAGGCAACAGCGATAGTCCGCCATTTTTTACAACCTGCTCTGCCGCATTTTTAGCAACAGTATATTCTTCAACGGCATTACCCTGCATTTTACCACTCTCTATCAGACCTGCGAAAAATAAAGCGGCCCTGGCTTTTAAAGCATAAGCTGCATCCTTGTTTGCTCTTCCTTTTTCACCTCTTGGGAGACTTGAACTTTTGGGAAAAGAAGCAACATCAATAGCTGCATCCAAATCACTATAAATCTGGGCTTTTAACTCCTCGACAGGGCTTTTTGGCAAACGTGTTTCTGAAGGCATAGGACTAATCACCAAAGGCACTTCCTTAAATACCCAGATCAAATCGAAATAATACCAGGCTCTTAAAAACTTAATCTCAGCAATATACCGCGCTTTTTCTTCCTCAGAAACCGATTTTCCACCCGCTACTAATTTATCCCATTGTTCTTCAATGTTTTTAATGGCTAAATTGCATTTCCCAATAGCAGTATACCGGTTATTCCACATTTCACTTAACAAAGGGTTAGATGCTAAGGGCCTGCCTCTTCCGACTTCAATGGTTTGTGGCCTGTCACCAGGGTCAGAACCACCGCCGTCTGCATTATCAACAGACTCATCACCTAAGGCCACTTTATTAATGGTATATCCCCATCCGTCAAGCATAGGTCCATAACAATCCGAAACCAATTTCATGGCTGCATTATCTGTTTGAAAATATCCTTCCTCACTTAAACTACCTAAGGGCTCTCTTTCAAGGAAAGATTTCTGGCAAGCACTTACCGAGACGATCAATACGCCTATTGCTAGTAAATATTTATAGTTTTTCATTTGTTTCTAGTTTGATTTTAATGGGAATGAAGCTATCATAAGATTAAAAAGTTGCGTTAACACCGACCATGTAAGACTTCGCTACAGGATAATATCCATTATCTACACCACTGCTTAAAGGGGATGTGCTTCCAATTTCCGGATCTAATCCTGTATAATTTGTAATGGTGAAAAGGTTATATGCCCCTGCCCAAATACGGATTCTTTGAATTTTAGCCTTCTTCATCATGTCTGCAGGTAATGAATAACCTAGCTGGATATTTTTCATTCTCAAATAGCTTCCATCTTCAACCAGCCAATCCGAAATTTGGAGGTTATTGGTATTTGTGGCATTAATCGCAAACTGATCATTACTAGGGTTAGTTGGTGACCAGGCGCGATCCATCAGGTCTTTCGGTGCATTATACCAACCCACGCCAGAATTCATATCAATTTTCTTGATGTTCATGATATCATTACCTAAAGTCCCTTGCATTGATAAGCTGATATCAAAGTTCTTGTATGAACTATTGATGTTTAAACCATATGAAATTTTCGGAAAAGGATCACCAATATTAGTTCTATCCTGGTTATCAATCTTCTGATCTCCATTCACATCAACGAATCTCAAATCTCCCGGACGTGCACCCTCTTGAAAGTAGTTATCCACTTCCGCCTGACTTTGAAAAATGCCGTCGGTTTTCAACCCGAAGAAATAACCTATAGGTTTACCTTCTTCGGTTTTTGTTGTGGTATAATTAATCCAGCCTCCACCTAAAATTGGCTCCCCTCCACCCAGACTAATCACTTTATTTTTAAAAGTAAACAGGTTACCGGCAATGGTATATTTAAAGGCCCCTTTATTGTTGTTATAAGCCAGTTCAAATTCAAGACCTTTGTTTTCGATTTTACCAGCATTTGTCCATGGGAAATTTGGAAACCCTAAATAAGTAGGCAAGGGTACATTCAAAAGCATACCATCGGTTGTCTTCTCAAAATAATCGGCAACAATATCTATCGCCCCATCAAATAAGGATAGTTCAATACCAATATCCGTTTGTTCTGTAGTTTCCCAGCGCACATTAGGATTACCCCTGTAATTACTTCCACCTCTTAAGTAAGGTGTATAATCCCCAAAAAGATAATAGCCCAAATTACCGGTATATGTATTTCTGTAAGCACCACCTCCAATTGCCTGGTTACCAATTTGACCCCAGCTAGCTCGTAATTTACCTCTTGTCAGCCATGTAGAACCCTTGAGAAAGTCTTCCTCAGAAAAATTCCAACCCGCGGAGAAAGATGGAAAATTACCCCATTTTTGTCCGTCGCCAAAATTCGATGAACCATCCCTTCTAAAATTGGCTGTAAATAAATATTTATCTTTATAAGAGTAAAAGGCCCTGCTGAAATAAGAAACCAAAGCACTTTCAGACTTAAAACCTGAGGCACCAGGATTAATCGTCCCCGCATCAATAATATGCTGACTGGCATCATTTGTCACATAACCTTGTTTTGAAGCACCGGTTTGTTCATATTTAGTTTCCTCGGCCGAGGTACCCACCATCACATTGATGTTGTGGTCACCTAATTGCTTTTCAAAAGTTAAGGTATTTTCAAATACCCAGTAATTATTAGCAGTAACAAATTTACTTACAGTGGCATCGGTCACAAATTGTTCATTGTCTAAACGGTATTTGGGCGTAAAACCGTCAGAACTGCCCCTACTTAAATCGAGGCCGAAGCTACTTCTGTATTTTAGGAAATCAGTAATTTTAACATCTGCCGCTAATCCACCTTTCATTTGAATCCCTTTCCACACGTTATCTTTGTAAATATTTACCTGAGATGCGGGATTCTCTTTATTGGTCATTATAATCGGACTATAAAAAGAGTAGGGATCATTAGGATCAATCTGGTCTAAAAAGAAAGAACTCTCTAAAAAGGAAGGGATATCCTTTAAACCGGTACGGTAAACAGGTGAAATTGGATCAGCTACGAAGGCAATAAAAGCAGTGCTAAACCCCGGACTATTTTCCAGGACATTTCTTCTGCTCTCATGGATCAACCCAAAGTTACCTGAAAGCTTAAACCAGTCTTTTAAGTTATGGTCAAAATTGGATCGCCAGGTTAAACGATCATAGTCAGAACCTTTGATAATTCCTTGCTGCTCCATGTAACCAAGACTGGAACTATAAGCCAGATCTTTCATGCCCCCGGAGATGGTGACATTATAATTTTGAACAGGTGCATCTTTTTGGTTAATTTCATTCCACCAATTGGTGCCCTCCTCGGTTCCAAAGTTACTTTTCAGGAAATTTAAAACCTCAGACTTCTGCGTTGCCGTAAAATACTCCGGTAAACCCGCATTTGTATTTGCCAGGTTTTTATAATCCATAAACTCCGCAGCATTCATCATCTCATAAGTTTTGATGGGATTCTGAATACCATAGTAAGCATCAAAAGTAACCGTGCTTTTTAAGACATCACCAAACTGCTGACCTCTTTTTGTGGTCACCATCACCACGCCATTAGCGGCACGCGTACCATAGATGGCTGAAGCAGAAGCATCTTTTAAAATTTCAATAGAACTAATGTCATTCGGATTCAACCAGCCGATATCAGTCTGCGGTAATCCATCAACAACATACAGCGGATTATTGTTATTTACTGTTCCAATACCACGAATACGTACTGCAGGCGCAGTACCAGGACTACCGCCGGTTGAGGTAACCACAACACCGGAAGTTTTACCTTGTAAAGCTTCAGTAGCATTCCTTACCGGCATATTTTTTAAGGCATCACCTTTAATTTGGCTCACGGCACCTGTAACATCACGTTTTTCCATGGTTCCATAACCAACTACTACCACTTCACTTAAGTTGGCATCAGCACTTTTAAGCGAAATAGTGACTGTGCTCATCTCCCTGTTAACAGTTACTTCCTGCGTATGGTAACCAATGAAGGAAACCTGAATGATGTCGTTGTCAGTTACGCTGATGGAAAAGTTTCCATTAGCATCAGAAATTACCCTGTTGCCAACTTTAGTCTTAATAGACACCGTGGCCCCGGGCAACGGAAGACCTTGTTCATCCTGAACACGCCCGGTTAGTAATCTTTGAAGATTTTTGTTTACTGTAGTCGACTTCGCCAATTCAAGCTTACGGCTGATCACTACGGTACCGGAAATAATTTCAAACGTAAAATCTGTTTTCGAAAGGGTCCGTGTTAACACCTCGGAAAGCTTGTCGTTCTTTACATCAATTGAAACTCTTGGCATAGTAGCAATAAGCTCATCATCATAAATAAACTTATACTTGGTTTGCAAGGAAATTAGTGTTAACACATTTTCCAAACGCTCATTTTTTACAGAGAGCATAATACTTTGGGCTTCACTATATGCGAAAGCAGGAATAGTTAAAAGCAGCATGCAAAGTATCCTTAACTTCATCATACGACATAATAGGTTCATAAATTTTTGGTTAGCGGTTAATAGGTGTGTTGAATTATTTGGTTTTTTGTGGTCCTGGGGAATTATGGTTAAAGCTTTGGTTGCTTATGAATACTGTGGTTCCATCAAATTTAAATTGATAACCACTTAAAGAATGGAGTATTTTCAATAACTCTGATAATTTCAAATCTCTATTGATGCTTCCGGAAAAACGCTTATTATACGTCATTTGATCATCGTTGATTTTGAAATCATACCATCTTGAAATTTCTCTTAGAACTTCATGCATGGATTCATTTTTGAAATAAAATTCATTATTTCTCCAGGCCAATGCCTTTTTTAGATCTCCTCTTTTCACCAGGATGTCTTTTCCTACCACATCGGCTTCCTGACCGGGAACTAAAAATTTATGCGCGAATGAATTGGATATCTTTACCTTTCCCTCCAATAAAGTTGTTTTCATCTGGGCACCATATGAATTCACATTGAAGTGTGTGCCTAAAACTTCAATCGTCTTATCGTTTACTTCAACAAAAAATGGTCTTAATGGATCCGGGGCCACTTCAAAATAAGCTTCTCCTGTTAATTTAACGCTACGCTGCGTATGACTGAATTGTACGGGGAATTGTATTTCAGACAAGGAGTTGAGCCATACTTTTGTACCGTCAGCAAGAACTACCCTATAAGTCCCTCTTTTGGGAACAGATAAGGTATTATAAACAAGATGGTTATCGACGACCGATGTGCCAGAGTAATTAAGCTCGCCACCCTTACAGAATATAAGGAAACCTTTAAGCTCTGAAATTTTAATATAATTTTCATCCAGCTGGACAACTTCACCGTTACTGAGTTTTAATGTTGCCTTTTCTCCTCCTGGTGGAAGGTCTCTTACTTTTACAACGCTGACCGGCTCCTGTGGAGAAGTTTGTTCCTGAGGCAGAAAAATGAGGAAAGAGAAAATGATACCAGCCAGAGCTGCTGCATAACCCAGATAAGAGGCTGCTTTTTTGATGCTTCGGATTTTCCTGGTCCTGTCTGCTTTTTTCCAGGCTGCATCAACATCCAGTGCATCAAAGAAATCAAAACTGTCTTTTACCTGCTCAGCTTTCACCAAACGGTCAAATAAACGTTGATTATCCTCACTTTCATTCAACCATTCCAACAAACACACGCTTTCCTCTGCAGAAAGCTTTTCTTGTATATGCCTGGCTATTAAATCAGCTAATTTGTATGGGTGTAAATTCATTCCTGGGGCTATTTTCTCTGTTAAGAAAACCTAACCTGCCAGAAAGACTATATCAAATGAAAATATTTTTGTGAGTCGGGATCAGGATGCCATTATCACCATGAAAGCCATAAAAGTTTTTACATCAAGATTCGCTCGTAAAATTTTCAAACCGTTATACTTATGGTTTCTTACTGTGTTGATGCTTATCTTTAACTCCTGCGCAATTTCAGGATTACTTAGACCCTGAAAGTAAGCTAAGAGAAAAACCTTTCTACAACTTTCCGGTAATTGCGAAATTGCTTGGTGCAAATTGGCCATCGCTTCAGCCTGAATCATGGTTTCCAAAACCTTTTGATTTTCAAATTTCTCATCATTCCTTAAAAAGAAATAACGCTCTTGAACTTTTTTGCGTTTTAAAAAATTTAGTGACGAATTTCTAACTGCGGTGTATAAAAAATCTTTTACTGCCTGGGGATGATCAGAGACCTTTTTCTTTGAATCCCAATAAGCAACGAAAGCATCCTGAACAAAATCTTCTGCAACGGATTGATCATTCACAAATTGAAATGCAAAATAGCTTAAACGACCATAATATTCCTTAAAAACATCCTCGGGTTTATAATTTAGGTCTTTTTCCATTTCTAATGATGATCTCGCTTGCTATAACAACAATACAAAATAATTGACGAATAACAAACTATCGGCTTAAAATAATCGTTTACGTCTAACGAGGCAATTATGTGTTCCCCCTCCTGCTTCATTAATCAAATACGCATCATCAAAAACAAAAAAATCAATTCAATTATCAAAAAACTAGGGTTTTGTGATAGAGGGTGTGGATGATTGTTGCTCAGACTAGTCTATTATAATAGTATCATAGGTGTTGAAAGGAGAACTTGCCTCTCAATACGAGGTTAATAAAAATAATTTAGGCGGCATAAGCACGCCTAAATTATTTTTATTACCTCATTAATTTAACAGTTTATTTATGAAACCAGTTATTTCAGGATTACTATAATCTGCTCCACCAACATGATGGAAGACGATGTTTCCTGATTTATCTAGCATTACCGTGGTCGGCATGCTTCCGGCAAACAGTTCTTTAGGCAATCCACTTCCCGGAACATGGACAGGTAGGTCAAACCCCTTCTTATTCATAAAGGCCGTTGATTCAACTATTTTCCCATCTACGTCGACCATCAAAAACAGGACGTCTTTATTGTTTTTATATTTTGCATGCAATTGATCGATGGTTGGCATTTCGGCTATGCAAGGCGGACACCAGGCAGCCCAGAAATTTATAAAAACAACTTTTCCTTTTTGATCAGAAAGCTTGATTGGTTGACCATTATTATCCAAAAATTCAACATCTTGAATCACAGCTGCAGGTGTGATAATGGGCAATGCAGACTCCGATTGAGGAATATCTGGCTGGAAGAGCCCAATTTTCATTAATCCTTCCATCACAACACCTTTTGCATCTGCACTAAAAACAAATATTGC
The DNA here is from genome assembly GCF_037482985.1 of Pedobacter immunditicola. Taxonomy (NCBI): domain Bacteria; kingdom Pseudomonadati; phylum Bacteroidota; class Sphingobacteriia; order Sphingobacteriales; family Sphingobacteriaceae; genus Pedobacter; species Pedobacter immunditicola. The sequence continues at coordinate 124,582 of NZ_JBBHKC010000008.1, read as the reverse complement.
TAATAATACAAGTAAGACCAGGTTACTAAAATTTGAAAAAGTGAAGTACTTTTTCAGGTTTAATTTATTCGATTGTTGTTTATCATCTTGTTTATCAATCATCATTTTATTTTTTAATTGTTACGTTGATTCCATTTGTTAATTCTTCCGAGCCTACTTTTACGATTTGGTCATCAGTGGTAATTTCTCCAAAAACTTCCTGCAATTTCCCTTGCTGATTGCCTAATGTCACTTCAATTCGTTCGATTTTCCCCTGATTCACTTTATTGATAAAAATTCCAGATTGCGACTTAATGATACTGCCAATGGGGAGCCATAATGTTTGGTAAGGCCGGCTAAGATTCAGTTTTACCCTGGCATATTCGCCACCCCGGAGTTCATTTCCAGAATTCGAAACATCAAATTCCGCGTTTATTGCCCTTGATTCCTGCTTTACAAAATCACTTTTACGGGATAATCTAGACTGGTATACTTTGCCAGGCAAGTTGCTTACGGTAAAAGTAACTTGAGTATTCTTACTCAATGATTGTGAATGTTTCTCTGGGATGGCCACAGTTAACCGCAGTTGATTTGTCTGAACAATGGTAATCAAGGGTACCTGTGAATTGTCCCCCACCAGCGCTCCGTTTGATACGTTTTTATCGACAATGATTCCATCGAATGGGGCAGTTATCCGTAGGTATTCCCTTTGCTGGGCAGAAATACCCGTATTAGCTTTGGCCGAAGCATAAGCTGCACTATCACTTTTAAATTTACTTCTCGCTTTATCGATTTCAATTTCTGCCACCGATCCTACTTTTGAGGCCGCTTTTTTAAAGCGTTCATAAGATTGCCGGCTATATAGGTAATCCTCATAATATTTGTTTTCAGCCGATTTCTCTGATAAATATTTCTGACTTACCTCTGGCGCCTCTAATATGACTAACAACTGTCCTTTTTTAACGCGACTACCACGGTCGACCAGGATTTTTTTAACAAACCCCTTCACTTTTGGGTACAAATCAACCTGTTCAAAGGGCTGAAGTTCTCCTGGGAGATCAAGCACGTAATTTGGCTGATTATTAACCGCTTGCACTAACTCAATCTGGGCAGCAGTAGAGGGTTTATGATTACCTGTAACTTGTTTGGTGGACTTGTCCTGGCTGCAGCTCGCAGTGATCAGTATAACTGGAATGGCAAAGCTGGCAATCTTCATATATTTTAAATTCATCATTTTCATAATTCTAGCGTACGCTTGGTGTCGGGATTGGGGTTTTATTGGTAAAATTCCTGTTTTCAAGATCATCCGGATCAAGTGTTGGGCTATACCTTGTTTTGTTCTTCATAATAAGGGCATAAATGTGGGGTAAAATCAAGAGTACCGTAAGGGTGGACAATAAAAGTCCTCCAATTACGGCCTGGCCGAGTGGGGCTACCTGGTCACCGCCATCTCCTAAGCCAAGGGACATTGGAATCATACCTGCAATCATCGCAAAGGTGGTCATGATAATCGGTCTTAGTCTGGAAGAAGCTGCAAGAAAGGAAGCCTGACGGGCCGACAATCCATGTTTCAGTCGGTTAACCTCGGCTTGGTTAACCATTAAAACAGCGTTTGAAACTGACACCCCAACAGACATGATAATGCCCATGTAAGATTGTAAATTTAAGGTGCTTCCAGACAGTAGTAGAAGCAATAGGCTTCCGCCGATAACAGCTGGGACTACAGATAAAATTAAACCTGATACCGCAAATGACTGATAGTAAGCCGTCAGCATTAAAAAAATAACGACCATGGCCACCACTAAACCTGTTTGAAGCCCAGAAAGGGTGTCATCTAATAACTGCATTAAACCCTCAGCCGATACCACTACTCCTCTTGGAGGCTCACCAACATTTTTGATGGCTTCTCCTACCGCCTTAGATGCTGCACCTAAATCCGAATTATAGGTGTTTGCCAATACGCTTACATACCTGTTTGGCCCCTGCCTGTTTACCTGTGCAGGCATCTTTAGGGATCGTAATTCGGCAACATCTTCAAGCACAGGTCTTGGTTGTCCTGCCTTTAAGGGCAGCGAACGTAAATTTTCAAGTGACTGCATATCTGATTCAGGAATCTGGACCTGAACCTGGAAGACCAAACCTGATTTCGGATCAACCCATAGATTTTTATTGGTAAAGCGTGTAGATGAAGTGGCCATTGTCATCGTTCTGGCCACATCTTCCATGGTCAAACCAAATTGCGCGGCTAATTCCCGGTTTACATTAATCTGTATCCCTGGGGTGTTAACGGGCTCAGCGATACGAACGTCCCGCAGAAATGGCATTTTTAGGAGTTCTGCTTCCAGTTTTTTAGCAAACTTTTCTGCTACCTTTAACTGCCCTCCTGCAACTTTAAGTTGAATGGGTGTCATAGCTCCTTGACTCATGATTTTTTCCACCATTTCAATGGGTTCAAAGTTTATCTTCAGCTCCGGAAGCTTTTCACCAATGTCTTGTCGAATATTTTCTTTTAATACAGCCATTGACCCGCTGTACATATCCTGATCTACAGATACTTGCAAAACAGACTCGTGGGAGCCACTGGTAAATAAAAATATTGGATTAATAGCGGTAGCTGATGGTTGCAAACCTACATACGCAGAAGTGATTTTTATGGCATCTGCAGGGAGCCGATCGGAAACGATCTTAGTTACCTGCTTTAAATAAGATTCAGATTTTTCAAGCCTGGTTCCCTCTGGGGCAACAATTCTCATCTGCACGTCGCCATTATTGCTTGCTGGTAATATATCTGTTCCAATAATCAAACCACCAGATATTAATATGATGATAGAGAGTAGTGCATAAATGCCTATTACTTTCCACGTTCTATTTTGGCTGTAACGTGTCAATATTAAGTACTTGCGCTTAAATTTCTCAAATCTGGTCAGCTTTTTCTTGTGAAAACTTACTTTCGCATGAACCAACAATTCAGGCTTCATGAGCCAGTTAGCCATAATCGGAACGAAAGTTTGAGAAGCAATAAATGAAGCAATCATTGCAAAAGCTACCGCTAGGGATAAAGGCATAAACATGTCCTTAGGTATCCCACTCATCATGAATGAAGGAATAAGCACCGCTAGTATACAGAATAAAATAAGAATCTTTGGAATAGAGATTTCCAAAAGGGCATCTAAAATGGCCCGTTGTTTTGGCTTTTCCATTTCGAAATGCTGATGGATATTCTCTATCGTTACGGTCGCCTCATCGACCAGGATACCAATAGATAATGCAAGCCCACTTAAAGTCATCACATTTATGGTCTGGCCGAAAAGGTATAACATGATCACAGCCGATAGGATGGCAATGGGTATGGTAAGTACTACAATGAGCGCACCACGTGAATCGCCCAAAAACAGGAAAATCATTAGGCCAGTCAACACTGCCCCTAGTATGCCTTCGTGGATCAGGTTTTCCAGTGCGCTCTCAATGTAACCTGACTGATCAAAAACATACTTGATATCGACGTCTTCCGGCATGGCAGCTTTTAGCTTTGGAATTGCTGCTTTTAAATTTTCTACAACCTTTAAGGTAGAGGCATCTGCTTTTTTGATAACGGGCAAATAGACTGAACGTTTGCCGTTGATGATGGCATAACCTGTTGTGATGTCTGCCCCATCCTCTACAGAAGCAATATCTTTAACGAAGACGGTATTATCTGGAGATGACTTTATCGGAATATTAAGAAAATCTTCAGGTCCGGTAGCAATAGAATTAACCGGACTCATTAAATTTTGGTCGCCTACCCTAATGTTTCCGGCAGGTGATGGAAAATTGTTTTTTGCAATAGCCATGGTTACCTGCTCAGCAGAAAGGCCATAAGATTGCATGAGGCTTGGGTCTACCTTGACCACCATGGTTCTAACATTACCACCAAAAGGTGCAGGAGCGGTTACTCCAGGAATAGTGACGAACATGGGCCTGATCTTAGTCATGGCTAGGTTTTGAAGTTCGGTAATGGATCGCTTAGGGCTTTCAAACACCAATTGCCCAATAGGGAGTGAGCTGCCGTCAAAACGAACAACCTGGGGTGGAACTGCCCCCGGAGGTAGGAAGCCCATAGCTCTTGACACCTGTGTGGAAACTTCAGCAGCGGCCTGGGCCATGTCAGTTCCTGGATAAAAGGAAAGCTTCATCAGGGTAAAACCTTGAACACTCTTAAAGTCAATCTCGCTTACACCACTAACAAAAATTAACACTTTTTGAAACTCATTAGCCATAAAGCCATCCATATATGCAGGCGTTAAACCTCCATATGGCATTGCTATATAAATAACAGGTAGTTCGACTTTTGGAAAAATATCAACATTAATATTTCGTATCGCGGAAAAGGAAAAATAAGTGATAGCAATTACGGCTACCATGATAGATAGTGGTTTCTTTAATGCAAACCTGATCATATTCATAATATTAGTTAAATTGTGAAGCTAAATAGTTGAAATCGCCAGAAACTTCCGCCTGAGTAATGAGCAGATTCCACAAGACTTGCTGAGCCTCAAGGTATTCTCTTTCTGCCAGTTGCAAGAAGGATTGAATCTGTAGTAATTCTGTCAGACTGATTAGTCCGCCCTCATACCTTACCAGGTACAAGTCGTAGGCATTCTTGGCTTGTTGTTCAGCAAGCTTGCTTTTCATCAACTGTTCTTCTTGTTGGCTGATTCTTGAATTTACAGCGTCCAGGGCGGTTCTCATTTGCAATTTTTGGGTATCGTATCTTGCTTGAATACTTTTTACTGTTTTTTCAGCTCGCTTTTTGGCTAATGAACTGGCATAAACTCCAGAAATATTCCAGCTAATGCCAAGACCGATTAAATAATTGTTTGCATAATTGGCAAACCCAGATGTTAATCCAGATGTTATTGTGCCATTTGGATGTATAGCATTTCCTCTCGATGAAAGACCACCTAGAATTGATAGTGACGGGAATGCCCCTTTTGCTAGCAGACTTTCTTGCGTTTGTTCATAGGATAACTGGTTAGTAATTACCTTCAAATAGGGATGGGAAATCGGTAGGGAATCGATTTTTAAATCACCTAAATCAGCTTTCAAAAATGCATGTCCAGGTAAGTTGAAATCTTGCACTGGCACCACTTCAGTAAAATTGATCCTACTGGCATCATATTTCCCAAGCCACTCATGTTGATAGGCTTTTGCTTGCAAGAAAGAAGAAGTTGCTAACGAAGTATCTGCACCGGGTTTCAGGCCTGCCAAGGCGAGGCTAACCGTTACATTTCTGATGTTATTTAACCTAATTACATTATTCTCGGCCCATATCAGGGTAGCTTTATTATAAAGGATGTCAATATACAGCTTGGTTACCCTACTTTGTAATGACAGGTCTGCAGCATCGTAACTGCTTTCTGCAACCTTAACCTGGAACTCCGCTGCCTCTACCGCTTTACGCTGCTTGCCAAACTCAAAAATCCGCCAGTCCATTAGAGCGGACCCAAATGTATTTTGAGCAGCAGTGATGTCTGGGTTAATCGAGTTATTCCCTGATACATTAAAAATACCGGGTAGTGAAAAAAAAGCACCTGTACTGCCTGCAAAAGTTCCATAAGAACTTTGCGCTTGAAGCTGTACCTGAGGCAGCGCCTGACTTTGAACTTCTTTTTTTCTGATCTTAAACTCATCAACAAGATATTTTTGTTCTTCAAGTCCGGGATAATTATTATTGGCCCTTTCCCAGGCCTGCTGTAAGGAAAGTGTATTAGGTTGCTGTGCTTGTGATGGCTTACTCCAAAGAATAAACAGCACAAGCAGCATTTGAAGAATATACTTCATCATCGCTAAAATTTGAAATTATAGAATTGTCGAATTAATTTAGCGCGGATAGAACCAGCGCTATGAAAAACAGCGGGAGCTGTTATGCGACAATTTTATATCAGAAGTAACCTGTTTTGCAGAAAAAGCGGCAAATATGCCCAACGTAACCATGAATTGGGTACAGGAAGAATGGTCGGGGTTTTAATGCCGATTAAAAGAGAAACTAAAAATTCAGGAAGAACCAAAAACAGAAAGGGTAGCATGGCTAAAGGCGATGATACTGCCTGTTTGATAGACAACTGCGTGTCATCCAAGGCCTGACCTGTTAACTTACATTCAACCGAATTATAATCCAAACCTGATTTATTTACAGCGCTGGATTTGGTTCCCTTATTAAAAACTAAGTAAGAACTACTTTGATCCGAAAAGAGAGAAGCAACGCTTTTCCTTATTGAACATGAGGACAGCAAACATAAAATGACAAGCATGCCAATAGACAAAGACCTGACGGTATTGCTATTTAGATAATCAAAAATATGTTGGAATAGTCCTTTCATGGAATCCAAAAGTAATCTTTTTTATTGATTATGGAAAATCGATAGGTATATAAACCTTTATGGATGTATAACAGACCATCCTTGCTGTTGACGGATAATGACCTCCCCATTGCCACTAGGCACAAAATGGATAAAATCAAAAAGTTCATCTTTATTAATGTTGCGTTCCCTTAAGGTGTTTTCACATTGCGCCAAAAGAACACCTTTATTTTTTAAGGTAGTTAGATTTTCGAGATATTTTCCGTCCTTTTTAAAAACCGCTACGCCATCACCAAATACGATTAATTCCACCTCAAGTTTCCCCTTTAGTCTGGGATCTTCTAGTGCATTGTTGATGTTCCTTAATGTTGAAGAAATCCTTTTGTCTTCTCCGCTGTTAAGAATATACAAGGCTTTATAATGACTTTTATTGGCCTTGGCACCCTTGAAAGTTGTCGCTTTATTTTGTCCTTTTACAGGATTAATATAGAACAGAAGCATTGCAGCACAAATAATTAGGTAACAAGGTCTCATCATACGATTGCAGGTGTTTTAAAGATTAAAGGTATGTTAATATAACATACCTTTAATGGCTGAACACAATAATTGGTCCGTTAGTGAATGGGAATAAATTCTTTGATGTTGTCGCTCAAATCTAATACTGTAGTATCAAGCTTACTTTCTAATATACTGCTTCCCGCTGCACTCCTGTATCCACCCGCACAATGAACTACAATAGGTTTATCTACTGGGATTTCTTTGTATCGTATATTTAACTCCGGCAAGGGGACATTATAGGCTCCTTCAAAGGCTGGCTGGCTTTCAGACTCACTTTCATTACGAATATCTACAATAGTATAGTTCTGCGTATTTTTCCTAAAATCATCCAGGTCGATTTCAGCGGAAACTTCCAGCCCGAAATCCAGCACAAATGCCTCCTTAATAAAAGATTCATATCCGATTCTGGCAATCCTTTCCGTTAAAACCGATAGTGTTTCTTCACTAGATGCTGCGAGATAAAACAGATCACCAGGTGATACCAATGCACCTAACCAGGTCTCAAATTTCTCACCATCCATGATGTTGATGGAATTCTTTAAGTGCTGTTTTTTATAAACCTCAGCCTTCCTGGTGTCAATGATTTTAACCTGAGGATCAAGCCTCGCTGCTTTTTCTGGACTATCGATTTTTTGGCCTCTGGCTATTTGAGCTAAACTCGCCTTAAAATCAGGGGCGCCCTGTTTATTTAATTCCACATTATAAGGAAAGTACATCGGGATAAAGGGCTGGTGGGCAGTAAGGGCGGTTACAAATTCAGACTCTGACATGTCCTGTAGAGACCAGTTACTGATCTTTTCTGCACCAATTGTACTGCTGTTAGCCTTGCTTAACGCTTTTCCACAAAGGGTTCCGGCTCCATGTGCCGGATAAATAAGCACAGCATCGTCCAGCGTCATCAGTTTATTTCTAAGTGAGCTATACATCTTTTTGGCTAACTCTTCACGTTTCAACTCTAAATTTTCACCTTTTTCTCTTAAGTCGGGTCTTCCACAATCCCCGATAAATAAAGTATCACCTGTGAAAACAGCCTTATCCTTGCCCTCGTGCTCCAATACCACAGAAATACTATCAGGTGAGTGACCTGGGGTGTTTATGGCTTTAAGTTTTATCTTGCCAAATTCAAGAATATCTCCATCATCAAAATTGATTATGGAATAATCGGGCTTTAACAGTTTACTTGCGTAGATTGTTGCCCCGGTCTGCTTGTGAATTTGGAGATGACTACTCACAAAATCTGCATGCGGGTGTGTCTCTATGACGCCAATAATTTTAGACCCATGGGCATCAGCGAAATCATAATAAGGTTTTGGATCACGTGAGGGATCAATTAATACAACTTCCTTTTTACATTCACTGAGTATAGCATAACTGTAATGGGAAAGATTCCTGTCTTCAAATTGCTCAATTTTCATGTTCTTTAGTTTGATATTCAAATTTCTAAAAACTACTTTTTTAAAACGGTGATTAATGTCACACAAATAATTCTATTTGTTGTTTTCCATTCTCAATTGTATAATTAAAGCAGAAAATAGTGTTAAAATGCCTATTGTACCAATGGCATAATCTACGCCAAAGTGATCAGCGAAAAACCCTGAAAGTATTGCCCCAAAAGCATATCCGGCATCTCTCCAGAACCGAAATATGCCTAAGCTTTCGGCCCTTTGTTTTGGTGTGGTTTCCGCTGCCACTGCAGCCAAAAATGTTGGATAAACAATGGCGGTTGCTAGTCCGAGAATAATCGAGACTGTAATAAAGTGGATCTGCGTTGATGAATAAATAATGGCAATTATCGCTAATCCCCTGGAATACATACCCCAGAAAAGTAATATTTTCTTTTGATAAAGATCTGCAAGCTTTCCAGTAAATAATTGTCCAAGCCCCCAAACAGCAGGATATATAGCGACCATGATACCGATTTGCTTAAGATTATAACCTTTAGCCGATAACAGCACTGGAAACAGGCCCCATACCATACCGTCGTTTAGATTATTAACCAGGCCTGCTTGTGTAACTGATGAGAGGTTAGGTTGGCGAAAGGACGTGTCCAAAAATATAGATTTTAATGATTTGTTTCCCGATATAGCTTGTTCATGTTCAACAAAATGGCTCGTATCCTTAACTAGGAATATGCTTGCCAATAATCCTAACACTGATAAAATTATTCCAACTATAAATGGGTATGGTCTAATTCCATATGCGTTTGCTAGGTACCCACTCAGCATCGCAACCACAGCAACAGCTAGATATCCTGCAAATTCATTTATGCCCATTGCAAGACCACGATTCTTTTCACCTACTAAGTCGATCTTCATAACGACTGTTGATGACCAGGCTAAACCTTGATTTATACCTAAAAGAACGTTTGCTAGTATTACCCAATTCCAATTTTGAGAAAATATAAGTAAAAAGGGAACTGGTAATGCGACAATCCACCCGTAGATAAGCACGTTTTTTCTTCCAACTTTGTTGGCTAATCTGCCAGCAAAATAATTTGAAATAGCTTTTGTAAAGCCAAAGACAACAATAAAGGAGAGCATCGCTGACTTAGCAAGAATTGCGAATTCTTCTTCCGCGAGTTTGGGTAAAATCGCTCGCTCCAAACCAATCATACCACCTACAAAGGCGTTTATGATTACTAGAATCAGAAACTGTTTCCAGTTTGCGCGTAAGCCTAGTTGAATGCCCATATTTATTGTCTGATCAAATGGGTTAATTGAGCCTTAGTGTGGAAGCGTGCCTTTGATTACCCCATAGAGGAAAGTACCTGCTAATGCACCCAGTATGACGATAACCATGCTCAGATAGCCGTACCCAATATTCACCAACATAGGCCAGGGCAGGCTAAACGGCCAGACCAGGATATGGCCTCCGACTTACTCATAATGATGCCAAACAATATGCCGGCGAGTATAAATTTTATAGCTTTCATTGTTTTAGGTTTATAATTAAAACAGGTAAGGTAAAATCAAATAAGTAGTGGCCAGACCACCGATAAAAAATCCGACAACTGCAATCAGAGATGGTAGTTGCATATTGGTGAGACCGGAGATAGCATGGCCTGAAGTACATCCGCCTGCATAACGTGAACCGAATCCAACAAGCACACCTCCTATTAGCAGCACTAGCATCCCTTTGACAGAAAAAACAGCATTTAGGCCAAATAACTGCGATGGGTTCAGCTGACCGTCAAAGGCAATTCCGATATCTTTAAGATCCGATATGGTAGCAGCGGAAAGCAGCAAAGGTTGCCCGTTGTCTAAAAGTGTGGAAGAAATCACCCCTCCTACTATCGCACCGACTATAAATAACAGGTTCCATTTCTGGGTTTTCCAGTCGAAGTCAAAGAATTTAGTCCTTTTACCAGCACCGGCAATGGTACACATCGTTCTTAAATTGGAAGATACACCAAAGGATTTTCCAAAATAGAGGAGTAAAATCATGATGAAGGCAATGGCAGCACCGGATGTGTACCAGGGCCAGGGTTTCATAAATAGTTCTAACATATTTTAAAATTTTAGATTCTCAATTATCTCCTACAAAAATCTGGTATAATCATTTTTAAAACGGTGACTTCTGTCACTAAGGATTTAAGATTAGTTCTTTCAGAATAATGTAGCTTCCCATGATGAAGACGAACCAGCCAAATCCCTTTTTAAGTTTTTCACCATCAATCTTGGTATTTAAGAAAACACCTAAAAAGAGGCCTGCAATGGCAATAGAGCTAACCTTCAATAAAAAAAGCCAATCAATTTTAAAATGCCCAAGGTCACCGGTAAACCCTACCAGGGAATTTAGGGCAATAATCAGTAATGAAGTTCCAACAGCTTCTTTCATTGGCAGTCCTAATAAAATAACTAGCGTAGGAATAAGCAGAAACCCTCCACCAGCACCAAGCAGGCCTGTGGCAATTCCAATACCTATTCCATAAATTAATAACTTTAAAGTGTTTCCTGAAGGAACAGCATGACCAAGTGTTATGGCCTTTTTCTCGCTGATCATGGAAAACGATGCCACTACCATGAGTAGTGCAAACAGGATCATAGTTAACATATTGGAACTTACAGCAAAACCAGAGATGGAGAATAAATGCGCAGGGATTAAAGGAATAAAAAATTTGCGGATGAGAAACACTGTGGTGATGGAGGAAAGGCCAAATAACAACGCTGTTTTTATGTTAACTAATTTGTTTCTCCAGTTTTGATAAGCGCCCACCAAACTTGTGCTACCAACAATAAACAATGAATATGATGTGGCCATTAATGGATTGATGCCAAATAAATATACCATTACCGGAACGGTAAGTATTGAACCACCACCACCAATTAGCCCAAGTGAGATGCCGATGAGTGCTGATGCGAAGTAAGCAAGGATTTCCATATCTGTAAAGTTGTAGCACAAATATGGGGTCATTAAAATTTCATTACGGTGACCGATGTCACAGAGCAATACATTTGAGATATTCGATAACTGCGATGCAAAATTACTTTTTTGCTGATTTGCTTATAGACTGAGAAAGAAAACCAGGTTGAATAAAGCACTGCTTGCCGCTTCATTAAGCGCAGAGGCACCAAACATCAAAGTGATAATCATGCCTAACGCAACAAAAATAACAATGATTAAAAAGCCGTAAATGAGCGCATTTAAAATTCCTTTAGAGCGGCTTCCACTCTGTTTTGTAAAATAAGATGTCGTTAGTGGCACCATTGGATAAATACAGGGCATCAGTGTACGATTTCTTTGATCAACCGAAGATCATAAAAATGTGCTACAGGTTTACATTCTGTAAGGGCCTGTATTACTTCTTTAGTTTCCATACACTTAGTTTATTGTGTATAGCTTTTTCAGGAATGGTCAGACCACTCTTCAAACAATGTTGTTTTAAAATGCAGGAGCCTTTTAGTGGATAGTTGCAATTAAATCAGTTGCCTAAATCACAATTAAAACCTTATTTTTAAACTGTGGTTACCTTCAGACATATCATCCTTTTTCTGCTCCTTTTTAGCACAATACCTGTGCAAGCGCAAAAGGTTGGACTGGTATTGAGCGGTGGCGGCGCAAAAGGACTGGCACATATCGGCACACTGAAAGCCCTGGAAGAAAATAATATTCCCATAGATTATGTAACGGGCACTTCCATGGGGGGTGTAGTGGGCGCCATGTATGCTGCAGGTTACACGCCAACACAAATGGAAGCAGTAGCCCTCAGCAGGGATTTCCAGGATTGGGTAACAGGAAGGTATACCAGTGATTTTGGATATTTCTTCCAGAAAACAGCCCTTAATGCGGCCATGGTCTCTGCAAAACTAACAGCAGACACCAATTTACGACTCACGTTTCGTTCTAACCTGGTGAATGATATACCCCTAAATTTTGCCCTGCTGGAGCTTTTTTCACAGGCCTCCGCCATCGCTAAAGATAATTTCAACAATTTATTTGTGCCCTACCGTTGCATGGTGTCTGATGTGATTTCCCAAAAAAGCATCACCGTTAGAAAAGGCAGTCTGGCAGAAGCCGTAAGAGGAACTTTATCGGTTCCTTTTATTTACAGGCCAATAAAATTAGATGACAAGTATGTTTTTGACGGGGGCTTGTACAATAACTTTCCGGTAGATGTGATGAAGAAAGAGTTCAAACCTGATTACATCATTGGAGTCAATGTTTCTTCCAAAACATCTGATATATTTCCCAAAGGAAATGATGACCGCCAGATGAACCGTTTTCTTTTCCAGATCTTTTTATCGAGGTCAGATTCAACGTTGATTGGTGAAAATGGCGCCTATATAGAACCTGATCTGATCGACTTCCAATCGGCTAACTTCAGGCCGGTGGAAGTATTAATTAAGCAGGGATACGACGCCGCTATGGCCAATATGGAGCAAATTAAGGCAGCTGTAAAAAGAAGGGTCAGTCCGCTGGAACTGCGTTCCAAAAGAGAAAAATTCCTTGACAAAAAACCTGAGCCGGTATTTAATTCCATTTCCATCAGCGGTGTAAATGAACCGCAAAGAAGATATATTGAGCGGTTGTTTCAACCCAACAAAGCCGCGTTAACATTAACAGACATTAAACAGGGTTATTATAAACTGGTGGCCGATGAAACCTTTGAAACCATCTATCCAAAAATCTCTTACGATCCGGTGGTCGACAAGTATCTTTTTGAAATCATAGCCAGGCCAAAAAAACACATCAAACTTGATTTTGGCGGAAACATTTCTACCCGCCCCATCAGCAACGTATACCTCGGTATTCAATATAGTTACCTGAATAAAAAAGCCTATACTTTCGGCTTAAATTTTTATACCGGCCGCTTTTATGAATCTATACATCTCAGCGGCAGGGTAGACTTTCCTTCCCGGGTACCGTTTTTCATTTCCACAGAAATGATTTTCAATCACTTCAATTTTTACAGCACCAGCGCTATTTATATTGAAAACCTCCACCCTACTTATATTGAGCAGGTAGACCGGAAGTTTGAAATTAAAGCAGGCATTCCCATCAATGGAAGTGCAAAGTTAACCCTCAGCAATGCCTTTATCAATAACACGGATGATTATAGTCCGACAAACACTTTTACCACAGGTGATATTTTAGACAAAAACACCTTTAACGGTTTCAGAACCAATCTAGCTTTTGAGCAATACACCTTAAACCAAAAGCAATACGCTAACCAGGGGCGCAATTTATTGATCAGCCTGAATTACTTTACGGGAAAGGAGCGCTATGAACCGGGAAATATTTCAAGAAACAGTCCGGTGGGCGTTGATGCGATCGACCTGGAAAGAAAAGAGCGGAATTGGTTTCAATTTAAGGCGAGTGATGAACATTACTTCTTTAGAAAAGGAAAATACACCCTGGGTTACCAGGCCGAGGCGGTCATCTCTAACCTTCCTTTTTTTTCAAATTACTACGCTACTTTACTGGCAGCTCCTGCATTCTACCCTATGCAAGACAGCCGATCCTTGTTTTTAGAGAATTTCAGGGCTGCAAGTTACCTTGCCGGAGGCCTGAAAAATGTCTATAGTCTTCGCCGCAACCTGGACCTAAGAGTGGAGGGTTATGCCTTCCTGCCTTACAAGGAATTTCAGCAGATCGGTTTTCAGAATGTGGAGCATAAAAAATCTTTCGAATCCTTGCGTTATGCAGGCACTGCCGGCCTGGTTTACCACACCCCACTGGGGCCAATTAGCCTGAGTTATAATTTATACGATGATCCGATAAAAAGAAACGGCGTTTTGTTACATTTGGGCTACTTAATTTATAATAAACGATCAATAGAATGAAGCTATACAGCATATTATTTTTTCTTTCCTTTTTTACAGGTGCAGCTTTTGCACAACAATCCAATATCAATAATTTTCTGGTGAAGGAAAGTTTGCTGAAAAACAGCAAACTGGCGATTATTGCTGCCGACTCGGTGGGGAACCCCTTGGAAAAAATAAATGGACAGTACACTTTCAGCGTCAGTGGATTTAGTCAGCCGTTAAAATTCAATGATGGCGTGGCCATCTTACCCATGCAGGTGGAACGCTCGGCATTTGTATACATTAAACATTTAAACAATCAGGGTACCCATAGCAAACTGGTTTACGTACATAAAAAAGAGGGCACTTTAACTCCCTACCTGATCAGCACCCTTTGGCTGGTCCTATTCCCTATAATTGTGATTGTCATTGCCTTTATGTTCAGGAAACTTCTGATTCTGGCCATCATTGTACTGCTGGTTTATGCTTATTTCAACCACAGCAGCGGCCTGAACCTGCCCACATTTTTTGAAACCATATTTGATTCCCTTAAACAGATCTTTTAGAAGGGCAGGCCGATACCGAAGTTGTATTGTACAAAACGATAATTATCAGGACTGTGGGTACTATAATAGGAATTTTTGAAATCTTCTGCTCCGCTAAGGTATTTGCCTATTACCCATTGGTCGGATCCGTTAAACTGTGGATCTTTTAATTTCAAGCCGATATCAAACCTAAAAACAAAATAGTCCACATCGTAACGGAGGCCTACCCCTGTTCCGATAGCAATCTGGTTGAAGATATTTTTAAAGTCGAAATAGGTTTCAGGTTGTGGATTTCCGGAGGAGATGTTCCATACATTTCCTGCATCCAAAAAGACTGCGCCTTTAAGCTGGGCACCAAAAAACTTATTTAATAGTTTATAGCGGTATTCGAAATTGGTTTCAATATGCATTTCTCCCAGCTGATCCAGTCCATATAAAGTTCTGCGCGATTCTTCTGTTACAATCCGCTCACCTCGGTTATAATTACCGGGGCCTAAAGTTCTGGCCTGCCATGCCCTGATACCGCTGGAACCTCCTGCAAAAAACAACTTCTCAAAGGGCATTGCTGTCGAATTTCCATAGGCAAAACCTACACCCGCATTTAACCTGGCTACAAATTGTTTTGCCCCACCAAGGTTTTTATACCAGCGTAAATCGATCTCCGGCCTTACATACTGGTTATATGGTAAGCCCAATATTTTTGCAAAGTCCTCTTCATCGGGGTTATGTTTAGCGCCTGTTAAGCGGCTAATCCCATCCAGCAAATTGCCGGCCATGTCTATATTCCCTCTAAAGTAAAAAAAGCTTTTGGGCTGCAGCAGTTTATCCTGGTTCAGGGTATAAGTATATTTAATACCCAGCGTGATATCCTTACGGCCAAGAAGCTGGATGTTATACAGGTTGCGACTGATCAGTTCTCGATTTGCCGCATTTAAAGCTTCATCTGGCCCATCAGTCTCCAGCAACAACCCACCGAACCTATATTCAAAATTCAAGGGTGTGAAGGAGTGCAATTTTGACCGAGTTTCAAACCAGTCGTACGTTAGTGAATTTAAATAAACCCGTCTCACAAAGAAATCTTTCTGTAAGGCATAAACATAACTGGCGGAGAAAGTGGTAAAGGGCATTCCGTTTTTGCCCATCAATGGAATATCAAAGGGCACCAGCAGCCTTGGTACGGCAAGATTGGTACTTACTGAAAAATCGCGTTGGTAAATGTCACTGAAAATAGATCCCCCCTGGCCAATTCTGGATTGCAGTCCGCCTTTAATCTGGAACTCAAAACGCTCTGCTCCCCTGAAGATATTGTTGTTGGTATAGGTATTACTCAAGGTAAAACCTACAGTACCGGCATTAAAGGGAACCTCACCTTCTATCCTGTTGCTCATTCTTTTTTGTGGAATAAGCCTGATCACCGGATCCACCGTATTGGAGCTGTCTTTTGTTTTAAAGTAATCGATTTTAACGTTTTTGAAAACGTTCATCTCATACAGCCTGTTATAAGTGATATTTTCGTTCCTGCTATCGTACAACTCTCCCTGTTTAATAAAATCGTAACGCGTAATAGGGTTGCGACGGAAGCGTTTGGAGAGGTCGGTATACCTTATCCCTCTAAAAATACGTGGGTTAAGCGTAATGGTATCAGGAAAGCCATCTGTGTTGGGCGCAACAATAATATTAGTCTCACCAATGGTGAACTGCGAATGTTGAGGTTTATCCTGAGGGTTATCAACAATAAGGGTGATGTTAGTTTTGCTGGCATTCAAATTAGAATCCACCGTATATTTAATATAAGGGCGCACAAAATCGAAATAGCCATTTTGCTTCATCACTTCGTAAAAACGGTCCCGCTCGTTAGCCAGTGAGTCGTCATCATATTGCATTCCTTCTCTTAAATAGCTATGCTGAGCCTTGTTGTTCAGGTATAATTCTTTAACCTTAGCATCTGCAATATCATAGCTCAGCTTGTTCACCATAAATGCTGGTCCGGGGTCTGCTTTAAAATAAACACGGGCCTTTTGATTTTCGACCTGGATGGAAGATTTAACTGTGGCCTTGAAGTAACCTTTGCTGTAAAGGTATTTCTCGATCTGGTCTCTGGAAATATCCACCAATGCACTGTCAAGTACCGGTGCAGGGTTACCGATAGACTTTATCTTAAAAAGACCATAAAACAAATTATATAACCCCACATTTACGCTAAATTTCGGTGCGGGCCTGATATCTTTTTGTACATAATTATAGGCTTCTTCTTCAAATTTCTCAGGTACACTGTCGATTTCTACTTTTTTAACGATTGACTGATAGTCCTGTATGTATTTTGTGGAGGAACAGGCGGTAGCAAAAAGAATAATAAATAGTAATATTGCAGGAAACTGGAACTTCTTTTTATAATTAGGGTATGCTTTCAAAATCACAGATAGGTTTTATAAAATCATTACATCAAAAAAAGTACCGTAAAGAAAATGGGATTTTTATGATAGAAGGTATAAAATCCATTATAGAATTTATTCCTTCGACCTACCAGCTTCATAGCATTTATTGCCTGGCTGAATACAAATCTTTACTGCCAAATTTACCTTCAAATATAAAGTTATTTGAGATAAACAACGCTGAACTGGAGAAGATTAGTACTTTACAAACACCACAGGGAATTGTAGCTTTAGTGCATACCCCTAAAACAGAAGCCTTTAACCCTGAAGCGTTAAAAAACAATTTCACCCTGGTATTGGATGGAGTTCAGGATCCGGGAAAT
This sequence comes from Pedobacter immunditicola, assembly GCF_037482985.1. NCBI lineage: Bacteria > Pseudomonadati > Bacteroidota > Sphingobacteriia > Sphingobacteriales > Sphingobacteriaceae > Pedobacter > Pedobacter immunditicola. The sequence continues at coordinate 107,163 of NZ_JBBHKC010000008.1, read as the reverse complement.
TTGGGAACAATTATCAGGACAGCAGATTGGTTTGGTTTTAAAAATATTTTATGTTCTTTGAATACGGTAGAGGTCTATAATCCCAAGACGATCCAGGCTACCATGGGCTCTTTGTGCAGGGTAAATGTATTTTACCAGGACCTGCCTGATTTGCTTACTAGTGTAGAAGTACCTATATTTGGGGCCTTGTTGGAAGGAAAAAACAGTTATACGGTAGATTGGGGAAGGGAAGGCCTACTAATTTTAGGCAATGAGGGTAAGGGCATCAGTGCAGAAGTCCTGAAGTTCATTAAAAACCCCGTAACTATTCCACGTATTGGAAGTGCTGAGTCTTTGAATGTTGCGATTTCCGCAGGGATCTTATGTTCAGAAATAAGCAGAATTATAAATAAATAATTGCTTCCTAACTTATAATTGCTATTTTTGCAACCTGAATTTAAACAGGGTCGAGTGGCCGAGTGGCTAGGCAGAGGTCTGCAAAACCTCGTACAGCGGTTCGAATCCGCTCTCGACCTCCAGATTTATTATAAATTAAAAACACAAAGGTTATTACCATGGCAGTTACCAGACTAAAAAGAAAAGACAGAAAAAATAAGAATACTTCACGTCAAGAAGTTAAAACTTTGAAATTAGCGACTAATCTTGAATTAGGAAGCCGCTCACTACAATCTACAAAAGATCAGTTAGCAATAAACAACGCGATCTTAACAAAACTTGTTGCTCAGGCATAAGTTACAAAAAGCTTAAAAACATAAACCACCGTTGTAAATTACAACGGTGGTTTTTTTTGTGTCAAAATTTTATTATTTGCCCCCTACCTTTTAAAGGTATTATATTAGCTACAACATATTATTACTATCGATACCAAAAAGCACCAAACCGTAGGTTCAAGTATAGCCGCTAGTTTGCGATAATCTCTAGGAGACACAACGAAAATTACATCAGACAAGAACAGATGACTAAACAAACCAAGTTATTAATTCTCATTTTCTGCATTCTAAAATTGACACTTCATTTAGTTGCAGACAGCAATTCAGGTTTTCAGGGAGATGAATTATTACATATTGAAACTGGCAAACATTTGGCTTTTGGGTATATGGAATTTCCGCCGTTGATTGGACTTCTGGCATCTATCCAAAATCTATTTGGCAGCACTTCCGTCTATGTACATCGTCTATTTGCACATATTGCAAGTATCCTAATCATCATCTTTATAGCAAAAACAACGATTGAATTAGGTGGGAAAAACAAGGCTATCTTTTTGGCTCTTATGTGCATCATTATCGGACCAAGTTTTGGTCGTTCACAACAGCTATTTCAACCGGTAGTTTTTAGCCAGCTATTTTGGGTATTAAGTTTCTATCAATTAACCAGGTTTGTAAAATATCTCGACAACAGGAGTTTGTGGTACTTAACAGGATTTGTTGTTTTAGGTTGTTCTGTTAAGTATGATGCTTTGTTTTTTATCTTCGGCTTAGCTGCATTATTACTTTTCGAAAGAACACGCCAAGCACTTGTACAACAACATTTTTGGAAAAACATCATCGTAGCCGTCTTGTTCTTACTCCCGAATTTGATTTGGCAGTATGCAAACGACTTCCCTGTGTTGCAAATGTTTGGCCGGCTTTACGAAACACAATTAGATAATCTTTCCCGAATAGGCAGTCTGGGACAATTGCTGATTGATATAAATCCTTTATCTTCTTTATTGATTATTGTTCCTGCATACCTCTATATTTTTAAGAACAATAAAACGCTCAACAGACCTTTAGCAATTTCAATCCTCTTATCTATTGCTTTCTTATCGTTCAGTAAGGGAAAACCTTATTATTTCTATCCAATAATTTTGACAATTATACCTTTTGGTGCAATATTTTGGGAACAAACAATTTTGCATAAGAAGAAATTGATAATTTATCCAATTACTGCTTTATTGTTATTAGCTTCTGTTTTAATTCCTTTTGGCATGCCTGTCTATTCTTTCGATCGCTATCTCACAAAAGTTTATCCGTTTGAAAAGAAAGACATTGAAGGCGGCAAATTTGCGGTAAAATATGACGAGTACTATACCAAAAAAAAATGGAAAGAAACAATGCAACAATTGAAATCGGTTTACGATAGCTTGCCAGCAAATGAGAAACAAGATTGTAAGATTTGGGGCAAACATTATGGGCAAGCAGGTGCAGTAAATATATTAGGAGTTGATTACAATTTACCAAAAGCATTTTCGTATCACGGAAGTTTTTACAGTTGGACACCGGAAGGACAAATGCCAAATGTTATTATTGCCTTAAGTTATAGGGTAGGTGATTTTTTTAGCCCATATTTTGACGAAGTAAAGCTTGTAAGAACAATTTACAATCCTTATGCAGACAATGAGGAGGAACTTTATCAAAGAATCTATGTTTGTAAAAAACCAAAACAAGACTTTAACAAAATGAAAGTACTTTTTAAGACTAGAATATTTGAATAAACAAAGGCATACCGTTAACAGGGGGTAGCTGTAGCACAACTCCCCCTCTCAAAAAACAACCTCAAAAGCGCTATAAAATCAGGGCCGGTGGAATTTGAGCGATTACAATAACTTTTTACAGATCCTTTTTGCAATACCCGGGCCTTCGTAAATAAAGCCGGTATAAAGCTGTACTAATGAAGCACCCGCAGCTAATTTCTCCTGGGCATCTTCAGGGGAATGAATTCCACCAACGCCAATGATAGGAAAAGCGCCTTTAGATCTTTCTGAAATATACCTGATGACTTCAGTGGAGCGTTTAGCTAGTGGCTTGCCACTTAAACCACCGGCCTCCTGAGCCACCTTTGGCGGGGTATATAAACCGTCACGGTCTATTGTTGTATTGGTGGCTATAACGCCGGCAATACCGGTAGACTGTATAATATCAACGATGTCATCTAACTGCTCATTGGTTAAGTCGGGCGCAATTTTCAAAAGAATCGGCCTGCTGATCCCGTTTTTATGATTGCGGTCCTGTAAAGTTTTCAAAAGATGGGTTAATGGCTCCTTTTCTTGCAGCTCTCTTAATCCCGGGGTATTGGGCGAACTGACGTTGACTACAAAATAATCCACGACATCGAATAATCTGTCGAAACATTTTATATAATCGTTTACAGCTTCCTCATTTGGGGTGGTTTTATTTTTACCGATATTTCCACCGATCACAATGCTTTTGTCCTTTTGCTTCACCAGGCGTAAGCGTTCGGCCAAAGTGTCTACCCCTTTATTATTGAAGCCCATGCGGTTGATCAACGCCTTGTCATCTTCCAGACGGAACATCCTTGGCTTGTCGTTTCCCGGCTGGGGCATTGGTGTTACAGTGCCCACTTCTATAAAACCAAAACCCAGGTTGCTTAATGCTTCTACGTACTCGCCATTTTTATCAAAGCCTGCGGCCAACCCAACGGGGTTTCTGAATTTGACACCAAACACTTCCCGCTCCAACCCCTTGATGTTAACATCAAAACTGCTTCTCAAAATCGTCTTCCCAAAGGGAAAATAATCATTAAACCATTTTAATCTTTTTACGACAAAATGGTGTACATTTTCCGGATCAAACTGGAAAAAGATGGGTTTTATTAGGCGATACATGCCACGAAGATAAGGTGTTTTTATTTTCTTACCTATTCACAACAAAAAATTGCGTCGAAAAATTGTATTTTTGCGACCAAATGATTTCAATAAACGACTTAACTTTCCTCATAGGCTCAAGAGCATTGTATGATGAGGCAAACTGGCATATTAAACCTGGTGACAGAGTTGGCCTGATTGGTGCCAACGGAACTGGGAAATCCACGCTATTAAAAATAATTGTTGGAGAATATGCGCCTTCTTCAGGTTCTATTTCCATGTCTAAGGATCTTAAAATAGGTTACCTGAATCAGGACCTTCTTTCCTATGACTCTCACCACAGTATATTGCATGTGGCCATGGAAGCTTTTGAGCGTCAGAATCAACTTCATGACGAAATAGAAGAATTGTTAAAGAAAATTGAAACCGATTATTCTGAAGATGTACTCTATAAATTAAGTGATAAACAACAGGAGTTTGAAGCGCTTGACGGATATAATATTGAGTACCGTGCCAATGAAATTCTGGCTGGTCTTGGTTTTAGCACTGCCGATCAGCTCCGCCCACTGAACACCTTCTCCGGAGGCTGGAGAATGCGAGTGATGCTGGCGAAAATCCTGTTGCAAACACCAGACATCCTGCTACTGGATGAGCCGACCAACCACATGGATTTACCGTCCATTAAATGGCTCGAAAATTATTTGATGAGCTTTGAAGGTGCGATCGTAATTGTTTCCCACGACAGGTATTTCCTGGATAAAGTGGTTAACCGTATTGTGGAGTCCCGCAAAGGAAAGCTTACTGCCTATGCAGGTAATTACACCTTCTATGTAGAGGAGAAATCTTTGCGTGGTGAAATCCAAAAGGGAGAGTTTAAAAATCAGCAGGCTAAAATAAAACAGGAAGAGCGTTTGATTGAGCGTTTCAAAGCCAAAGCCAGTAAAGCAAAAATGGCACAATCGCGCATGAAAGCCCTTGACAAAATGGAACGCGTGGAGGATGTTGATGATGATAATCCAACAGTAAACTTTAGCTTTAAATTTACAAAACCTTCCGGCCGTCATGTAGTGAGAATTGAGAATGCTTATAAAAGCTATCCCAATGTTGACATCCTTGAAAACGCCGAAGCGGTGATTGAAAAAGGTGATAAAATTGCCTTGATTGGTGCCAATGGTAAGGGTAAATCAACGTTGTTAAGAATCATAGCAGGCGCTGAAGGGTTTGAAGGGATCTGTGAAACCGGACATAACGTGACCACCACATTCTTTGCTCAGCACCAGCTGGAATCACTCCACCTGGGTAATAGCATCCTGGAAGAATTGCAGGCTTTCGCACCTAAACATACGGACACCGAACTGCGTTCGATATTAGGTTGTTTCCTTTTTACGGGAGATGATGTGTTTAAAAAAATCCGTGTATTATCCGGAGGTGAAAAATCCCGTGTTGCCCTTGCAAAATCGCTAACCACAGATTCAAACTTCCTGATCCTGGATGAGCCTACCAACCACCTTGACATCCAATCGGTGAACATCCTGATCCAGGCACTGAAACAGTATGAAGGTACTTTTATTGCGGTATCCCACGACAGGTATTTCCTGGATAATGTGGCCAATAAAATCTGGTATATTGAAGATAAAGACATTAAACAATATCCGGGTACTTATGCTGAATATGAAGAATGGAACAGCAAAAGACCGCCAGCTCCTGCCGGCACCATTCCTTATAAAGCCGAAAAAGAAGTTAAACCTAAGGTTGAAGAAAAAAAGGCTGCACCAAATACGCAACAGCTATTGAAAAAGCTGAACGACCAGTTGCAGAAAACAGAAACCGAAATAGCTGAACTGGAGCAAAATGTTAAAGTCATAGAAACTGAACTCGCTGATGAAAAGATCTACGGCGATAAAGTGAAGCTGGCGGAAGCCAACAAGAAATACCTCGGCGCTAAAAACGCTTTAGATAAAGCCCAAAGTGTGTGGGAAGATCTTGCTGCTGAGATTATGGAAAAAGAAAGTTAATGACAAAATTGGGGGGATTGCTTTTTTTGCTGATCACCTGTTCGCATATCGTTTTTGCACAGCAAAGGACTAATATCGAGGATAATCATATCTATGAGCCTTATATCCGGACAGTACAGTGTTACAATTCGCAAAAAGAGCAATCTCTTCCGGTTATTGCTTTAAATTCAGGAGAACTGCTGCATTTCTCTTTTGATGACCTCGAGGGAGGCAGCAAAAACTACTGGTACAGTATTGAACATTTTACTGCCGACTGGAAACCCTCAGGGATTTCAACGGTAGATTTTGTGGCGTCCTTTGCCGAAGACAGGATCGTTGATTATGCCTATTCTTCTGGTACGCTGCAAAAGTATACACATTATAGCCTGAGTTTACCCAACGAACAGGTAAAAATGAAGACCTCAGGCAATTACCTGCTCAAAGTTTATGAAAACGGGCAGGTTAAAAAACCAGTACTCACGCAAAGGTTTTATGTGGTAGAAAACCTGGTTAACCTGCAGGTTGAAGTAAGGCCAAGTGCCCAGGTTGCTGAACGCAATGCGTTTCAGAAGATCAACTTCAGTATCTCCCATCCTGGCCTGACTATTCAAAACCCAAACAGGGATATAAAAGTGCTGGTGATGCAAAACGGCAACCCTGGAACAGCAAGAGACGATAGCAAACCTTCCTTTATTAAACCAGGTTCATTGGTGTACAATGATTTAAAGAGCAACGATTTTAGCGGTGGTAATGAGTTTAGAAAGTTTGACACCCGCAGTTTACGCTACCCTGCTGCCCAGGTACAGAAAATATACAAAGACAGCACATTTAACGCCGTTTTAATTCCCGACCTCAGCAGGAACACCCAAAAATACAGCAGCGGGACGGATGAAAATGGCAGTTTCTTTATTAGAAACCAGGACGGACGCGATGACCACACCGAAAGTGATTATGTGTGGGTCTGGTTTACCCTCCAAACACCAGCAGCTCCAGAACATACATCACTCTACGTTGCAGGCCGTTTCAACAACTATGTATTAAATGAAGCGCATCAACTGAAATACAATCCCGAAAAAAGAAGTTACGAGGTTAAAATGCTCTTGAAACAAGGAATATACGATTACAAGTACATCTTGAAAAACCTGCAAACCGCTGTAGTAAATGACACCTTGCTAGAGGGTTCTTTCTTTGAAACCAGCAATGCCTACCAGGTGTTTGTTTATTACAGAAAGCCCGGCAGCCGCTGGGACGAATTGATTGGTTATTTGACTACCCAAACCGATACACTCCTCTCCTCACATGGGAACTGAGCCCAGCCTTCTTCATTTACCACCACCTCTTCCTGGCATTTGCCTAAAGCATCAGTGAAAGTTTTTCCCGCATGCCTGCCCCCTATTTCCATGTCTTTAAAAGCCTTTTCTCCATTACTCATCACTACTGCCAGTCCCGAATTGGGATGTTCATCCAGCCCTTCCCTGGTAAAACCAATACAATTGGGATGATCTAAGTAATCGCGCTGCTGTCCATAGGCAACATCTTTGCGGAGCCTACACAATACCGGTAGTTCTTGAAGTGCCACCAGCTCAACGCTTACTTCATTTCCATCCTCACCCAAGTCGCTGTAGTTGCAGCCATAAAGATCCGGGTAAAACAAACACGGAATGCCCTGCATCCGCAATAGAATCAGGGCATAGGCCAGAGGCCTGAACCAAAAGTCAACATAAGACTCCAGCGCCTGCAGCGGCTGAGAATCATGGTTATCCACAAAAGTAACTGAGAGTTCCGGGTGCGACTGCAGCAAGGTACCTTCAAAGATAGCAGACATGTCGAATTGATCCTCTTTACTGGCCATGAAAAAGTTATGGTGCAAAATAGAATCAAAAAGCTGCATTCTGCCATCGGTCTGGTGCAGATAGGATTCCATGGTTTCCACATTGTCGACCACCCAGTTTTCCGCCACAAAAAAGAAGTCCCGTTGAAAGGTATGTTTCATATGGTCGATCCATTCGTTAAGAAAACTAACCGAAATATGTTTTACGGCATCCATTCTGAAGCCATCCATACCACAGGTCTTGTAATACCATTCCCCCCAGCGTTTCAATTCTTCTCGTACTGCAGGATTCCTGGTTTCAATATCATTGAACATCAGGTAATCATAATTACCCATTTCCGCAGAGGGTACATCTTCCCAGGTATTGCCATATTCGTTTTGTATAGAGAAAATCCCCTCTTCCTGTAAATCCTCTGCCCTGTCGATACCACTAAAACACTGGTGGTCCCATACAAATGCAGAATACTGCTCCTTTCTTCCCGGAAAGTTAAACTTAGTCCAGCCATCTATTTCAAATTCCTCAGATAGGAATTCCAGTCTGTTATCGGGATTTACCCTGCGGACTTTAACTCTTTCCAATTCATCAGCTCCGGCTTTATGGTTAAAAACGATATCTGCGATGGTGTCGATATGATGTTCCTTCAACACTTTAATGGCTTTCACATAAGCTTCCTTCGTGCCATATTTAGTACTCACCGTGCCCTTCTGGTCAAATTCGCCCAAATCATACAGGTCATAAGCGTCATAACCTACCGATAGACCACCGGTTGTTGCCTTGTAGGCTGGTGGAAGCCAGACATTGGTAATGCCCAATGTGGCTAAATTCTTTGCTTCTCTTGCTATTTTATCCCAAAGTAACACATGATCATTGTAGTACCAGTGAAAATATTGAATGTGTAATTGCTTATTCATGTATAATATACGTTGCTTTTTATACGGCTATCGCATTACATAACATGAAGTTGCACAATTTGTTTATTTTTGCGATGAATATGAACCCAAACATTAAACACCCACAGCATTCATTAACCATTATGAATGAACTTGTACTACCCAATGACACCAATACATTAAACAACCTCATGGGTGGCAGGTTACTCCACTGGATGGATATTGCAGCTGCAATTTCTGCTCAAAAACACAGCAATAGAATTGTGGTCACCGCTTCTGTAGATAATGTTTCTTTTAAACATGCCATCAAACTTGGGGATGTAATTACCATTGAGGCTAAAGTGACACGTGCTTTTAACACCTCTATGGAGGTAAGGCTGGACGTATGGGCAGAGAATATCCCTTCAGGAAGCCGGTTAAAATCTAATGAAGCTTATTATACTTTTGTGGCCCTGGATGAAAACGGTAAAACGATTCCAATACCGGAAATTCTACCTGAAACTGCCGAAGAAATTGAGTTATTTGAAGGCGCGATGAGACGCAGACAACTACGCCTTGTTTTAGGGGGAAAAATGAATGCAAAAGATGCAACTGAACTAAGGGCTATATTCTATAAGGATTAACGGTAGCCCGGCTTAATTGCCTCAACTTAATTGCCTTTATAAGATAGGGAAGCTTTAAGTTCCTGAGCGGCTGATTTGTCAGGGTTTAATTGATAGGAAATGGAATGGTAAGAGAGCGCTTTTAAGTTCTCTTTATATTTGAGGGGATTATAATCTACCTTGATGTTGCTTAATGGCCCGTTCATCAACCCTATGGAAGCAAAAACACCATTGATCGCTGTATTATAAAAGCTGGTGATGATTCTGCCGCTCAACTCCTCTTCAATGGTTGGATCTTTTTCTCCCCATTTGCGGACAGGCACCATTTTATTAGAAACTTTTTCGTAATTCTTTTCGTTGTAAGGATCGTAGCTCAGGTATTTTTTATACCTGAAGCCGCGTTTCAACTCTTTGATTTTGATGTTTTTAATTTCAGCAGCCTGAAAGAACACCACATTTTCATCTCTTTTTACCCCAATACTATCAGGTGTTACATTGTATAACACGCCCTTAAATACATCATCGCCTGTATTGATGATCGCAATACAAGGCTTTATTTGCGCAACGGCACTCTTTTGACACAGGCAAAAACAGCCGGCAATTAAGGTAAACAGAAGTAATTTCATTGGTGAATAAGTATATTTATGGTCCGAAACCGATAAAGGTTTCATTGTAATATTTTACAATTTAAGTATATAACGGCATATATCAAAAAATGTTTTAAATATTGTCAACCATAAGTAATAAACTAACTTCCCATTTCAAGAATTTTGTCAAATTCTTCCGCTTTGAGCTGTGTTACCGACAATCTGCCTTGCCTCACCAGTGAAATATCTTTTAAACTTTCTTCCGCTTTAATCTGCTGCAGCGTAACCGGGTGTTTAAGTGTTTCCACAGGCACCAGGTCTACCACCACCCAGTTAGCATCATCCGTTGTGGGGTCCTGGTAAGATTCCTTCACTACTTTAGCGATACCTACTACCTCTTTCCCTTCGTTGCTGTGGTAAAAAAGCACCAGGTCACCAACTTTCATTTCTCTCAGGTTATTTCTTGCCTGGTAATTGCGTACGCCATCCCAAAACGTACGACCATCTTCATTAAATTGTTTCCAGCTGTATTTAAAAGGCTCAGATTTGACTAAAAAGTAGTTCATGGGACAAAAGTAAAAAATAAGCCCATAAAAATTGCAGTAAACGAAAAGGAGCCTCATTTAAAGGCTCCTTTTCCGGGAAATTAAAATAGATGTGACTACCCTTTTGGATTCAGGGCAAAATCAATACGTTCTGAAAGATCCTGTAAATGATATTTACTTAAAGCATCCGCAGCAGGAACAGCATTTTTAATGGCGGTGTTCAATTCTCTCAACTGCGCTTTAACAACTGACATCACGTCGCCTTGTGAGGCAGAGAGGATACTATTGCTATTGCCCGTAGATCGTGGAGCTGAAAAATTTAAACCTGCAGGCGAAGCCCCTGGTTTTAAGATGTCAATCAGTTTATCCACATAATTCTTTTGCAAATTACGGCGATATACATCGATGTTCTTGTTGTCCTTTAATTCTGTAAATACAGCATCTTGCAGATCAACTAACAAATCTGTGATTTTATAGGCCCTGCCGCCGTCCGCAGCTTCCCCGTCAACCAGTTTATTTAAAGTCCGGGTACTCAACAACCGCGTTAAAACAGGTGTCTGCACCTTGTTAATTACGTCAAGTGGAGATAAACCCGTATTATCCATAATCTCCTTATTCAACAACCAGTTAGGGGTGGTAAACAGGTTTTTGTCTAAAAATGCAACTGCTTCTTTTTGAATAGCTGCAGGCGTTCTTTCGTAAACTGTACCTTTTTGCTCCACAGTTTTTGGCGTTTCATAGATACCACCAATGTTTTTTGTAACGTGCCCCAAGTAACGGCCAAACTGAATGGTGAGCTGGCTGTACATATTATTTAAATTTGAATAACCTTCGTTTTTTTCACTGGTCCATTCGGGCAGTTTATCCACGATTATTTTTAAGTTGTTAATCCCGTAGGCGCTGGCCAGCATGGCATTATCGCCAAGGTCTTCATTTTGAGAACGGGGATCATCAGGATTGATTTCCGTACCGAACCATAAACGTTTGTTTTTTAATTTATCTGTGGTGATTTTATTCAGCAAAGGAACCTCTTCAAGTGGCGTCCTGGCATCTGGCAGCAATCGGTAGCCCCATTCAATAGCCCAAAGGTCATAATCACCGATTCTTGGGTAAAGTCCCTTAGGAGAGATGTTATCGCCCGGTTGGGCCACATAATTAAAACGGGCATAATCCATGATGGAGGGGGTGTGTCCATTGGCTTCTACAAAGGCTTTATCGCGAAGTTTCTCCACGGAAACCGTAGAACTGGAACCATAGTTATGACGTAAGCCCAGTGTATGGCCGACTTCATGAGAAGAAACAAAACGGATCAGATCACCCATCAACTCGTCGCTAAACTCCATTTTACGCGCCCTTGGGTCCACTGCTGCTGTCTGAATCATATACCAGTCATGCACCAGCTTCATCACATTGTGGTACCAGTTGATGTGACTTTCCATAATCTCCCCGCTACGCGGATCAGCAATACTTGGCCCGCTGGCATTAGGGATTTCGGAAGGCTTATAAACAATAGCCGAATGTCGGGCATCATCAAGGCTCCATGCAGGATTCTCCTGTGGTGTCGGCGCTTCTTTGCCGATGATTGCATTTTTAAAACCAGCCTTTTCGAAAGCTTTTTGCCAGTCGTTAATACCAGCAATTAAATACGGCACCCATTTTTTCGGTGTAGCGGGATCGATATAAAACACAATAGGTTTAGCCGGCTCTACCAGTTCACCACGTTTATATTTTTCCATATCAGCAGGCTTAGGCTCCAGGCGCCATCTTTTAACAATCTCCACCTCTCTTACACCCTGTGGATTGAGGTCGAAATCTGTATAACCGACTGCAAAAAAGCCAACACGGGGATCGAAATACCTGGCTTTCATGGGCACCTTAGGCAAAATCACCATGGACGTATTTAATTCTACGGTAGAGAAACCGCCGGAACCACCCATGGATGGACCAGAGAAACCCGCCGGCGATGGAGCCGCAGAAAGCGAATATGTTTTAACCGTTCCGATCTCTACATTATTAGGGAAGCTGCGCAGCCCCAGGATGTAACTTCTGTCGGATATTTGTCCACCTAAACGAAGCCTGCTTTTAGCCTGAGGCGAGCTGAAGTAAAAAATATCATTGTCACTGTTGATGTAATCGGTCATGTCGATTACACTCGCTTTTTTATTCGGAGCATAAGCGGCAACATTGAATGCTGCAGCAATGGCCTGTACATTAGAATTTTGCAGCGACCTAAACATCGCTGTAGTGCTATCAGGGCCGTAAGTTCTGTAAGTTAACTTACGCATGAAGATCTTATTATTAGGTCCTTTTTCGAAACTGATGACGTTACTCCCAATCTGATCACCTGCATAACCCGATGCAGATCTTATTTCCGCACCTGCTTTTGAAATCCTGTTGACAACCAATATTTCCCTGCCTAATAAGGAGTCTGCTAGCTCAAAAAAGAACTTTTCTTCCACTTTATGCGTTGTAATCATTCCTTTTTTAGTCAGCGCTTTATCAGTGATAACAGTTGAATAAGCTTTGGGAGCTGATTTGGAACTTAGCGCAGCCAGTGGACCTGCCAGCTTTTTGGAAGTGTCTGCTGTTGCACTTGCGTGAACAACAGGTTTATCAGGTTTGGTTTGCCCATGGACGACAGATAAAGTTGTCAATGCAAGAGCAGAAATTAATAAAGTTTTCTTCATGAGTTATAGGTTAATTATCCAAAGATAAGTTCCATCATGCAACCGTATTACAGAATCAATATAACTTTATGGTTACATTTAAGCGGTCAAGACCTTAATGATAAAGCACAGGGCATTAATGAATCATTTTAAAGATCAACTCTTTCAATAACTCACCATCTGTGGTATTACCGGTGCTTTCAACGCCCTTGCTTTTAAGGTCATAGGCCCGGAACAAACTAATTAAATATACGGTTTTATTGAAATCAAAGCTACGCGCAGCGGCTTCATAATCCTTTATAAAATAAGGGCTTACGCCCAATTCTTTAGCAGCATCGTGCTTATTGGGCAGGTAATGGTATTTAAGTACTTTGGTAAAATAAGAATTCAAACTCGCCAACACCATGACCATGGGATTGGCTTTGGGATTATCAGCAAAGTAGTTGATAATTTGGTTGCATTTGAACACATTTCGTTGTACGATGGCTTTTTGCAATTCAAAAACATTGTATTCTTTACTTATTCCTATATTTTTCTGAACATGTGTAGTGTCAATAGTCGTTTCCCTGCTGATGTTGAGCATCAGTTTTTCCACCTCGTTGGCGATTTTGGAAAGGTCGGCACCCAAATATTCTGCCATCAAGGCTGCTGCCTGCGGTGCAATTTTATAGCCTTTTTCCTTTACCAGTCCTTCGATCCATTGGGCAAGGTTATACTCCCGAACCGGGTCCGACTGAAAAATTACCCCCGACCTGGTGATGGCTTTGTATAGCTTTTTGCGTTTATCAAAGTTGGCATATTTGTAGCCCAGCACCAGGATGGTAGATTCAAGCGGTCGTTCAAAATAATGTTGCACAAACTCTGCTTCCTTATTGCCAGCAGTATCATCTTTACCCCATTTCAAGTCCTGGGCCTCTTTAACAATGACCAACTGATAGTCAGACATCATCGGGTAGCGCTTGGCCGCATTTAATATAGTGGCCATATCGGTATCCTTGCCATACAATACCGTTTGATTAAAGCCCTTCTCCATTTCGGTCAGCAAGTTTTCTTCCATGTAATCAATTACCTGATCGATGAAATAAGGTTCTTCACCATGTAATAAATACACAGGTTTAAACTTTTTTGATTTAAGGTCTTTTATAATATCTGCAGCAGTCATATAATTATCCAAATGTAACCGCTAAAAACTTAATATTAAAGGTTAATTTTGCATAAATGGCATTTACACCCGTAGCACTTAACCTTCCCTGCTACCCTTTTAAACTAACAAAAAAAGAGGAGCAGCATTTTATATTCGACGAAATCCGCAAAAAGCACCTTGTTTTAACCCCTGAAGAGTGGGTACGGCAACATTTCATCCAGTATTTGATATTAGAAAAGAAATTCCCCAAATCACTGATACAGGTGGAAGGCGGACTGACCTTAAACAGCTTGCAAAAGAGAACTGATGTAGTGATCTATAATAACCTGGGCGAACGGATCATGATCATTGAGTGTAAAGCACCCTCCATAAAAATTACGCAAGCCGTGTTTGACCAGGCGGCAAGGTATAACTCTGTACATAAGGTTAAATGGCTAGTGGTTACCAATGGTTTGAAGCATTGTTATGCGGTGATTGACCATCAGCGGGGTGAGTTTGCATTTTCAGAAGAATTACCTGATTATGGCAATTTGTAAAAATAAGGTTGCTTTCAAAGTCTGTAATCTTTTACCGAAAAGGCAAAATCTCACTAGGCCTTTTCATAGCAAGACCTGATTTTTATTGAAATAGCTCAATTGGGGAGTATCCAAAGAGAAGAACTTGGTTGAGTGATTAATAATATTGGTATTGCAAGTCTATCAATACTTTATATCTATGCACTGTCTGCTACTTTCAAGAACCGTTTCCGCGCCTAACAAAAACCTTTCCTGTGTTGTTCAAAGAAAATCCAGCCAAGCAAAAACTACATCCATTAAAACCTTTCCTGCGCTGTTAAAAAAAATACAGCCAAATAAAAACAACACCCGTTAAAACCTTCCCTGAGTTGTAAAGAAAACTACAGCAAAAAACTATCAACCTTTCCCGCGCTTTAACATAGCCCCTTATGCGCCATACACGGATGCCCCCTCGCTTTGTATAATTATAAAAACGCTTGTGTCTGTGAATAGGCCTAGAAAGGTTTTGCTTCTTCCGGCAAAAGATTTCAGACTAAGAACAGATACAAGCGTTTTTTAACTATTGAAGCTTTTCAAGATTTCAGACTAAGAACAGACCCAACCGTTTTTTTAACTTGTTAAAGCTTTCAAACTTTCTTTGATAATCTTTATCTTCCCTTCAGCATCTGCTTGTTTATTCTTTTCATTCTCCACTACCTCAGGTTTTGCATTCTGCACAAAACGCTCATTTGATAATTTAGCATCTACAGATTTCAGGAAGCCCAGCAAATAATTCAATTCCCCTTTCAGGCGCTCAATTTCTGCATCAACATCGATATCCTCGTTCAGCAAGATAAAAAACTCATCGTTACCCACCATGAAACTAACGGCACCATGAATTTTGTCATTTACAAATTCAACTTCAGAAATGTTAGCCAGTTTAAACACAATGTTTAACCACTTTTCATAGTCGACAGTTGAATTTAACTTAATGCTTAAAGGCAAGGCTTCTTTTGGTGAAAGCTGCTTGGTGTTCCTCACATTTCTCACTTCTGTAACCACCTGTTTGATCAGCTCCACCTCTTTCAAGATCTGCGGTTCTGCCGTACTGAAAGCTGGGTAGGTGGCGACGATGATACATTCCATTTCGGCTTTTTCACCAAACAATTCATCATGCCACAACTCTTCTGTGATAAATGGCATAAAAGGATGCAGTAGCTTCAGGATCCGTTCAAAGAAGTTAATCGTCACTTTCAAAGTTTCCGGATCAATAGGATGCTGGTATGCCGGTTTAACCATTTCGAGGTACCAGGCACAAAAATCATCCCACACCAGCTTATAGGTGGTCATTAACGCTTCCGACAAGCGGTATTGTTTATAGTTATCCTCAATTTCGGCAAGGGCCTCATTGAAGCGGTTATCAAACCAGGCGATGGCCTGGTGATTGGGGTTTTCCAAATTTTCATCCACTTCCCAGCCTTTTACCAAACGGAAGGCATTCCATATTTTATTGGCAAAGTTTCTACCCTGCTCACAATAGCTTTCATCAAACATCAGGTCATTACCGGCCGGGGAGCATAATAACATCCCCACCCTGACACCATCAGCACCATATTTCTCGATCAGGCCAATCGGGTCAGGAGAATTACCCAAAGATTTGGACATCTTCCTACCCAGTTTATCACGCACGATACCGGTGAGGTATACATTGGTGAATGGCTTTTTACCCATAAATTCATGTCCCGCCATGATCATCCTGGCCACCCAGAAAAACAAGATCTCCGGGGCGGTCACCAGGTCGTTGGTCGGATAATAATAGTTGATATCCTTGTTCCCCGGGTTTTTGATTCCGTCGAACACGGAGATAGGCCATAGCCAGGAAGAAAACCAGGTATCCATTACATCTTCATCCTGTTTCACAAAGGGAGCAAGCTGTTTTTTGAAGCCCGCAGCTTCATCGTTGGTGAAGACACCATCTATATCTTTTAACCTCAAAAACTCATCAAGCGCCTCTTCCTTGGTTTTTGCAACCACCCAGTTACCCTCGTGGTCATACCATGCAGGAATTTGTTGTCCCCACCATAGTTGCCTGCTGATGTTCCAGTCGCGCACATTCTCCATCCAGTGGCGGTAGGTGTTCTGAAATTTCTCAGGTATCAGTTTTACATCACCATTCAACACATCTTCCAGTGCAGGTTTGGCCATTTCATCCATCTTACAGAACCACTGCATGGAAAGCTTAGGCTCGATAGCAGCATCTGTACGTTCAGAGAAACCTACCTGAGACTTATAATCTTCTATTTTATCCAGGTGTCCGGCTTCATCCAGTAGTTTGGCAATCTTTTTCCGTGCGATAAAGCGGTCCTCGCCTACTAAGATAACGGCCAATTCATTTAAAGTTCCATCGTCGTTGAGGATGTCAATCACTGGCAATTTATGCCTTACACCAAGTTCATAATCATTCAGGTCATGAGCAGGCGTCACTTTCAAACAACCTGTACCAAAATCCATGGTTACATAATCATCTGCGATGACAGGGATTTCACGGTTAATTAAAGGGATAAAGACAGTTTTCCCTTTCAGGTGTGTATAACGCTCATCCTCGGGGTTAACACAGATGGCAGCATCTGCCATGATGGTTTCCGGACGGGTGGTGGCAATGGTTAAAAACTCATTGGTTCCGGCGATGGTGTACTTGATATAGTATAATTTCTGGTTGACTTCCTTACGAATCACTTCTTCATCAGAAACGGCCGTTTTACCTGCCGGATCCCAGTTCACCATACGGATACCACGGTATATCCAGCCTTTTTTATATAAGTGAATGAAGCTGTCGATCACCGATTCAGACAGGTCTTCTTCCATGGTAAAACGCGTACGGTCCCAATCGCAGCTGGCACCTAATTTTTTTAACTGTTCCAAAATGATACCGCCGTACTTTTCCTTCCATTCCCAGGCATAGGCCATAAACTCTTCCCTTGTCAAGTCGGCTTTGCTGATTCCTCTTTCTTTAAGCATCGCTACAACCTTTGCTTCGGTAGCAATAGAAGCATGATCTGTTCCGGGCACCCAGCAGGCATTTTTACCCTGCATCCGTGCTTTACGGATTAACACATCCTGTATGGTGTTGTTCAGCATGTGGCCCATGTGCAATACACCTGTAACATTTGGTGGCGGGATCACGATGGTATAAGGTTCACGCTCGTCAGGTTCAGAATGAAAGAACTTTTTAGATAGCCAGTAACTGTACCATTTATCTTCGGTTGCTGCAGGATCGTATTTTGTGGAAATGCTCATTTATGATTGGAAAATAGATTATTAATAGTAGAACTCATTGTTTATAGTTCTACAAATATAGAACTTACAATTTATTACCCTTTACCAGTAATGTAAATAATGCTTATAGCTTACGAACTGATAAATGATTTATGCCTAATTTAAAAAGCAAAAAGGCTGTACCATCAAATGACGATACAGCCCTCTCTAAATATTGTTCTGCGGTTTTACCGTAAATGCGACAGCATTATTTCAAATGTGTCATGAAGTAATCTGTTACTTTTTGATACAAATGTGTACGGTCTTTTCCGATCACATTATGTTCATGACCAGGATAAATCATATAATCTACCTGCACACCTTTATCAACGGCACTTTTCACCAAACCAACTGAATGTTGCTGTAACACAACCGGATCCTGTAAACCATGGATCAGCAGCAGTTTTCCTTTTAACTGCTCAATTTTCAAGTTCAGGTTTGTGGCCGCATAACCTTCAGGATTTTCCTGCGGCGTATCCATATAGCGTTCGGTATACATTACCTCATACAAGCTCCAATCAATCACCGGTCCGCCGGCAACAGCTGCTTTAAAAACACCAGGGTGATTCAACATAAAATTAACCGTATTGAAACCACCAAAACTCCAGCCAAACAAGCCCATATTTTCAGTATCGGCATAGGGCAAGGTTTTTAAGTAATCGACTGCAGTAAGCATATTCTGCGCCTGCATGTCACCCACACTGCGGAAAATCGACTGTTCAAAAGCCTTACCACGGTTATCACTTCCATGTGTATCCATTAAAAATACCACATAACCTTTTGCAGCCATGTAACGGCCCCAGTAGTCTCCAGCACCTGCATTCCAGCTATTGGTAATGATCTGCGCATGCGGACCACCATACCAATATACCACGACAGGGTATTTCTTGGTACTGTCATAACCCAAAGGTTTATAGATATTGCAATACAAAGGATCGCCGTTAGCACTTTTTATGGTAAAAATAGCTGACTTCTCTGTGGAATAGGCTGCAAGCGGGTCTTTAGCTTGAAGTAAAGTTCTTGATTTAGCAGTAGCAGTTTCGAGCAACTGTATGGTTCTTGGATTATCCGGACTACTGAAATTATCAATCACCGTTTTACCTGAACTGCTCACCTGTGTATTGTGTACAGCAACACCTTTGGTCAGTCTTTTGGATTTGCCTGATTTAAGGTTAAGGGCGAATAAATCCCTGGTGATAGGCGATTCAGCAGTAGATACGTAAAACAAGTTTTCCCCTTTATCATCAAAACCTTTCACATCAACTACTTCCCAGTTGCCTTTGGTTAACTGTTTCACCAATTTACCATCCGCCTGATAGAGGTATAAATGGTTCCAGCCGTCGCGGTTACTTTGCCAGATAAACTGATTAGGTTTATTCTTTACAAATAAAACTGGTTTTAGTGGCTCTACATATTTCTCGTCCTTTTCTTCGAATAAGGTCTTCAGTAAATTACCAGTTACTGCATCATACTGGTTCAACTTCATATGATTTTGCTCCCGGTTCAATACGGCGATGTAAATATATTTGTCATCCGGGCTCCAGGCAATATTAGTCAGGTACTGCTCTTTAGGCTCACCTGTTTTCAGGTAAACTGTCGTTTTCTTTTCTGCATGATACACCCCAACGGTTACATGGTGACTTTTCTCACCTGCCATCGGATATTTGATATTGATGTTTTTTGCAGGTTTAGTCATCCAGTTGATGATTGGGTAATCAGCAACCATGCTTTGATCCATTCTGTAAAATGCCAACAATTTACCGTTATTGCTCCAAAAAACACCTTTTGAGATGCCGAACTCCTCCCTGTGCACAGAAGAAGCATATACAATATCACCGCTCCCATCTGTGGTCACTTGATTCTTTGCACCAGCTTTAGCAACAAACAAGTTGGCTTTGTCAAGATAAGCGGTATAACCCGCTGTGCTTGGCTCGACATTTAATTTACTGAATACGGAAGAATCAATGTTAGTGGTCAGTAAATCCTGAGCAGGATCATAAGCCATTTGCGCTTTATGAAGTGGAAAAAGCCAGGATGCTCCTTTATTAAACTGTATAACAGGCATGGCCGTTAACGTGTCATGCTTTGCAGTCCGGAGTTTTTGATTCAGCTGTGCTAATGTAATTATGGGTTGTTCAGTAGCCTGCTTCGCATTCCCTTTCACCCAGGTCAACTGGTTGTTGATGGTTTTGGCATATACATAATCTTCTGTTCCATAAATAAACTGAAGCTGGCCAAGGTTTTCAGGAGCTAAGGTTGTCCTTGCATTAACCATGGCGTCCTTCATGCTGAGTTGTTGGTTTTGTGCCTCCGCAGTAGAAAACAAGCCTAATAATGGGAGTAATAGATAGTATGGTTTCATTTTATGATGTTAGTGCCGCAAAGGTAATAATTAATAAATAATGCCTCTTTATACTAAAATAAACAACATACACACAATAAATTTTGTTAAATAATGTTAATAATGGTATAAATTCTTTGTTATGAAGTCACTTAAAGTTTTTTCTTTTTCCGGGCATTTATTCAGGAAGTTTAGCTTAACCAGACTATATTATTGGTTCAATAAGTAATATTTTCATTAGACTGCAAAATATTAATTTCTATTCCCTAAATTCATCTTTTATTGTATCCCGGTACAATTACTAACTAATTATTCAAATTGGAGCAGTCTTTTTATGGCGTGCACAATTTTAAAAAACTAAACTAACAGATGAAATTAAAAGAATTGAAGAGCTATTTTGCTGTTCTGGGAATCTTGGCGGCCAGCTATAGCGCTACTGCCCAGGCGCCAATGAAATTTATAGATCCTGCAAATATGGATCTGAGTGTTAAGCCAGGAGATGATTTTTACCAGTATGCCAGTGGCACCTGGATTAAAAAGAACCCTGTTCCGGCTAAAGAAACACGCTGGGGAAGTTTCAACGTTTTACGCGAATTCAACATCCAGGCTGTTAAAGGGTTGGTAGAAGATGCTGCCGCTGATCGATCTGCAGCTGCAGGAACACCAAAAAGACGCGTTGGGGATTTTTATAAAGCAGCAATGGATAGCACAACCATTGAAAAGTTGGGCTACACGCCGATAAAAGCTGATCTGGCAAGAATCAAAAAAATTAAAGATCTTCAGGGGGTATTGAATGAAGTATCTTATATGCGTACTTCCGGCGTCGCCAGCCCGATGTTTGGCTTCGGTGTTGCTCAGGATAGAAAAAATGTTACAAAATATCTTCCTTCCATAGGTCAGGGTGGCACAACGCTTCCTGATCGTGATTACTATTTAAAAGACGATAGCCGTTCTGTGAAAATCAGGGAGGCTTATCATACTTATATGACTACCTTGTTTACTTTAACAGGAAGTTCTGCTGCAGAGGCTGCCAAAAAAGCAGCAACCATCATGGCTATAGAAAAGCAATTGGCTGAAGCACAGATGAGCAGGCTCGAGATGCGTGATCCTTATAAAACTTACAATAAGTTTACCGTTATTGATTTTGCAAAAACGACGCCACGCCTGAAATGGAATACAATCTTAACACAGCTAAAGGTTTCCGGACAAGATACGCTCCTGGTTTCTTCTCCTAAATTTTTCTCTACACTTGATGGCATGCTTAGCAGTGTTCCGGTTGCAGACTGGAAGACTTACCTGGAATGGAATGTATTAAAGAACAGTGCAGCTGATTTAAGTTCACCTTTTGTAAATGCCAGTTTCGCATTTAATCAGGCGCAAACAGGTCAGCGGGTTCAAACACCAAGGTGGCAAAGGATGGCTTCCTTAACAGACAGGGCAATCGGTGAATTGTTAGGTCAGCTATATGTTGCAAAATACTTCAAACCTGAAGCCAAAGCGCGTATGACAGAAATGATCAACAACCTGCGCACAGCCTTTGAAACCAGGATCAATAACTTGGACTGGATGAGTGCAGAGACCAAACAAAAAGCCCTGGCTAAGCTCCATGCCTTTACACCAAAAATCGGTTACCCGGAAAAATGGAAAACTTATACGGGCCTGGCCATTACTCCGGCAACCTATTTCCAAAACTTACGCAATGCAGCTGTTTGGAACTATAATGAGTCGATCGGTCAGTTGGGCAAACCGGTAGACCGTAGCCGTTTTGGAATGACACCTCCAACGGTAAACGCTTATTACAGTCCGACAATGAATGAAATTGTATTCCCTGCTGGAATTTTGCAGTTCCCTTTCTTTGCTCCCGATGCTGATGATGCCATTAATTACGGTGGTATCGGTGCTGTAATCGGACATGAAATGTCGCATGGTTTTGACGATAGTGGCAGCCAGTATGATAAAGATGGCAACCTGCGCAATTGGTGGACCGCAGAAGATAAAGCTAAATTCCAGGACAAAACCAAGGCTTTGGGTGAGCAATTTGATGCTTATACCGTTTTGGATACGATACATGTGAATGGCAAGTTGACGATGGGCGAAAATATTGGTGACCTGGGCGGTTTAAATGCAGCTTATACAGCCTTTAAATTAACCAAACAGGGCCAGTCGAATGAGAAAATCGATGGCTTTACCCCAGATCAGCGTTTCTTCCTTTCATGGGCACAGGTGTGGAGAGGTAATATTCTTGATGAAAGTGCAGCGCAGTTAATCAAAACTGACCCGCATTCTCCTGGAGAATTCAGAACTATCGGTGCTCCGGTGAATATGGATGCCTGGTATGAAGCCTTTAATGTGAAACCTGGTGATAAATTGTATAAGAAACCAGAGGATAGAATTAGAATGTGGTAACAAAATAAGTGTAGAAAAACCGGGTGCGAATAGCACCTGGTTTTTTTTTATGAATTTGTTAAGGCGAGTGGCCTACCCCTCCCCATAAAGTGCCTGCAACTTTTTCGTCAGCTTACTCAGCACCAAGGCTCTTGATTTTTTGATCCGCTCTTTTAGCTCTTCATCTGTCATTAGATCCAACGATGCCACCTTTACCCATTGTCTTTTAGCCATGTAAGCAGCCTGTTCAATGCCTTCACGGGCAACAAGTTCATCAAAATCTTCCGGATCACATTTGATGCTAAAGCTGGTATCATCAAGCGAACTAATCAGGTACATTTTTTCGGCGATCATAAAACAAAGATGATCACCCCATTTTAAGCCTTCAGTAGTTCCTGGTAAAGACAGGCAGAATTCACGTAGCTTTTCAATATCCATAGTTTCCTTATTATTTGCCTAATTTATGCAGCTTTGTGCTAAATTTGAGGAAATGAATAAAATAATTCTAACTGCCGACGGATCCAACACCTTGTACAACGAAACAATTGGTGAGCATTACCATTCCAAACATGGTGCTGTGCAGGAAAGCCTGCATGTTTTTATTGATGCAGGATTAAAAAAAGCGATCCAAAACAACCCAGATCAGGCTATTGCTTTACTAGAAATTGGTTTCGGCACCGGACTTAATTACTTGTTGAGCCTTGCTTATTGCCTTGAAAATAACATCACCTTAAAATACACGGGTATTGAGGCATTTCCCATTAGCCAGGAAGAATTACTGCTTACCAATTACGGTCAGTATGTACCCGCAGCGGTTTGGGAAAATGTAACCCACAACTACCAAAAGGCTATTGGAAATCCTGTGGTACTTTTCGAAAGCCAGGAAATGGAAATTGCGCATACGACTTTAACAGCCTTTCAAAGTAATAAACGATTTGATGTCATCTATTTTGATGCCTTTTCCGTTCAGCATCAGCCGGAAATGTGGACAGAAGAAATCCTGGCGCATACTTGCAACTTCCTTAAAACAGGCGGCATTTTTGTAACTTATGCCATTACTGGAAATCTGAAAAGAGCCTTAAAGAAGGCTGGAATGACCATTGAGAAACTTCCGGGGGCACCGGGGAAGCGTGAAATGTTAAGGGCATATAAAATTTAAATTTTTAATTAAACAAACGGCTGCTACTTTAGTTCTTTAAATCAGTTAGCGTTATATTTGTTGAAATGAGGTTAGGATTTACGGTCAAATTCGTCTTCAAAAATCAAAAACATGGAAAAAAGAAAGTTAGGTGAATCAGATCTACTTGTTGCCCCGATCACTTTTGGAGGCAATGTATTTGGTTGGACCATCGATGAAGCAAAATCCTTCGAAATCCTTGACGGCTTCATTGATGCAGGCTTCAATTTTATTGATACAGCGAATTCCTATTCCAGATGGAAACCAGGAAACAAAGGTGGTGAATCTGAAACCATTATTGGCAACTGGGTAAAATCACGCAATAACCGTGAGCAGGTGATCATTGCCACCAAAGTGGGGTCAGACATGGGTGATGGCAAGGGTTTATCAAAAAAATACATTGTCCGCGCGGTAGAAGATTCATTGAAACGCTTAAATACAGATTACATAGATTTATACCAGTCACACTATGATGATCCTGAAACACCGATGGAAGAAACTTTACAGGCTTTCGATGAACTCATTAAAGCCGGAAAAGTACGCTGGATTGGAGCATCAAACTTTACAGCGGAAAGGTTAGTAGCATCGCTGGAATGCAGTAAAAAGAATGGCTTTGCCCGATATCAGACGTTTCAGCCGGAATATAACCTTTACAGCCGTCAGGAGTTCGAAGAAGACATGGAACCTGTCTGTGTTGCAAACCACCTGGGCGTAATCAACTACTATGCCTTGGCAAGTGGCTTCCTTTCAGGAAAATACCGTTCAGAAGCAGACCTGAGCAAAAGTCAGCGCGGTGGCGGCATTAAAAATTACCTTAATGAGAGAGGGCTGAATATTTTAGCAGCTTTAGACCAGGTATCTGCGGAATTAAATACCAACCCCGCAACTGTTGCCCTTGCCTGGCTACTTGCCCGCCCATCGGTTACGGCACCTATCGCCAGCGTAACCAATATGGAGCAATTGGCAGACCTTACACAGGCGGCCTCCCTAAAGTTAGATAGGGAAGCTATTGCATTATTGAATGACGCCAGCAGCTGGAGATTTGCTGAAGGTAAACCCACAGCTGAATAATTAAACTGAACACAAAAATACCTATATAAATGCCAAATAATATTCCACCAGTAACTGCTCCTGATGCTCCTTCTTCCTTTATGCGATTGTTAACCGTGTTGGATACCCTGCGTACACAGTGTCCCTGGGACAAAAAGCAAACGATGGAATCCCTCCGCCACTTAACCATTGAAGAAAGTTATGAACTGGCGGATGCTATTTTGGAGGGCAACCAGCAAAACGTGAAAACTGAGCTTGGTGATTTAATGATGCACCTGGTATTTTATGCACGCATTGCTTCAGAGAAAGGGGACTTTACGATTGTGGATGTACTTAATGGCGTATGTGATAAACTCATTATCCGGCACCCGCATATTTATGGCGATGTGGAGGTGCAGGATGAAGCTGATGTGAAACGCAATTGGGAAAAAATCAAACTTAAAGAAGGCAACAAATCTGTATTAGGAGGAGTTCCTGTAGGCTTGCCCTCATTGGTGAAGGCCAGCCGTATTCAGGAAAAAGCCCGCGGTGTTGGTTTCGACTGGGCAGACAAAACCCAGGTATGGGAAAAAGTCGAAGAAGAACTCCAGGAATTTAAAGAAGAGTTTAATGTAATGGACAATAGTGCCATAGACATGGAAAAAGCAGAAAGTGAATTCGGCGATCTGCTGTTTTCTTTAATCAACTATGCCCGTTTTATCAATATCAATCCTGAAAACGCTTTAGAAAAAACAAATAAGAAGTTTATAAAGCGTTTTCAGTACCTGGAAGATAAAGCCAAAGAAAACGGCAAGGCACTGCAGGATATGACCCTAGCAGAAATGGATATCTATTGGAATGAAGCAAAAGCTTTATAATTAGCTGTGCTTCTTTTTCATGTTCATTTTTAATTTCTGCCCAATGCCAAAATTGAAGTCTTTGGCATTGCCTTCTTTTTTATCGTGGTAAGCACCCCCACCTTTGGGTGAATCATTCGTTTCCTTAACAATCCTGTTTTTATCTAAACCTGTTTTTTTAACGACTTTATCTACAACAAGGCCTGTAGGTAAATCCATTACCGGGATTTTAAACCCAATCGACTGCTCAATTTTACGGATGTCCACCAGCTCGGCATCTGTCGCAAAAGTGATGGCCACAACATCTTCATCGCTGGTTTTGACGATCCTGCTCAGGAATTTTTCCTTCTCTTCCGGCACTTCCATGTGGAAAATAAAACCTATACCTGAAAGATCCAGGGATTCGGAACCTTCATTTGACACAACCAATATCCTGGCTTGCGGCGTTTCTTTGAAATCCTCAATATGATCAAAGCCCTCTTCATCAAAAAACAAAGGATTTAAAACAGCTACTTCACCTTGATGTCTCGAGACAAGGTTCTTGCCTAACTTTTGTGCGGTTAAACGTGTATTTACAAACACCACCACTTTATCAAACACCTCATCGTCTCTCAACAGCAAATTCAGTAGATTGATTTTAGTTTTAAAATTTTGTACCTGGTACAAAAGTAATTCATGGGTTGCAGCTTTGGTATCGCCCAGTTCCTCTACTTCAATGGTGGTCGGGAAATTCATAAACTGGTCAACCATCTGATGCATTTTTTCATGCGCTACGGTGGTAAAGATTAAATGCTGGCACCTGCCGGCACTTCTTGCCAATTCGCAAACCGGCAATTGCATCCCTTGTTTTACAATCACCTCCGCATCGTCAACAATAAACATTTGGAGTTTACTTAAGTTTAATCCTAACTTTAAATAAATTGCACGGGCACGTGTAGGTGTGGCAACAACGATATCGACACCATCAACCAGGTCATTGATATCAGATTCCATTCCTCCGGTGCCATGCAAGCCCATGATACAAAGGTCTCTGTTCTTGCTCAACAACAGAAACTCCGCAATAACAGCCTCCACCCGTTCTTTGTCGGGCACCAGGATCAAGAATTTTGGAGCCTCGTCAGCCCCGTATTTTAAACGCATTAAAACAGCAAGCACATAGTTTGTTGTTTTACCACAACCCTCCGGGCCCACGGCGATGATATCTTGTCCACCTAAAATCCTGGACATGGTTTTAGCCTGAATCTCCTTGGCAGAAATATATCCGGCATCAGTCATTGCGGTTACCAGGGGCTTGCTTAATTTTAATTTATCTAAAGACACAGTTTATTGTATTAATGATATATTGCTAATTCTATGATATTGCGCCCAAATTTACGGAAATTAAATTACTGTGGTTAAAAATCAATATACTAATGTAACCATCATCAGCTTACCGCTTACAAATAGCAATAAACAAGCTGATAATGGCACTAAAAAATAATTATGTATAAATTACAATATTGAAGTTATGAAAACAATGCTGATTTTAATGATGTCGATCTGTACCATTCTGGGTTGCAAGGAAAACAATGCCAGTATGACCATTGACGGAACTTATGTAGGAAAATTCATCTATGGGACCCCAGGCTCAATGATTTCGGCTGATAGTCAGGTAACTTTTAGTGGAAACAATTACAATTCTACTTTAGGATCAGGAACTTATGAGGTAATGAATAATAACACCGTCCGATTTAAAGATGTAAATATCTGGACAGCAAATTTCGACTGGAACACCATTTTGAATCGCGATTATATTTATGAACTAAAAGGCGACAGCCTGATCATGACAAAGCCATCTAATGCTGCAGTAATGTATCAATACCGTTTAAAATTGCAGAATTAATTATAAAATTTTGTAAATTTAAACCATGAGTATACGATCAGATAAAAGAAAAGTGTTACAGCAAATCGTAAACAAAAATGAACCAGGTCTTGAAATAGACCCTGAATCTTTATTAACTACTGGTGATTTACATTGGTTTGATGCCTTAAGCAAAAAACAAACAACAGCGGATAAAAAGACAAATGGTACTGACGATGAAAAAGAGTATCCCCCCTCCTCTGCGCACCAGGATATAAACGAGTAACAGACCTCCTGGTTTTCATCAAGAAATAATTTCTTTTGACACCATCATCAGCCTGCAAATTCAATCAACAATGTATATAAGCTGATGATAGCATCATCACCATTACAAAACAATTATATACAAATGAAAACCTTAATCCCGCTCTGTTGTTATCCCTCTAAAATTACCAGATAATGCAAAAAAAATTTCATAAACTTAAAAATGTTTTATAAATGCTAAACGTAATTTTGGCTGACGACGACACCTTGGTTCGTGAGGGAATTAAGATGATTTTGATTGCTAATGAAAGTGTTAATGTGTTGGGTGAAGCAAGTAATGGCACCCAGGTAGTGGGCATGGTTGATGAAGGCGCTACGCCAGACATTGTTCTTACCGACATTAATATGCCAGAAATGGACGGGATTTTATTAGTTGAAACCCTCAAAAAGATCAATCCGGGCATAAAAATCATTATGCTGACCATGAGTGATTCCAATAAATTTATTCAACAAGCCTTTACTGCAGGTGCCTCAGGTTATCTCTTGAAAACTATTCATCCTGACGAACTTATTTTTGCACTGAACCAGGTGAACCAGGGTGATCGCTATATTTGTTCCACCCTGGCCATGCGTCTGCTGGACCGCTCGATTGAATTTGCCAATATTCAATCTTCCCCAAACGACCTTAACATTGAGTTTAGCAATAGGGAAATGGAAATTCTCGGGTTAATCGCTGAAGGGTTAACAAATCAGGAAATGTCTGAAAGATTATTTCTCAGCAAAAGAACCATTGAAGGGCACCGCCAAAGTCTGATAGAAAAAACCGGCTGCAGAAATACAGCGACCCTCATCAAGTATGCAGTATTAAATGGGATGATACAATAATTCTCCAAGTTAATTAGTATATTTAAGTAGTGGAGCGGTAATAGCTTAAGCGTTTCGCTCCATTAAATGATTAATCCTGGTTCATTACTTTTAGCCCTTGCAGAGCATGACCATCGCATATGTTTTGCCTTCAACATCACTAAAAACTCCTTTGTTTACTTAAATCCTGCATTTGATGCTTTATTCAAGTTACCACATCAGGAGGTGACGCCGAAACTTCTATATTCCATGGTCCACCCTGATGACTTAGGGTATTTGAAAACAATTTACCAGAACCTGCAACCAAATGTTTTTACAGATAACATTGAGTTTAGGCTAACATTCCCAGAGGGGAAAGAATGTACTATTCGCTTAAGTATGTTTTTGGGCATTTTTGAAAACCAGGAACATGTGGCAACGGGATACATGGAAGACATTACCGCCATGAAATTAAATGAAGAAAAAGGAAGAGAGTTAGGCAGCAAGAAAAATGCAATCTTAAATATTATTTCTCATGACCTTGCCGGTCCTCTTGGTTCTATCAAAAACTTTGCTTTCCTGTTATCTAAAAAAACTAAAGATTTAGAAGATGAACAAGTCAACAAATTTATTAATTCAATTGAAACACTGAGTAACAGAAGTATCCTCTTGATTCAGGAGTTTATCAGGCAGGAATTTATTGAAACCGTTGGTGTGGATGTTGTAAAAATCAGGCTTAACCTCGTTGAAAAGTTTAAAATCTTTATGCAGGAGTATTACAGTACAGAAAATGATACAGGAAAGAATTTCAATTTCTATAGCAGTCATCCCCAGATTTATGCAGAAGTAGATGAAAATAAATTCATGCAGGTCATTAACAATTTAATTTCCAATTCCCTTAAGTTTACCCCTGATGGTGGCACAATCTCCTTAAGTATTGAACAGAAAAATGGGACCGTTATCATTTCAGTTGGTGATAATGGCGTGGGTATTCCTAAGAAATTTCATGATAAGCTATTCGAAAAATTTTCCGAATCAAGAAGAACAGGGCTTAAAGGCGAACCTTCTGTGGGTCTTGGCATGTCTATTATCAAAACCATTGTTGAATGGCATCATGGCCGTATCTGGTTTGAAAGTGAGGAAAACAAAGGAAGCACTTTTTTCATTGAATTACCGGGTTCAGACATACGAAGCAGTTAGCATAATAGTGAACACAATATTTAACCTTTCCACTGAAAAACGATGAAATTTCTAAAGCCCAATCAAATCAATACCCTTTTTTGTAAAAGCTGAGGTGCTGAAGGATTTTGATCAGTTGTTTTATAGTTAGAAACGTAAAAAAGGGTATCATATACGTTTTCGGAGTTTACAAAAATCCATGCATCTTTTCGGGCATGCATGATAGCGTATTTGATGGCCTCGAACTCATTGGAAATGATCTTTATTGGCATTTCAGGTTTTACTTCCCGAATACCGCTCTTCAGTAAGCTGTTGATTTCCTCCAGTGTGCGGCCACTGTTATAACTATCATGCCTGATAATGATTTCATCGAATATCCCGGCTGCAAGTCGGCCGAGATTCACAATATCTTTGTCTGGGCGATCGGCAACTGCGGCGATGATCCCCACCTTAACGGAGACACGAAGCTGATCTGTATATTTTTTCAATTCCCTGTAACCACCTTCGTTATGTGCATAATCTATCATCAAACTGAAATGATCAAAATTAAAAACATTCATTCTGCCAGGTGTATTTTCGGGCGAAGGTATAAATTTTTTTAAGGCCAGCTGCATGGTTTCCACAGGCACATTATTGACGAATGCCGCCAGTAATGCTGCTAAAACATTTTGCATCATACAGGTGGATTTGCCCTCGTGGCACAGGGGAACTTCATTTATTCTAGCAATACGGAACTTCTGCTTCCATTTGCAAATGGTGAAATAACCATCTTCAATGATTGCAGCAAGGCAGCCACTGTCACAGTGCGCCATGATACGCTGATTTTCAGGATTCATGCTAAACAAGGCTATATGACAACGGAGCGCATCCTTCATCCGATAAACCCGATCGTCATCTGCGTTTAAGATCGCATAACCATCATTCCTGGTTGTTTTTGGGACGGTGAGCTTAACCTTTGCAAGTTCCTCCATCGTGTGAATATCATCCATCCCCAGGTGGTCTTCAGAAATATTAGTGACCACACTCACCTGACATTGATCAAATCCTAAACCGGCCCTTAAAATACCTCCCCTCGCACATTCCAACACTGCAAAGTTAACCTGAGGATTATTCAGGACCATTGCTGCACTTTGCGGACCACTGCAATCTCCGATGGTTTCCAACTCATTATTCATGTAAATACCATCAGTGGTTGTAAATCCCACTTGGTACCCATTCATCCTGGCTAAATAGGCAATCAGCCTTGTGGTAGTGGTTTTACCATTTGTTCCTGTTACGGCTACCACCGGAATTCTTCCTATATTTCCCAGGGGTGCATGGTCCTCACCATTCTTCAAAGCGTACTGCCTGCATCCCCAACCTAACAACAGGGTATGTTTATCCTGGCGTTGAACAGGAATACCAAGAGCGCGGGCTTTATATACTATTTTCCCGGTGGCGGGATCTAGACTATACCTTCGTTTTATGCTTATTAAATTTTGAATATCCTTTTCAAGCAGATAAGGCTGATCAGCGAGAATGGCATTGACCAGATCCACGGCTGCTTGGGCAGCATAAATCCCCGCCCGTTCTAAAGTATAGGAAAAACAAAGGATAGCCTGATTTGAATCGGCGAGCGGATGTATTTCGGAATAAGCACAATCCATGCCTGCCAGGCATTGAATTTCAACCGCCACCTGGGCTGCAATATCAAGTACTGAATTATAAGATTGGAGGTTATATAAAGGTGGTTTTAAATAGGCCAGCTTTTCACTCAGCGCCCCCAGGGCTACTGGGGACAATGTGTCTGTTTCTTTTAATTCAACTTTAACAACGATCAGCTTTGTTCTGTAGGCAGACCAGTAATTAGGCCCACGCATTACTCTAGTTTGTAAGATATCCATAAAACCACTATCGCTTAGTGCAATTATTATTACCAATATCGAAATCTTACTTCTGTTTTAAATACGGGTTTTCACAAAATAAACCCCTGATCAGAGCTGCTTAATTACGCAAAGATCTTACCTCAAGGGACATGTACGCAAATTAACTACGGCACCAACCTTCTAAACACGGTACCAGTCTTTACGTTTCTTTGATAAAAGGGTAACCACCACGGTAGTCACCAACAATCCAACAAACACCTTTTTGGCCAGGCTCTCTTTATTATACTTCAATTCAGCCTTCCATCCTCTTTCAGCAAAAATATTAGGAACATAACCGCGTTTTAAATCATCCACAAGGCCTTCTATCACATTGATGCGGTCGGCAAGTAACAAGGGCAGCCAATGGCCATAGCTGGACTCGCTGAATTTAAAAGCGTACCTCCTGATGGAGCCGCTTAAGCCCGATGGCGGTGATGATGAACCAAAAACAGCCGTAAGTCCCGGTCGCTCATTGGAATGCAGGACCTCAACAGTTTGAATCTGCCTTACAGGCCTTTCCCAATTTAACCGCTGGTGGTCGTCACCGGTATATTTTTTCATCGGATAAGTAGGCTCATTTTCAGGATCTGCGTCTACACCCCAGCCTTTTATATTTTCATAATCTTTATTATCGTTTTCCATGATCTTCTAATTAATTTCTGGCATTTGGTGGAATTAACACAGTTTTAATACAATGATCCAGCTTCGCTGAAAATATATGATAGCCCTCAGCCACTTCCTCTAAAGGAATACGGTGGGTGATGATTCCTTTTGGATTAAGGTGACCAGCACGGACATGTTCAATTAAGCGAGGGAGCAATCTTTTTACCGATGTCTGGTTGGCACGGATGGTCAGCCCTTTATTAACCACATTCCCGATAGGGATAAGGTTGTCTGTAGGGCCATAAACACCTACTATGGAAACGATTCCACCTTTCTTTACACTATTGATTGCCCAGTGGAGCGCAGTGGCAGAACCAGCCTGCAATAACATTTTCCTGCCTGTGATGGTTTGCATGGTATTGCCCGCAGCCTCAGCACCCACGGCATCGATACAAACATCAGCACCAAACCAGTCGGTTGTTTTCTTGATAAACAATACAGGATCTTCAAGTGACCTGAAATTATAAGCCTCACAGTTGGCATACCTTTTCACAAATTCCAGGCGATACTCCAGGTGGTCAATGACAATGACCCTGGCTGCACCAAAAAGCCAGGAACATTTTGCTGCCATGATGCCAATCGGTCCGGCGCCAAAAACAACCACCGTATCACCCTTTTTTATGCCAGCCATTTCCGCAGCCTGGTAACCTGTGGGCACCACATCGGTGAGCAAAACCGCATCATCAGGGTCAAGGTCTGCAGGAATTACAGTAGGGCCCACATTTGCATAGGGCACCCTTACATACTCCGCCTGTCCGCCATCATATCCCCCCGCGGTGTGTGAGTAACCAAAAATTCCCCCTACAGCTGTCGCTTGCGGATTAGACTCATGACAATTTCCATAAAGTTCCTGTTTGCAAAAAGCACATTTGCCACAGGAAATATTGAATGGAACCATGACATGATCACCCACATTTAATTTATTTACGGATGGGCCGATTTCCTCAACCACACCAATAAACTCATGGCCGAATGTCATACCTACCCGTGTGTCAGGCACCAGGCCATGATAGAGGTGTAAATCTGATCCGCAGATACAAGAGCGGGTAACCCTTACAATTGCATCTTCAGGATGCAATAACTGCGGATAGGGTTTTTGATCTATTCGGACTCTGAAGGGCCCGCGATAATTCATTGCTAACATACACAGCGATTTAGGTTCAAATAACTTTTTAATAACTTCATCCTTTATTAAAAAGTTTCTGAGATAAATACTGAAAACCAAATGGCTAATACCTGTTTTTAACATGTTTTAAACACAGCTAAAAACGGAAGTAACTTAGGTGAACTAAGTATGTACCTTGATTCTATATTTTTACAGAAAAAGGTAGATACAACGTAGATCCATGGTAGATCCACCGTAGATCCATTATCAACTTTAGCTGACTTGACACTTATGTAAAGGCGACATAATTTTATTTATATTTATGTAATATTTCCTCCGACGCCTACTCAAATACAAACAGTTTATTACATTAAATATGTCGAAAAAGTCATTGTTTCTTTGGGCCTTCATTTTAATGAAGTTCGCCATTCAGTTATTTCTGATTCACCCCGAATACGACTTACAAAGAGATGAATACCTGCACCTGGATTTAGGCAAACACCTGGCATGGGGTTATACCTCGGTACCACCGGTCACCTCTTGGATAGCTTACCTCATTTTACTGCTCGGCAATTCTGTTTTTTGGATCAAGTTCTTCCCTGCTTTGTTTGGTGTATTAACCATGGTAAGCGTATGGAAAATTACAGAAGAGCTTAAAGGAGGCCTGTTTGCCTTGATCCTTGGTGCTACTGCAGTAACTTTTTCTGTGATGTTCCGTTTGAACATCTTATTTCAGCCAAATTCCCTTGATGTTTTGTGCTGGACTTTGCTTTATTATACCCTCATTAAATATTCAAACACCAGCAACCGAAAATGGCTGTGGGCATTGTCAGCAGTTTTTGCCATCGGCTTTCTCAATAAATACAGCATTGCTTTCCTGGCTGCCGGCTTATTTCCAGCCATACTCTTAACGGAGCATCGAAAATTGTTTATACAGAAGAACTTTTACCTTGCCATTGTTCTTGCCCTGGTGCTAATCTTACCAAACCTGATCTGGCAATACCAGCATAATTTCCCGGTAATAAAACACATGGAAGAATTAAGGATCACCCAACTGGTCAATGTAAACCGGCTGGATTTCATAAAAGATCAGTTAATGTATTTTATAGGCGGCTTATTTATCATTGCCTTTGCGCTCTTTGCCTTTGTATCCTATAAACCATTTAAAAAATACAGGTTCATCCCGCTATCTATCCTTTTCACTTTGTTACTTTTTGTTTATTTCAGGGCCAAAAGTTATTATGCGATCGGCCTATACCCCGTTTTACTTGCCTTTGGAGCCGTTTACCTGGATTACCTCTTAAGCAGTGGCTGGAAAGTTTACTTAAAGCCCGTGGCTATCGTTATTCCTTTGCTTTTATTCGTCCCGGTTTTAAAAATTGCCTTCCCAATTTATCCACCTGCTGAAATTGCCGCCCAACGGGACTTATACCAAAAATTTGGCATGTTACGCTGGGAAGATGGCAAAGATCATGAGCTGCCACAGGATTTTGCGGACATGCTGGGCTGGAAAGAACTTGCACATAAAGTTGACCTCGCTTACAGCCAGGTGAAGGATAAAAAACACACGCTCGTCATCTGTGATAATTATGGCCTTGCCGGAGCCATCAATTATTATTCAAAACACAAGGATATGGCTGCAGTTTCCTTCAATGCGGATTACAAATACTGGTTTAATTTAAAAGATGATATCACCACCGTGATCTCTGTTAAATGTGCCGCCAATGAAGATATCGAGAACAGGGGCGACAGCCTGTTATTTGAAAAGATTGTGCTTACTGGCAAAATTGAAAACCCCTTCGCCAGGGAAAGCGGCACTTGTATCTTCCTGATGACCGGTCCAAAAACCTCCATCAATGCCATCATAAAAGAAAGACTGGTATCCCAATGATTTGATCAAATCATTATTCAATAAACGTTCAACCATTCGGAGAAGGCCTATGCAGCTTTATTTAAAACGGATGGCTTTTAACGGGGAAATTTTACTGACCAACAGGGAGGGTAATATCAACACGGTTAAGCAGACAAAAAGCGTAATGATATTGAGCAACAACACATCTGCGAAATGTATTTCAATAGGCACGTAATTGAGGTAATATGACCCCTGGTCTAAATGAAAAACATGTGTATACTTTTGTAAAAAACCCAGCCCCAGGCCAAGAACATTACCCAACAGCAAGCCGATCCCAACCAAGTAGGCGGCATTGTAAAGGAAAATCTTGATAATGCTGTAGTCGCTCATCCCGAATGCCTTGAGCATGCCGATCATGTTTGTCCGTTCTAAGATCATGATCAGTAAAGCAGTGATCATATTGATGACGCCAACGATCATCATTAAGATCAGCAGCACCTTGGTATTTACATCCAATAAGGAAAGCCAGGTAAATATATTCGGGAAATAGGCCATGACAGATTCGGATTTCAGGGTAATGTCCAGGTCTTCATAAATTCCATTGGCCACCTGGTCTAATTTGGAGAAATCTTTGATGGCGATCTCTATTCCTCCTACTTCATCCGGTTTCCAGTTATTCAACCTTCGTATCATGCTGATATCCCCGATCACGAAACTTTTGTCAATTTCTTCCACGCCAACATCATAGATACCCACAATGTTCAGTTTACGCTTCCGCGGCGGGTCCTGCACAAAATGCATGATGAAATCATCCCCTACCTTGAGTTTCAAACGGCTGGCGGTATAATTAGAGATCAGAATTTCAAGTGAAGCCTTAGCACTGTCGGCGAAATTGATGGTCCGTCCGCTAAGCAGATGTTTATTGATGTAATCCCAGTTATAGGTTTTATCGATCCCTTTAAAATTAATCCCTTCAACTTCGTCATTCGCTGAAATAATAGCAGGTTTGGTTGAATATGGGTGGAAGTAGGCAATCTGAGGATTCTCCCGGAGGGTTTTTAAGGTTGCTACATCAGGTACAAACGGTGCAAGTTCAAATGAGTTATTAAGGTCCATCTTAAATACCCTGACATCCCCGACAAAGCCGCGGACCTTATCCTGAATTTCCGTTTTAAAGCCCTTGATGATGGCGATAGACAACATCATCACCGCAAGACTCAGCATCACACCAGCAATCGCGATGCGCACAATCAGTTTAGAAAACGTTCGTTCTGCTTTAACAGAGATCTTTTTAGCGATGAAATATTCTATATTCAAATCTTTTGCAATAAATTGTATCCTGGCAACAATGCTGATTTTAGGAACGGAATAAAAGATAAAGCAAACCGGCTTTAAAGGGGGCTTTAGTCCAAAATACTGTGTTTTTTATCCTTCTTATCTGCTTCTTACCATGCAAAAATGCACATTAATATGCTGATACCGTAACAAACTTTTCAAATCTTTTACTCCAAAAATATGCAAGAAGTTGAAAGATATCTTTTATTTTTCGAAACATTTAATACTGGTGGTGTTGGATGAACGGTGATATATTTCCTCAAAGCTAATCCATAATACACAAGATCAATTTTAACAAGATAGCAGGAAAATCATAAAACCGTAGAAAATCCCCAATCGGTTTTTCCAAGGCATTTATCAGCTTATTACAATACATTGAAAAATCTGGCTGAATGAATTTCATCTGATAGGATTCAGCGTGTGTATTAAGGTTAAAAACTAATCCATCCCGTTCCAACTGATATAGTTAGCTGGGTTATTTAGTCCGATTGTCAAATTAACATTTCATTTAACACGATTCTTATGCACCTCCAAACTAAAATTCATATTTTATAGCAAGGTAAAAATACTACAATGTCAGCATTGATCTCTTGTGTTGAAAACTCCTCACACATTACTGATATTAACCCAGAAAACATTATATATCTTTGCGTTATAATTAATAACCAAATATAAAATATGACATTAGAAACTGGATTAGCGGTTGCTGCTGTAACAGCAATTGGTAAAATTAAAGAAGACTCCTTACTTGGTTTAATGTATAGGGATTTAGCTCAACCAAGTGTGCAAGCTCTCGGTAAAGCATTAGGAACTGTGTTTGAATTTGGTATGACTCCACTTCAATTAATGAAGTATGGAAGTGAAGTTGCACAGATGAATTTCAAAAAACACATTGAGAATTATCAAACAAAATTGAATGCCATTCCCGAAGAAGAGCAAATACCTGTAAATCCTCAATTCGGAATACCACTGATTAATAAATTAACTTACACAACAAATGAAGAAATAGCTGACTTATTTACTAGTTTATTGACAAAGGCAAGTTCAAATCAAACGGTTAACATGGCTCATCCTGCATTTATACAAATAATTGAAAGGCTAACGGTAGATGAAGCAAGAATTATCAAATATTTCAAGCATAAAGAGTTTATTCCTTCCGCAACTTTTCGAGCATACTATTTGGAAAATGATGGATTTGTCGAAAATTTAAAAAATAGTACGCTTATAAAATATGAGAATGACTTGCTTTTTCCTGAGAATGTCGTAATGTACTTAGAGAATTTAGTCAGCTTGGGCATTTTAAACGATTCACACGGATTAACTAAAATAAATGAAGTTCTATATAAACCTATTTATGAAAAAAACCATTTTGAAATATATAAAGAAACCTTTATGAAAGGTGGGAAATTTAAAAAAGTTGAATTCAATAACAGTTATTATAATATTACGGATTTCGGCAGATCCTTCATTAACGCTTGTGCATCATAATTACTTCACAACGATGTTTACCTCATCTTTTAGGTGTATGTATGTATGTAAACATTATACTCCGTTACTATGATTACCCTGTGTACCTGATAGCTTCTGTTTGATAAACTCCCAAAAATCTAGACCAGTAATTTCACCTAAATTCTCATAGATGGATTCAATCTCTGCAGTAGCAATAGAAAAGCTGATTATTTTTAACATTGGAATTACAACCCAAAGTAAATTTAACTCAAATATGTGCGCAACAATCTCTTCGATGATTTTCCCACCTTTAAAAAATTTAAAGTATTCATCAATTTTTGCAGGTAATCATCCGCATTATTAGGAATCACTGGGCTTATAATAATCTAAAAAAAAATATATGAAAATTAAATTTAAACGCTCTGCCAAGTTAGTGGGAACCACTCAATATGAGACTGACATATTGGGTCGAATTCTTGCAAATAATCTTAAAGATGGAATACCGCAGGAGTTGTACACAAGTGATGTGTTTGATGCGGCCGAGCAAAACATAATGCTTGACAAAGATGTGTTAAATCCATTAATTATTGATGAATTTGAAGATGTAACAATTGATACTTCACCAATAAACACCAATGGGGCTCTTGTATTTGCTCCACACGAGAAACATTACCTGTATACATTTAACTACAAACCAGTTTCCCTGGCTTATGAATGTTTATTTATATATCCAGATGATGTGTACATCCTCCTTGAACCTGAGACGAATAGAATTATTGACTATAGGAAACCAAAAGATGCTGAAGTCTTTCTGGTTAAATAACTCATTAAAGAATACTTATGTTGGCAATGCCAACATAAGTATCTGATACTATCTATCCACAAAAGCAATCTATTACTTTATCAATCGCCAATGTTAAAATGTCAGGAACGATAATGCCTATATGAAAACAGTGCATTTTATGTAATTTTGGAATAATTAATTAGGTAATTGTGAGATTTATAGTTTCCACCCTCGGACTGTGTAAACACTTGGATCAATTTGACTTAATATGTAACAACCGATAATTATAAATGTATCAATCTGATGGAAATTATTAAAAATTTGGTTTATTTATTTAAGATTGGGATCACTATTCCAATTGGGATGTGGATTCCCAGAGAATATCTAACTCTTTATATAATATGTGGTTTGGGGTTTGGGATATCTCACTTGGTCTTTCTTTACGTTATGAGAAACAATCCCACTGAACTCACAGAAGATTTCATTGATGAAAATGGTAATCATAAAAAAATTCATAAGAAATTTAGATAATTCTGTGGTTCTGGTGTTCTTAAATAAGGACTCCCTCACCAATGATGATGAAGGGAAACATAAACCTGATGAGTAGTCAGATTATAACATTTATATCAATGGCTTCAGGTTCATATTATCCTGCATCTGCAATTTCACTATCAATTTTTGGATCTCGTGTTGATAGGTCAGGTCAACACAAACATAATCATAGGCTGAATAAATAAGCTGGCACACCCATTCTTTATTTACGTTTAATAATTCTGCAATTATTTCTCCTTCAATATTGTGATGCATCCTTGCAAGGAATGCTA
The DNA here is from genome assembly GCF_037482985.1 of Pedobacter immunditicola. Taxonomy (NCBI): domain Bacteria; kingdom Pseudomonadati; phylum Bacteroidota; class Sphingobacteriia; order Sphingobacteriales; family Sphingobacteriaceae; genus Pedobacter; species Pedobacter immunditicola. Next base: position 67,680 of record NZ_JBBHKC010000008.1, on the reverse strand, counting down.
TTTTCGTCCCTGATGCTGCTATCTTTCTTCTCCTGGTTCTGCTGAATAATTGAGTTTTGTTAATTTGGTATTCACGTCCAATGAAGTCAGTAATTAACTCTAATCCCTCAAGCTGTAGATCAGTGATGTATACTTTTAAAGTTTTTTAAATATTTAGTTCTTTCACTTTATTTATTCACTATTCTATTCTATTATTCCATTTGAGATATTCTGTAACACTTTAATAAGGTCGTGATCGGAACGATAAACAGTCGGTGAATAAATGGAGTAATAATTTAGTTGGTGATGATGAATTCATATTATCCTCGATAATAAGCGGCACCAGAAAGGCGTAAGAATGCAGCCCCTCATGATTTAAAGATTCATCCTTACTTTCATCCAATTACTAGTTTCTATAACCAATTACAACCATCATATGCCTTATCATTTACCGATAAAACCGTCTCCCAATCAATACCGACCAATCTATTTTTTTGTACCCTACCTTATGCCTGTTCGAGGGCACATACATAAGCCAGAGTCGTGGCACACAATTCCCGTTTGCGGTTTTGGGAGCCCCTGTCTTAAAAGATGACTGAAAGGCCATTGCATCAGGACAAGACCTGTTAAGGGTTGGATTTAAGGAATAAAGCAACAGATCATTGCGGGATTCCGAACAAGAAATAAGGCCAGTTGGGAACCGGGGCTCTCACAGTATAAAAAAAACATGCGAGCGAAATATTTGTTGTATCCTTAAACATCCGACAATGAATACAGAACCTAAAAAGAAAAACGAGAAACCCAGCAGCAACTTCGAGGAAGAAATTCCAAAGGGTAAAGTTCCCGCCGGGGACAAAGCAGTGAAAAAGCCGGAAGATAAAGAATACAGAAAGGAAGAGGCGGATTTTGATGATATGGTTCGCAGGAAAGAAACCGATGAACAACCGGTCAACCCTATAAAGACCCCACCTGCAGCCGATTAACTGACCAGATCCTTCTGCGCCTGTTTCAAAAACTTCATCAGCACTTTTTCGTCATTTTCCATGGCGTATTGTGTATGTGGCTTTTCGGTGTCTACTTGCTTGAGGTATTTTGAAAGCCGATCGTTTTCAAAAGCCTCAAGCAACAAAGGATATACATACGAGCTTTTGCATACCGCACGGGTATTCCCTAATTTACTGGCTACACAATCCAGCACTTCCACGATCACTTTCTTTTTAGGACGCTCCTCTTCCTGCGTGGTGATACATTTAGCCAGCTGTCGCAGGGCTTCCAAAGTTCCACCCCAGGTCCTGAAGTCTTTCGCAGTGAAATCGCTGCCGGTAATCTCCCTGATGTAATCATTAATTTTTCCAGAGTCAACCGACCGGCGTTCCTGTCCTTGTTTATAATATTGGAATAATTCCTGTCCGGGTATTTCCTTGCATTTTTTTACCAGTCGGGCCAGGGTTTTGTCATTAAGGGTTACCTCTTGCTTCACGCCTTTTTTACCCACAAAATCCAGCTTTAACGTGTTCCCATTAATTTTCGCATGTTTATCGCGGAGGGTGCTGAGTCCGAAACTACCGTAATTCTGTTTATAAAATTCATTGCCTACGCGGATCAGGGTTTTTAGCATGACCTGTACACAAATGGCTAAGACCTTCTGTTCGTCAAATTCCTTACGTTTCAAATCCTTAGCAATTCTTTTTCTCACCTTGGGCAATACTGATCCAAATTCCAGCAGCCTGAAGTATTTACGCTCCGAACGTCTGGAAGTCCATTCGTGGTGATACCGATACTGTTTCCTGCCGGCGGCATCCACACCGGTAGCTTGCAAATAAGCATTTTTCTTTGGCGCAATCCACACCTGTGTCCAGGCAGGAGGCAATACCAGCGCCTTTATTCTTTCGAGCTGTGCCTCATCGGTAATGCGCTTTCCTTCCTTGTCTACATAAAAAAATGCACCAGGTTTACCTTTTCTATAAATGCCGGGTGCCGTATCTGTGATGTATACTAAACCACTTAATTTAATCTCTTCAGAAGTCTCCATGTTATAAAATGCAATTTAATGTAAAGGCTTGCTTTGGCCCTTTAAATAATAACTAATCGGTTATCCGTTATATTTTTAGTTATTTTGCTAATTAAACACAGGATCATGAGAATAGTTTTTATGGGGACACCCGATTTCGCCGTTGCTTCTTTAGCTGCTTTAGTTGATGCAGGTTTTGAAATAGCAGCTGTGGTTACGGCGGCCGACAAACCAGCCGGCCGCGGACAAAAGGTGAGCGAGAGTGCCGTTAAAAAGTATGCAGTAGAAAAAGGTTTGAAAGTTCTGCAGCCTGTAAAGCTTAAAGATCCTGAATTTATTGCAACGTTGCAATCCCTAAAGGCTGATTTGCAGGTTGTCGTTGCTTTCCGCATGCTGCCTGAAATGGTCTGGAATATGCCTCCTAAGGGAACCATCAACCTGCATGCATCGTTATTACCACAATACCGTGGTGCCGCCCCAATCAACCATGCCATCATCAACGGCGAAACGGAGAGTGGCGTAACCACCTTCTTTCTGAAGCATGAGATTGATACTGGTGACATCATCGAAGCAAGAAAAGTAGCAATCAGGGAAACCGATACTGCTGGCGACCTGCATGATCAACTGATGGTTACCGGTGCACAATTGCTGGTAGAAACAGTGCAAGCCATTGAAAAAGGGGATTACCAGGAACAGGCGCAGTCTGAAGCCGAAAATTTGAAGCATGCGCCAAAGATTTTCAAGGACTTCTGTAAAATTGACTGGAACCAGCCCCTTTTAAACATTTACAATTTAGTAAGGGGGTTAAGTCCTTACCCCACAGCTTTCACCCACCTTAACGACAAAACGCTCAAAATCTTTAAAGCTGAAATGGAAATTACGGAACCAGGAATTACGCCGGGAGGTTTTCTTACCGATGGAAAAACCTTTCTTAAATTCGCCGGTAAAGATGGCTTTCTAAAACTCACCGATCTGCAATATGAAGGAAAGAAAAGAATGACCGTAGAAGAGTTTCTGAGAGGTATGCGGCTTTAATATCGGGCTGATTTAACGGGCCGAAATTGCGTTCAATAAGGTACTCAGGTTTTTTGCGTTTTCATTGAAATAGCGTTTGCGGCCATAGCCCATTACCCAGCGGATACCGCCAACTGCATTGGTTACGAAAACTTCATCGGCCTGCCGCAATACTTCCGGATTTAGCTGTGCCTCTATAACGGGGATATCATTGGCCGCTGCCAACTGTATCACGACCTTCCGCATGACGCCACTGATGCAACCCTCAGACAGTGCAGGTGTATAGATCTGTTTGTCGTAAACAACGAAGATATTAGAACTGATGCTCTCACAAATAAAACCATGCTGGTTTAACAGAATAGCTTCGTCCAGCTGGTGTTGCTTTTTATACAAACCCGCCATCACATAAATCAACGAGCTACAGGTTTTTATGTTCGATAGCACGTTTACAGGTTTGGTGATATCATTATAGACATCCACAATCAGCCCTTTTTTATTGAGTTCATACTGACTGCCGGTTAATGGCGTAGCCTCCAACAGGTAACCATATTTATTACTGTTGGGCATATATAAACCCTCCCCTTCCCTGTATACAGTCAGTCGGAACTTTACATTGTCTTTTATCTTATTTTTCTTGCATAGTTCGGCGGTCTTCTGTTTCAGGAAATACTCATCCATTAAAGCACTGCCTTCAATTTTCAATGCTTTCATTCCTTCCCGGAGCCTGTCCACATGCAAGTCAGGGAAATTAAGTTTCCCGTTGCTCATGCGGATGGTTTCAAACAGTCCGTCACCATAACGGAAACTGCGGTTGCCGGCTTTAAGTACAGGTTGATTTAGGCTAAAAAACTCGTCGTTATGTAAAATATATTCTTGCTGCATTTATTTTTATGAGGGCTATAGGATGTAGTTCCGCCATTTTTGAAGTACGGCATCAAAATCGGCTGGCAAAGATGCTTCAAATTCCATATATTCTTTAGTACTTGGGTGTATAAATCCTAAAGTTTGTGCATGCAAAGCCTGGCGCGGCATAAGTTCAAAGCAATTATTCACAAACTGCTTGTATTTATTAAAGGTGGTGCCTTTTAAGATCTTGTCGCCGCCGTAATTGCTGTCATTAAATAATGGATGTCCGATATGCTGCATATGTGCTCTGATTTGATGTGTCCGGCCGGTTTCCAGCTGACAACTCACTAAGGTTACATATCCTAAACGTTCCAATACCTTAAAATGTGTTACAGACCACTTACCTTTTTCTTCCTCGTCATAAATATCCATGACGATCCTGTTTTTAACACTCCTGCCAATAAAGCCACTTACGGTACCATCTTCCTCGATATCGCCCCATACCAACGCAAGGTATTTACGGGTAATGGTATGGTCATAAAATTGCTTGGCAAGCTTGGTCATGGTCATTTCGTTTTTACTGATCAGCAGCAAACCCGAAGTATCCTTATCAATACGGTGCACCAAACCCGGACGTCCTTCATTTCCCGGGAGTTCTGGTAGTTGTTCGAAATGGAAAGCAAGCGCATTGACCAAAGTTCCGGTATAATTATTATAACCCGGATGCACGACCATCCCCGCTACTTTATTCACAACCAGCAGGTCTTTATCTTCATAAACGATATCAATGGGCAGGTCCTCCGGATAAACTTCAGTATCTCTCGGGGGATGTGGAAAAACAATAGAAATTTCATCTGCAGGTTTAACCTTATAGCTTGCTTTAATCGTTTTCTGGTTAACCAGCACATTTCCGGCGTCGATTGCATTCTGAATACGGTTCCGGGATGCATTCTCAATCCGGTGCATTAAAAACTTATCAACCCTTAATAACGATTGACCTTTATCAACAACAATATTGAAATGCTCGTATAAATCCTGATCCTCTACTTCCAGTCCTGCATTGGTATTTTCCATTGTGCAAAACTAATCTTTAACAATTACATATTTAAAAAGAAATTGGCTTACAATTTGATTAATCGAAAATAAGTCTCTCGATCAAATTACTTTTTCATAATTCAAAAAACATCAACCTATGAAACTATTTGCTCAAAAAGTCAAAATAATTCTAAATTTTTTCCCATACCTGGTTAAAAAGATATATTTCAAATCCTGACTACAGGTAAAGAAATGGATTCTATATTTGCATAAATGTTTGCAACCATTAACAGTCCGCTACAACAATTAAGGTTTCCAGAATTAAGCAACCTGTGGGTTAAAAGAGATGATCTTATTGATCCTTATATATCAGGGAATAAATGGAGGAAGCTTAAATACGTGTTAGAAAAGGCTGCCAGAATAGATAAATTACACCTGGTCACTTTTGGAGGTGCCTACTCTAACCACTTGCTGGCTACAGCCGCTGCAGCTGCACGTGCTGGCCTTCGTGCAAGTGCCTTTGTAAGAGGTGAGCCCGTTAACAATGAGATGTTGCTCCTTTGCCGCCTCTATGGCATGAAGTTGATTTTTACCACCCGTGAGGAATATAAAAACAAACCTGCTTTGTTTAAGGAATTCTTTAATAACGATCCCTCCGCTTACTTTATTGATGAGGGTGGCGCATCCCCTGAAGCTGTTAAAGGCTGTGCCGAGATTATTGATGAATTGCCGGGCGACATTGATCACTTATTTTGTGCCGCCGGCACGGGTACCACGGCTGCAGGTTTACTCAGGGGAATAAAAAAGAGGAACTTAAAAACACAGCTCCATGTCATTCCCGTATTAAAGGGTGGTGACTTCATCGCAAATGCAATCTACAATTACACCAGCGATGTGGAGCAATTGCATTTGCATACAGAATACCATTTCGGAGGTTATGCAAAAACCAATACGGAACTATTACAATTTATGGCCAGCTTTATCGCAAGAGAAGGTATACTGATTGATCCGGTTTATACGGCAAAAATGTTTTATGCCATTTTTGACCTGGCAAAGAACAATTACTTCAGGAAAGACGAGAAAATCGTTGCTTTGCATACAGGCGGCTTGTTAGGTATTTTAGGAAAAAAGGATAGACTGGAAGAGTTGTTTAGCTGAGCGTTCGCCATGCATCAGCTGCTAATAACTTCACCGTATTTGCGTTTAAGATTCCATTGTTATCTATAATTACATTTTCAGCTGCTTCGAACCATTCTATGGGAATATCATCTATAGGCTTTTGTGAAACAAGTCGCTAATTCAAGATACCCAATTTGCAGTACCTTCATCCTTAAGTAAATCAACAAATCTCATTATTATTAACAAGATCTACTCAATACTATCAAAAAACACCCAATCGTAACAAATCGGATTTATTTTTAGCCTGTAAAAACCACTAAAATGGCAAAATCCAACTTTAAACCGTTTAAACACAGTTTTAGAATTTTCACAGAAAAAGCGCCTCCGTTTGATTAATTGGCTGATTTTGTTACATTTGAGAATCAACCAAAATAAGATTCTATGTATCAATTGACCATACCACCATTAGAAGTAAGCGAGGTTTTAGGTAAACATATTCTAGCAGATGGCTACGATCTGGTTTATGACATCGAGAAGAGCGAGGGTGCTTATATTTATGACTCCAAGCATGAACGGAAGCTATTAGATTTTTTCACTTGCTTCGCCTCGGTTCCTTTGGGATATAACCACCCCAAAATGATCAATGATGAGTCTTTTAAACAAAACTTATTGGCAGCGGCCTTGGCAAATCCTTCCAATTCCGATGTTTACACACAACAATACGCACAATTTGTGGATACCTTTTCCAAAGTCGGCATTCCACATTACCTTCCCCATGCATTTTTTATTGCTGGCGGCGGATTAGCTATAGAAAATGCACTCAAGGTCGCCATGGACTGGAAAGTACAAAAGAACTTCGCCAAAGGCTACCAGGAAGAAAAAGGATTTAAGGTATTACACTTTGAAAGAGCGTTTCATGGCAGAACCGGCTATACCTTAAGTTTGACCAACACACTGCCTGATAAAACCAAATGGTTTGCCAAATTCGACTGGCCAAGGGTGACTGTTCCTACAGTAAGGTTCCCTTTAAATGCAGAAAACTTATCACTTGCCGAAGAAACCGAAGCAGTTTCTATAGCCCAGGTCAAACAGGCATTCGCGGATCATACCGATGATATTTGTGCCATCATTATTGAACCGATTCAGTCTGAAGGTGGCGACAATCATTTAAGGGATGAATTTTTAATTCAACTGAAAGCGCTTGCTGACGAGCATGATGCTTTTCTAATTTATGATGAAGTGCAGACCGGAGTGGGCTTAACAGGTAAGTTCTGGTGTCATGAGCATTTCAGTGAAAAGGCACGTCCTGATATTGTAGCCTTTGGTAAAAAGATGCAGGTATGTGGTATTCTGGTTGGCCATAAAGTAGACGAGGTAGAAAACAATGTGTTCCATGTCCCTTCCAGAATCAACTCTACATGGGGTGGCAACCTGGTTGATATGGTACGTGCTACGCAGATTTTACATATTATTCAGGAAGACAATCTTTGTGAGAACGCGGCTTTAGTGGGCCAATACTTAAAAGACAGCCTGGAATTACTTGCTGCAAAGCATGATATCATGAGCAACGTTCGTGGTAAGGGGCTGTTAGTTGCATTTGACTTCCCGACTAAAGATATGCGCGATGCTTTCATCACCAAAGGGATGGAACACAATGTGATGTTCCTGGGATGCGGCAATAAGACTATTCGCTTCAGACCAGCGTTATGTATAGAGAAAAAACATATCGATGAGGGAATGGCGGTCATGGAGACAATTCTGCCTACCTTGTAAAAAAAATAAGAATAGATAAACTAATGTTTAAAAACAAAACCAATTTATATTTAGGAATCGGGGTGTTATTTTTAATCGCCTGGATGTTAAAAGGAACTTTTTTCCAACCTGGCATTGATGATTTAAAGGGAGAGTTTAAAGAAGTTACCCATTACAGAAATGAAAACAACACCGGTCCGGTTCAATATGTTTTTATTGTAACGATTAAAGATGCGGCTTCAGCCGAACTGGAAAACTACGGCAACTTTAAGCCACACCATAAAGGTGGCAATACCAAGGTTTACTTCTTTTTAGAGGGAACACCCGCGCCAGATAAGGCCTATGCGGGAAAGGTTAATTTTGATCCATCATTTAACAAATCCTGTATTGCCCTTTACGAAAAAAGCGCAATGGGCAATACAAGTGTCGTAAGAAATCCTTTTCAGTTATAAAAGCACTAACGAAGTTGAAACAAGTCGTCGACTCCCAGGAGTTTACGACTTGTAAAACCTTCACCATAGGTAGCCCCTATAGACTTTCCGAATTCCCGGGCTCTGCCAATCACACTTTCGAAAAATTCAGGTGAAGAAATATAAGTCTGCTGTCCTTCCACATCGGGATTGTAGAACTGTGTTCTAAATGCTTTGATTGCTTTAATTTTGCCATCAATATAAGGAGTGATATCAATAATGATGTCAGGCTCTATATAACGGTCCTGAATGTACTGCAATAAAAGTCTTGGGCGATGGGCCTTTTGTGCTACATCATCCAATACAGTGGCAACCTTTGCCAGACCAGCTAAAAAGCAGGCATCATTAACGAGGTCACCAGCACGGCCATGATCGGGATGTCGGTCGTGCAAGGCATTGCTAAGCACAATCTCCGGTTGGTACTTCCGGATCATTTTAACAACTTCCAGCTGGTGAGCTTCATCGTTACTAAAGAAGCCATCCCTGAATTTTAGGTTTTCGCGCACCTGCAAGCCTAAAATCTTTGCGGACTCGGCCGCTTCCTCATCCCGGATAGCAGCAGTACCACGTGTACCTAACTCTCCACGCGTAAAATCCACTACCCCAACTTTTTTTCCAGCGGCAATATGCCTCAATATCGTTCCTGAACATCCCAATTCTGCATCATCAGGATGTACGGCAAACACTAACAGGTCTAATTTCATTCAATAATTTTTTATAGTAAGCGCTGGATCTTCTTTTTCACTTTAGAAGACATAGGCTTGGTAAACGGAAAGAAATAGTCAACTACCTCTCCCTCTTTATTAACCAGGTATTTATGAAAATTCCACCTTGGTGTAGATTTAATCTTACCATTAAGCTTTATATCGGCCAGAAACTTATAAATAGGATGTGCAAGGTCGCCCCTCACCATGATTTTCTCTGAAACGGGAAACTCAACTCCAAAGTTGGCCTTGCAAAATTCGCCGATGGCAAGGCCATCCAGCGGCTCTTGTCGCCCGAAGTCATTGGAAGGAAAGCCAATGACTTCAAAACCCTGGCCCTGAAATTCCGCACGTAACTCCTGCAACTCCTTTAATTGCGGTGTAAAACCACAGCCGGAAGCAATATTTACAATAAGTAATACTTGATGCTGATAGTCAGCCATGTTCTTTTCAGAACCATCAAGAAGGTTGAACTTGAACTGGTGGACGCTTTTCGAATGATCTGTCATTATTGTTTATTGGTAATACCCTGATGAAATGATGATGGATTCTATATCCCGCTCTTCCATGGGGTTATAGGTACTTTTCAGATTATGGCCCACCACTTTCGCCACAGATTGATACACGAAGGCTTTTAAGCCTCCTTTACTTTCTTTTATGATATCGAAAGTGGTTTTACCCAGTTCCCTGTCTACCAATTTAGTTAAGATCTTGCCTTGGGTAATGGTCAGGTCTTTAATTTCATTTTTAAACATCTGCTTAATCTCAGCATCACATGCTTTAACAAGCCGCTTTTGTTCACGCTTATTATCTGTCAGGGCCAAATCGCGCTCCAGTTGCTCATAACGCCTTTTCGCATAAAGTGCATAGGGCATTACTTTCAGTACATTGTAGCGCAAGCGATTAAAGGCAGCCCTTTCTGCTGGCGATTTAAATATCCGTGCACCATAAATTACCACCTCGTTAAGGGGTATCCAGGGGATAATTTCGCCATCTACATTAGTCGAAGCCACCATAATCGTGTCATTCTTACCCAGCATCGGCATTTTATAAGGTAAAGGCTTTTCCTGAGCTGTAACTGGAGCTCCTGTAATAATGACAATTAGCAGAACAACTAGCTTATAAAATTTCATAAATTTATACCACTGCAAAGTTAAAGCAATTTTATATATTAGGTTCAATCCAAAGTCCTATTTTTGTAATCAGCATATCATTTAGGAAACTCTCAAACTAATATAGTGCTTTAACGGAAAGCAGGTTATAATATTTCGAAAATAATACAAATGAAGAACACATTGGTTATAGACCTTGAAACAGAGAAGCAAGAAATATTGAAAAGATACCGTGCGCTTTTAAGGGCATGTAAGCCAACGATGCAGCGGGGTGATAAAAAAGAAATCAGAAAAGCTTTCGATATGGCCTTGGAAAGCCATAAAAACATGCGCAGAAAATCTGGAGAACCTTATATCTACCATCCGATTGCTGTAGCACAAATTGCTGCAGAAGAAATCGGACTGGGTACGACCTCTATTGTATGTGCTTTATTGCATGACGTAGTTGAAGATACTGAAATTACTTTAGACGATATTGAAAGAGAATTTGGAAAAAAAACCGCCAAAATCATCGATGGCTTAACTAAGATATCCGGGGTTTTTGATTATAACAGTTCCCTGCAAGCAGAAAACTTCAGGAAAATGCTGCTCACCCTGGCAGATGATGTACGGGTGATCTTAATTAAACTGGCAGACCGGCTGCACAATATGCGGACGATGGATTTTATGCCAAGACAGAAGCAATTGAAAATCGCTTCCGAAACCATTTATCTTTATGCACCACTGGCCCACCGTTTAGGTTTATATGTTATAAAATCTGAACTGGAAGACCTTTCCATGAAGTACCTGGAGCCTGACACTTACAAATATATTGCTACCCAGCTGAATGAAAAAAAGGCCGAGCGAAACTTGTTTATCAAACGTTTCGTTGAGCCTGTTACAGAAAGTTTAAACGAGCAAGGCCTTAAAGCCGAAATTTTCGGTCGTCCGAAATCCATTCATTCCATCTGGAACAAAATGAAAAAGAAAAATATACCTTTTGAAGAGGTATATGATCTTTTCGCCATCAGAATTGTGCTCGACAGTGCCCCGGATCAGGAAAAAGCAGATTGCTGGAAGGCTTATTCCATTGTGACCGATTTATACAGGCCCAACCCCGACCGCCTGCGCGACTGGGTTTCATCGCCTAAAGGCAATGGTTATGAATCTTTACATACAACCGTAATGGGCCCCAAAGGGCAATGGGTAGAAGTGCAGATCCGTACACAGCGCATGAATGAAATCGCTGAAAAAGGTTTTGCTGCCCACTGGAAATATAAAGAATCCAGCAACGACAACGGTCTTGATCAATGGATCATGAAAGTAAGGGAAATGCTCAGCAACCCTGAAGCCAATGCTTTAGATTTTCTTGATGATTTCAAGATGAATCTATTCTCGGATGAGATCTTTATTTTCACGCCAAAAGGCGCATTACTGCAATTGCCACTTGGTGCAACTGCACTTGATTTCGCGTTTGAGATTCATACAGATGTAGGTGCGAAGTGTATCGGGGCCAAGGTCAACCATAAATTGGTGCCCTTATCTCATAAGCTACAAAATGGCGACCAGGTAGAGATCATTACTTCCAGCAAGCAGGTGCCGAAAGAAGACTGGCTGAATATTGTGGTTACGGCCAAAGCGAAATCCAAGATCAAATCTTCCCTGAAAGAAGAGAAAAGAAAAATTGCCGAACACGGTAAGGAAATCCTGGAGCGCAAGTTAAAATCACTGAAAATAACTTACAACACAGATAACCTTAATAAGCTCAGCTATTACTTTAAATTACCTTCTACACAGGAACTTTTTATTGGTATTGCCCAAGGGAAAATTGAATTAAAAGACCTTAAGGAATACCTTGCTGCAGAAAAGGAAATAGAAAACAGGGGAATGTCCGAACGCAATGACCATCAGAAAATTGATGCCTTGTTAACTCGCATCAAAGGCCCTGAATCTGATATTCTGCTTATCGGCGAAGACCTGCAAAAGATAGATTATACCCTTGCCGCCTGCTGTAACCCGATCCCCGGAGATGATGTTTTCGGCTTCGTCACCGTCAGTGAAGGCATTAAAATTCACCGTACCAATTGTCCGAATGCCGCACAGCTGATGGCAAATTATGGTTACCGCATTGTAAAAGCAAAATGGAACAGCCAGAAGGAGCTTACTTTCCTTACCGGTTTACACATCATCGGTATTGACGATGTAGGATTAATTAATAACATCACCAAGGTAATTTCTAATGACTTTAAGGTAAACATGCGTTCCATCACTGTTGACACAGATAATGGTATCTTTGACGGTTCCATCATGATCTATGTCAATGATAAAGAGCATTTAGATAAACTGATAGAAAATATATTGGAAGTCAGAGGTGTAACGGGGGTTACCCGGTTTGACGCCTAATTTTAGGAAAATACCCCCGGGTTAATTTAAATTTTGGTACCTTTGAAAGGAGTTTGAAAACTATGTCTACAAATCACAACAGCGAGCTGGTCAGGAAAATATTTGAAGCCTACCTGGAAAACAAAGCACTCAGAAAAACACCTGAGCGTTTTGCTATACTGGAAGAAATCTATTCAAGAGATGACCACTTTGATGTGGAAACCCTCTATATCCATATGAAAAACCAGAAATACAGGGTAAGCAGGGCTACAGTATACAATACACTGGAATTATTGGTGTCATGTGATCTGGTAACCAAACACCAGTTTGGCAAAAATATGGCCCAGTTTGAGAAATCTTATGGCTATCATCAGCATGATCATATCATTTGTATCGACTGCGGTAAAGTGGTGGAATTCTGCGATCCACGTATCCACCAGATTCAGAGTATGGTTGGCGAATTACTGAAATTCGACATCAAACACCATTCCCTTAATCTTTATGGTGTGTGCTTTGACTGTAAAGCAAAGAGCACCATGAATCAAAATGCAGAAATACAACATGCAAATTAAAACATTCAATTATATCTTTTCTTAATTTAACATAATGACGCAAGTAGACGTGCTGCTCGGCCTGCAATGGGGCGACGAGGGCAAGGGTAAAATTGTTGACGTATTAAGTCCGCAATATGATTTGATCGCTCGTTTCCAGGGCGGACCAAATGCAGGTCATACTTTAGAATTTGACGGCAAAAAATTTGTTCTGAATACCATTCCATCTGGTATTTTCAACGAAAAAACTATGAATCTAATCGGAAATGGGGTTGTAATCGATCCAATCATTTTAAAAAGAGAATTAGATAACCTTAAAGCTGCCGGACAGGATCCAATTGCCAAAGGCAAATTGGTAATTGCCCGTAAAGCACACCTGATTTTACCAACACACCAGTTACTCGATGCTGCCAACGAGCAGAAAATGGGTAAAGATAAAATTGGCTCCACTTTAAAAGGGATCGGTCCAACTTACATGGATAAAACCGGCAGAAATGGTTTACGCGTAGGCGATACTACTTTGCCAGATTTTAAAGAGCGCTACAACAAACTGGTTGAAAAACACAAAGAAATTCTTTCGCATTACGAGTTTGAATACGATCTTACCGAAAAGGAAGCCGCTTTCTTTGAAGCCATTGAGTATATTAAAACTATACCTCATGTAGACAGTGAGCATTTTGTAAACAATTATTTGAAAGAAGGTAAAACCGTTTTGGCTGAAGGTGCCCAGGGAACATTATTAGATGTTGACTTTGGTTCTTATCCTTTTGTGACCTCTTCAAATACCACTACTGCCGGTGCTTGCACAGGCTTAGGTATTGCGCCTAATAAAATTGGCAATGTTTATGGTATTTTTAAAGCATATTGTACCCGTGTGGGCAGTGGCCCTTTTCCAACAGAACTGGACAATGAAGTAGGCGAAACCCTGCGTCAGGTTGGCCATGAATTTGGTGCGACTACCGGAAGGGCACGCCGTTGCGGATGGATCGATATTCCAGCTTTAAAATACGCGATCATGCTGAATGGTGTTACCGAGTTGATCATGATGAAAGCCGATGTATTGGATGATTTTGATGTCATCTATGCTTGTACGCATTATGAATACGATGGTGAAACTATTGATTACATGCCTTATGACATCATTTCTGTAAAGCCAACACCTGTTTTAAAAGCCATTGAAGGCTGGAAAACTGATGTGACCCAGATCAATGAACTAGCGGATATACCGGCAAATTTAAGTGCTTATATCGCTTTTCTGGAGAAGGAACTGGAAGTTCCGGTAAAATACCTTTCTGTAGGTCCTGACCGCGTTCAAACCTTAGAGCTGATCTAGAACATTTTAAATAATTAAACCATACCTACAAAAAGGCGGCTTCCAACCGCCTTTTTTTGTTCTCTTTCTTCCATACCATGGAGACAACCATCATGCATCCAGACAATCTATTTAAACAAAAAGCATTAGCATGGGCGGATACGTTTGAGGTTTGTGCTGTACTGGACTCAAATACTTATCCTGATGTCTATCATCAATATGATCTCCTCATTGCTGCAGGCGTCAGGGATGAATTGAATGCCAAATGCGGCACTGCCTTTGACGAGCTGAAGGCCTTTTATAATAAAAACCGAAGCTGGATGTTTGGCTTATTAAGCTATGATTTAAAAAACGAAACCGAAGCTTTACATTCCTCCAATCCTGATCCTCTTGCTTTCCCTGATCTCTTTTTTTTCATCCCTGAATACCTCCTGGCAGTTACTGGAACAGCGGTAGAAGTGTTGCTTGGACCACCAGACTTGCTTCAGCAGATTGAAAAGACCATATTGAAGCCTGTTGCCACTGCAGAAGTACAGATGCAAAGCAGCCTCACAAAAAGCAAGTATATACAACAGGTAAAAATATTGCAGGAGCATATTATCCAGGGAGATTGTTATGAAATTACTTTTTGCCAGGATTTCTTTGCAAAAAATGCAAAGATCAATCCGCTGGCGGTATTCAATGCTTTGAACCGACGATCATCCAGTCCTTTTGGTGGATATTTTAAAATTAGAGACCATTATATTTTGTCTGCAAGTCCAGAAAGATTTCTCTGCAAAAGAGGACAACAATTGATTTCCCAACCTATTAAAGGGACAGCAAAACGAAGTCCCGACAGCATTGAAGACCAGCAAAACAGGCAAAAACTTAAAGAAAGCCGCAAGGAACAGGCAGAGAACGTCATGATTGTAGACTTGGTGAGGAATGACTTGACCAAAAGTGCGGTACCGGGAACAGTTATGGTAGCCGAGCTTTTTGGAATTTATAGCTTTCCACAAGTACACCAAATGATATCAACTGTTACCTGTGAGCTAAACCCCGAAATACATTTTATCGATGCCCTTAAAAACACCTTTCCGATGGGGTCCATGACTGGGGCACCAAAAATTAAGGCCATGCAGTTGATCGAAGAATTGGAAAACAGCAAAAGAGGGGCTTTTTCAGGCTCCATGGGTTATATCAGTCCCGATGGTAACTTCGACTTCAACGTCATGATCAGGACCCTTTTATATAAAGCCTCCACTGCTTATTTATCCTTTAAAGTAGGTAGTGCCATTACCTATCAGTCGGATGCGGAAAGTGAGTACGAAGAATGTCTTCTAAAGGCTTCCGCAATGTTAGAAACGCTAAAAGGGCTGAATGAACAGCCCCTTTAATGATATAATTTAGAAAATAAGCTGTTTGGTGATTACCTAACAGGCTTGCCTGAAGTAGAGTTGAAATATTTCATCGCCTCTGGCAGGTCTTTTTGAATTTGCGTAATTCTGGTTGCATCAGCAGGGTGAGTACTTAAAAACTCAGGTGGTTTTTGACTGTTGGCACTTGCCGAAGCCATACGTTGCCAGAAACCAACAGCATTGCTAGGGTTATAACCAGCCATTGACATAAAGATCAGTCCAAGGTGATCAGCTTCCAGCTCCTGTGTTCTCGAATTAGGCAATAAATAGCCGGCTTGCGCGCCAATACCATATAAAGAGCCTAAAACCTGACGGGTTCCTTCAGACTTATTTGAAGTTGCTGCGCCCAGCAAACCACCCACACCTTCTGCAAGGGCAGCTTTAGATGCACGTTCAGAAGAATGTTTAGCAACAGCATGGGCAATTTCATGGCCCATTACAGTGGCTAAACCAGCATCATCCTTGGTAACCGGCAATATACCAGTATATACAGCTACTTTGCCACCAGGCATACACCAGGCGTTGATTTCCTTACTGTCGATCAAATTAAATTCCCATTTAAAGCCCTGGATTTGTTCACCAAAACCATTTGCATTCATGTATTGGGTTACGGCAGTAGCTATTTTCTGACCAATTCTTTTAACCCTTGCTGCTTCGGCGTTATTTAAAACTTTCGTAGAAGGATCTTTCAGCAAGGCAGTATAACTTTGTGCTGCAGCAGTCTGCATTTCCGCTTCATCAATAAAACTCAAGCGGTTTCGCCCAGACAGTGGAACTGTAGAGCACGAATAAAATGTAAGCATTGACATGGCAACACTAAACAAAAGGATCTTCTTCATAGGTAAAATAATTAAGGCTTTTTACTTTTAAACAGATATACTTTTGATTCTTTGCCTTTTAATAGTCTTTCGAGATTTTTCTGGTGTGTTACCAAAACTAACACACATACACACATGCTGTACAGGACTTCGGTTTTAATGGTGGAATGAAATATGAATATAATTCCTAAGGGGAAGGTAAAACCTGCACATATAGAACTTAGTGAAACGTATTTCGTAACCAGCAGAACAACCACAAAGACAAGAACGCAAAGTAAAGCCGCTGGAAGGTTAACTGCTAAAATCATTCCAAAAAGTGTAGCCACCCCTTTTCCTCCTCTAAAACCGGCGAAAACAGGGAACAAATGACCTACTACAGCCGTCAAACCCAAGGCAAGCTGGTAGTTAATAAATTGTGAAGAGTCTTGTGGACCGGTTACAGAAAGTCCGATAAAATAGGCAAGTTTCGTTGCGGTAAAGCCTTTAAGGATATCAATGGTCATGACCACCAGGCCTGCTTTTTTCCCTAAAACCCTGAACACGTTGGTAGCACCGGCATTTCCACTGCCGTATTCGCGCACATCAACACCATAAAAGGCCTGGCCTATCCATACTGCAGAAGGGATAGAGCCAAAAAGGTAGGCCAGCAGCACGGCTGAAATGGAATAAATCGACATCATTCTAAAATGCTTTTAAACTCATGTCTAAACTTTTAACCGAATGCGTTAACGCGCCCATTGATATAAAATCAACACCACATGCGGCATATTGGGTTATATTTTCTTCCACTATGCCTCCTGAAGCCTCTGTAATATACCGTTTTCCGATCTGATCTACCGCTGCTTTTAAATCTTCAAAACCAAAGTTGTCCAGCATGATGCGGTTAACTTGGCCTGTTTCCAATACCTGTTTTAATTCTTCCAGGTTTCTTACTTCTATTTCTATTTCCAGGTTTCTGCCTGTCTGCTGCAGGTATTCATTGGCCGCATGAATGGCATTGGCAATACCGCCGGCATAATCCACATGATTATCTTTAATCAGGATCATATCGTATAAACCGATGCGGTGATTAACGCCACCCCCTATTTTAACTGCCCATTTTTCGAGCATACGCAAGCCGGGAGTTGTTTTTCGGGTATCAAGAATTTTTGTTCCATAGGGCTCGAGCATCGCCACAATACGATGTGTTTTTGAAGCAATGCCGCTCATGCGCTGCATGCAATTTAAAACAAGTCTTTCGGCTAATAAGATGGAATGGGTACTCCCAGCCACGGTAAAAGCAATATCGCCATATTTTACCAAGGCACCATCCTTCAGATATACTTCAGTTTTCAGCAGCGGATCAATCTGTTCAAAAATGATTAAGGCCAGTTCAACACCAGCCAATACCCCATCCTCTTTGATGATAAGTTTCGCCCTCCCCTGTGCCCCGACGGGAATAGTGGAAAGTGAAGTATGATCGCCGTCGCCAAGATCCTCAGCTATTGCGTTTTTTATAAATAAATGTATGTTTTGCTTGTCCAAATTTTCGATTTTAATCCAAAAATAGCATTTTTACCGCTATTGTTAAACTATTTTTCTGGATCAATTCTGAGTTCGGTGATTAAAAAAGAATTACTGATCTTTTTTGAGGTGATGGAAATCCTGAATTTACCATTGCGGGTGTTGAGCGTCAGGATGCCGAACCTCATATTTGGATTGGTATTGATGAGGTGTAAAACGGAAGAACTTGTGGGAGAATGTTTGCTAAAAAAATCTCTTAATATTTGTTCTGCCTGTACCTTGGAGTAAACGTCTTCATCATGAATGATGCTTAATGCTACAGAACCATTAAAATTTCGTGCAATTTCTTTTGAATTTCCAGTCTTGAAGAGTTTCGACATTTCATCAATAAATTCACCCTGAAATAACCCCTGAGGAATAAAGGGGGCCAAAACAATAAGTATCGGAAACATAAATTTCATCATTTCAACTAGACTATATGACTCCACTAACATAAATTATGCCATTAAACCAGCATTAATTGTATTTTACTGCAATTTAAAAAGCGATTACCCTTATATTTGTTAGCTAGTTAGCACAACAATTAAACTACATTTTTGATGGAAGATAAAAAAGTAATGCTCCTTATTCTGGATGGATGGGGATATGGAAAACAAGACGAATCAGACGCCGCTTTTGCAGCAAACACCCCATTTTTTGATTCTTTATTAAAGAAATATC
Organism: Pedobacter immunditicola; assembly: GCF_037482985.1. Classification (NCBI taxonomy): domain Bacteria; kingdom Pseudomonadati; phylum Bacteroidota; class Sphingobacteriia; order Sphingobacteriales; family Sphingobacteriaceae; genus Pedobacter; species Pedobacter immunditicola. Next base: position 48,976 of record NZ_JBBHKC010000008.1, on the reverse strand, counting down.
CAAATTCCAAACTGGAAGCTTCCGGAGAAGCGGTAGGCTTACCGGCCGGACAAATGGGGAATTCTGAAGTTGGCCATATGAACCTGGGTGCGGGCCGTGTAGTTTACCAGGAACTCGGCAGAATCAACAAAGCGATAAGCGACAGGACTTTATTTTCCAATCCTGAATTACTGAAAGCCTTTGAATACGCAAAAGTTAACCAGAAAGACGTCCACTTTATCGGACTTTTATCTGACGGTGGAGTACATGCGCATATCAACCACCTGAAAGCCCTTTGTGATGCTGCTGCTGAGCAAGGCTTAACTGAGGTCTTTATACATGCTTTTATGGATGGCAGGGATACGGATCCCAATTCTGGTGTAGGCTTCGTGCAGGATCTGGAAAACCATATTCAAAACTCTCCTGCTCAGCTTGCCAGTTTAATTGGCCGTTACTACGCCATGGACCGTGACTCGCGTTGGGAAAGGGTGAAAAAAGCTTATGATCTTTTAACCCTTGGCATGGGTGAACCAGCACAGGACGCTGTAACAGCCCTTAAAAAATCTTATCAATCTGGCATTACCGATGAGTTTACGGATCCTATTGTGCTTACCAAACCTGATGGAACACCAAAGGCTACCATTAAAGACGGTGATGTAGTGATATGTTTCAATTACCGCACCGACCGCGGCCGTGAAATTACCTCTGCCTTGTGCCAAAAAGATTATCCTGAATATAACCTGCATAAGCTTTCCTTATATTATGTAACCATGACTGCTTATGATGAGAATTTCATTGATGTGAAAACCATGTTTACCAAAGATGATTTAAGTGAGACACTGGGTGAAGTTTTAGAAAAGAACCACAAAAACCAAATCAGAATAGCGGAGACTGAAAAATATCCACACGTTACATTTTTCTTCTCCGGCGGCAGGGAGCAGGTTTTTGAAAATGAAAAACGCATCATGATCCCATCGCCGAAGGTAGCAACCTACGATTTACAGCCGGAGATGAGTGCCCAGGGTATTACGGCTGCAATCATAGAAGAGCTGGAAACAGGTTGGCCAGATTTTATTTGCCTGAACTTCGCTAACCCCGACATGGTAGGACATACCGGTGTTTTTGAGGCTGTGGTAAAGGCAGTGGAAACTGTTGACCACTGTACCGAGGCTGTGGTGACGACAGGACTTAAAAATGGTTATGCTTTTATTATTCTTGCAGATCATGGTAATTCAGAATACATGCGCAACAGTGATGGCTCTGTAAATACCGCTCACACCACTAACCTTGTCCCTTGCATTTTGGTAGGTACTGAATACACACATATCAATGATGGCAAATTGGGTGACATCGCCCCTACTATTTTAAAATTAATGGGTTTAGAAAAACCTGCAATCATGACAGGTAATTGTTTAATATAATGCATAAATATATCGTTGCCGGCTGTTTTTTATTGTTTTTTTTGTCCTGTGGCCATACAGACCAGCAAAAAGTACAGCCGCAGCAATATTTTGACCTTAAAGGTTATTTCCAACAAGAGGCGGCTCGTTTGAACAAAACGAAGCCGCTTGTTTTAAAAACAGTTTCCGTCAACGACTCCACGGAAAGCAAAAAAATCCGCATCGCAGACTGGAACAAGGAACTCGCCAATTTTTCTGATGCTGACATCAATAAATCTGCATGGCTGGGCCTGTTTAAAGTGGAGAAAAGCGACCAGCAGGAAGTTTACAGCAGCAATGACGACAAGATACTGGTCAAAAAACTGGAGATCTCCCGTAAAAACAACAAAATAGCTTCCATCAAGATCTTATTGAATACCAATAATTATCTTTATCACTCTACTGACACGCTGGCTTATTTCCCCGATAGCTTATATGAGATCAGGAAAACGCAGCAAATCAGATTTCTTTCCGGTAAAAAATACCAGGTCAAAGGAGCATTCCCCTAAGCTGCTGATCATATCTTTAAAGCTCCGCTTATTGCTTGATTGACGATAGCTTAATGACCATCAAGGGAACACTAAAAAATAGCTTGTAAACAGACCTGATCTGGCGGCAGTTTGGCACCGGCCACCTACCGAAAATCCGGTACGAGTCCGGTAGCAGGTCCGGCGCAAGTCCCTGTCAGAAGCGCCCTGTTTTCTAGCCTACACTCCGTTTACATCAATGCATAAGTAACGAATCTTACAGGAGTCACTCGTTCCCCAATCAGCTTCAATTTACTGAACCAACACCAGGTGCTTACAGAAAAGTTAAATCACAAAAAAAGTGCAACATAAAATGTTGCACTTCCATAGGTTAAGCGTTTGAAACCGTTGTTTATTTCAGACTTGTGATCTGCGCTTTAACATAGCTCACCAACGCTAAAATATCTTTACGCTGTGGCTGCATCACCAAAATCTTCTGGAAATCGGCAATTGAACTATTGAAAATAGCGATGACAGCAGTTTTATCTGTTTTCTTTTTAATTTTATAAGACTTAAAGATACCGTAGTCTTTATAGGCAATGCCCCTGTTCTGTAATAACTGGGCATCTTCTTCCCCATTCAGTTCGATGGCTTTGCTGAAATCTTTAATGGCAGAAAGGTAAAAGTTATCACGCATCTGGTTTAAAGACTCTTGTGGATCATTAGCAACGTTCAGCCGGGCTTTACCACGGTAGTAATAAGCAGAATAATCTGCTGGCTTCAATGATATCAACTTCGTGTAGGTAGATATAGCACTTTCATATTCCCCAACCTGAAAATAGGAATAGCCCAGCATTTTCAAAACATTTGTATTATTGGGGGCCTTTGCATCTGCTTTTTTCAGCTGGTTGACGGCACCTTTGAAATCACCTTTCATCATCGCCTGCATGCCTAATTTATCATAGCTACCGCTCTGTGCGGTTACTGTGCTGCTGGTATAGGTAAGGAGTAAAATAAAAACAGCCTGTTTGAAATAGTTCATCAATATTTATTTAAAAAATAAAGTTATAAAATTATAAGATACATAATAGGCAACTATTGTACCATTTTAGAATTACAGCTTAAACGCTAAATAATATAAATTATGATTAACATTTAAATAATTTTAAATTACTGCCTTTTTAACATAAAGTATCCATGGAAAAGCTTTTGGCACAAGAGTTGAATTTATCCCCTGATAGATAAAAACAGTAATTCCTAGCGAGAAACTGTCACTTTGTCGTTTACAAATTTAGAAAGGCCTATTTAATGAGTATAAAAGATCAATTTGATTTTGGCAATGCATTACCCATCATAAATGAAGATACTGAATTTTTTCCGCTAATGACGCAACAGGATGAGGATGAAATGAATAGTGAAGAAACACCTGAGGTTTTGGCTATCTTGCCATTACGGAACACGGTGCTTTTTCCAGGTGTCGTGATACCAATCACTGTCGGAAGGGAAAAATCAATTAAGTTAATAAAGGAAGCCTATAAGGGCAACCGCATTATTGGTGTAGCTTCACAGCGGGACGTTTCCATCGAAGATCCTACTTTTGATGAACTCAATAAAGTGGGTACAGTAGCACATATCATCAAAATGCTACAAATGCCTGATGGTAATACGACGGTTATCATACAAGGAAAGCAGCGTTTCAGACTCATTGAGCTGGTACAATCTGATCCCTATATTAAAGTAACCATCGAAAAATTTGAAGAAGCTAAAGATAAACCTGACAAGGAATTTAAGGCTTTAATTGCTTCCGTTCGTGAAATGTCTTCGCAGATTATTCAGTTATCTCCTAATATTCCAAGCGAGGCAGGCATTGCCCTGAAAAATATCGAAAGCACCTCTTTTTTGATCAACTTCATCTCTTCAAACATGAATGCAGATGTTGCTGACAAGCAGAAGATGCTCGAAATGACCGTATTGCGTGACCGCGCTGAAATGGTGATGGAACTGCTGACACTGGAACTGCAAATGCTGGAGCTAAAAAACCAGATCCAATCTAAAGTAAGGGTCGATCTGGATAAACAACAACGGGATTATTTCCTTAACCAGCAATTGAAGACCATCCAGGAAGAGTTAGGTGGAAATTCCAGTGATTTGGAATATGCAGCTTTGGAAATGCGCGCCAAGAAGAAAAAGTGGGCACTTCCCGTTAAAGAGCACTTTAACAAAGAGCTGGAGAAAATGGGCAGAATGAACCCTGCAGCACCTGACTATTCTATACAGATCAATTACCTGGAATTATTGCTGGATCTTCCCTGGGATGATTTCACCAAGGATAATTTCGATTTGAAGCGTGCACAGCGGGTTTTGGATAAGGACCACTTTGGTTTAGAAAAGGTGAAGCAAAGGATTATAGAATACCTTGCCGTACTGAAACTTAAACGCGATATGAAAGCGCCTATTCTCTGTTTGGTAGGCCCGCCGGGGGTTGGTAAAACCTCGCTTGGTAAATCGATTGCCAAAGCGTTGAACCGTAAATATGTACGGATGGCACTGGGTGGCATCAGAGATGAAGCTGAAATCCGTGGTCACCGAAAAACTTATATCGGCGCCATGCCAGGCCGTATAATTCAGTCTATAAAAAAAGCGGGCGCTGCAAACCCGGTATTTGTTTTAGATGAAATTGACAAGGTAGGATCAGATTTCCGCGGCGATCCTTCTTCTGCATTGCTGGAAGTTTTAGACCCTGAACAAAACAGTGCCTTCAACGACCATTACGTAGAAACAGATTACGATTTGTCGAACGTGCTATTTATTGCTACTGCTAATTCACTGAACACCATACAGCCTGCTTTGTTAGACCGTATGGAAATTATCGAGGTGAATGGTTATACGATAGAAGAAAAAATTGAGATCGCTAAGAAGTATTTGTTGCCAAAACAAAAAGAAATGCATGGCATTAATACGAAAGACATTACCTTAAAATCAAATTTAATTGAAAAGGTAATCGAAGATTACACCCGTGAGTCTGGTGTTCGGGGACTGGAAAAAAAGATTGGATCGCTGGTTCGTGGGGTGGCAACTAAAATTGCGATGGAAGAACCTTATGACCATATTTTAACCCACGATGATGTGGAAAGGATTTTGGGTGCTCCTATCTATGATAAGGATCTTTATGAAGGTAATGAAGTGGCAGGTGTAGTTACCGGTTTAGCCTGGACTTCTGTGGGTGGCGATATCCTTTTTATTGAAGCGAGCTTAAGTCCTGGAAAAGGTAAACTGACCTTAACAGGTAACCTCGGTGATGTGATGAAAGAATCTGCGGTGATCGCATTGGCTTATCTGCGTGCTCATGCCAGTCTTTTCGGTATAGAATATGCACTTTTTGACCAATGGGATATCCATGTGCACGTTCCTGCAGGAGCAACACCTAAGGATGGCCCATCAGCAGGTATTACCATGCTGACCGCTTTAACTTCTGCCTTTACCCAACGTAAGGTGAAATCTAACCTGGCGATGACCGGTGAGATTACCCTTAGAGGAAAAGTATTGCCTGTGGGCGGTATCAAGGAGAAAATCCTTGCGGCAAAAAGGGCTAACATTAAAGACATCATTTTGTGTAAATCCAATAAAAAGGATATCCTGGAAATTAAAGAAAGTTATATTAAAGACTTAAATTTCCATTATGTATCCGAGATGAGGGAAGTGATAGAACTGGCTTTGATGAAAGACAAAGTTAAGGATCCCCAGGACCTGACTGTTAAAATAAAAACGGTTTTAAATTAATTAACAAAATAAATAAAGCTATATATTTAGGCCCTGAAGCATTTTCAGGGCCTTTTTTAATTCCCCACTATGAAGTCAAAAAATTATACTTTTTTAATCCTGCTTATTTTCACTGCTGTTTCTGCTCACGCGCAAACTTTTAAAAATGAATTTGGTTTCAGTAGCGATAATGATGCTTACCTGTTTCGTGGGCAGGACCGTTATTATACCAACGGACTTTTCATCAACTTCCGTCATGCCATCGACGAATCAAAAATTGCTGAAAAGCTGGAGAAGAAAACTTACGAGCTAGCTATCGGGCAAAAAATATACAACCCGCGGTCTGGTTATGCACCCGATCCGGCCACACAGGACAGGCCATTTGCTGGCTACCTGTATGCTGAGGGTGCCCTGAACTGGTTTTATAAAAACGAAAGTGTATTAAGGGGTACTGTACAGGTTGGAACGACTGGTCCGGATGCGCTTGCACAAAGCGGACAGGAACTTTTACACAATACCGTCGGTTTCTATGAAACGGCAGGCTGGGAATATCAGATCAGAAATGAAATGGCAGTCAATTTATCATTGCAATACCTGCGGCTGATGCACCGGTCCGCCAACAATTCGGTTGACTTCTCCTTTGAAGGTTATGCCAAAGCCGGAACTACTTTCAGTGGTGCCGGTGCCGGTGTGCTATTCAGGACGGGTAAAATAAACCAGCTGTTCAACACGGCCTATACCCATGCAGTTATTGGCAATAGCGCGACCAAGGCACTGGTGGATAAAGAAATTTTCTTTTATGCCAAACCACAACTAAATGTGGTGGCCTATGATGCGACCATCCAGGGAAGCCTGTTTAATGAAGATAGTCCGGTTACTTTTGATGTAAAACCCATCGTCTTTGCCCAACAGCTGGGCTTTAATTACAGCACGCGGAGATTTACTTTTGACTTTGGCTTGCTCTTTAAAACCAAAGAATTGAAAAGTGCTGCCAAAGCCCATCAGTATGGTACCATCAGCATGTTTTACAGGTTTCAATAATCAATAGCAGGTCTTTTTCTATTTACTTTTTTTTCAGCTTGCGACTGTTTATTTGCTAAGCGCCTGCGGATAACCGATTTGGGTATTTTAGTAGGTTTTCGAACCTTGTGAACATGCAAAGCGTTTTTGATGATGGCAACTGCTTTTGCCAGGCTCCTTTCCTTGTTTAACAGCTGACTCCTGTCTTCCTGAGCAATCACGTGCAGGTTGCCTTCCTGGTCCAGGCGGTGGGCAAGCCTTTCTGTGACTAAAGCCTTTTCGGCTTCATTTAAAAAACCCGCTTCAGCAATATTCAGGACCAGCTCTACTTTGCTGGATACCTTATTGACGTTTTGTCCTCCGCTCCCCCCGCTGCGCGAAGTTCTAAAGGTTGCATACTTTAAAATGTTGTCCCTTTGAGGTATCATTTGTTAAAAATACGATTTTGAACATTCAACCGAAAAAAAATTGCCTAAATATTATCGAAATAAATTCGGAGGAATAGCTAAAACGTTAACTTTGCCGCATATGAGAAAAAACCTGGTTATTGCAATTGACGGGTATTCATCCTGTGGTAAAAGTACACTGGCGAAAGCATTGGCCAAAGAATTAGGTTTCATCTATATCGACAGTGGGGCTATGTACCGTGCGGTAACGCTTTATTTTATTCGCAACAAGGTAAATATTCAGGATGCGGAAGCCGTTAAAGACGCATTGCAGCATATTGAATTAAATTTTCATTCGCGGGATTATCAAAGTCACATCACTTTAAATGGTGAAGAAGTATCTGAAGAAATCAGGCAGATGCCCGTTTCGGAGAATGTAAGTGAAGTTGCTGCTAATAAAATGGTGCGTCATGAAATGGTGAAACAACAGCAGCGTATGGGCAGGACTGCAAATATCGTGATGGATGGCCGGGATATCGGTACTACGGTTTTCAAAGATGCGCAGGTTAAATTCTTCATGACTGCCGATCCGAAATTAAGGGCTGAAAGGCGATTTAAAGAGATGCAGGCCAAGGGAGACACCATGACTACGCTGGAAGAAGTTTTCGAAAATATCGCCCACCGTGATTATGCAGATACTACTCGTGCTGAAAGTCCGCTGGTGAGAGCAGAGGATGCTGTTATTTTAGATAACACGACCATCACCGAGGCGCAGCAGCTGGAGTTTGCCTTAGAAAAGGTAACGCCATTTCTACCTTAGCGTCAATCATTTAAGCAAAATTTAATTTTGCTTTTTTTCTTTAATCATATGTTTTTTTTGGGGTAATTCCATATCTTTAAGTGAGACATCATTCGTTTGGTTTCTTACTTATTTTATTAAATGCACTCGTGCATTGGGTATCTTCTTCCAATTAAAATTTATGAAAGCTAACCAATTTGCGCTAGTCTTCCTCTTCATCTCCACGCTTGTTTCTTGTGGAGGGAATAATAATGACCAGGCAACAGCAGCAGCGGCAGGTGGCCCAGAAGTAAAAGAGTATAAAGTTTTAACCCTTGAACCCAGGGACGCCACGTTAAACACAGATTATCCGGCAAGTATCCAGGGACAGCAAAATATTGAGATCAGGCCAAAAGTGGATGGTTTCGTGGAAAAAATATATGTCGACGAGGGTGCTGTTGTTAAAAAAGGCCAAAGGTTATTTAAAATCGATGCTCCCCAATACGAACAGGAAGTACGTACGGCTACGGCAAGTGTTAAAAGTGCAGAGGCAGAGGTAAGTGCTGCAAATCTCGCCGTAAACAAAGTAAAGCCATTGGTAGAGAAAGACATTGTCAGTAAATACGAACTTGAATCTGCACAATTTTCTTACCAGGCGAGTCTGGCGGCATTGGCCCAAGCGAAGGCCGCACTGGCAAATGCCAAAATTAACCTCGGCTATACGTTGATCACCAGTCCTGTTGATGGCGTTGTCGGCTCTATCCCCTATCGTTTGGGAAGCCTGATCAGCAGTAATACGGCAGAGCCCCTCACTACAGTTTCCAGCATAGGAAATGTATTTGCCTATTTCGCCATCAATGAAAAAGACCTTTTAAGTTTCAATAAAGAAGTGGTGGGAAAATCATTCGCAGACAAGCTCCGCACGCTGCCACCGGTATCACTCATCCTTTCTGATGGCACTTTGTATGACAAAAAAGGCTCCATCCAAACTGTTAACGGACTGATCAATACGGAAACCGGTTCCGCAAACGCAAGGGCGGTTTTTCCAAATCCTGATGGCTTGATCAGAAGCGGAAGTTCGGCGACGGTAAGAATTCCAAACCATGTAAAGGCTGCCTTGCTGGTCCCTCAAAGTGCCACTTATGAATTACAGAACAAGCGTTTCGCCGTTGTTGCCGGTGCTGACAATAAAGCAAAGACTGTAAACATTACCATCCTTCCCAACGCCGCAGGACAGTTTTTTGTGGTGGAAAAAGGCTTAAAAGCCGGGGATAAGATTGTGCTGGAAGGTGTGGCAAATTTAAAAGATGGCACCCCGATTAAGGCGAATGTAGTCAGTAAGGAAACCGTTTACGCAGGATTAAAATAAGTATTATGTTTAAAGTATTTATTCAACGCCCGGTTCTTTCAACGGTAATTTCGGTGATTATCGTCATACTTGGCGTCTTGGGCTTAATTGCATTGCCAATTGCCCAATATCCGGATATTGCACCCCCTACGGTGCAGGTTAATGCAAATTATACAGGTGCAAATGCCGATGTGGTTTTGAAAAGTGTTGTGGTGCCCCTGGAAGAACAGATCAACGGGGTAGAGAACATGACTTATATGACCTCTTCTTCCACCAACGAAGGTTCGGCCAACATCACTATTTTCTTTAAGGTAGGCACCAACCCTGATCTGGCTGCCGTAAATGTGCAGAACAGGGTATCGAGGGCAACCAGTTTACTGCCTCAGGAGGTTACACGGTCGGGGGTAACCGTTACCAAAAGCCAGACCAGTAACCTGCTGATCTTCTCCTTATTCAGCGATGACCCGGCTTTAGACCAGACCTTTTTACAAAACTATGCGAAGATCAATTTGATCCCACAAATACAAAGGGTAACCGGGGTTGGTGAGGCAAGGGTATTTGGTGCTAAAGACTATTCTTTACGCATCTGGCTTAAACCTGATATCATGTCTCAGTATAGCCTCGTTCCGGATGATGTATCGCAGGCGCTGGGGGAGCAAAATATTGAGGCCGCCCCTGGTAAATTTGGAGAGAGCGGAAAACAAAGCTTTCAATATGTAATCAAGTATACCGGCCGGTTAAGTACAGTGGAGGAATTTGAGAATATCGTCATCCGGTCTGAAGGACAAGGTCAGGTTTTGCGGTTGAAGGATATCGCAAGAGTGGAGCTGGGATCTTTAGGTTATTCCTCGAATACGGAAACCAATGGCAAACCTTCGGCAGGTATGGCCATCAGCCAGACACCGGGTTCAAATGCACGCAACGTAATCAATGAATCAAAAAAGATTCTGGAACAAGCCGCCAAAGACTTCCCTAAAGGTGTTGATTACACCTATTTGGTGGATGTGAATGAAAATCTGGATGCTTCCATCGAGAAAGTGGTGAGCACTTTAATCGAGGCCTTTATTTTGGTCTTTCTGGTGGTGTTTGTCTTTTTACAGGATTTCCGTTCTACCCTGATTCCTGCAATTGCTGTTCCCGTAGCCATTATAGGAACTTTTTTCTTTTTGAACCTCTTTGGGTTTACCATCAATTTACTCACCTTGTTTGCGCTGGTGCTTGCCATTGGTATTGTGGTCGATGACGCTATTGTGGTGGTGGAAGCCGTACATGCTAAATTAGACCATGGCTATAAGTCTGCCAGAAAAGCATCAATAGATGCCATGAACGAGATTTCCGGCGCTATTATATCCATTACACTAGTGATGGCTGCTGTATTTATCCCTGTAACTTTTATTACAGGGTCTACCGGTGTATTCTACAAACAGTTCGGGGTAACACTCGCTGTGGCCATTATACTTTCTGCCATCAATGCTTTAACGTTAAGTCCGGCATTATGTGCACTGTTTTTGAAACCCCATGCGGATGACAAAAAACACCACAAGTTTATGCAGCGCTTTTATACAGCTTTTAATGTCGCCTTTGAAAAAGTAACCACCAAGTATAAACGATCGGTGGAGTTTCTATCTACCAAAACATGGATCGTGGGACTGGCCATTGTCCTTTTCATTTTCGGCTTGTTCTACCTGATGAAAACTACCCCCTCTACTTTTGTTCCGGCAGAAGACCAGGGTGCAATTTTCGCTAATATCAGTTTACCGCCTTCAGCCTCCATGGAACGTTCACAGTCTATGGCGGAACAGGTAGACAGTATTGCACATTCTATCCCCGAGGTGAATAACACCTTGCGCATTATTGGATTAAATTTTACTGCCGGTGCGGGTAGTGCTTACAGCATAGTCATTATTAAACTGAAGACCTGGAGTGAGCGGGATCGAAGTGTGAATGATGTAATTGGGGAGCTCTTTGCGAAAACAGGTGGCATCAGGGATGCGAGTATCTTCTTTATTGCGCCGCCCACCTTACAGGGTTTTGGCCAGAGCGGTGGTTTTGAATTCCAGCTGCAGGATAAAGGCGGACATACCATGGATGAATTCTATAAGGTTAACAATGCATTTCTGGCAGAGCTGTCTAAACGTAAGGAGATACAATATGCCATGACCCCTTTTAACCCGGGCTTTCCACAATATCTGCTGGAAATCAACCTGGAAAAAATAAAAGAAGCCGGTTTACAGGTAAATGATGTTTTGTCAACTTTACAGGGGTATTACGGTGGTGTTTATGCTTCCAATTTTAACAAATTCGGCAAACAGTACAGGGTGATGATCCAGGCTGATGCTTCTTACAGGGCAAATCCGGAGGGGATGACAAAGATTTTTGTACGCAATGCAAATGGCACCATGGCCCCTATCAGCAGTTTCATCAAATTGACGAGGGTTTTCGGACCTGAGGCGATCTCCAGGTTTAACCTTTTCAGTGCCATCTCGGTCACAGGAGCACCAAAGCCAGGTTACAGTACCGGAGATGCGATCACGGCCATACAGGAGGTCGCAGCTGAACATTTACCTGCAGGTTATGGTTACGACTTTTCAGGATTAACAAGAGAAGAACTTGCTTCAGGCGGTCAAACGGTATATATTTTCATATTGTGTTTAATATTCGTTTATTTCCTGTTGAGTGCACAGTATGAAAGTTATATCCTGCCTTTTGCAGTGATATTATCCCTTCCATTTGGTTTGGTGGGGGCCTACCTGTTCTCTATTATATTCAACCTGAACAGTAATATCTACCTGCAGATCTCCCTCATCATGCTGATCGGACTGCTGGCTAAGAACGGTATCCTGATTGTGGAGTATTCTCTGGAAAGAAGGCGGAACGGAACCCCGATAGTAAAGGCCGCCGTTGATGGTGCGATCGCTCGTTTAAGGCCCATACTGATGACCTCCTTTGCCTTTATATTTGGTTTGATGCCCCTAATGTTCTCCAGCGGCGCAGGCGCAGTGGGTAACCGGTCAATTGGATCTGGGGCTGTTGGTGGGATGTTAACCGGAACGATATTAGGTGTATTTGTCATTCCGATATTGTTTATTGTATTTCAATCTCTACAGGAAAAAATCAGCGGTCCGCCATTAAAAAATTTCGGGGATGATGGTGAAGAAGAAAAAGAAGAAACACAAATAATAGCTGTAAAAAATGAATTTTAGACTTCTAAAGCAACTTCTTACCGCGCTGTGCCTGATCATGGTGATCAGTGCTTGTAAAGTCACGAAAACTTATCAACGGCCTGACTTAAAAACCGGGGCCTTGTATCGTGATCAAACCAGTACCGACACCACTTCCATCGCCAGTATGCCCTGGCAGGATCTGTTTACGGATACGACCTTAAAAAAATTGATACAGGAGGGGCTGGACCAGAACCTGGACCTAAATAGTGCCATGCAAAACATTATCCAGGCTGGGGCCACGTTAAGGCAAAGCCGTCTGGCTTTTATACCCAGCTTAACGGCTGATGCAAGTGCACAAAGGAATAAGACCTCCGAAGCGGGATTAAATTTCCCCCCGGGCATCGATATCAACACCTTAACCAATACTTTTATACTGCAGCTAAGCACTTCCTGGGAAGCAGATATCTGGGGGAAGTTAAGCAGTTCGAAAAGAGCGGCCCTTGCTGCTTATCTACAAACTGATGCGGCTAAACGCGCTGTGCAAACGCGATTGATTGCTGATATTGCCAATAACTATTATGCATTAATGGCTTTCGACAGGCAACTGGAAATTACGGAACTGACCTTGCAAAAAAGAATAGAGACGGTAGAAACGCTAAGGGCTCTGAAAGAAGGGGCAGTGGTGAATGGCGCTGCAGTAGTGCAAAGTGAGGCTAACCGTTATGCGGCAGAAGTTTTTATTCCGGACCTCAAACAGCGCATCCGCATCACCGAAAACGTGATCAGCCTGCTTTTGTCGCGTACGCCGGGTAGCATAAACCGAAGTAAACTGGCTGACCAGCATCCCTTAACGAATTTGAAGCTGGGTGTGCCTGCCCAATTGCTGGTTAACCGACCGGATGTGCAGGCAGCTGAGTTTGCTTTCAGAACCTCATTTGAAGATACCAATCTGGCCAGGACTTACTTTTACCCTGCTTTAACTTTAACCGCCCGGGCTGGTTTTTCAAATTTAGAGTTGAAGGACTTTTTTACGAACGCTTTTTTTTACAACCTGCTGGGTGGTTTAACACAGCCGATTTTTGCACAGGGGGCAAACCGGGCGCGTTTAACGCGTGCCCAGTCTATACAAGTGCAAACTTTTAATGATTTTCAGCAGACCTTGCTGATCGCGGGGCAGGAAGTTTCAGACGCGCTGCATGCTTACGAAACTGCCACCGACAAAGAATCATCGCGGGGAAAGCAAATTGCAGCCTTGCAAAAAGCCGTAGAATTCACGGAAGAACTGCTGCGCTACAGTTCTGCCACCAACTATACAGATGTATTGACTTCTGAACAAAGTTTGCTCGCCGCGCAGCTGGATGCGGTTAACGACAAACTGCAGAAACTACAGGCTGTCGTTAACCTTTACCAGGCATTGGGCGGAGGGTGGAAATAACCGACGCTTATTCTTCCATTAAGGCAATAACTGCACCAGCCGGGTCCTGGATCACAATGTATTTGGATTTACCCATCATCGCTGGCCCGACAAGCACCTTGCCTCCCATTGCTTTGCATTTTTCACTGCTTAAGGCTACATCTTCCACGATCACATAGTTCATCCATTGGGAAGGAAAATCTTTAAGGGATCCCCTATTGTGACATATTCCTGCAACCACCTCCCCATCTGTGCTGATGATATTGTAATCGTCATAGTCGCCCTGAGAAACGGGTGAAGAAGTCCAGCCCACCACCTCACAATAAAAATCTTTCACTTCGGCAGCATTTTCGACGGTCAGGTCCTGCCATAATAATTTTCCGGTTTTACTCATTTGATCTTGTTGATTTCAGAATCAATGATACATAAATACTCAGATAAAAAGTTCCTGCTCGCTGGTATAATACGTTTTCCGTGAGCCGGTTTTTTTAATCAACACTTCAGCACCTGTGGGACTCTGTTTTATTTTCGGTCCGTGAACTTTCAGAAATTCCCTGTACTCTCCGCTGATGATATCGGGATGAGCGAGCTTCAACTGCTTTTCAGCATCCAGCAACACAGATTTGATGGATTTGACCAGGGTGTTAACTTTGTCTGCAGGAATTTGGTTGGCAGCGGAGAATGGTGAAATCCGGGCATCCCATAAAATTTCATCAGCGTAGGCATTGCCAATACCTCTGATTAATTTTTGATCCAGGAGGATGTTTTTGATCGAGGCTTTGCTGTCATGCAGTAACTTTTTTAAAAAGTCAGCATTAATTTCATCAGACATTGCGTCTAACGCAGCAGAAGGGGCAGGATTTAATGTGGGTGTTGCCATTTTTTGAAAATCCGACAGCGCCAGGCCTTTCCCATTAGAGAAACCCATGACCAGGATGGCAAATTTCGGCAGATCGCTATCTTCAAAATAGTGAAGTTCACCATGCAGCATTAAATGAAGTGCAAGCACATCTTCCTTCTCGAATTTAAAATGCAATTCCTTACCCACACGTTTAACGGCTTGAAGTTGCTGGCCAAGGAGCGTTTTTTGCAGGGTAGTTTCTGTTACATTGAGGTTTTTAGACACAAGCACCTTTATTTCTATCAATTTATTTCCAGCTAGTTTTTGATGAAGATTACTACTGAACAGCTGTAAGTCTGGCAATTCTGGCATATGATCACATTTATCTTAGCCTAACAAGGCTTAAGGCATAAATGTTCGAATGAGATTTATCTTATCTTTGTACCATGACCATTGAAGAATTAGAAGCCTATTTCGAAGGAATCGATTTACCGGAAACTGTTTACCTTAATAAGGCCACAAAAATTGTGGACGTTAAAAAGTTTGTCCGTAGTCACCTGATTACGGTAAAAGCACATGGACACATTAAGGCCTATTCAAGTTTTTTCGACCGCCTGCTGCAGTTAAAAGATATCATTGAGGCACAAAGGGCAGCGCAGCAAGAAGAGGATGATCAGGGTGCAGAAGATGGTCAAAGTTCAATGTAATTAAACCATTTTTTATAAAGCTGGTGATAAACACCGTTTTCTTTAAGGTGTTTGAGCACTTCATTGATCCGTAGTTTCAGCAGAGTATCGCCTTTTTTCATGGCGATAGCATATTGAGAATGTGTATTGGGCATAAACATGCCTATTTGCAGACCGCGATGTTGATGCAGGAAACCACCTGCAATAGGCGAGTCATCAATCAACACATCAATCTCCCCCTTTAGCAACAGGTTATACAATTCATCATTTCTGTTTACATGGACAATATCGTGGCTTGGAAACTTGCCCATAATGTATTTTTCGGCTTCAGTGGCAATGCGGATTCCAATGGTTTTGTGATCAAAACTGTTGAGGTTATAGAGGGAAGTGCCTTTATTGACCACGGCACAAAGCCTGAATTGGAGATAAGGCATACTGAATTCCAAAATTCTTTGCCTCGAAGTAGTCATGGTGACAGCAGAACAAATCATGTCCAGCTCTCCCTTATATAGTTTTTCAAGGATATGTTTCCACAAAGAGATTTCGTAATGCAGTTCAAGATTTAATTGACTGGCAATTTCCTTCATCAAATCGACTTCAAATCCTTCGAAAACGGCCGAATTATAGTCAGAATGCATAGGAACAGGAGCAACAGAATCCAACCCGATTTTAAGTATCTCTTTCATTTAAAGGTAAATTAGTATAAGAATCAGTTATTGCTCGTTGAACTTATATTTCGTTATACACGTACACCCTTTTTAATATAAGCTTAAATATAGAGTAGAAAATTTAGATTATAATAGAAAAAATACACAATCAACTATACGAGTTTGAGGCAAGCACTTATAAATCAACAAGATTTATGTAAAAATAATTTCGTCTAAAATATAAATTCGTATATTTGTAGTCCCTAACGGGAAAAGGAGATTAAATTTTTAATGGCAAAAAAACAAGTAGCAGAAAAAGAACTAGAGGCTAAAAAAGCCGAACTTCAAGGTGCAGACGCACGTCTGACTGAGAGAGAAACCGTTGAGTCAGAAGCTGATTCAATGTCGATCGAAGCGATCAAATCATCATTAGCTACCCCAGATCAAGATTTTGATTGGGACGCAGATGATAAAGTATTTGGTAAATACTCTGACGAGGACCGTAAAAAGTTCGAAGACATGTATACCGATACTTTTAATCAAATCAATCAAGGTGAGATCATTAGCGGTATTGTTGTATCTATCAACAACAAAGACGTTGTATTGAACGTAGGATTTAAATCTGACGGATTAGTATCAACATCTGAATTCCGTGATACACCTGATCTTAAAATTGGCGATAGCGTTGATGTGTTTGTAGAAGCACCAGAAGATGCAAATGGCCAGTTAATCTTATCTCGTAAAAGAGCTAAAACCCAAAGATCATGGGAGTCTATTAATGAGGCTCTAGAAAACGACAGAATCATCAACGGATTTGTGAAAAGCCGTACTAAAGGTGGTTTAATTGTTGACATCATGGGTGTTGAAGCTTTCTTACCTGGTTCTCAAATTGACATTAAGCCTATCCGTGATTACGATATCTATGTAGGTAAAACAATGGAATTCAAAGTTGTTAAGATCAATCACGAATTTAAAAACGTAGTTGTATCTCATAAAATCTTAATTGAAGACGACTTAGAAAGCCAAAAAGTTGAAATCGTTTCTAAACTTGAAAAAGGTCAGGTATTGGAAGGAACTGTTAAAAACATTACAGACTTCGGTGTATTCATCGATTTAGGTGGTGTAGATGGTTTACTTCACATTACTGATATTTCTTGGGGCCGCATAGAGCATCCAAAAGAAGTATTGAGCTTAGACGAGAAAATCAATGTTGTTGTGCTTGACTTTGATGACGAGAAAAAACGTATTGCTTTAGGTTTAAAACAATTAACTCCTCACCCTTGGGAAAGTCTTGATACGAACTTAACAATCGGATCAAGAGTTAAAGGTAAAATTGTTACCGTTGCTGATTACGGTGCTTTCTTGGAAATCATTCCAGGTGTTGAAGGTTTAATTCACGTGTCTGAAATGTCATGGTCTCAAAACTTACGCAGCCCTCAGGAATTCCTGAAAGTTAGCGATGAAATCGAAGCTGAAGTATTAACTTTAGACAGAGATGAGCGCAAAATGAGCTTGGGTATTAAGCAATTAACTCAGGATCCTTGGCAAAATGTTGCAGAAAGATACCCTATCGGAAGCAAGCATACTGCAGTAGTTAAAAACATGACTAACTTCGGTGTATTTGTTGAAATTGAAGAAGGTATTGATGGATTGATCCATATTTCTGATCTTTCATGGTCTAAGAAAGTTAACCACCCTAACGAATTCACTAAAGTTGGTGATACATTAGACGTAGTTGTTCTTGAATTAGATGTTGAAAGCCGCAAACTAAGCTTAGGTCACAAACAATTAGAGGAGAATCCTTGGGATACTTTTGAAACTATCTTCACGATGGATTCAGTTCACCAGGGTACAGTTGTTAAAGTAACTGATAAAGGTGCTGTTATTGCTTTACCTTATGGTGTTGAAGGTTTCGTACCAACAAAACATATGGCTAAAGAAGATGGTTCTGTAATTAAAGCTGAAGAAACCAATGATTTCAGAATCATTGAATTCAACAAAGATGCTAAACGTATCGTTGTATCTCATGCCCGTATCTGGGAAGAGGCTAAAGCTGAAGCTGTTGCTGAAGAAAGAGCTACTAAGAAAAAAGAAGCTAAAGCATCCAGCAATGCTGTTAAGAAAGTTAAAGATTCAGTTGAGAAATCAACACTTGGAGATTTAGGTGTATTAGCGCAGTTGAAACAACAAATGGAAGGCGAAGAAAACAAAAATAAAGGTAAGTAATCCTTTAGGTTTATAATTAAAGCATCCCGCTGGTCGGGATGCTTTTTTTTTTGCCCTGTATTTTTAGGGAATGATATAATGATCTCTCGTTTAAGGACAGCCGTCATCACCACTTCAGCTAATAAATCGTTGAATAAGCTTTACTGGGTATTGAATTCCTGGTTTACACAGGGGTAATCAATATAACACCAGTAGCCGGACAAATCGCCGGACATAAAAAAGCTCAAACATTTGATGAGAATGTTTGAGCTTTTTATATTATAAGACAATAAACAGCTTACGCTAAGGCCTAATAAGGCTTCGTAGGAAGTTACTTTAAACTATTCCTTGTGCCAGCATGGCATCGGCAACTTTAACGAAGCCTGCAATGTTTGCGCCTTTTAAATAATTTACATATTCTTCATCTTCCCTGCCGTACTTCACACAGGCCTGGTGGATTTGTGAAATGATTAATTTAAGCTTTATATCAATCTTTTCCCTTCCCCATGAGTATCGCAATGAGTTTTGAGACATTTCCAATCCAGAAACAGCAACACCGCCAGCATTGGCTGCCTTACCGGGAGCATACAGAATCCTTGCTTTTTCGAAAACATGGATAGCCGCAGATGTAGATGGCATATTTGCGCCTTCAGCAACACAGAAGCAGCCGTTATTGACTAACAGCGTTGCATCTTCCTCATCTAGCTCGTTCTGGGTAGCATTTGGGAAAGCAATATCACACTTGATGCCCCATGGTTTCCCTTTGGCAAAGAACTCACAACCAAATTGGTCTGCATAAGCTTTGATCCTACCCCTTTTGTTATTTTTAAGATCCATCACAAACTTCAGCTTTTCAGCATCTATACCATTTGGATCATATATAAAACCTTCTGAATCAGATAAAGTCAGCACCTTAGCACCCAACTGAATGCATTTTTCTGCGGTGTATTGCGCTACATTTCCCGATCCGGATATCACAATGTTTTTACCTTTCAGGGAGTCATTTTTCAGTTTCAGCATTTCCTGAACGAAGTATACGACACCGTATCCGGTTGCTTCTGGACGAATTAAACTACCGCCCCACTCCGAGCCCTTACCCGTTAATACGCCCGTAAACTCTCCCCTGATCCGCTTATACTGACCAAAAAGGAAACCAATCTCCCGTGCACCAACGCCAATATCGCCAGCAGGCACATCCATATCAGCACCAATATGACGGTACAGCTCAGTCATAAAACTCTGGCAAAATTTCATGATCTCATTTTCAGATTTCCCCTTAGGGTCAAAATCTGATCCTCCCTTTCCACCACCCATGGGTAAGCCTGTGAGACTGTTTTTAAACACCTGTTCAAAAGCGAGGAATTTCAAAACACTTAAGTTTACAGAAGGATGGAATCTTAAGCCCCCTTTATAAGGGCCAATAGCACTATTCATCTGGACTCTAAATCCACGATTAATTTCAACCTCACCCTTATCATTTAGCCAGGGGACTCTAAAAATAATAGTCCGCTCGGGTTCAGCAATTCTTTCAAGAATCTTGTTGATTTTATACTTCGGATGATTTTCCGCAAAGGGTATTATCGATTCGGCGACTTCATATACTGCCTGTAAGAATTCCGTTTCATGCGAATTGCGGAATCTTATTTTATTCATAAACGTGTTGATGGTAGAATCCATTGTTTAATGTAAGAACTTTATATAATTCATGAAAGTAGGCTTTTTAGCATAAAATCTCGTATAAAAATCATTTTTAGGTATAAATCTTTCTAAAAAACTGTCTTTTAAATTACAAAACGCTGAATTTCATATAAAATAGAATGAAATGACGAGTTAAATTACTTCGTATCAGTCTCCTAAACTCGCATTAAAATAACTCATATTTCTTTTTGCTATATAAACATACACTGCATGCTCCAAATAGCTGAGCAAGCCAATAAAATTAGGAAAACTTCAAAAAATCTCCAATTATTATATTGATATAAAATGGAATACAAAGCGCCAGCTAAAAAGCTTTACTCGTACTTCATAAAATAATTTAATAAATAACGCATTTCCCTTTAAATAAATAAAAACTATTATAAATTTGAATTTATAACCAAGTATAAACATTTCTCCATCTAAAAGCTCCTACAATTGAGTACAATTCAGGATAGTTTTTTATTAAATGAATTAAAAGCAGGCAATGCCGGGGCGTACGAACTGCTATTTAAAAAATATTACAAGCTTTTGTCTATTCAGGCATTTTACATTATAAATGATGAAGTAGAGGCCGAAGATCTAGTACAAGCTCTTTTTCTGGAAATCTGGGAAAGGGAATTATACCATAACATCAATTCGTCGTTGAAATCCTACTTACAGATGACGGTAAAAAACAGGTGCTTAAAAATTCTAGGGCAAAGAAAAACTCTTTCAAACCGCATAGATCACTACACTTACAGTATTGTCCATGAAGTAGAACGGGATCCCCAGGAATTACAAGATTCAGAAAATAAAATAAATAATATCCTAAGAGAACTTCCACGACAGCGGCAACAAGCTTTTACATTGGTATATCTTAAAGACAAAAAGTATAAGGAAACCGCTATTGAAATGGGAATCAGCATTAATTCTGTAAAAAGTCACCTGAAGTTGGCCATCACAGAATTAAGAAAGAAATTAAATGATTTTAAATAATTCACCCATTTGCCCAACAATAGCCTCTTCAATAAAAGATGAATTATAATAGAGAAAAAATTTACAATCTTCTCATTGAGAAAATTGCCGGATGTATCAGTGTGGAAGACAATGCTGAAATAGAGAATCACATTTTGCAGGATGAGGAAACAAGGGCTATATGGAAGGATCTACAAGAGAAACATGCGTCACGTGGTGCAGCATTTTTAAATGCAATAGATGAGGACAAAGCCTGGCTTCAGGTTAAACAGCTGATGGACAAACAAGGGCAACCAAAACATAAAACCACAAATTTAAATTTTCAAAAATGGTTATCCGTTGCCGCCATCATTACCGTGCTTTTAACGGCTACCTATATCTTCAATAAGCAATTTATAGGTTTATTCAACATACAAGATACCCAGGGCCAAAACACTGCAAGCGCATTAGAAGAACACAAGATAGAACTAAAATTGGCTAATGGTAAGTCCATTGCCATTAAAGAAAATGGCACCTTAACCTTAGGTAATGCGCAGCTGAGCATAAAAGATGGGAAACTAAAATATACAGCGAAAGATTCAGCGTTAAATTGGAATACCTTAACCGTACCTGCAAAGATGAGTTACAAGCTGGAACTCTCTGATGGGACTGAAGTTTGGATGAACTCGGCTTCTAATCTGAAGTTTCCTTTTAATTTCATAGGTGACAAAAGAGAAGTATATCTGGAGGGCGAAGCCTACTTTATCGTTGCGAAAGATATCAATAAACCTTTTATAGTACATAGCAAAGGAACCCACGTCAAAGTATTGGGCACTGCATTTAATCTCAATTCTTATGGTGAAGAGGTAATTACTTCTCTTATCGAAGGATCTGTAATGAATAAAACAGCGACCGATTCAATTACTTTAAAACCAGGTTTGCAGTCTATCTACCATGTTTCTGCCGGGTTCAGACAGAAAAAGTTTGATGCAGACCAGGTTCTATCATGGATGGACGGTGTTTATTATTTCGACAATATTACTTTAGAAAACATGGGTGATGTCATTAAACGATGGTTCAATGTTAAGCTTGTTATTGATAACCCAGAAATAAGGAACCTGAGCTTTACAGGGGCCATTGAAAAAAACAAATCTTTAGGTTATTTCATGTCCAATCTTGAGTCTGCCTCCGGAATAAAGGCCTATATGAAAAATGGTGAACTGCACCTTAAATAATTTCGCAAATCTATTCACCCATTAGGCAAACATACAGGTCTAATGAGAAACAACCACCTAAACTTTAACTATGCGAAAATTTTACTTAACGAAGTTAGGTATATATTTTAGCCTTATTTTTATCCTGGTTTCCCTTTCGGGTTTTATCAGACAAGATAAAAACAGCTATTTTATAACCTATTCCAACCAGGAAATTAGTCTGAAGGCGTTTTTTAATGTGATTAAAAAACAAACTAAACTTACAGTCTTTTACAACAACCAATTACTCAGTGACCAGTCGAAGGTCAAAGTAAGTTTTAAAAAAGCCACTATCGAAAGCGTCCTTAATGAGGTATTAAAAGGCAAAAGTGTCGATTGGGAAATTAATGACAACTTCATTATTCTCAAAAAGAAAAACCAGGCCCCAGTTACCCTAAACACCACTTCTGCTTTAAAGCAAAACATAATTACCGGCAAAGTGGTCGATGAAATGGGTTTGCCTGTACCGGGGGTAAGTGTAAAAATCAAGAATACACAAAAAGGTGCTATTACTGACTCAGACGGCGTTTACCAACTCCCTGCTGAAGCGGGTAATACAATTTTAATCTTTTCTTTTGTTGGCTATGAACCACAGGAAATTCTGGTAAGAAATAGCAGACCCCTGGCTGTCATCTTAAAGCCAGGGGCTAATGCACTTAATGAGGTTTCGGTTACTGCCCTGGGCATCAAGAGAGAGAAAAAATCGTTAGGCTATTCCGTGCAGGAGATTAAGGGAGATGTATTTGAAAAAGTTAAAGAACCTAATATCATGTCTTCTTTAACCGGTCAGGTAGCAGGTTTAACAGTCTACAATAAAACAGGCACTTTTGATGCGCCCACTTTTAACATCAGGGGCTCGTCGTCTATACTAGTTGTTATTGATGGTGTGCCAATGGGCACAGATACCTGGTCTATTAACCCCGATGATGTAGATAAAATGGATGTGATCAAGGGCGGTACCGGTGCAGCTTTATATGGCGCGCAAGGAGCCAACGGTGTGATCATGATTACCACCAAAAAAGGCGGCAATAACCCTCAGGGCTTATCTATTAATTTCAATTCATCTACCGTCTTCAACGCGGGCTACGTGGTGTTACCTGAATATCAAACTACTTATGGACAAGGATTGGCAGGTCAGTATTCTCCTACGGCTAACCAGGTAAATATTTGGGGACCAAAATTAAACCAGGAAGATCCAAGTTCAGCAAGTGGATTTGTGGAATATGTACAATGGAACAGCCCTAAAGATCCGGTTACAGGTGAACTAATCCCTTTGCCCTGGATCACCAGAAATACCAATCCCATAGAAGAAATTATGGAAAGTGGTTATACTTTAAATAACTCTTTCTCTGTTGGCGGAAACAATGAGCTTGGTGATTTTAGAATCGGATATAACAACATTTATAAAAAAGGTAACACACCCAATACAAATCTCAAAAATCAAACCATTGATATTTCAGGAGGTTACAGGTTTCACAAAAAACTCCGGGTTGATGCCAAAATCAGTTACAATAATTTAAGTTCTGACAACTATGAAGATACCGGCTATAGCTGGGATAACTTCATATTGCATATCGGAAATAACTTAGGACCAAATGTTGACCTTGATGATTTAAAAAATTATTGGGCGGAAGGTAAAGAAGGCATAATCCAAAGAACATGGGTGGCTGGAAGGAATAACCCTTACTGGATTTTAAATGAAAACACCCATGTTTATAACAGAGACCGCTTAACAGGTTGGGTAAAAGCCAGCTATGAATTTAATAAAAATTTAAACTTTCAAGCAAGAATTTCTCAGGTATATAATTCGATACAACAGGAAAATAAAGAGAATAAAGGAAATTTGGCCGTTACTTCAAACCCTGATGGGAGTTATAGCAATAGCGCTAACAGATCAACTGATTTGAATGCCGATTGGTTATTGCGCTACCATAAAAACTTCTTTTCTGAAAACTTTGGCGTTGACGCCCTCGTGGGCGGTAACTATAGAACACTGAATAGCAGAGGCCTTTCGGCAGGTGCACCTTCCTTAATTGTTTCTGATTTTTACAATTTATCTAATAAAACAGATTATAATTCGGCCTCAAATAACAGTAGCAGTAAAATAGTCAACAGTTTATACAGTACTGTAAATTTAAACTTCCAGTCTAAAATTTACTTGGGTGTAACCGGTAGAAATGACTGGTCGAGTGCTTTGAAAAGCCCTTACAACTCTTATTTCTATCCATCGGTTTCATTAAGTGCTATCGTATCCGAAATGTTAAAATTACCGCAACCAATATCATTTATGAAACTCAGAGGTTCATGGGCGGTAGGAAGGAACGATGTGGATGCTTTCTGGAACGACCAGGTTTATTCTATTGGTAATTTTAACGGAAATCCTACCGCATCCGATGGTGCCAGCTTATTTGCGAACAGCTTAAAACCATCAAAAAGTGAAAATGCAGAGGTTGGTTTAGACATCAGGTTTTTTAACAACAGGTTAGCTTTTGATATGGCCTATTATGAAAAAAAGAGCCTTGATCAAATCAGCACGACCAGTATTTCCCATACCTCAGGATATACGGGAATCAGACAAAATGGTGCGGGAATCTTAACTAAAGGTTTTGAATACAGCATTTCAGGAACGCCAATAAAAACACAAGATTTCTCCTGGAATTCTATAATTAACTTAAGTTTCTACAAACAATATGTGCATTCCATAGCACCTGGTCAAACCTACTATGCAGATTATTACCGTGTGGGTGAAAGAATTGGCAGAATCAGGGGCTTACAATTTGTAAAAAATAGTGAAGGTCAAATCATCCATGATAATGGATTGCCTGAAATGACTACAGTTTACCAACCTATCGGTGAAAACGAATACTTTGATCCTAAATTGGTCTATGGTTTTATTAACCGGTTTAGCTATAAAAACTGGATGATGAATTTGAATATTGATGGCCGTATCGGTGGCATGATGTACAATTACATGTATGCAAATATGATGATTTCAGGTTCAGCTTTACAAACAGCTGAAGGTAATGTCAGAGAATTACCGTTTGTGGGTAATGGAGTTAAAGTTATTGGTGGTGAAGTCATCAGAGATGTGAGAGAGAACATAGTTTATGATTCACGGCAATACGCGCCTAATGATGTCGGTGTTGATTACTATGCATGGGTACAGAAAGGTTACAAAAACAACTATAACCTAAATGCTTTTGACGCTTCGCACTTAAAAATCAGAGAGATTTCTCTTGGGTATTCTCTTCCTAAAAAACTATTAGCTAAAGCAGGTATTAAGGGTGCATCCGTAGCTGTAGTAGGTAGAAACCTATTCTTATGGACAGGTGTATTGTACACTGATCCGGATATTGATAATTCTGATGCTGGTCAGGGGCCATCTGTAAGAAACGTTGGTTTCAACATCAATATTAATTTATAGTGTTCAAACTTTTAAAAGCAAAACCATGAAATTAAAATTACTATATATCGTATTGTCAGCATTAGCTTTAAGTGGTTGCACTAAAGGTTTTAATGACATTGAAAATCCCAATAACACAACTATAGTCCCTCCTTCTACCCTGTTTACGGGTATTAGCAGATCTACATTTGTGGGTGTTGGTGAGGCTGCACAACAGGCATCACAATTTTACGTCCATTTGAACGGAGGTGCCTTAAATGAAATTACTTATGAATTCGGCAAAAATGCTATGTCAGAGTATAATATCTTAAGGAATGTTGAAAAACTTAAATTTGAAGCAGAACGCCAAAATGGACCTGCCTATTATCTAGGCCTGGTGAAATTTTTCAGAGCTTATTTATTTGTTCAAGCTACACAAAAAGTTGGTGATATACCCTATTCTGAAGCCTTAAAAGCAGATCAAGGTATCCCAGCGCCTAGATATGACAAGCAAAGAGATATTTATATCGGGGTATTAAAAGAGCTGGAAGAAGCCAATGACTTGATACCGGCGACAGGTACATTAACTGGTGATATTATTTTTGACGGCAGCTTATTAAAATGGAAGAAATTAGTTAATACTTTCAGGTTAAGGGTACTGATGTCTTTGTCCTTGAAAACTGGCGATGCGGAACTAGACGTAATCAATCAATTTAAAAAAATCTATGAGGATCCAGTAAAATATCCCATCATGACGGGTAATGCTGATAATTGTGAGTTTAAATATTACAATGCTACCGGCGCTTATCATTATTGGTATACCTCAACAGATGTTAAAAATTACAGGTTGTGTACTACCTTAGGGGATGTGTTAAAGACCAACCTTGATCCAAGATTATTTAGATATTTTGAGGTACCTGCATCGCCGGCAGGTTTAAGTTCTACCCTGCATGCCAACTATAAATCCATAGATCATGGTGTAGCAACGAGTGTATCTTCACCGCAGGAATTATTGACTTCTAAAATTAATTCAAAGTACATCAACCAAACTGTAGGAGTCAGTTACATGCAATTAGGCTATAATGAATTACAATTTATTTTAGCAGAGGCAAGTTTCAGAGGCTGGATTTCCGGAAATGCAGAAACTTTTTATAACGAGGGTATCAGGGCTTCCTGCCAATACCATGGCGTAACGACAACAGAGATCAACACCTTTTTAGCTGGTCCGGTAAAGTATGATGAGTCTATCGGTTTAAAACAAATTAATACACAAAGGTGGGTTGCTTATTTCCAAAGTTCCAATTATGAAGCCTTGTGGAACCAGAGAAGAACCAGGGTTAAAGGTTTTGACAATACCAACACCAGCTCAGAAGCAGGGTACCCTGTATTTAAAATTGGTACTGTTAATAAAAGCGACGGTAAAGTTCCTAACAGATTCCAATACTATTTACAGGAAGCCTATTATAACGAAAGAAACCTGACCGAAGCCATTCAGAGGCAATTTGGGGAGGATAATATAAACGGTGTAATGTGGAGCTTAATTAAACAATAAAATATTTAAAATCGCAAGAAATGAAAAAGATAAAACTGTTTTATAAAAGATTGCTCCTTGTATTACTCACTATAAGCACTGCTTCTTGTTTACCTGATACACAGTTGGGACCAGAAAAAGTTGAAGGATCGGTCATTAGGTTTCAAATTACCAATGTTGAGGGTGCTATTGTGTCAATGCTTGGACATCAAATTAACGTGAGCTTACCTATCGGTGCAACTACAAATGAACTGATCCCTCAGATTATTGTGGCTCAAGGTACAACCATCTTAGATTACACCGAGGGCCAGACGCTTGACTTGTCTAAGGATTATATCCTTAAAGTAATGGGAACCAACAATGTTGTAGTTGAATACCTGGTAAAAACCGTCGTACAAAAACCAAAGCCTGGTTTTGCTCAGATTGAACTTTTGTTTGAAAAGAAGCATTCTAGTTTTTACGGTTGGACAAATAATCAACAATATTCTACAGCCACAAGTGGTGATCATGTTTTAGTTGCCAATACAGGTGTCATTCAAGTGCTGAACGGAAATACCGGGGAGCCCAAAGGCGTGTTAGCGGGACACCCGGGTGCCATTCACCAGATTGCAAATGATGACGCTGGCAGAATATTTTCTGTTAACGTGATAACAACCGCTACTGCATTTAAAATTCATAAATGGGAAAATGTGAACTCCACAGCACCAGAACTGATCATTAACTATACCATTCCAGCAGGTGACTGGCCCTCAGGAGGTAACTTAGGCCGTTGTTTGTTAAGTGTTACAGGTGATATTTCTAAAAATGCAGTGATTTGTATTCCGATGGTTAATAAAAATTATTTCTATAGATGGGTTTACACCAACGGACAATTAGTATCTAACACGCCAGAAAAAGTAACTTATAATTTTCCTTTAGCCACAAAAACATTCGGTAATATTACCGCAAATGTGAACCCATTAGGTAATATGCCTGTCGATGGTTATGTGGTTACACAAACCGCACGTGGATGGGAATATATAGGAAAAGATAAACAATATTCATTCGCCACCACAGATGGTGCCATTCCCTACAGGTCATTTGTTTTTAATTTTAACAAAGCAAAATACTATGCGGGCTCTGTTGCGACTCCAAATTCTGCCTTTTACATTTTCAACATTACCGACCCTAAAGCTATTGAATTGACAGAAAGCCAAAGGTTTGATGAAGGTATAGATTTTAAGCCTTTTCAAAGTGTAGTTTTCCCTGTAGAAACTGTTGGTAATACCACCCCTCACATTGGCTTTTCGTTTAAACAAAACGCTGATGGTACCGGGATCTTATATTATCTCTATGCAAATTCTGGCTTAAGGGCATATAAATTAACCCCTAATGAAAACTAGTAGCAGGCGTAGCAGTAAACAAGCATATACTAACTTAATTAACTTTTATAAATGAATTTCATCATAATGAATATGAGATATAAATATTTAGGCATACTAGGACTGGTTTTATGGCTGAGTTCTTGTCAAAAAATTGATTATAACCTGGGTACTTCTATTCCAGATACCATGACGCCAATGTCATTGACTTCAGCTAAGGCTGTTGATATGATGTTGATCTTCCAGGGTGGCACACACAGACCCGCCTGGACTCAGGAGGAATTGGAACCATTTGTTACTTATGTTGACCCTGAAACCAGTGTTGAAAATTGGTTGTTTGATGGTTTCTTAATTATAGAAGCTAATGACGGCGCTGGTAGAGACATGTTAGCGCCAGTTTATCCTGATCAGTTTACAGGAAAATTAGGCAGAAAAATTGAATGGGAAAATCAATTGACCAGACAGTTCACTACTAATAACGGAATCGACGCCTTAAACAAACTGATTACCGTAAAAAGCACAAAAATCGGTGCGCCTAAAAGAAAAAGACAAGTGGTGATCTGCTTACCTGAACCTGCTCCAGGACAGACGGATTGGGGTGCACTCGATGGTAGAACATTAAATTTTAGTTCTCAAAATGACAGGTTAACCGCTTTAAGATGGTATATAGATCAGATTATAGCCAAATGGAATGCCTTAAATCCGCAGAATTTAGAGCTTGCGGGTTTTTATTGGACACCTGAATCAGCATATATTTCTCAAGTTATGCTACCTACTGTTAAATCTTACATCAGAACTAAAAGTCCGAATTTTCAATTCTATCACATTCCACATTGGGGTGCAAGTTTAAGACCGGACTGGAAAAAACAAGGTTTCGACATCTCCTATCAGCAACCAAATGAGTTCTTTAAAAAGGTTAGACTTAATAAAGTGAAAGTTGCTGTAGATTATGCCATAAAAAATGGCATGTCGCTGGAGTTTGAATTCGATGAAAGTGCTTTGTTAAAATATAATTACTTAAAGAGAGACCTCTTTATGGAGTATTACAATGATTTTAAAGATGCTGGCATCTGGGAAAATTATCCGTTAACGTATTACCAGGATCATAAAGCCTGGGTTGCATACATCAACTCTACTGATAGTAAAGACCAGGAGATCACCCGGCTGTTAGCGAGAACCATCGTGGACAGACAAAAAAGGGCAGATCTGCTCAAATAAGTTCAGGTGTATTTGAATATACACGCGAGTTATTAAATATCCTCGCTATAAAAAAAGGAACAATAGGAAGTTGTAAGACTTCTCTATTGTTCCTTTTTTTATGATAGCCTGGTTTATTCACTCTTGTTTGCTCATGATAGTTTCACATTAAAAAAAGCTGCCGGAGATTTTTTTACTATTTTGGCGCCATAACACAAATAGAGATCATGAAATTATTATTGAATAGTTTAATTGCTTTTTTATTGATTAGTTCAGCAGCTACAGCACAGCTACCGGATTTAATACCTCAACCAGTAGAAATGAAAGCAGGTTTAGCCAGCAATCAGTTTACGTTAAATAGCAATACCATTGTATTAACCAGTGACACAGCCCTTCGCAAATCAGCGGCTTATTTAACCGGCTTTATCCAACAGCATTATCACCTTTCCCTGGATACAGCCATTTACGCAACAAACGAAAAGCGGAAGAATGTCATCTCCCTGATCAGAACTGCCAGTGTTCCGCCCAATTTAAACCAATATACGTTGTCGGTGGTGAAAAACGCCATCACCATTAGCGCCGCTACAGATGAAGGCATATTTTATGGGGTTCAAACCCTTCTCCAGTTATTACCAGTAGATACCACGGTAAGCAATTATAAGATTGCTGCTGTTGACATTACCGATTATCCAAGGTTCGATTACCGCGGCATGCATTTAGATGTGAGCCGCCATTTCTTCGATGTGGCCTTTGTGAAAAAATATATCGATTATCTGGCCATGCATAAGTTGAATTACTTTCACTGGCATTTGACGGATGACCATGGCTGGCGTATAGAGATAAAAAAATATCCTGAGCTCACGGAGATCGGTGCCTGGCGCAATGGCACCATCATCGGTTTATACCCCGGCAAGGGAAATGACGGGATCAGGTATGGCGGCTATTATACGCAGGAAGAAATTAAAGAGGTCGTTAAATATGCGACGGACCGTTACATCACGGTGATTCCGGAAATAGAAATGCCGGGCCACAGTTTACCTGTTCTTGCAGCTTTTCCAGCATTAAGTACTACCCCTGCTATTCCAAAAAAGGTTGCTGAAACCTGGGGCATCTTCAACAAATTCAACAATGTACTATTACCATCCGAACAGACCTTCACCTTTTTAGAAGATGTGTTAACAGAAGTCATGGAACTGTTCCCCTCCCCTTATATCCATATTGGCGGCGATGAATGTGCCAAAATATGGTGGAAACAAAGTGCTTTCACGCAAAAGCTGATCAAAGAAAAAGGGCTAAAAGATGAAAATGGTGTACAAAGTTATTTTATACACCGGATAGAGGAATTTGTAAATAGCAAAGGTAAAACCATCATTGGATGGGATGAAATTTTGGATGGCGGCTTAGCACCCAATGCCATTGTAATGAGCTGGAGGGGCGAGAAAGGTGGCATCGCAGCAGCAAAGCAAAAGCATAAAGTAATCATGACGCCGGAGAATGCGATGTATTTCAACCACAGTCAGTTTATGAAAGACGATTCTTTAACGGCCAATAAATTTATCCCACTTGAAGTTGTTTATCACTATGATCCCGTTTCTGCATCACTGGCTCCTGAAGATGAACAATACATCTGGGGTGGCCAGGGCAACCTATGGTCAGAATATATCAGCAATCCAGCCAAGGTAGAATACATGTTGTTTCCAAGATTAGATGCTTTAAGTGAAATTTTATGGAGCCCTAAAAATAAACGTAACTACCCTGATTTTAAGCGTCGTTTGAAAACGCAGTTCAAACGTTACGACCTGCTGAACATTAATTACCCTAAACGTTATTTGTAGTTTACACACGATTTCCTATATTTGTTCAATCCTTTAGTCAATGCAAACAAGAACCCTGCTAGACGGAAAAAAATTCCAGATCACAATTAAGCGACTATGTCAACAGTTAATTGAGAATCATCCTGATTTTTCAAATACTGTACTTATTGGAATCCAGCCAAGAGGCAGTTATTTCGCCGACCGTATTCAGTACGAACTTTCGACAATTTTAGATAACAAGGCCTTGAAAAAAGGCAATCTTGATATTACTTTTTTCAGGGATGATTTCAGGCGGAAAGACGGCCTGGTTTCTGCAAGCAGTAATAGCATCGATTTTATCATTGAAGGTAAAGATGTCATCTTAATTGATGATGTTTTATGGACTGGCCGTACCATCAGGTCGGCATTGGATGCACTGCTTGCTTATGGCAGGCCCGCAAAAGTTGAACTGCTGGTACTTATAGACCGCAGATTTTCAAGACAATTACCTATAGAACCCGATTATATCGGTTTACAGGTGGACAGTGTGGACTCCCAGCTGGTGAAGGTTAGCTGGAAAGAGACCGAAGGTGAAGACAAAGTAATTTTATTATCAGAAAAGATCAAA
Source organism: Pedobacter immunditicola (assembly GCF_037482985.1). Classification (NCBI taxonomy): domain Bacteria; kingdom Pseudomonadati; phylum Bacteroidota; class Sphingobacteriia; order Sphingobacteriales; family Sphingobacteriaceae; genus Pedobacter; species Pedobacter immunditicola. The sequence continues at coordinate 17,067 of NZ_JBBHKC010000008.1, read as the reverse complement.
TAGAAATGGCAGCAGACAGATTATCAACCCGACATCTTTTAGGTATCAAAGATATTAACCGGAATGATATTGAATTAATTTTTGAAACTGCCGATAATTTTAAAGGTGTGATTAACCGCCCGATTAAGCGGGTTCCCTCTTTAAGAGATATTACCATCGCCAACATATTTTTCGAAAATTCTACCCGTACTAAACTATCCTTTGAACTTGCCGAGAAGAGGCTGTCTGCTGATGTTATCAATTTTGCAGCTTCGTCATCTTCAGTAAGTAAAGGAGAAACCCTGATCGACACGGTGAACAACATCCTTGCGATGAAAGTAGACATGGTGGTCATGAGACACCCGTATGCAGGTGCAGGTGTTTTCCTGAGCAGGCATATCAATGCCCAGATTGTAAATGCTGGAGACGGGGCACATGAACACCCGACCCAAGCGCTGCTGGATGCTTTCTCGATCCGCCAGAAATTGGGTGATGTGGCAGGAAAAAAAGTCGTGATCGTTGGTGACATCCTCCATTCAAGGGTAGCCATCTCTAATATTCTTTGCTTGCAAAAATTAGGCGCAGAAGTGATGGTTTGCGGACCAACCACCCTGATCCCTAAATTTATTGGTAGTCTAGGGGTAAAAATAGAACACGACCTCAGAAAAGCGCTAAACTGGTGCGACGTCGCCAACATGTTGCGTATACAGCTGGAACGTCAGGACATTAAATACTTCCCTTCTTTAAGAGAGTATGCGATGATGTATGGTTTGACAAAACCCATTTTAGACAGCCTGGATAAGGAGATTGTGGTGATGCACCCCGGCCCCATTAACCGTGGTGTGGAGATAACAAGTGACGTTGCAGACAGCAAGCAATCCATCATCCTGGAACAGGTTGAAAATGGCGTCGCCATCAGGATGGCCGTACTTTATCTCCTTGCAGCTCAGCGGGATTAACTTCCTTCGTAACTTTTACATACCAATTTTAGTAACTTTACGTTTAACAGGTGTTATTAACATATGTTAATTACTATTGTTAGTAAGCCGCTTTAGTATGTCTATATTAGTAGCCATCAAATTTGAATAAACCAGATGCAGAAAAAATACCTTTTTATACCCCTTTTATTAGCAGGAAACCTAACAGCCGGTTATGCACAGCTTAGTCCGTTAGTAAATCTAAATAAAAACTATCAAAGTGGATTAGAATTATTAGATAATGAGAAGTACGTTGCAGCAGCGCAGCAGTTTAAACTGGTGGAACAGTCCAGGTTAAAACCAGATGCACAGCAGGAAAGCAATGCAGAACTAACTTTACTGAAAGAAAACGCTAGATTTTATGCTGCTGTTTGTGCACTTGAATTGGGCAATGATGATGCAGAGAGCTTGTTTCAAAAGTTCATCAATGAATACCCCTTAAATCCGAACACCAAACTGGCTTATTTCCATGTCGGTAAAGCATATTTCGCACAAAAGAACTACGAAAAAGCGTTGACTTGGTTTGAGAAAACGGACCCCTCTACCCTTTCGCAGAAACAACGTGTAGAATACCAGTTTAAACAAGGTTATTCTTATTTCGTCGTTAATGACATCGAAAAAGCAGAACCTTTGTTCGAAGCGGTAAAAAAAGAAGATTCACCTTTTCAGGAAGATGCAACTTACTATTTTGCTTACATCAATTACCTGAACAAGGAATATAAAACAGCCTTAAGCAATTTTGAAAAGTTAAAAGGTTCCCCAACATATGAGGCCAGCTACCCTTATTATATCACTTCCATGTATTACCTGGATGAGCGGTATGATGACGTGATTACCTATGCCATCCCAATTTTGCCAACTATTGAAAAGCAGTATGAAGCAGACATGATGAGCTTGATCGCCGCTTCTTATTTTGCCAAGTCAGATTACAAAAACGCAGAAAAATACTTCCAGACTTATTACAGCAAGGAAAGTGCAACTAATAACAACTTGTTCCTTTACCAGTATGGCTACACACTATTTGAATTAAAGAAATATCAACAGGCAGTAACCGTATTGGAAAAATTGAATACGGATGATGTATACCTGCAAAGCGGGATGTTTACCTTGGGCCGTACCTTTATTGAATTAAAAAACAAGGAAAAAGCAAGAAGTGCATTTTTCAGGGCGTCGAGACTTGACTTCAATAAAACAGTGCAGGAAGATGCATGGATCAATTATGCCAAGCTAAGTTATGAACTTGATTTTAACCAGCAGGCGCTGGAAGCTACGCAGAACTTCCTGAAGGACTTTCCAACATCACGTAAGCTGAATGAAGCTAAAACACTATTGGGAGAAATTTTGCTGACCAGTAAAAATTACCAGGCTGCAATTGACATCTTAGAACCTATACCGAATAAAACTCAGGAAGCTCAAGAAGCTTATCAAAAAGTAACCTATTTCCGCGGACTTGAATTTTACAACGAAAGGGCATTTCCTAATGCCTTATCTATGTTCCTTCGCTCGGAAGCCACCCCTGTTGACCCGGAAATTCATGCATTGAATACATATTGGAAAGGTGAAGCATCCTATGAGTTGCGTAAGTTTGGTGAATCGGTAAAAACTTTTGAAAAGTTCTTATCAATGCCGGGAGCCAAAAATACCAAAGTATACAACTTTGCTAACTATGCATTAGCATATGCTGCTTTTGAGAATGAAAATTATACCAAGGCAGCAACTTATTTTGAGCGTTTCCTCCAAGGCAATGACAAGGATCAGAAAACGGTTGTCGATGCGACAATCAGACTGGCCGACTCTTACTTCGTCAGTAAGAGTTATGGCAATGCACTTGCTAATTATAATAAGATCATAAACGGGCAACTAAAAGGTGAAGATTACGCCTTGTTCCAAAGAGGGATGATTCAGGGATTAGAGGGACAGGATGACGCAAAAATTGCGACCATGCAAAGTTTACTTAAACAGTTTCCAGGTTCTAACTATGCTGATGATGCAGGATTTGAAATGGCTTATACCTATTTCAACAAAGGAGACCTGGAAAAATCCAAAAATGACCTGACCAGTTTAATCAGACAGTATCCAAACAGCAGTTATATTCCAAGAGCGATGGTGACCATTGGTCTGGTTCAATACAACCAAAACCAGGATGATGCAGCTGCCGAAACCTTCAAGAAGGTAATTGCAGAATATGGCAGTACCGAAGAGGCCAAGCAATCTCTGGAATCCATTAAAAACATTTACCTGGATAAAGGTGATGGCAACGGCTTTATCAATTACGCCAATACGACCCCTATTGGAAATTATACGGTTGCCGAACAGGACAACATTGTTTTCCAGGCAGCGCACACCTTATATTTAAAAGGCAATTTCCAGGACGCATACGAGGCCATCAACAGTTATTTTGATAAATACCCTAAGGCCATTCATGACAAGGAAGCAAAATTCATCAGGGCAGAATCGTTAGTAAAGTTAAATCGCGCTACGGAAGCTATCCCAGATTATGAGTACATCCTAAATGACTGGACCAGTGATTATACCGAACGCTCTTTAGTTAGCATTTCAGAGTTATATTTAAAAGAGAAAAAATACAACGAAGCAATTGTATACCTGAAAAGATTGGAAACCACGGCTGATTATAAGGTGCACCATACCTATGCCCTTAACAACCTCTTGAAAGCTTATGCCGCATTGAATATGCCGGATGATGTGATCAGATATGTTAAACTTATAAAAGACGCTGAAAAGACATCTGAAGAAGAAAAAACAACTGCAGACTTGTATGCTGGTAAAGCCTATCTTTTGAAAGCCGACACCACCTCAGCGATCAAATCACTGACTAATGTAGCGAACAAGCTCAAAACTATTGCCGCTGCAGAAGCTAAATATACACTAGCGGAACTTCAGTATACACAGAAGGATTATAAGACATCACAGAAAACATGCTTTGACCTGATCAACAACATGCCATCTTATGATTACTGGGTTGCAAAATCATTCTTATTGCTGGCGGACAATTACCTGGCATTAAATGACAAACTTCAGGCAAAGAGCACCCTGTTAAGTCTGATTGACAATTATGATGGCAAGGATGAAATTGTTCCTACTGCTAAAGAGAAATTAGAACAAATAAAATAAGCTACGCAAAATGACATTAAGGAAATTATTATATACTACAGTATTTTTTATTACAGCGGGTACTTTAAGTTTGCAGGCACAGGACAAGAAAGAGACCGATACCAAAGCAGAAGACAAAACCATCGCAGAAGAAATTGAGGTAGTGAGACCTTATAAACCTGTATTGGCGGAAGCAGTTAAATTAAGGAGAAGCCCGGATTTAAGCGATATAAAAACTTATAAAGCAAAATACAATTACGGGATCACCGACAGAAAACTGGAGCTAAACGCGGACATCAATAAATTACAGGCACAGCAAGTTGCTGATGAGCGTAAAGAACAGTTGATCAACAACTACCTTAAAGGTGGTCTGGGTACTTCGGGAACAACATTAGCGGAAGCTTACTTCAATATTGGACGTGACGAAGGCATGCAGTTGGGTGGTTTCTTCAGACATTTTGGACAAGAAGGCGATTTAAACGCACAAAAGTTTAATCAGCAACAACTATCTGTGTTCGGAAGGAGCATACTTGATCAGTTTACGCTGAGCGGAAAAGTAAATTACCAAAGAAACGGCTTGTATTTTTATGGCCAGGATACTGACAATGCATTTATAAACGATAACCCCGCCAAACAAGCCTTCAACTTCTTTGAAGGTGAAGGTGAAATTGCCAGTAAGTATACTACTGATGAAGATGCGCTAAGCTATGCTGCTAAAATCAATGGTTATATGTGGGGTGATCATTACAGTGCCAAAGAGAATTCCATAGTTTTAAATGGATACCTGAATAAAAGAATCAGCAGTTTTAATTTAGGACTTGCCGGATCAGTAGAATTAGGGAACACCAAAGATCAACTGGTGAGTGTAAACAATAACCTACTAAAATTAAATCCTTACATCAGGTTACAGGCAAAGGGCGTTAAAATTAATGCAGGAATTAATTTCGTACAGGAATTCGGTGACTTTTCTGAGACCAGGATCTTCCCGGCAGTAACTGCAGATTTCACCCTGATCCCTGATTACTTACAAATATTTGGTGAGCTGAAAGGTGATGTACACAGAAACTCCCTGAAAGAATTAACAGACGACAATCCATTCTTGACCAACAATATCCAGATTCAAAACACGGTGGAGAAAATAAGCTTCACTGCAGGTATTAAAGGTACAGGCGGACCTGGTTTTGGTTATAAAGCAAAAGTATACCACAAAGAATTAGATAATTTGCCTTTGTTTGTGAACAACTACAATAGCCCACAACAATTTGATGTCATCTATGAATTCGGAAAAACCAAATTGCTAGGTGTTGAAGGTGAACTGTCTGTGCAGGTAAGCAATGCCTTGAAATGGACCGGGATGATCAACCTGGAAAGCTACGAACCAGATCGTGAAACTGAAGCCTGGTTTAAGCCGCAATTAAGAGTAAGCTCGAACTTGTTATACAACATCAATGACAAATTAAGTTTCAATGCTGCCGTAGCACTACAGGATGACAGCAAGGCTAAATTATATAATGCAGCACCATCTTCGCCTTATGTTGTCCCAAATACGGACATCGAGCGTGTGGTAAATATAAAAGGTTTCGTAGATTTGGGAATTGGAGCCTCTTACAAGATCAATAATAAGTTTTCTGTATTTGCGAATGCCAATAACTTGTTAAATAACAAAAACGGCAGGTTCCTTTATTACCAGGCTATCGGATTTAATGGATTTGGTGGATTAACCTATTCTTTCTAACCGGTTTCAAATTAATAATTGGTTGATAAAGAATTAAAATTTATTTTTACCAAAATGGATATATTATCGTACTTAGCAGAAGTTATTCAAAATAATAAAGAAGTGGGTGTCCCCGAACTGGGGACCTTCTTTAAAAAGAAGTCGCCAGGTAGGTATGATGCTGAGCTCCATTCTTTTCTTCCTCCAAGTTACCAACTGGCCTTTTCGCCGGAAGTAACCGAGGACATACTATTGTCTGAGTACATCAGCAAACAACACAATTTATCCGAAGAATCTGCTAATTACCATATCGACCAGTTTGTTGCCAATTTAAAAGAGCGACTTGCTGAAGATCGCGAACTTGAATTAAAAACACTTGGAAAATTCACTTTAACAGCTGGAGAGTTGCAATTTCATCCAAACCCTAAGTTAAACCTGGGTTTTAAATTTTACGGGCTTCCAGACGTTGCGGAAGAAATTACCGAAAAAGAGGTGGTTGATCTGGAAACTCCGGCAGTTCCTGTAATTACATCAGTCCCTGACGTCACTACTCCTGCTGAAACTGAAGCTCGGGCACCTGATGTCGAAAAAGAGGACATCAACATTACTGATCAGGAAGATAAAGCTCCTTTAAATAAACAGAGCTTTGTAAAAGAAGAAGAACTGGAAGCGATCATCGCTGAAAATAATTTAGAAGAGGAAAATCCTGGTAATTTACCGGATGAACCGATTTATACACATGAACCTGAATTTCTTACCAATACGGAGAGTAATAGCAGGACCGGTGATGAACAGGTAAATTACCAGATTGATGAAACCGAAGAACGTTCAACTCCGACCTATTTAAAAGTAATCATCGCCATTCTTGCCTTACTTTGCATCACCATGGCGTTGTTCTTATGGAATCCGGTTTGGTTTGACAATTTAATCAACAGGAATAACGGTCAGTTACCGGTGAACCCAGTTACCGACAGTGTATCGCTGAACAAGGGCGGCTCCGGGTTACGGGATACACTAAACGAGGAATCTAAAGCCCTACCGGTTGGTACCGATACCCTTAAGAAAGACAGTGTGCAGGCAAGTCGACCTGTTACAGCTACTCCGGCGACGGCTACAACGGAACCAGCACCACCAGCAGTACTTCCAAAGGGAACCACCTTTGAAATTATCGGGTCGTCAGTTTACAGTGAGAAAGAAGCAGAACGTTTCATTGCTTCCATGAAGAGAAAATGGGGTATCAATGCAAAAGTGGTCAGCAAAAGACCAGGCAAGAAAATAAAAATCAGTATTGCCACCTATAAAGATGAGAAAACTGCCCGTGCAGAGCGCGCCAGATTAGAAGATAAAATTAAAATACCAGGACTATACATTTACACAAACACACACAAAGAAGACTAATATGATTACATTGTTACAGGGTGCCAGTGATACGGCTAACCAAATTATTGATACAGCAAACGTAGTAAATCAAGCTGTAACGACTGCACCTCCGGAAGTCCACTTTATTGACCTATTGTTCCTTGGTGGTTGGGTAATGATACCGCTAGCCGCACTTGCTTTTTTAGGCTTGGTTATATTTATTGAACGTTACATCACCATCCGTAAATCTTCGAAAACAGAGACGAATTTAATGCTTCAAATCAAGCAATACATTCAGGACGGAAGGTTGGAGAATGCAATTACTTTATGCCGCAATACACGCTCGCCTCTTGGAAGGATGCTTGAAAAAGGCTTAAAAAGAATTGGTCGCCCTATCAAAGACATTGAGGGAGCCATTGAAAACACCGGGAAACTGGAAGTATCAAAACTGGAAAAAAACATTGGTGTTTTAGGGATCATCGCTGGTATTGCACCAATGCTGGGTTTCGTAGGAACCATTATCGGGGTAATTACTATTTTCCATGATGTATCCATTAAAGGTGCCATTGAAATTGGAACCATCTCCGGTGGTTTATACACCAAAATGATCACTTCAGCAACCGGATTAATTATTGGTATCATTGCATACGTTTTATACCATATTTTAAATATGATGGTGGAAAGAATCATTTTAAGAATGGAAACTGATGCAATTGAATTTATTGACTTATTGGAAGAACCAGGCAAATAATGAATCTGCGAAAAAGAAGTAAAGGAACGGTTGAGGTCAATACCTCAGCCCTAAACGACATTATGTTCTTTCTGCTGTTGTTTTTTCTGCTGGCATCTGCCGTAGTTAATCCTCAGGTAGTGAAATTATTACTTCCAAGATCTGAAAGCGGACAACAATCTACGGCACAAAAAACCGTTACAGTTTCTATAGATGAGAAGTTAAATTATTTTGTTGAAAAACAACAGGTAACCCTCGAAAATCTGCGAAGTACGGTGGAGCCCTATCAACAGGCCAACCCCGATTTAACCCTCGTACTTTATGTAGCAAGAGGTGTTTCTATAGAAAACACAATGCAGGTTTTTGATGTTGCTAATCAGTTGAAACTTAAAGTTGTATTGGCTGTAGAACCTAAGAAATAATGACATACGATCAGGAAGATAATAACTATCCAAAGGCTTTCGCTATTGCGACAGTCATCATGGCTATCCTTATTGCTTTGAGTTATTTCATTGCAATAGGGACCTTTAAACCTGTGGAAGAAGGTATGGGCGGTATGGTAGTTAATTATGGTACTGCGGTAACCGGCATGGGTACAGATTATACCAGTATTGAAGAACCATCGGCAGATCCGAACGCAAATAATAAGGCACCTGACAAGGTTGTTCCTGAGCAACAGACAATTCAGGAATCAACTCCTCAGGCAAGTGATAAGGAAGTGGCTACACAAAGTACGGAAGAAGCGGTGAGCATCAATACAAAAAAAACCAAAGCTACTGCTACGCCCAATGCTGCAGTAGAAGAAGATAAACCAGCAAAACCGACGATTAATCAGAATGCCTTATACAAAGGAAAAGCCAATAAAGGCACTGGTGGTGGGGATGGAACAGGCACTACCCCAGGAAACCAGGGCAGTGTGAATGGCGATCCACTAAGCAATACCTATGGCGAAGGGGGCTCGGGCTTTGGTGAAACACCCATTGCTTTAAGAAGGTTTACTAATTTAGTTACCCCTCAGGACGACGGACAAAAAACAGGAAAAATAGCGGTCAGAATTTCCATCAATAAAGAAGGTATTGTGATCAATGCGGTGCCTGGTGTTAAAGGAACGACTTTGAATGACCGTGAGTTGTGGCAGAAATGCAAGGAAGCCGTAATGGGTGCCCGTTTAAATCAATCCGCCAACGCCCCTGATGTACAAGTGGGCGTAGTGGTCTTCAACTTTAAAGTAAAATAGAAGTCCTGTTACCGAAGATTCATCTTAATGACTTATTTACAAACTATCGACTACCTATACAGTAAACTACCCATGTTTACGCGTATAGGTGCTGTTGCTTATAAAAAGGACCTGCATAACACGTTGGCCCTATGCGAGGAATTGGGAAACCCTCAGCATCAATTTAAAACGATCCACGTGGCTGGCACCAATGGAAAAGGTTCAACCTCACATATGCTGGCCGCAATTTTACAAAAGGCAGGTTATAAAACCGGTCTTTACACCTCCCCTCACCTGAAAGATTTCCGCGAACGCATCAGGATCAATGGTGAAATGATAGCTGAAGGATTTGTGACTGAATTCGTAGCAGCACAACAGGGACCGATTGAAGCTTTAAATCCTTCCTTTTTTGAAGTAACGGTGGCCATGGCCTTTTCCTATTTTGCAAAAGAAAAAGTCGACATCGCAATCATTGAGGTCGGACTTGGCGGCAGACTTGATTCCACAAATATCATTACGCCCGAACTTTCTGTCATTACCAATATCAGTTTAGACCATACCAATTTATTGGGCGACAACCTTAAGGCTATTGCCGGGGAAAAAGCGGGGATCATTAAACCATCCATCCCGGTGGTCATCGGAGAAAGACACCCGGAAACAGATGAGGTATTTATTCAAAAAGCCCGCGAGACGGCCAGTCCGTTGGTTTTTGCTGAAGACGAACTCCACTTTTCGGAGCGCCGGAAAGATCCACAATATCTGGTGACGACGGTAAAAAAAGGTAATGAGGTAATTTACCCTGACTTGCAGCTCGATTTAACTGGCACTTACCAGTTAAAAAACGGGCAAACTGTAATAGCAGCTGTTTTAAAGCTTAAAGAGCTGGGTTATCATATTCCCGATGAAGCCGTTTATGCCGCATTAAAAAATGTGAAAGGCATTACGGGTCTGCAAGGCAGATGGCAAACCATTTCTAATGCTCCACTAACGATTTGTGATACCGGGCATAACCTTGCCGGTATGAGTGAAGTTGTAAAAAACATCGAAAACACAGCCTATCATAAACTGCATATGATCATCGGTGTTTTAAAGGATAAAGATGTGAATGGTGTTTTGGCCGTATTGCCCACAAAAGCCACCTATTACTTTACCCAACCACAGCTGGAACGTGCGCTGCCGGGAGTCATACTTGCGGAGCAGGCTGCAGTACACCAGCTTTATGGTCAGGTTTATGATCATGTAGATGTTGCGCTAAAAGCAGCCAGAGCAAATGCTGCACCAGATGACCTGATTTTTATTGGCGGAAGCACATTCGTTGTCGCAGAAGTTATATAATATCTTTACAACAACTAATGGCTTTTGATTCTCAAGATCAATACATTTGCATTCCCTTAATATAATGATGAAGTCATTATAAGCTTCCAGCTTAGCTTCATTACGATAAAAACTATAATAGATGAAAAAATCATTTTTACAGCTATCAGCACTGCTGATATTGTGCATGCCGGTTTTTGCGCAGAAGAAAGTTAATAAGCAAACTTCAGGGGCAAATTATCCGGCTACTGTCGACCGCCCTAAACTGGTGGTTGGTTTCGTAGTTGATCAAATGCGTTGGGATTATCTCTACCGCTATTACGAGCGATACGGCAATGGTGGCTTCAAAAGATTAATTAACCAGGGCTTCTCTGCCGAAAATACTTTTATATCCTATATACCGACGATTACCGCGGGCGGACATGCCAGTATCTATACAGGTTCTGTTCCTGCCATTAACGGTATTATCGGGAACGACTGGTTCGATCCGCAGTTAGGCAGAAATGTTTACTGCACAGAAGATAAAGCTGTAAAAACGGTAGGTAGCACCTCCAATGCCGGAGAGATGTCTCCTAAAAATATGTTATCCAACACCATTACTGATGAGTTGAGACTGGCAACAAATTTCGAAAGCAAGGTAATTGGCATCTCTTTAAAAGACAGAGGTTCTATTCTGCCTGGCGGACATTCAGCCAATGGTGCTTATTGGTATGATGGTGCAAGCGGTAACTGGATCACCAGTACTTATTACAGAAATGACTTGCCGGCATGGGTTTCTGAATACAACAGCGCAAAAAATACGGATAAGTTTTTAGCAAAAGACTGGAACACTTTATACCCTATTGAAACCTATACCCAAAGTTCAACAGACAACAAGCCTTACGAAGGTAAATTTAAGGACGCAGCGACGAGTAGTTTCCCACATGTATTGAAAGATGCTGTCGGCAAAAACTACGGTTTGATCAGAAGTACACCACATGGTAATACCATGACCATTGATCTGGCAAAAATCGCCATAGAAGCCGAAGGCCTGGGTAAAGATAAGGTTACAGATTTTCTTGCAGTAAGCTGTTCTTCTACAGACTATGTTGGCCACCAATTCGGTCCAAATTCCATTGAAGCGGAAGACACTTATTTACGCCTCGATAAAGACCTGGAAACATTTTTAAATTACCTTGATAAAACCGTTGGTAAAGGCAATTACTTATTCTTCTTATCAGCAGATCATGGTGCAGTACAAGTTCCGGGCTTCCTGACTGAAAACAAGATTCCTGCAGGAACCATCAGCTCCAGCCAGATCAGCAAGGATCTGAATCTTTTACTGGAGAAAGAATTCAATATCAAAAACAGTGTTTCTGCAGTAATTAACTACCAGGTAGTATTTAACAAGCCATTGATCAGAGAGCAAAAAGGCGATTTTGAAAAAATGAAACAGGTGGTGATTGATTACCTTGAACTGCAGGAAGGGATTTTAGATGCTGGAGATTTGACAAAGATCAGCAGTACTACCTTGCCCGAAGAATTGAAGAAACGCCTAAGCAATGGTTACAATGCCCGGAGAAGTGGTGATGTGTATATGGTGTTAAAACCAAATTGGCTGTCAGGCGGTAAAACTGGCACCTCACATTCGGCCTGGTATCCATATGATGCACATATTCCGCTTGTATTTATGGGATGGAACGTGAAGCCTGGTAAAACAAACAAGAATTATTACATGTCTGACATTGCCGCTACCCTCGCGGCCATGCTGCATATTCAGATGCCTAATGGCAGTGTTGGAGAGCCGATAACGGAGCTCACCCACCAATAAAATTAAAAAGCCGCACAACCTGCGGCTTTTTAATTTTTAGTACCTTTACCTGGCAAGTAAAAACCAAGTATGGAACCCATTGAAGTTTATAAACCTAAAAACAAAATCCGTTTTGTAACTGCTGCTGCATTATTTGACGGGCATGATGCCACCATTAATATCATTCGCCGCATATTGCAATCTTCAGGTGCGGAAGTAATTCACCTGGGCCATAACCGCTCCGTTGAGGAAGTGGTTAATTGTGCCATACAGGAAGATGTACAGGGTATCGCCATGACCTCCTATCAGGGTGGGCACATGGAATACTTCAAATATATGCATGACTTACTCAAAGAAAGGGGTGCATCACATATCAAGATCTTTGCTGGTGGTGGCGGCGTCTTTCTGCCCGCAGAAATAGAGGAGCTTCAGGATTATGGGATATCCAGGATCTATTCACCTGATGACGGCCGCAAAATGGGCCTGCAGGGCATGATCAATCATATGCTTCAGCAGACAGATTACGTGACCCACAGTTCCATGAATGGTGAACTGCAGCGTATACCTGAAAAAGATATCAAGAGCATTGCGGCTGCCATCACTGTGGCAGAAAATAATCCGGAAGCAGCGCAGGCCTTTGTCAATGAACTTAAAAAACTGACATTAGCAAACCAGGCCCCGGTACTAGGGATCACCGGTACAGGTGGTTCGGGTAAATCTTCCCTCGTCGATGAACTGGTGAGAAGGTTTTTAATCGAAGTCAAAGATCAAACGCTTGCTATCATTTCTGTGGATCCATCCAAAAGAAAAACAGGCGGAGCCTTGCTCGGGGATCGCATCAGGATGAATGCTATTAATAACTCCAGGGTTTACATGCGTTCCCTGGCTACCCGTCAAGCCAACCTGGCCTTATCTAAAAACGTACAGGAAAGCATTGACATCTGTAAAGCCGCGGGTTACGACCTCATCATTGTGGAAACTTCGGGCATCGGCCAGTCGGATACAGAGATTACTGAACATTGTGATGTCTCTTTATATGTGATGACACCAGAATTTGGTGCAGCTACACAACTCGAAAAGATCGATATGCTGGACTTTGCAGACCTGGTTGCCATTAATAAATTTGATAAAAGAGGTGCTTTGGATGCTTTGCGCGATGTGCGTAAACAATACAGACGTAACCATAACCTGTTTGATGCTGCTGAAGACAGCATTCCTGTTTATGGCACCATGGCTTCGCAGTTCAATGATCCGGGGATGAACAACCTCTTTACTGCATTAATGCAGAAGATTAAGGACAAGACCGGGGTTGATTTCAAGGCAGATATGTCACTTACCCTGGAGCAAAGCGAAAAAATATACATTATTCCACCTGACAGAATCAGGTACCTGGCGGAGATTGCAGAATCCAGCCAGGCTTATAACGACTGGGTAAACACACAAACAGCAATTGCAAGGAAGCTTTACCAGTTGCAAGGTGTGATTAAGCTGGCAGCAGACGGAGCCTTAAACCAACATGTTCCTGACGCAAAAACTACACTTGAAGCTTTGCAAGCCATCTACCATCACCTGGAAGAACAGCAGGATGGCAATTGTAAACGTTTATTAAGAGCGTGGCCGGAAACAAAGGCGACCTACAGCGCTGCGCATTTTGTGTATAAAGTGCGGGACAAAGAAATAAAACAGCCGCTGTTCTATGAATCCCTTTCAAAATTAAGGATACCAAAAGTATCATTGCCGAGATATGAAGACTGGGGTGATATCCTGCGCTGGTTATTAACCGAAAATGTACCGGGCGAATTTCCTTATACTGCCGGCGTTTTCCCTTTGAAACGGGAAGGAGAAGATCCTACACGGATGTTTGCCGGAGAAGGTGGCCCGGAGCGAACCAACAAGCGTTTTCATTATGTATCATTGGGCCAACCAGCACACCGCCTTTCGACTGCATTTGATTCGGTAACCTTGTATGGTGAAGATCCCCATATACGTCCAGATATTTATGGTAAAATTGGCAATTCCGGCGTCAGTATTGCCACCCTTGATGATGCCAAAAAGCTGTATTCAGGCTTTGACCTCTGCTCGCCATCTACTTCCGTTTCCATGACCATCAATGGCCCGGCGCCGATGTTGCTTGGCTTTTTTATGAATGCCGCTATCGATCAGCAATGTGAAAAGTATATTATAGCAAACGGCTTGCAGGCCGAAGTGGAAGAAAAGATCAAAGCGATTTACGAAAGTACAAATGCAGAAAGACCGGTTTACGCAGGTGGATTACCAGCAGGTAACAATGGACTTGGTTTAATGCTATTGGGTGTGACCGGTGATCAAGTGCTACCAGCAGATATATACGCTAAAATAAAGGCAAAGGCAATTAATAGTGTCCGCGGAACCGTACAGGCAGATATTTTAAAAGAAGACCAGGCACAAAACACCTGTATCTTCTCCACTGAATTTGCTTTGCGAATGATGGGAGATATACAAATGTATTTCATTAATGAAAAAGTGCGTAACTTTTACTCCGTATCCATTTCAGGTTACCATATCGCTGAGGCAGGTGCAAACCCTATATCACAGCTGGCATTCACCTTAAGCAATGGTTTTACTTTCGTAGAGTATTACTTAAGCCGCGGAATGCATATTGACGATTTTGCCCCTAATCTCTCCTTCTTTTTCTCAAACGGCATTGATCCTGAATATGCAGTCATCGGAAGAGTTGCCAGGAGGATCTGGGCTAAAGCCATTAAAAATAAATATAAAGGAAATGACCGGTCGCAAAAGCTGAAGTACCATATTCAAACCTCTGGTCGTTCACTGCATGCACAGGAGATAGATTTTAATGACATCAGAACTACCTTGCAAGCCTTGTATGCCATTTACGATAATTGTAACTCACTACATACCAATGCATACGATGAGGCCATTACAACCCCTACAGAAGAGTCAGTGA
This sequence comes from Pedobacter immunditicola, assembly GCF_037482985.1. Taxonomy (NCBI): domain Bacteria; kingdom Pseudomonadati; phylum Bacteroidota; class Sphingobacteriia; order Sphingobacteriales; family Sphingobacteriaceae; genus Pedobacter; species Pedobacter immunditicola. Next base: position 1,931 of record NZ_JBBHKC010000008.1, on the reverse strand, counting down.
GGCGGGCGATGGCCATACAGTTAATCATCAACAGGGAATTGGGACTGGCAAAGAATGAAAATCCATTGCAGGGCGCGTTCATTATAGAAGATTTAACTGATCTGGTAGAAGAAGCCGTGTTACTGGAGTTCAAGCGGATTAACGACAGAGGTGGCGTTTTAGGTGCGATGGAAACCATGTACCAACGCGGAAAGATACAGGAAGAAAGTTTGTATTATGAAACCTTAAAACACAATGGTGAGTATCCGATAGTTGGCGTAAATACCTTTTTAAATAAAAATGGATCTCCAACCATTGTACCGGGAGAAGTCATCCGTGCGACGGAAGAGGAAAAGGAATTCCAAATTACCGCATTAGAAGCTTTCCAACACAGAAATGCAGCTGCAGTACCACAAGTCTTAAAAGATTTGCAGCTTGCTGCTATTGAAGGTAAAAACATCTTTGAAGAGCTCATGGAAGTATGTAAGATCTGTTCACTGGGGCAAATATCCAATGCCCTTTACGAAGTAGGCGGACAATACAGAAGAAACATGTAAGAAGCGCTGTCAGAAGCCCTTAAAAAAAGAACCCTATAAAAAAAGGAAGGCCTGATTAACTCAAGCCTTCCTTTTTTTGTTAGTACTTACATTAAGTACTTGTATGATATTATTCGCTGCTTAAGAATTAATCCAGCTGAATTTATATTCCATAGTAGGGTTTTTCATACGATCTGCAATACGGATCAAACGGTTAGGCAATGCCATGATGTAATCACGGGCTTTTTCACCAGCTTCATTTAAATCACGCATGCCATCAAGGTTCCACTCATCAATTAATTGTTGCATAATTTCAACATAATCAACAGCGGTATATACACCCAAACGTTGTGCAGCATCGGTAAAGTGGCCAAAAGTCTGTCCTATCTTCAATCCCATTTCGCGAAGGAAGTGTGCTGGCATCACAATCTTTTTGCGCATCATGTCTTCAAAAGCAATCATGGCTTCATTCTGATCAACCTCAAAAATTTTGCTCATAAAATCTTTATAAGCTTTAGCATGTCGCGCTTCATCAGAAGCAATCACTCCACACATTTTTGATAGCAAGTTATCACCATCTTTCTTAGCCAGAGAGGCAACCCTTCTGTGCGAAATATTTGTAGCTAATTCCTGGAAGCTGGTATAAATGAAATTACGGTAAGGGTCATGACCTGTACCAATATCAAAACCATCAGCAATAAGGTACTGCGTAGAAGTTTCAAACTGCTTCATATCCACACGGCCCGATAAATAAAGGTATTTATTTAACAAGTCACCATGACGATTTTCTTCGGCAGTCCAATGACGGTTCCATTTCATCCAGCCTCCCTGTTCACTTTTGCTCACACCTTCCACCATGGCAAGCCATGATTCATAGGTAGGCAAAGCTTCTTCCGTAATCGTATCACCTACAAGAACAGCTACAAGATCGTAAGATAGATCTTTAGCCTTCTCCTGCAAATGCCTCACATCCTGAAAGAAAGTGTCACTGGAAGAGTCTGGCAAAAAATCAGCCGGTTGCCAATTAGTATCAATCGGTTTAAGGTAAGTATGCATTGTTTCCAGCATATAGCCTTCTATGTGCAACATTACTTCCCTTCTTTGCTCTGCGAAATGACTCATTGTATGTGTTTTTAATTATGTGCAAAGATAACCAAAATAATTGCATAAAATATGACGCAAATCAATTAATTAGCTTTGTAAAAAAAGATTTAATACGGTTAATACGGTTGAGGTTTTAAATAGCAACTTCCACACAAATAATGAGGGTTTAATTGATGCTGAGCAACATGAATCCAAATTGCGCTCACCTGCAAAACCTGTTTAAGGTAATTATTTAACGCATAAGTTACCAAAAAAATATAGGAAAATTGAAGAACATTTAAAAAGGGGGTGAAATACCTGGGAACAAGCATC